>JBCCDS010000019.1:0-94824 GCA_039030655.1 Bacteroidota bacterium | reverse complement strand
GTCGAATTCAGCGGACTGGCTGGTGAAATTGTCATTTGGAAAGATCTGCTGGAGCAAGATGAAGCAGTGGCGCAGTTGAAGCGCACCCCTTACATCACCGGTTTTAAGACGGCCTGGAAAGATTTTGCTTTAGTCAATCTGCACCTGCAACCCGGTGATAAACCAGCGGAAAAAGCCCGCCGTAAGCAAGAAGTCGATTTACTGATGAAAGTCATCGATACCAAAGTACGCACCAAGCGACTCTGGTCGAATAATCTGGTACTACTTGGCGATTTTAACCTCTATCAGGAAGATACCGACATTGAGGTACTGATGAATGAATACGGCTTTTACGAGTCGGATCTGTTGGAAGGCGAAAACACCAACACCGCCATTAATTCCGCCGAGCCTTTCGATCGTATTTTCATTCGTCACGGCAACTACTTCCCGCTACCCAGCGAGATTACGGGCCAGCAAGGTGGGGCTATTGACCTTTTTGAGACCATCTACAAATTAGAAGATTACGCTCTGTATAAAGACATCATGGATGCTACTAAAGGTGATCCCTCCACGCTTACTTCGGAGGCTAAATACCGGACCTATTTCCGCGATTATTGGCGTAAAGGTCAACTATCGGACCACCGTCCGATTTGGCTGGAGATCGATATTGATGGCTCCGATCAGTTTCTGGAAAACAAGCTGGAATCCTTTAAACGACTGGCCGTACTGGCCTAAAGCTGCCGGCTAGTTCAGCTGCCAGTTCAGTCGGTTTACCCCAACCCCCTGTACTTCTAGGCAAGCATAAATTGATTCGCCCTGCCTCCGCTGTTCGTGTTTTACCGCCTGACCATTCAGTTGTAGATTAGCAATGGAGGTGGCAGACGGTAATAATAGTTCGAGGGAGAAGAAGGCTGCAGTGCTGGTGAAGGTTAACTCGCAATTTTGATCTTCTTTTAGGCGATATTGATAGCTACAGTAGGATTGGCTGACCTCGTACTTCGCGCAGGCTTTGACGGACTCGGTGTTGGTCAAAGACCAGAGCGGGCGAATGCGGACTCGGTCAAAAGCCAATCCGGTATTAACGATACCGACTAAGCCCTCCATAGTGGCTTTAAAGACATGGGCGGCGGCCCAGTGGTCAGGTATGCTGGTGGTAATTGGGGGAGGGAAGAAATGTGGCCCGTCGCTTAGCGTGGCGGCCAGCACTAGCCAATCCGTGCTGGCAGGATTGCTAAGCTCCAGATAATCGATGGTTTTTTCTGGGTATGGATGTTCGAAGCCAAAGGCGTAAATACCCACTTCTTTCACCTCCTGGGCTGCGCCTCGCCAGGCAACGATAGCCTTTGGAATACCGCTTTTAGCCGGCTTGATCGTAGGATACCAGTAGTGACCTACTTCTTCATTCTTGTGCAGGTAGCGATCGTGTCGACTGCCGTCCGTGTAGATGATACTTAACTGACCAGCAGTGATCGGGGCCGTGGAGGCGTGTAGCAGGTAGATTGATTGACTACGCGCTCCGACTAGCAGGCGAACCCGTTCGGTGTGAGGGGATCGACCACTAACAACTACGACCGATTTGCCTTCGTTAGCTTGGGGAAGAATCACCTCGAAAGGTACCCCGCCAAACTCTTGTAAACCGGTAGGTAGCTGACTCAGATCAGCCTTGCTACCCCCCGGCCAGGGGAGGGCTGTTCCCGATACTTCGCCACTAAGTGCAGCTTGTGCCAGCGGTTGGAGATCCAGTGTTTGGAAGGAGCGAACTGGCGGACTAGCTACTTGACCTTTGTAAGCGCCTTCTAGTTTCATCCCGTTATCCTTCGCCTGTTGGTAGACACGCTCTAAAATATCTAAACCGTAGGCTTCAAAGCCATGCTGGAATGCACCCAGCGCTAGGTCGCCGGCAACAATATTGCTGACTCCCCCATTCATGTACTCCCATTTGGGGATATGCCATCCATGCTCAAAGGGGGGGTAGCAGAGGTACCATTCTCCCGGCGAACTAGGCGGCATTTCCGTTCGAATTCGTTGGTAGGTAGCAATAATGGCTTGGGCTTGTTCGGTCGTAAGGCCGCGCAATAGCGCCATCGCATTAGACAGGGTAACCTGTTGCCTCGTATCGACTCCAAAATCCAGGTTCTGTTGGTTTTCAACGGGAATCCAATGTTCGTAAAATTGTCCATTCCAGGCCAGTTGGTCAATTCTTTGCTTGAGGTCTTGTCCCAGCTGTTCGATTTGGGTGGCCTCTGCGGAGCGGTTGACCTCCCGCAGCATTTCGCTCAACCAAATACAGGCATTGGCCAAGCAAATGTTATCGCCGTAGAAGATGCCATAGCGGGTTTTGTCGAGGTCGGCCCCCATGAAATCTTTGCCCGTGATTTGGGCATCCAGATTGGATTGGAAGTCCCAGCGGTCGATGCTGAAAGGACGTTTTAGGAGCTGTTGCTCTTCATTCCAATACCAGGGCGAGCTGGTAGCAAAGCGAACGGCCTTAAGGGCCTGTTCCAGACGGCTGGTCATCCAGGCGGTATCACCGGTCGCTTTCCAGGCGTAGTAAAGCCCCTCAATGAAGGTATGCTCCCCGATGTTCTCCACGGGAATACGCACGAAGATGGCTGAAGAGTGCTCATCTTCTGGGCGGTAGGTGAAGCCGCCGTAATTGAAGCGATATTCCCAAAAACTGTGTAGCTGTGGATAAGGGTGCTTGTAGTTGTCCCAGATAAGGCCATCTGCACGCTGCCCATCAGCGTAGAGGTCGATGCCCGACTGGATATCCGGCAAGAAGTACTTCATCGCTTCGGCCACGAAAACGTGATCCTGAAACCAGGAGGAATAGAAGCGGTAATATTTTCCGTTATAGCGTACGACCTTTCCGCCCGAGTAGTTGCTACCGAATAGCGTGCCGTAAAGGATGGCAAAAAAATCAGTCCAGTAGCCGCTGTCGTCTTCGAGAATGCTACGAGTATTTACCCAGAATAATTGATCTGTCAGCGGCCGGCCCTGGCGATCTAGTAGCTGGATGCGGTGGGCTCCTAGGGCACCGCCCACTAGAAAACTCAGGTTCTCTGCATAATCCATTTGCTGATAAGTCCGCCCTTGTCCATCCGTGATTATGATTTTTGTGGCGGCGGGTTGATGGATGCTCAGCTTGATCTCTTCAAGGGGCTCAAAGTAATTTCTTCCGCTCGGCAGAGCGAAGCGAATGTCTCCATCCGCTGCGGGGGGCGGTACACCCCCCAAGCCAGTTGAGGCCAGCCAATGGCCGTTCCAAGAATGGCGGTCTGTTGTAAAAAGCTTCGACGGCTAGCCATAAGAGATCGTTATAAGTTATTCGATCACCAGCAGCCTTTCAGACCACTCTTGCTGTCCGGAGCTGAGCCGGAGGTGATAAATACCTGTAGGTAGCCCTTCTAAAGGCAGCTCGTAGCTGGCTTGATTCAGGATGTTCAAATGGCGAACTTGCTGACCGCCGCTGTTGTAGAGTTGTAGGAGGTAATCGCTTTGCTGAGGTAAACGCAGCTGAACCGACTCCTCAAGCTGGGTTGGATTGGGAAATACTAGGAGTGGCTGGGCACTTTTACGGTCAATTTGTACCAAGCCAGAGTAGGTGTAACTACCGTCGTAGTCCACCTGGCGAACCCGGTAAAAGACGAGACCAGCGGGTGCTGCAAAATCTTTAAACTGATAGCGGCTGGCCGTGCTGGCAGGTTGCCGACCAAGCGCCGTAAATATTCGCCCATCCAGACTACGTTCTATTTCAAAGTAGTCGTTGTTGAACTGAGCGCTGACCTCCCAATCAATCTGATTGTAGCGATCAAAAGCTGTTCCTCGGATGGACTCCCAGCTAACGGGTAGACTCAGACAAGCCGGAGCTGGAACATTACCACGGGGAATGAAGAAAGATTGGACCTGGCCATCGTCACCGGCTTCCGGCTCACCATTGCCATTGCCCATACAATTATTGGCGGTGCTGTTGAAGCGTTGGCCAGCAGCGCCACCGGCTAAATCCATTTGACTACTGAGTGGGCTGACGGTAGCCCGGATGAGGCCACCCCCACCACCCCCGCCGGGGCCAAAGCAACGGTTGTTGTTCTGATTGTCGGTGTCACCGCCTTGGCCACCAGTCACAGATAGAGAAATGGCACTGGAAAGTTGGGCGATTTCTAGCTGAATCGAACCGCCGCCGCCGCCGCCACCGCCACCGTCCTGACCGTTGGTGATCGGTACATCGTTGCCATTGGCGGAGATGGTCGCACTGCTGCTGGTCGTTAGATTAGTGGCGATGATAATGATGATGCCACCGCCGTGTCCGCCAGAAGTGCCGACATCATTATTGCCGTGGCCGGCGCCACCACCGCTGCCCATGAAAATACGACTGGCGGTCAGGTCAGGTAAACGGCCGCCAGTACCTTGAAACTCCCCATCGCAATTGAAAAAGCCCGGTTCTCGGTTTTCTCCACCCTGACCGCCGGCACCACCATTGGCGCCACCGCCACCGCCACTGTTGTGGTCATTACCACCACCACCGCCACTTCCCTGCGTCCCTCGGCCGTATTCCCGATTGGCGATGTAGTCAGCAAAGCTTTCTCCTTTGCGCCCTCCAAAGTCGGGCGTGCTGTAGTAGCGATTGTCGATGTTGCTGGTCCAATTACAGTTGAAGTCCCCATCTTCAAACTCACCTCCCCGGTACCCCTTACCGTCCATATTGATGTCGGCATTAACCGTCAGGACGTTTTTGACCGTCAGGGCTAGCACACCTCCCGTAGAGCCATTCCAGGCTTGTCCACTTAAAGGAGCAACTACCGTTGCATCGTTATAGTCGGGTACACTTACGAGCTGGAGCCGACTGTTTACCGCATAGTCGCTGTTGACTAAGTTGTCTTCCAGTACTACATCGTTCCCAATTACAGCACAGACCTTTACCAGCTCATAATTACCAGCTCCACCATAGGCCGTGATTTCACCAAAGGAAGGACTGTCACCAGCTACGATACTAGCCCCTTGCATCTGAATAAGTAGCGCATTATCTCCTTCAGCAAAGCTGCCAGGGGCGCTTAAGGTTAAGGTATTATTTGGCAGGTCAATGGCCGTAACGGCGCTGTACTGATTGATGATGCCAGAAATATTAGTCTGGCCGAGCAGTGGTCCCAGGAAGAATAAGAAGGAAAAACAGCAAAAGCAGCTGATACGGTTTTGGTTGCACATAGCAGGGAGGAATATTTGAAAAACAAAATAAGGAAATCTGCTTGAGGGCTAGTAATCGGTTTTTACAGATAATTCTGAATTATCAGCTGGCGGCCATTTTTTAGTCAATTCCGCGTCTAGTCACTGCTTATTTAACGATTAGAAAGGGAGAAGAACCTATTTTAGGTTTTAAGGCCACCTGCCCCAACTCACTTTTATGCGATTCTTATTTCAATTTCTATTGACAGGAGCTTTCGGTTGCTGGCTTTCTTGGAGTACCCTTGGTGCCCAAATTTTGGTGCTACACGTCAATCCCGAAGAATTTGGAGCTGCGCAATTCAGTTGCGTGCAGGAAGTAGATGATATGGAACCCATTGTGGCCTGTTCAGTAAGTGATATGCCGGCCCTGGGTATTGAGCCCAATAGTTGCCTGGACAATCTGGAGGACTATCGCCTAGTCATGGTACAAGGGGTTTATTCCAGCTTTACCCAGCCGTTTATGGATCGCCTCTTTGATTATATTCGCTTAGGGGGCTCGGTCTTTTTTGGGGTAGATCCTGTTTTTTCTAACAATCCTGATTTACCCGACTTTCAGGAGGCCAATATCAATACCCTTTTAGCGGCCATCAATCGGGCGCCGATTACGCTAGAGACGACTACTGTATTACACGATAACCTCGTGCCGACCCTGGGAGGAGGCTTAGCAGGTCCCGACTGCCACTTGGGAGAAATTAAATATGCAACCGGCGGATTGCTTTCCGGTCCTGCCTTGGATTATGCCGTCACGCTTTCTATTCCTGAAGGCGTGTACCAGGCCTACTGGCTTACGGGCTTTGGTGGTATTCTGGGCGTTGCTACGGAGTTTTATTCTGCGGGCAATACCAACTGTGAAACGACCAACCCCGGCGCTGGCGAACTGGTTTGGTGCATGATGGGCCTGGAGGTTCCCCTTCCTCCCGAGGAAGTGGTATTGGATTGCTCGCGGGAGTTAATACTTAACTCCAGTTTTGAAGATTACACGGATTGTCCAAGTGATCAAGCGGGAATCAATCTTGCACTTCCCTGGCAGCATCCTAGTCCTGCTCCAATAATCGGCGGGCAGTCTTTTCCAAGCACAGGCGACCTGTTTAGCAGTTGCTCGAATAGTGGTAATCAGTTTTTTAGTGTACCGGAAAATCTATTTGGTGATCAAGCTGCTGCTAATGGTAGTGCATATGTTGGCTTGTTCTTGCATACCATAGCAGAACCGGGGGAGGTTGCTGCTAAAGAGTACCTAATGGGGCAGTTGGCAGAGCCCTTAATTGCTGGCCAGGTTTATGAGTTTTCCATGCAGTTTAGTTTGGCGGATCGCAGCGGCTTGGCCGTCGATCGCATTGGGGCTTACTTCGGAGCCGAGGCGCCGACAACCTATGAACCGTCTTCAATGCAGCTCGCAGTAACTCCCCAAATCACAACCCCTGCTGGTATTTACTGGCAAAATGCCGCTGCTTGGGCCAGCCTTAGTGGTACTTATACTGCAACTGGTGGCGAGCAATGGGTCGTTATTGGCTGTTTCCATTCTGACGAAGGTATTGATCGCGCTGCTGGAGATTTCCAGACTATGGCTTATTATTATTTTGACCAAGTTTCCTTAAAGGAAGCCACCCAAGTTCCAACGCTTGACACTACTAATCTCCAAATTAGCGGCGCTTGTGGCCTTCAGGGAGGGAGTATCACAGGCTTGGCATTGGAAAACGTACCTCCTTCCGTGACTTATCACTGGACGGATATGAACGGCGATACGGTGGCCAATAATCTGGATTTACTCGATGCTCCCATTGGCGACTACCGTCTATTGGTAGGCGGACAATCCTGTGTGTTGGAGGTTGATCTTAGGGTGCCCGACGGGCGAGACCAGGTCATCCTGCAGACTGCTGCCGATACGGTTTGTTTCGGCACTGCAACCGATTTGACAGCAATAGGTTTCGGGCCTTATTTGTGGAGTGATGGTAGCAATCAAACTGACTTGGAAGTGTCACCAGTCGGCAGCCAAACCTACTGGGTACAAGCGGGTCTGGGGGCTTGCGCCAGTTTTGATACGGTAGAGGTGTTTGGACTTCCGCAGGTCCAAATCCTTATCGACCCACCAATGGCTACGCTTTGTCCAGGATCATCCCTTACCCTGACGGCTAGTGGCGAAGCGGGGACAATTAGCTGGGATGATGGCAGTCTAGGAGAGAGCATTACGGTTAGCCCTACGGGAAATTCAACTTTCACAGCCACGCTAGATAATGGCCGCTGTAGTGCGCAGGCCAGTGCTAGTGTCAGTGTACTGCCAGGACCCTCGGTTGGTACTGCGCTGGAGGTGCCAGCTCTTTGCACTGAAGTAGCGGGCGTTTTTGATTTAAATACTTTACTAAGTACTGCTGACCCTGGCGGAAGCTGGACGGCAGTGTCTGATAATGCCGTTGGTAGTGCTGCTTTTAACCCGGCCAGTGGCACTTTTGACACGCGCCAACAAATTCCGGGTATTTATCGCTTTAGCTATAGTTTGACGAGCACCAACGGTTGCCCGGACCCCAACGTAGAAGTAAGCCTGGAGCTGGAAGAGCTTAACTTAAATGCCCTTGCTGAAGTAGCAGAATGTGCCAATAATTGTAGTGGAGAAATCTGGGTGCTTGCCCCCCCGGCCGATTGGCTCTATAGCCTGGATGGGCGAAATTTTGCGGCAGATTTTTCTTTCTTTGACCTTTGCAGTGGGCCCTATCGCTTGCAGGCGCGCGCGCCCAATGGTTGCGAGGCTGCCGTAGATCTGGTGGTGCCTGCCACCGACCCACCACAGTTAGAGCTGGGTCCGTCGCGTAGTATTCGGCTTGGTGAAAGTCTCCGCTTGCAAGCTCAGACCATAGCTCCTGATCCGCAGTTGAGCTGGAGCCCCACAGTAAACTGTCTGGATAGCAGCTGCCTGGAAGTAGAATTGCTGCCATTGGCAAACACGCTCTACGAAGTGATACTGACCGATGCGCGTAATTGCCAGACCAGCGCCCAGTTGCAACTAGAAGTAGATTTGGAAAGCCCCGTTTACGTGCCTACGGCCTTTAGTCCTAATCTCGATGGAGTCAATGATTATTTTACCGTTTTCGCTGGACCTGCGGTAGTACAAATCAAACAGCTCTACATTTTTGACCGCTGGGGAGGTATCCTCTACGCTGAAGAGAATTTGACGCCCGGCAGGCTGAACCAGGGCTGGGATGGGAATAGCCGCGGACGACCTATGCCGACGGGAACCTATGGTTACCAGATTAAAGTGGAGTTAATCAATGGGCAGAACAAAACCCTGGCGGGAGCAGTCAACTTAATGCGCTGATCGGCATTATTTCTTTGATGAATAAGCTGTCCATATTGCCCTTCGCCTTGTTGTTGTCTTGTACTGGTCCTTCGGAGGCGAGCGCCCAGGATCTATCCGCTTATCGGTGGCAAAATCGAGTGTTACTTGTTTTGTCTGGAGAAGAAAATGAACAACGGGCAACAGCGCAATTAGCGGAGCTTGCGGCAGCTAAGGAGGGCCTGGAGGAGCGCAAGCTATTGGTCTTTCAGGTGTTGCCGAACCAGTACAGGCAGGCCGTCTTGCGTAATGGGCAGTGGCAGCCTACAACTGACATCTTCCAAGCATATGCACAAGATGGAGAGTTTACGGTTGTGCTTTTGGGTTTAGATGGAGGCGTGAAAATACGCCAGCCCAATGTGCTTGCGGTAAACGAGCTTTTCTCCACGATCGATGGGATGCCAATGCGCCGAGCTGAATTGCGACGGCAAAGGCCCACTAAAAATGAGTAGTTAGCAGGGAGGGCTAAGTGGCCTACTGAGGCAATATGTGAAGGGATTCTTTGGTTCCAAAGAAAGATTTAACCCCTACTAAACCCCTCTCCCAATGAATCGCAGAAAGTTTATCCGCCTGGCTGGCTTGAGTGCCTTCGCGGTTTCTAGTGCTGGTACGGCAGTGCTACAGGCCGATGGTAGCTACATTGGCGACTGCGCCACAACCGCTGATATTCTCGGCCCGTTTTTTCGCGCCGACGCGCCTTTTCGCCAGGATTTAACCTATCCGGATAACGCCATTGAAACGCCACTATTGATTCGCGGCCGACTCTTCGGAGCGGATTGTCAACAACCCATCGCCAATGCGATTGTCGATATCTGGCATTGTGATCACCGTGGCGATTACGACAACGATTCAGAGGAATATCGTTGTCGCGGCCGCGTACGAACGAAGGCTGATGGAAGTTACTCCTTCAAGACCTTTGTGCCGCCTCCCTACGGCCAGCGCCCTAAGCATATTCATTATCTGGTTTCTGAGGCCGAAGGACACCAGGATTTAGTGACTCAGCTCTATTTTCAGGGCGATGATCGCTTGCCGGATCACTACTGGGGGCGCTACCCCCGTGATGAGAAGCGGATTTTGGAAGTCTATACCAACGATCAGGAGCTGCCCGAAGTCTGGCTGGATTTGTACCTGAAAAGCGCCTAGTTGGGTCAGTGATAAGTTGACGCTTTAACAAAAGAGCAGGCAACAGATCGAAAAACGTGTACGTTTTGTTTCTGATAAAGGCATCTCTATTAGCCTTGCTGAACAATTATCAATCATCCGTACGTATCTAAGCATGAGATCCCGCGAACAATTTTACGCCCTCACGGCTGCCTTGGCTGGTGTGGTAGGTATGCAAGTCGGTCTGTACGAACTTGTGCAAGGTAAACCGGTTGTCCCCGTTTATGCCTTGCTGATTTGTGGTTCTACTATGGCCCTATTGGGTTTTGGTCGCTACCGACGACTTGACGATCAGGAAGAAGAAGGCTAGATCGCACGGCTCGACTTAAAGTCCGATAATGACTGCTTGTTGCAGGACCTGCTGCCCCATTCGCATACGCAACCAGTAGAGGCCAGCTGGAAGACCAGGATTGTTCCAGAGGATGTTTTGTACTCCCGCAGGTGTCTCCCTTTCCCAGATCTCGGCCACGGTTCTCCCTTGATTATCCAGAAGGTTTAATTCTACTCGGCCGGCATCTTGTAGCTCAAATTGAAAACGGGTTTGCTCAGCTACCGGATTCGGGAAATTGGGTAGTAATCGAAAACGTAAGCGAGGTGGCTGTCGGGTACTGGTAGCCATGCCTACGTTAGTGCGCACGCGATGAAATGCTCGCCCATCTTCGATTACAATGGCCGCAGAGATGGCCCCGTCGGCTGATTGGAATTCAATACTATTGCCAATATCGACCAAAGGGCTACCGAATGCCTGATTAACGACCTTATTATTGACCCTTAGCACCTCGGTGGTGCCAGCAGGAGTTTGTAAGCTGCCCCAACCGACTACCCAGTTAGAGTCGAGCTCCGTGGCCGACTGAAAAGGCATACCCATAAAATTTTGGTTAAAAGTGGTGCTATCGTGCCAGGCTGAATTTTCTGTTACGGGGAAACGGACTTGCAAACTTGGCGGGTCAAACCACTGTAGGAAGGTGTCGACTTCACCGTCGAAGTCGATGTCAGCTATCGTCACGCCCCCATTATAGGTCCAGTTGCCGGCGACTAAATTGCCGTACAAATAGCGAAAGACCGTATCCTGGAGTACAGCACCGGTGGCTGGTGGTACGATTTGGTACCACCGTAGACTGGCTCCGGCCAGGTTGGGGTCATTGATGTAGGGGTCGTTCATGTTGACTTCGGTCAATTCCTCAAAAAGGATGGTGGAATCCACGTAGTTGAGGTCGGCAAAATTCCAGCTTTGGTTAGGGCCAGTAGTCTGAATCAGTGGCGACAAGGTGCCATCAATATCCAGGTTGGTTTCGTAGAGCACTTCTTTCATCCGTTGATCGAGTTCATTGGTCAGACGGTTCTCCGTAATGTTAATCTGAGCAGCTAGAGGTGCTGCTATCAACAGACAATAGCACAGGCTTGATAGGGAACGGACTGGAAGTAAGGCGTTTCGCATAAGTATGGCTAGTTGGTAAATTTCCTTGGTCATAAAGGTCCTGGCTTAGTTAAGGCTAAAGAATAGCCCATATGGGGTAAAATGGATACGAATTAGCTGGAGGAAGACTATTTTGTCCTCGTAAATACAGCCAAATGATCAAGGTTTCTTCTCGCTTTTGCGGACCCCCTACCTCTGGCAACGGCGGATATAGCTGTGGCTTAGTGGATCAACAAACCGATTATCTCTCGGAAGTCACCCTCCGTAAGCCCATTCCGCTGGATCAAGCAATGGAAGTACGGCAGGAGGCCGATCAGTTACAACTGCTAGCCGGTGAAGAGCTGATTGCCACCGCCCGCCCAGGTTCACTGGATGACTTGGAGGTTCCCCCTTATCTTGATTTTGCGGAAGCGCTGGAGAATACGAAAAACTTCCTGGGGCACCAGGAACGCCCGGCTTTTCCTACTTGCTTTGTCTGTGGTTTAGATCGTGCAGAAGGCGATGGTCTGCGCATTTTTGCGGGTGCTTCTTCGCGCGAATCGCTCTTTGCTGCTCCCTGGCGGCCAGCAGCGGACCTGGCGGGAACTGATGGCTACGTCGCCTCCGAGTTTATCTGGGCAGCCTTGGATTGCCCCGGCGCCTTTGCTATTATGGGAGACAAGGTAAAAACTGTCGTGTTGGGCCGACTAACGGCAGAAGAAATCCAGCCAGTGCGGCCAGGAGAAGCCTGCGTAGTGACGGCCTGGCCAATAGGGCAAGATGGACGCAAATACTTTAGTGGTACCGCTGTATTTAATGAAGCCGGAGAGCTGTGTGCACGGGCTAAGGCAGTTTGGATTGAGTTGAAAAACCATTAATTTACTGGTATGAACCTACTTATTACCCCCATTTTAAGCGGATGATTCAGGCTTTGGTTTAAAGTAATTGAACCATTCAATCCTGAGTGTGCTTTTTAATGTTTAAAGCTCATAGTTGCCCTACACGGCGTCCAAATTCACCGAGCATGTCTGAATCCGAATACGTCCTGCTTAACAACGAAGCACAAAATTATTACTACTTCGAAATCGATGGCCATCGCCCTAGGGCAGAGTACATCCTGGTCAGGGATAAAATCTACCTGACCCATACGGAAGTACCCAATGAATTAAGCGGGAAGGGTATCGCCTCCACCTTGGTCAAACAAGTACTGGAAGACATCGAAGCCAAAGGCTTACCCTTAATTCCGCTTTGCCCCTATGTGGCGGCCTACATTAAGCGGCACCCGGAATGGTTTAAAGTCCTGGACAAAAGCGTCAATATCGGTTAGGCTGCTTGAGCCGGATATTTGATCGATCTAGTCGTTAAGCACTGAATAGTAATCCATGTGGACCTGCCCTAAATGCCAGCGTGTTTTCCGTGGTACGAACCAATCGCATATGTGCGTCAACACGACGATTGACGATCTGTTTGCAGGTCGACCAGAAGAACTTATCCTGGCTTTTGATAAACTACTGATCGCGGTACTGGAATGGGAACCCAATAATGTAGGAGCGGCCAAGCACTCCCTGGTCTTTACCAATGAACGGGCCTGGTTGATCCTTAAGCCGATGGCTAAACAACTGGATCTGAAAATTTATCTCGATCGCCCACTACCCCACGATCGCGTCTTTCGTTCTACACTTTACGGTAAAAAGTATGCCCACCACTTTCGCGTTAAATCAGAAGAGGAAATTGACGAGGAACTTTTGTCGCTGCTGCGCATTGGCTTCAATTTCGGAATGCGCGAATAATAGATTAGCGTGCTTAACTGTTTGTTAAAAGACGGGTTGTTATCCTGAAATATAAAGTCGCCATCATGCATAAACTATCATTATCTCTCGCCTTATTTTTTTTACTTATTGGTTCCATTACCGCCCAATCCGAAGTACTGGGCCGCTGGTTGTCGGCTGAAGGCAATGCACAGGTGGAAATCTATCAATCGGGGGATAAGTATTTCGGAAAGATCGTTTGGATGGAAGAGCCTTACGACGAAGACGGGAATTTGAAGCTGGACGAAGAAAATCCGGAAGCCAGCCTACAGTCGCAGACCATCTTAAATTCGATCATCCTTCAGGATTTTACCTATAAAAATAAGCAGTGGAAAGGCGGAACTATTTACGATCCGGAAAGCGGCAAGACCTACAGCAGTAAGATGTGGCTAGATGGTGACAATACCCTGAAGTTGCGTGGCTACTGGGGTTTCCTCTATCGAACTTCACAGTGGACCAGGGTCGTAGACTAAGCTACCTTGGAGGACTTTGCTTTACTTTAGTGGGTAAATCCTCCATTGTACCTTGACCATCTACGATCAGCAATTTAGCGAGCAAGTCTTTTCGGAGCATCCGCTTACGGCCAAGACCTACGATAGCTGCACTTTTCAAAACTGTTCCTTCGCCGAGCTTCATTTGACGGAAATCGCTTTTGTAGACTGCCGTTTCGAGGCCTGCGACTTTACGGGGACTACCTTAGGCGGGACTTCTTTTCGGGAAGCCAGTTTCATGGGCTGCAAGCTATTGGGTTTGCAGTGGGTTGATTGTAATCCATTTTTGTTGGCCTTCCAATTTGACAATTGCCAATTGGACTTCAGCAACTTCGCCGCCTGCCCACTAAAGGGCACCCAATTTAACAATAGCAGTTTGCGCGAAGTAGATTTTTCCGGCTCCGACCTGCGGAAGTGCCAATTCGACAACTGTGACTTAAACCGGGCACTCTTTGATCGCAGCCAGCTGCAAGAAGCTGATTTTCGTACCGCCTTTGGCTATCAAATCGATCCGGAAGCCAACCAGATGAATGGGGCACGCTTTGCAGTGAGTGGAGTGGCCGGACTTCTGATAAAGTACGGAATCGAAATTGACGGATTAGTTTAAGAATTGATGCGCTTGGGCTATCTTTAGTACCGATGCGTACGCTACTATTCTTTTCCTTGTTGTTGATCTGGGCATGTCAGTCAGAGCCAGAACCGGACTTCAACACGGAGGTGCGACCCATTCTCAACGAGCATTGCCTGAGTTGTCACGGAGGCGTGAAAAAGAGTGGAGACATCAGCTTTTTATTTCGGGAAGAAGCACTGGTAAGCGGCCGCTCGGGAAAGCCGTGTATCGTGCCGGGTAAGCCAGGACAGAGCGAGCTCATTGCCCGTTTGGAATCTGAGGATCCCAACCAACGAATGCCACTGGATGGAGAACCCTTGGCCAAAGAGGAAATCGAAATACTACGACGCTGGATCAGAGCTGGAGCAAAGTGGGAAAAGCCCTGGTCTTACCAAGCACTACAGCTCGTAGCGCCGCCAGAAGTAGGGCAGTTAGCTGCCGACTGGACCAGCCCCATCGATGCCTTTTTACTGGCTGAAATCAGCAAAACCGACTTACAACCCAAGCCACCACAAGCTCCTGAGCGATTAATCCGGCGTCTGAGTTTAGACTTGACCGGCCTACCCCCAAAACCCGCTTGGGTGGCAGCCTACCGCAAAGATCCTAGTTTAGGTACTTATCAAGCCATTATAGATAGCCTGCTGGATAGCCCTCATTTCGGGGAACGTTGGGCAGCGCCCTGGCTCGATCTGGCACGCTATGCCGATACAAAAGGCTTTGAACGGGATGGCCATCGGGAAATTTGGGCCTACCGCGACTGGCTAATCGAGGCCTTTAACCGTGATATGCCTTACGATACCTTTTGTATCCAGCAAATGGCCGGCGATTTGCTGCCCCAGCCATCGAAGGAGTCGCTCATGGCTACGGCCTTTCATCGCAATACGATGAGCAATGACGAAGGGGGGACCCTCAACGAAGAATTCCGCCTACAAGCCGTCATGGATCGTGTCAACACCAGTTGGTCCGTCTTCCTTGGAACGACGATCAGTTGTGTACAGTGCCACAGCCATCCTTATGATCCGATTCGGCACGAAGAGTATTACCAATCGCTGGCGGTATTCAATAATGACTTAGATGAGGACACCCACCACGACGCGCCTTTGCTGAGTTGGTACAGCCCGGAAGATAGTCTCGATATCAGGGCGCTACAGGCTTATATCGAAGCCTTGCCCTTGCAGCCCGAAGAACAGCAAGCAGCACTGACTTATACCGACGAAGTGCTGACGGTCGGAGCTCCACTTTATCACCCACACCATTTCACGGATTTTGAAAATGCCGCTCACTGGGATGGAAAATGGTTGCTCTTTAGATCGGGGGAGGGAGCTTGGGTTAGACTTCCGCAGGTCGAACTGTCCGGGAAAAAACTGCTCTTGCTAAATAACGGACCTAGCATCAGCGGGCGTGAGGTTCGGATTCACCTTGGCGCAAAAGATGGTCCTTTGCTGGCTACAATTGCTGGTGTAGCAGAACTGAGCTGGAAGCACCAAGTAGTACTGCTTGATTCCGCGGTTCTGGCCGACGCTCCTCCGCTGGCTGACCTCTACTGGCACTCTCCTTCCGCTGCCCCTGAAGGAGAGGATATGGCTTTTACCTGGGTGGCTTTCCTGGAAAAACCCTTCCCCGGTGATCCAGCAGATTGGTTAGCCTGGGGACAAAGCATCGTCGATCGTTTTAATTCAGAAGGCCGGGAAACGCTGCCTATTTTACAAGCGGCCCAAGGGCGATTTGCGCGGACCACCCAGGTTTTCGATCGGGGGAGCTGGCTGGTCTTAACGGATACGGTGACGGCTGCTGTTCCTGCTTCACTATCCTGGGATGCACCAGATCTACCAGCGGGTCGCCTGGATTTTGCACAGTGGATGACCAATCCACAGAATCCGCTTACTGCCCGGGTGGCCGTCAATCGATTCTGGGAGCAATTATTTGGCCGTGGACTGGTCGAAACCTCCGAAGATTTTGGTAGCCAGGGGACTCCGCCCAGCCATCCCGAGTTACTGGATTATCTGGCCTATACCTTCATGACCGAAGATAAATGGTCGATGAAGCAACTGCTGCGCCGTTTGGTTAGTACGGGGGCCTACCGTCAGGCAGCCAGGGCTAATAGTCTAGACCTGGCCGTGGATCCCTACAATCGTCTACTAGCGCGGGGCCCTCGTAATCGATTAAGTGCAGAGCAAGTTCGCGATCAGGCATTGGCCGTGGCAGGGCTGCTCGATAGTAGCCTGTGTGGGCCAAGCGTTATGCCTCCCCAGCCCGAGGGCATCTGGCAAGTCGTTTATAATGGTGATCGCTGGGAAACGGAAACTGCTGATTTACATCGCCGCGCCCTTTACACCTACTGGCGGCGTACCAGTCCTTATCCGAGTATGGAAACTTTCGATAGCCCTAGCCGAGAGGTCTGCGTAATTCGTCGTATTCCCACCAACACCCCTTTGCAGGCTTTGGTCACCCTCAATGACCCGGTCTATTTAGAGGTAGCCCTGCGATTGGCCGAGCAACTGTCACCGACGGAAGAGGCTAAGCTTTCTGCTAGCCTAGATCGACTATTTAACCGATTGCTATTTCGCAGCGCTACGGAAGCGGAATTGCAAATATTAGAACCTCTGTACCGTACTAGCTTGCTTCAATTTTTGGCTGAGCCTGCGGCAACAATAGCTTATTTGAGGGCTTGCTCAATAAGTTCCGAATTGCCAGAGTTAGCGCCTAGTAAAGCAGCTAAGCTGGCCGCCTTTACTACGGTGGTAAATACGGTGCTCAATCTCGATGTCCTTCTCACGAAATAAGCGGAAACCATGGACAAGCTCTTTCAAGAACTAGAACAGCTCTATCATCAGGGCACTACCCGGCGTCACTTCCTGCGGCAGTGTAGTACGGGCTTGGGTGCCGTAGCACTGGCGGGCCTAAGTGCCTGTGGAAACAACAGCAAGGGAGTATCCTCGCAGCTTGATCAGCAGAGCCCACTGGTTCGAGCTAAGCACGTGATTTTTCTCCACATGGCGGGGGCGCCTTCTCAGCTAGAACTTTTCGATTACAAACCGGAACTAGCTAAACTCGATGGAGAGCTATGTCCACCTTCCATTCTTCAAGGGAAACAATTCGCGTTTATCCAGGGGCAACCCAGAATGTTGGGTCCTCAAGCTGTCTTTAATCAGCATGGTCAATCGGGTGCCTGGGTTTCCGATTTGCTACCCCATCTCAGCACGCAGGTAGATGAAATTAGCTTTTTAAAAGCTTGTCATACCGACCAGTTTAATCACGCTCCGGCGCAATTGCTGTTACATACGGGCTCGGCGCAGTTGGGTCGACCTGGTCTGGGTTCTTGGGTCAGCTACGGGCTCGGTACTGAAAACGATAATTTACCGGCTTACGTCGTATTGGTCTCAGGAGGGGCCAAACCCAGCGCTGGAAAAAGTTTATGGGGCAGCGGTTTCTTACCTACCATCCATCAGGGGGTGCAGTGTCGTTCCAAGGGAGACCCCGTGCTGTACGTCAATGATCCAGAAGGGATGCCCCGTGATCTACGAGGGCGCACTATCGAAGCCATTAATCGGATCAATGAAACCCATTATCAGGAAGTCCGAGACCCGGAAATCCTTACTCGAATTCAGCAGTATGAAATGGCTTTCCGGATGCAAGTTTCTGTTCCGGAAGTAATGGATATCAAAGACGAACCCAGTAATATTTTGACCCTTTATGGAGCTGAACCGGGGCGGGCCTCTTTCGCCAACAATTGCCTGCTGGCCCGTAAGCTGGTTGAACAGGGGGTCCGTTTTGTGCAACTCTTTGACTGGGGCTGGGATATGCACGGCAACGTCGCTGCCAACTCACTAAGCAATGCAGGTATGGGGGCCAAATGCCGGGATATCGACCGCCCCATTGCGGCCCTAATTGCTGATCTGAAACAGCGGGGCTTATTGGAAGATACCCTGCTTGTCTGGGGTGGAGAATTTGGCCGTACCCCCATGCAAGAAAATCGGGAAGGGCTCACTAATCCTTTTCAGGGTCGTGATCATCATACCGATGCATTTACCATGTGGATGGCAGGAGGTGGTGTCAAGCCAGGTCTCAGTTTTGGCAGTACAGATGAAGTAGGTTTCGCTGGGGTAGAAGATCGGGTCCACGTACATGATCTACAGGCCACTATCCTCCACCTGCTGGGAGTGAATCATGAACAATTAACCTTCCCCTTCCAGGGAAGAGATTTCCGACTCACGGATGTGGCTGGAAAAGTGATTGAGCCATTGCTTGCGTAGTTTATTCACTCTAGTATTCCCCTTAATCGCTAAGGATGACGAAAAAAGAAGTAGCCAAGACCTACCTGGAAAGACTAGCTGCAGGAGATATAGCTGCAATTATTGCCCTGTTCGCTCCTGATGGGAAGGTGCAATCGCCCATCTATGGCCTACAATCAGCCCAAAATTTTTACCGCGAACTTGCCGCAGATACTCGAGAGTCCCGCCTGGAATTGCTCGGTATTTTTGAGACCAGTCAGGATAATCGCCTGGCGCTTTATTTCAACTACCACTGGTTAATGGCCAATGGCGAAGAAGTCCATTTTGAAGTAGTTGACATCCTGCAATTCAATGCTCAAAATCAAATCGAGGAATTACGGATCATTTACGATACTGCTCAGGCCAGGAAAAAATTAGAATCCTGACCCTGCCCTAAAAGACTAAATTTTACCCATCTACCCTCAAGACACCCCCTTCCCCACAAATTCCAGCACTTCCTTTTCCACTTGTACCGGATCTAACTGCTGACGCTCTTGCAGAGGTAGACCGTGCAACCAGCGAACAGCTGACAGGACCAGGTGAGTCGTCATTTTGGCGTTGCTACAATTGAAGCTCCCCTTGCTCATCCCGGCCTCAATAATCTGCTGCAACTTTTGCTCATAAGCATCCCGTTCGGCGATGAATCTACTGCGGGCTTCATCCTTTAAATGTCGCCATTCGTTGACGAGTAAAGACACCACATTAGGCTTGTCGATGGCCAGTCTGACGTGCTGACTGATGGCTCCTGCTAGCTGCTGCTCAGGCAATTGTTGGCTCATCAGTACCTGATCGATACCCTGATGAAACTCCTCTGAAATGCCAAACAGAAAGGTCTCCAATAAGGACTGTTTAGAGCTAATGTAATTGTACGCATTTGCCACGTCAAAATCCAGGGCCTCGGCAATGTCTCGCATGGTGGTCCCCTTGAAGCCTTTCTCGGCAATCAGCGCCAGAGCCGTGTCAAAAAAGCGTTGCTGCTTGGGATTCATGCTCCAAAGGAACCGAATAAATTGCAATTTTTCCAGCGGTAGCGTACCTTGCATCAACATTTGTTGATGTTTAAGTCCTGACCATGCCAATATATCATTCTCTAGGGCAGCTGCCCCCTAAGCGACACACCATTTTCGAGAAGCCCGCTGGAGGTATATACTACGAGCAATTGTTCGGTACGATTGGCTTCGATGGCATGGCTACCTTGTCCTATCACCACCACCGACCTACTATGGTCAGGCAAGTGGGAGAACCTGTAGACGTAGCGCCCAAAATCGCTGTGCAGAAGAATATGAAGTCGCGCAAATTCCTAGGCTACGATGTACCACCGCAGGATGATTTCCTGGAAAGCCGGGTCAGCCTCCTGGTCAATTCGGATGTACACGTTGGTGTAGCTGCTTCCCGGCATTCGATGAAGGACTACTTCTACAAAAACGCGGATGCGGACGAAATGCTTTTCATCCACCGTGGTACGGGGACCCTACGTACTATGCTGGGGAACATTCCCTTTGAATACGGAGATTATCTCATTATCCCACGGGGGATGATCTACCAATTGGAATTTGATACTACGGATAACCGCATCCTTTATGCGGAGTCCTTCCATCCGCTCTACACCCCCAAGCGCTACCGCAATCATTTCGGCCAGTTACTGGAACACAGCCCCTACTGCGAGCGCGACTATAAACTGCCGCGCGAACTAGAGACCCACATCGAGACTGGCGAATTCCTGCTCAAGATCAAAAAACAGGGCAGCCTGACGGACTATATCTACACAGCCCACCCCTTCGATGTTGTAGGTTGGGATGGTTATAATTTCCCCTACGGATTCAGCATCCACAACTTTGAGCCCATCACCGGCCGGGTACACCAGCCACCTCCGGTTCATCAGACCTTTGAGACAAAAGCCTTCGTGGTCTGTAGTTTCTGTCCGCGACTCTACGACTACCACCCCAAGGCCATTCCTGCGCCTTACAACCACAGCAACATTGACTCCGATGAAGTACTCTACTACGTCGACGGGGACTTCATGAGCCGCAACAACATCGGCCCCGGCTACATTACTTTACATCCTGGGGGCATTCCCCACGGTCCTCACCCTGGAGCCGCCGAACGCAGCATCGGTCAGACCGAAACCGAAGAACTGGCCGTCATGATCGATACCTTTAAACCCCTACAGATCACCGAAGCTGCTTTAGCATTGGATGACGGTATTTATTTCCAGTCTTGGCTGGAAGATACCAAGCACTAATTCTTGAAAATCGCCCTTCACCACTAGGTAGAAAACCAATAATATGACCCCCTGGCTCAGCATCGCTCCCGACAGCGACTTCTCCATTCATAACCTTCCCTTTGGCATTTTCTCTACGGAGGAAAAAAGCCCGCGAGCGGGTATCGCCATCGGTGATCAAATAGTAGATCTCGCTGCTTGGGTACAATCCGCCCACTTTCAAAACCTGACTACTGACTGGGGAACTATTTTTAGTACTTCCGCAGGTGTAGCCCTCCTACAAGCTTCTACCCTTAATGGCTTTATTGCCTTAGGGAAAAGCGTGACGGTTCCTTTTCGGGAGGCCGTACAAGCCTGGTTATGCAATTCCGACCAAGAAGACCATAGCCTACTGGTCGACCGGGCCAAAGCCACGATGCACCTGCCAGTGCAAGTCGGAGATTATACCGACTTCTACAGCAGCATCGAGCACGCTACCAACGTTGGCATGATGTTCCGCGATCCAGAAAATGCCCTACTGCCTAACTGGAAGCACATTCCGGTCGGCTATCACGGTCGGGCTTCTTCCATTATTCCATCGGGGGTTCCTATCCGCCGCCCTAAGGGCCAGGTACTGCCCAAGGGGGAGACCCAGCCCGTTTTTCAGCCTTCTGGGCGCTTGGATTTTGAGTTAGAAATGGCCTTCATTATTGGTAAAGCCAATGAACTGGGCGAGCCGATCAGTACCGCTGTGGCTACCGACCACATTTTTGGCATGGTCTTGTTTAACGATTGGTCTGCACGGGATATTCAAAAGTGGGAGTACGTCCCGCTGGGGCCTTTCCTGGGGAAGAACTTCGCTAGTTCCGCCTCTCCCTGGATCGTTACCCTCGAAGCACTGGCCCCCTTCAAAGTGACTGGCCCCACTCAAGAACCCAAGGTCTTATCCTACTTGGAGTACGAAGGGCAACATAACTACGATATCGCGCTGGAAGTAGGCATTCAACCTCAGGGAGCTACAGAGACCATTGTCAGTCGCTCCAACTACAAGTACATGTACTGGAATATGGCGCAGCAACTGGCTCATCACAGTGTCAATGGCTGTAATATGCAGGTCGGTGATGTGCTGGCTTCCGGCACCATCAGCGGAAAGGATGAGACCAGCTACGGTTCGATGCTGGAAATCGCCTGGGCAGGCACGAAGCCCATCCAAATGAGCGATGGTAGCGAGCGACGCTTTATCCACGACCACGATACCGTAAGCATGCGAGGCTGGGCGGAAAAAGATGGAGTGCGAGTAGGTTTTGGCGAGGTACGAACGGAAGTGCTGGGCTAGCGATTATTCGATCAGCTTTACTCCTTTAGGGCCTATTCTCTTCTATTAGAGGGAATACATATGGCATATCCTAGGGAGATAACCGGGCCTGTTCCAAAACCGAACTCTACCCAAAAAGCACTTTGCTCCCCAAAACGCAAGCCTAAAGGGTAGAAATGGAAATAGGTCTTACCGTAGGTGGCGGCACTGAGGTTGCTCGCAGCGCCAAGAAGCATGCTGGAGTATAGCTGAAATCGGGGGTTGACCACGTAGCGGTAATCAATTCTTCCTGCCAAGGATAGTACTTGTAGTTTTTCCGACCGACGCCGGGTAAATCCGTTGGATAGGCGATCAGTATGAGTTCTTGTTAATGGGTTATAGTTAAATTGAATTCCGAGACTAAAGCGCTGGCTAATCAAGTGACTGTACGCCAGTGAGAGGTTCAAAGAAACTTCATTCTGAGTTGTTGTCTCAACGACTCTTACTGCTGTGTTTGGGTTGGAAGAAGGATTCAGGATACTAGTAAAGGCGCCCCCAAAGACTTGACCAAGTAAGGATGAGTTTTGTGAATTGGGTGCTTGCCCAGCCTGATCGTTAATACCAAGACCGACTCTCCATTCCTGTTGACCCTGGACATTTGCAGTAGGCAGCATAACTGCCAAAAAGAAAGCCACTAGGCAAATAAACGGTGATCTAACAAATGGACTAGACATGCTAAACTGATACTTTATGGTCATAGTGATAGCACAAAGTTCAGATATGAATCAGTCGTTTAATTGAACAAATCGGACAAAATGAATCCTCCCATTTTTAGGGCGAAAGCGGATTACTGGATCAAATAATATTTTTTGCTGATCCCTCAGTTGTGATCAGCGGCTTTAAATGCTCCAGCGGAAATCGTATCCAAGAGATGGAATTTGTGAAGTCGAAATACGATTAATAAGTAATCTTCATCCCACGCTTACGCTCGGCTTCGCGCAGCAAGATCTTACGCAGTCTCAGACTGCTGGGCGTTACTTCTACGTATTCATCTTCCTGAATGTACTCCAGGGCTTCTTCCAGGGTGAATTTACGGGGAGGTACCAGACGAGCTTTATCATCGGCTCCAGATGAGCGCATATTGGTCAGCTTCTTGGTTTTAGTCACGTTGATGACCAGATCATTAGCGCGACTATTCTCGCCGATTACCTGCCCTTCGTAAATCTCTTCCCCGGCTTCGATGAAGAAGCGGCCACGATCTTGTAGGTTGTTGATAGAGTAAGGGATCGCCTTACCTAATTCCATACTGATTAGCGAACCGTTGATCCGGCCAGGGATGTCTCCTTTGTGGGGTTGAAACTCTTTGAAACGGTGGGTCATGATAGCTTCACCTTGGGTGGCAGTCAGCATATTAGAACGCATACCGATTAGCCCACGACTCGGAATTTCAAACTCCAATAATACCCGATCACCTTTAGGCTCCAGACTCTGCATGAGTCCTTTGCGCTGCGTGACCATGTTGATGACAGTACCGCTGTGGTGCTCCGGTACGTCAATGGTTAATTCTTCAACGGGTTCGTTTTTCTGCCCATCAATCTCTTTGATGATTACCTGGGGCTGGCCAATCTGCAGTTCGTAGCCTTCTCGACGCATGGTTTCAATCAGCACGGATAGGTGCATAACGCCCCGGCCGTATACGCGGAAAGAGTCCGCACTATCCGTAGGTTCCACTCGGAGCGCTAGGTTGCGTTCTAGCTCGGCTTGCAGGCGATCGTGCAAATGGCGACTAGTCACAAATTTGCCCTCTTGCCCGAAGAAGGGCGAGTCGTTGATGGTAAATACCATGCTCAAAGTGGGCTCGTCGATGGCGATAGTCGGTAGCGCTTCAGGGTTTTCGCCAGCGGCAATGGTATCCCCAATTTCAAAACCTTCTACACCAAAGACAGCACAGATATCGCCAGGCTGTACTTCCTGTACTTCCGTACGGCTAAAGCCTTCGTAGATATACAAAGACCGCACCCGGTTACGCTTCTCGGTACCGTCGCGACTAATCAAGGTGACATTGTCTCCTGTCTTTAGTCCACCGCGACTCAGCTTGCCAATCGCCATCCGGCCGATGTACTTGCTGAATTCGATGCTCGTTACCAGCAATTGGGTATTTCCCTCGGGGATAACCGGAGCGGGAACGTGCTCAATGATGGCATCAAGCAAAGGGGCAATAGAGTCGGTTTCATTCTTCCAGTCGTCGCTCATCCAGCCATTTTTGGCAGATCCGTACATCGTAGGGAATTCCAGCTGTTCATCCGTAGCGTCCAAATTGAACATCAGCTCGAAGACGGCCTCGTGAACTTCGTCAGGCGTACAATTAGGCTTATCCACTTTATTGACGACCACCAGCGGGTTCAGTCCCAGCTTCAGTGCTTTTTCAAGTACAAAACGGGTCTGAGGCATTGGCCCCTCAAAAGCATCAACCAGTAAGATGACTCCATCGGCCATATTGAGTACCCGCTCCACCTCACCGCCAAAGTCGGCGTGACCCGGCGTATCGATGATGTTGATCTTGGTCCCTTTGTAATTGATAGAGACGTTCTTCGCCAGAATGGTAATGCCACGTTCCTTCTCCTGATCATTGTTGTCCATGATCAGCTCACCGGGCTTTTCGTGATCAGCAAAGAGTTGACCGGCCAGTAGCATTTTATCCACTAGGGTAGTCTTACCGTGGTCTACGTGGGCGATAATGGCGATGTTGCGAATGTCAGGCATTGCTTGAGGCTGATTTTGAGGCCGCAAAGGTACGCTTAATTAATGAGTAATGCTTATGAATTAAGTGGGGCCTTACTCTTAGGGAATCGCGCACAAAAGAGGATCATATTATCGTTATCCATTAGTCAATGAACTTGAACTATGAGAATGTACCTGCCCAGACTACTTTTTTGTTGCTTGCTCCTTAGTAGCTGCGATATTCATATCGAGACCGCTGGTACGATCAACGACCGTAGTACCGGCTCACCAATAGATGGTGTACAGGTATGTTGGGGCGATTGCGATAATCGCTGGACCTTTTCAGGAGAAGATGGGTTTTTCTATTTATCCTTCATCGTGGGGGCTACTTTCAGCCCTCCGACCGAGTTGCCGCTGGTATTTCTCAAAGAAGGTTATGCACCCGATACGCTCTGGTTGCCAGTACGCGATACCACTGCGGTACAACTCCAGGCGCTACCCTAGGATATAACGTACTTTAGGGCATGCGAATTGATCTAAATTGTGACATGGGGGAATCATGGTACGATCGGCAAGTCGGACAGGATAAGGCCATTATGCCCCTGATCAGTTCTTGTAACTTGGCTTGTGGTTTCCACGGCGGAGATGCCTTGAGTATGCAACGAACCATCGGCTGGGCGCTAGCTGCTGGTGTTGCTATTGGGGCGCACCCCAGCTATCCTGACCGCAAGCACTTTGGCCGGCGAGAGCTGTCTCTGCCCCTGGACAACTTAAGCGCCCTCCTCCAGTACCAAATCGCTGCCCTCCAAGGGATGGTCATTCAGCAGGGTGGTCAGTTACAACATCTCAAGGCGCACGGGGCCCTGTATCATCGGGCAGCAAGCGATCCTGAACTAGCCAATATTTTAGCTCAACTAGCCCGCGATTTTTCGATTCCGATTCTATTCGGCCCACCTCATTCCGCCCTCACTTCTGCGGCGGAAGCGTATGGACTGGACTTTGCCGCCGAAGGATTCATTGATCGGACCTACGAAGCGGACTTACGCCTCCGCTCCCGACAATTAGCAGGTGCTATCCTGGAAGACCCCACCCAAGCTGCGGCTCAAGCCTTACAGTTGGCAGCAGATGGACGAGTCCGTGATTGCTACGGCCAGCAACATGATTTAGCCGTACAGACACTTTGTGTACATGGCGATAATCCTCAGTCGCTGGCTATCTTGAGGGCAGTACATGATAGCTTGAGCCAGGCTGGGATAAGCGTCCTGGCTCCAGGAATTAGCTAATCTATTCAGATGCGTCATCCTCGTCAAATCGTCAATTATGGCCCTTCTGCTTTATTGCTGGAATGGGAGCAAGAGATTGATCAGTCGATCAACGCTGCGGTGCACGCCTACGCCCAGGCGGCTGCTCAACTTCCGGGGATATTGGAGACCGTGCCGGCCTATTGTAGCCTGCTAATAACTTTTGATCAGGAGCAGATCACGGCTTATCATCTACAAGAGCAGTTATACGAGCTGCGCCCATCCTTACAGTCTGTAACGGGCCGATTTCACCGCCTGCCAGTGGTTTACGGCGGCAGCTTCGGGCCTGATTTAGCTGAAGTGGCCGACAGCTTAAACTTGAGCCCTGAACGAGTCATTCAATTGCATACCGAAACGGAATACCTGGTTTATCAGCTGGGCTATCAACCAGGATTCGCTTTTTTAGGAGAAACGGCTCCTGAACTGAAAATAGCGCGTAAAGCTAATCCACGACTGGAAGTGGTGGCAGGGAGTGTCGGTCTGGCCGGGCGTCAAACGGGGGTGTATCCTCAAGCAGCACCCGGCGGATGGCAGTTGATTGGCCGCTGCCCCTGGCCACTAGTACGAGCCGCCCCTGCGCCCTTTATGCGCCTAAAGGCGGGAGATCGCGTACAGTTTTTCCCGATTGCTGCGACAGAATGGGCCGCTTATCAGCAAAATCCGGCCACATGGACGAGTTGAAGCTCGAATGCCAACGCTTGAATAGCGGCGGCTGTCGACCAGTGGACCGTGGGCGGCCCGGTTGGCTGGATAAAGGCCTCCAGCAAGGCGGACCAGCAGACCGGGCGACCGTCCAGCTGCTGAATCGATTGTTGGGGCAGGCGGCCTTTAATCCCTGTCTGGAATTCACCCTGGATGGTGGGCAGTGGCTACTCTCAGGCAAAGGGCAGATTACACTGGGCGGTGCCGATATGCAGTGGCAACTCAACGGACAAAGACTCCAACCGTACAGTACGCTGGAACTTGATGGGGCCTACGAGTTATCAGGCACCAGAGCGGTACGTGGCGCCCGTTCCTATTTAGCGGTTCGAGGAATATGGTTTGGACTTCCGCAGGTCTGGCACTCTTGCAGTCCCGGCGCCCCTGGAATTGTTCCCTGTCAGGTCGGAGATGCCTACCAGGTGACAAGTCAAGGCCCTGCCGCCTTGCAGCAGGAGCTTAATACCGCCGCTTACCTTCCAGAGCTACCCTTGCGGATTCCCGTCCAGGCTGCTCCTGAGTTTGCGGAGCTTTCAGCAGCCGATCGCCGCGGTTTGTTAGCACAAAGCTGGCAAGTGAGCCCGTCTAGCAATCGGCAGGGCTTGCGGCTATTACCCAAAGGCCAACATCCAGAAAAAAGACAACAGACCACCGCTCGTCCTCCAGCTTGGAGCAGTGGCGGTTACGGTTTGCCTGCCAGGAAGCAGCTCATTAAACGTACGCACCAAAAAAACATCAGTAGCCCGGTATTGCCCGGCACGGTACAGCTTACCCCTAATGGCCCAATTTTGCTGTTCCGCGATGCGCAGACGGTGGGGGGGTATTCACGGGCTTTAATCACTGCTGCTGACCGTCTTGATCTGATCGGTCAGCTACGACCCGGAGACGAACTCTATTTCAGCTTGGTTTAAGTCATGGCCAGATGAGCCGTTAAACTTTCACCAGTAGTTGTCCACTTAGCAGGCTTAGGGGCCAAAATTCCCGACCGTTGAAGGTGGCAAAAACGGTGATGGCTTGCCCGGCACTGGCCGCTAACAGCGCGTAAAAACCTGCGAAAGTACTGGCAATGGGATAAGTATGACCCTCTACGTCTTGGAGGTAGGCCTGACCCGCTTCCAGTCGGGGAAAAACGGCTTCTAGATAAACGGGATAGTTCGGCAACCAAGGCTGTAGGGCGAGGGCCCGGCTATAGTCGTGCTGCATACTGCTAAAATCAGAGTAGCCCAGCAGACCATCGTAGGGCCGGGTAGCTGGACGAGGATGGGGGAATAAGCAGCGTTGCGGATAGACGCCAGGATAGTAATGCAACCCTCCTTGCCAAGCCGAAGCCAAAGGCCAGGATCTTACAAAAGGTTGCTCACCAAAAGCGTAGTCAATGAGCAGGGCATAGCGTTTACGTTTTTCTCCGCGCAACCAAACCCGACGAAAGCGGAGACGATCTTCCACGCCCTCCGAAACGCCCATGACCAACCATAAATCTTCTCTTGCTGGCTGCAACAACACCACGTCTTTCTTGGGCGATACGCCGAGTTGGCGGAATAGCTCAGCCTGGCGATCTGGAGCTAATTGATCGAGCTGCCGAAAAGCATGACAAAGCAGAAAGAGGTCGCCTAGGGTAGCGAGCATGACTTCCGGTTTGGTATCCGTAGCAGATATTCGGCGAATGCGGGCTGCTGGCCCGGGCAGTTTAGCATCGGTTAGCCGGGCGGCCATTTCCTGCCAGTGCGCTCCCTGCTGTTGGGTATCTGCCAGCCCTCTTCGCATGATGTCTTGCAGGCGTATTTCTAAATCTTCAAGGCCGGCGGCCATACTGGCCAATCGGTCTGCGGATGGCGCAAAATCAGGAATAGAACGGGGAGCCGTCGCCACTTCAAGGGTGGAAGGAGCTCGCTGCAATTGTAAAACCCAGGAGGGGGGCAACTGACCCACCGTCCATTCGTCTGGTCGATTCTTCAGCTTCAACAATAGCGCTAAGGCGTGTACACAGGGCCGCCTCTTAGAGCGGCAGCTACAGTGGAATTCTGCCCGTAGCAGGTGTACTGCTGCCCGAAGAGGGCGCGGACTATCGACGGCAAACTCTCCCCAAATCCATTCTCCATCTCCAGCCAATACCTGCCAGCGGCGGCTGAAAAACAGACGACGGGCCCCTTCTAACGCCCGAGCATCGGGAGCATAGCGGAGTAGGTCATCAATGGTCATGGTCAGCTTGGGCTTACATCAGGCCCATCGTGCGCAGTGCCCGCTTAGAAGCGAGTTGCTCGGCACTCTTCTTATTATAGTCTTCGCCTGTGGCCACTTTTTCATTATCTACCATTACTGCTACTTTAAAGCGGTCGCGCTTGTCTTGCTTAAAGCGTTTTAGCGTCTTGTAGTGTACCTGGCGGCCTTGCTTCTGGCAGTGCTCCAGCAGTTGGCTTTTGTAATTATCATCGAAGGTTTCGAGGCCTTCCACATCTACATAGTTGCGCAGCATACGGCGCACGACAAAGCGGCGCGTACCGGCATAGCCTCGCTCGATGTAGACGGCACCAACCAGTGCTTCTACGGCATTGCCCAGCATTGAACGGGCAATTCTGGTGTTGTTGCGCTCTTGTAGAATCTCGTCTAGGCCCATATTTAGCCCAATATCGTTGAGGGATTTACGCTTAACAATCTTGGAGCGCATCTTAGTCAGGAATCCCTCGTCGGTAGTAGGGTACTTGCGGAAAAGATATTCAGCTACGATAGTGCCCAATACGGCATCTCCCAGGTACTCCAGGCGCTCATTGTTCTGGATAGCATAGGCGGCCTTATCGGTATTGTTCGACTTGTGGCTGAAGGCCAATTTGAACATTCGGAGGTTAGCAGGGGTGAAACCCAATAGCTGACGCAGCTGCTGTGCGAAGTGCTTATCGCGAGAAAACCATCGATTTCGGCAACGTCGTATTGTGTTTAACACCTATTTCGTGAGTTGGGCTAACGCCGGTGAAGTTAGTGATCAATTGGCTAATCGCCATCCCTGACTCCTCCTTTTCTTATTCAAAGAATCGCTTAAAGATAGTAGCTGAATTATGGCCACCAAAACCGAAGGTGTTGCTAAGGGCGACGTTAACGGTTCTTTCACGGGCAGAATTGAAGGTCAAATCCAATTTTGGATCGATTTCCGGATCGTCCGTGAAGTGATTGATGGTTGGTGGAATGAAGCCGTATTGGATGGCCAGGATACAGGCTACGGACTCAATAGCACCAGCTGCACCTAGTAGGTGGCCGGTCATACTTTTAGTCGAGCTGATGGATAGATCATAAGCAGCGTTTCCAAAGGCCAGTTGGATGGCATTTAGCTCGGCGGTATCTCCTAGAGGAGTGCTGGTGCCGTGGGTGTTGATATAATCAACGTCGGCAGCGGCCAAGCTGGCATCTTTGAGTGCGTTGACCATAGCCATTTTGGCGCCAATCCCCTCTGGATGTGGTGCCGAAATGTGGTGGGCATCACTACTGGCTGCGTAGCCACCGATTTCAGCGATGATGGTTGCTCCTCTGGCCTGAGCGTGCTCCAATGATTCTAGGATCAGGGCTCCAGCGCCTTCCCCCAATACGAAGCCATCGCGCTCGGCGTCGTAAGGGCGGGAAGCGGTTTGGTAATCGTCGTTGCGAGTACTGAGGGCCTTCATGTTGTTGAAGCCACCAATCGCCGTTTTGGTCACTACGGCCTCAGAGCCACCGGTCACCATAAGGTCCGCTCGTCCAAGACGTATATCGTCACAAGCACAAGCAATGGCGTGACCGGAGGAGGCGCAGGCCGATACCGTGGCATAACTGGGGCCGCGCAGGTTGTACTTCATGCTGACGTGCCCCGCCCCCATATTGGCAATCATGCGGGGGATCATGAAGGGGTTATAACGGGGCGTGCCGTCACCTCCTTCAAAAATCTCAACTTCTTTTTCAAGCGATTGTAGACCACCAATACCGCTAGCCCAGATGGAGCCAGCCCGATCAGGGTCATAAGCGGGGTTTTCTCCACTAAGCCCGGCCATGTCCATCGCTTCCGCTACGGCATAAAGCGCATAAGTGACGTAAGGATCAATTCTACGAAACTCCTTACGATCCAGGCGATCGGTCGGTTCAAAGCCCTGTAGCTCACAGGCAAACTTTGTCTTAAATTTTTCGGCATCGAACTGGGTGATGGGTACCGCACCAGAGCGGCCATTACGCAGTCCTTCCAGATATTCGGGAATGCTGTTACCGATTGCGGTCAATGCGCCAATTCCGGTTACTACTACTCTTTTCATAGCCTTGAAGTTGAGAGCTTGCACGAAAATAAAAAAGGCCGCCGTGCGCCGCCTTATCCCTAGAGGGACATAGACTAGCGGACGGCGGCCCCAAGTCAGTAATTAGACTGATTTACTTTTCCTCGACGTTTTCCGCCATATACTCGATAGCCTGACCGACCGTCTGAATATTTTCCGCGTTGTCGTCGGGAATGCTGATGTCAAATTCTTTCTCGAACTCCATGATCAGTTCCACGGTGTCCAAAGAGTCAGCGCCCAAGTCGTTGGTAAAGCTTGCTTCTGGAGTGACTTCACTGTCGTCTACTCCGAGTTTCTCCACAATAATCTTGGTCACTCGTTCTGCGATGCTAGCCATTGTATATTCCTTTTTGGTGAACAATTGCGGCGCAAAGAAAGCGCAATTGGTCTTCATAACCAAAATTTGGACTCAAGTATGAGGGGTTTGGTCACAATTTTGGGGCTATGTTTGGGGCTTTTAGGGTACTTCCGCAGGTTTTAACAGAAGCGAGACCAAGCTGATGCCATCAGCTTTTCGAGAGTCGAGACATATCTATTCGATAGTCTCGATTCTCGACTCTAACAGTCCTGCAGTATTGCGGGGCGATCTCGGTTCTGCTAATAGACCTGCGGAAGTACAAAAAATAAATACCACCCCGATTGCTTACTTTTGCAATTCGCCTATTATTGTAAATTTTACACTATCTCCTCGGATTATGAGAATTACGGACCATCAGAACACCAAAATCGTAGCTACTGTAGGCCCAGCCTGTAATAGTTATGAGCAATTAAAGAATCTGGTGAAAGCTGGTGTTGATATCTTCAGAGTCAATTTCTCCCACGGAACGCATGAGGATAAATTGGCTGTCATCCAACATATTACCCGCATCAACGAAGAGTTTGGGGTACATATCGGCATTTTGGCAGACCTACAAGGGCCAAAACTGCGCGTGGGCAAGATGGAGGGCGATGGCCTACTTATTGAAAAGGATCAAATCCTGACCTTTACCAATACTGAGTGTATCGGTAACGCGGAGCGTATTTACATGAGTTATCCGCAATTCGCTCAGGACGTTGGCGTTGGCGAAAGAGTGCTGGTAGACGATGGTAACCTGGTGCTAGAAGTCGTAGAAACAAACGGCCTGGACGAGGTGAAACTCAAGGTCGTCTTTGGCGGGGTCCTGAAGTCCAATAAGGGAGTGAATCTTCCCAAAACGAATATCAGCTTACCTTGCCTGACGGATAAAGATCTAGTTGATCTGGAGTTTATCCTCAAGCAGCCCGTTCACTGGATTGCCCTGTCTTTTGTGCGTCATCCTAAGGATATTAAAGATCTGCGCGAGCGAATCGACGCTGCGGGCCACCCGGCTAAGATTATCGCGAAAATTGAAAAGCCGGAAGCCGTAGAGCGGATCGACAAGATCATCAAGCACTCCAACGGTATTATGGTTGCCCGTGGGGACCTGGGCATTGAAGTCCCGATTGAGCAGGTGCCCATCATTCAGAAGAGCATCATTCGCAAGTGTATCCAGCGGGCCCGCCCCGTCATTGTCGCAACGCAGATGATGGACAGTATGACCACTAAGCCTACGCCTACCCGTGCAGAAGCTACCGACGTGGCCAATGCCGTACTGGATGGAGCTGATGCGGTGATGCTCAGTGGAGAAACCAGTGTAGGGGTCCACCCCGTGAAGGTGGTGCAGGCCATGAATCGCATTATCGAAGAGGCCGAAAAAGCTTACGAGATTAACCCTTTTCGTCCTAAGCCGAATGCCAAAAGCCGCACCTTCAAAAGCGATGTGGTCTGTTTTGCGGCGGCTTCTACCGCTGAAGAGATTGATGCAAAGGCCATTGTAGGCATGACGAGCTCTGGTTATACGGCTTTTAAGCTTTCGAGCTTTCGACCCGATTGTAAGATTTATGTTTTCTCGGATCGACCCTACATGCTGTCGACCCTCAATCTATGTTGGGGGGTTCGTTCCTATTACTACGATGGGTTTACCAGTACGGACGATACGGTCTCGGATGTCAATGAGCTGCTGAAACAAGCTGGGCGGATCATCCCTGGGGATACGGTGGTGAATCTGGCCTCGATGCCCTTGGTGCGCCGCTACCGGACGAACATGATGAAAGTGACGGAGATCGAGTAGTCTTTAGTCGCCAAGCCACTAAATGTATCAATTAGCTAGAGAATTAATACTAGCACTACATCAGCTTAACATTGGAGCGCCAACTTTGTAGTGCAAGCAAGGTTAGCGCTGTGTTGTGGCAACGGCTTCGGCTCTTGTCCACAACCAGCTTTTTGCTTTTCCCTCAGCTCTCACCGCTAGGTTTATCGTTCGGATTTTGGAAATAACACCAAAATCCCGATAAGCCTGTGTACCTTTGCGGCCCCAAAACCAATGGCTTGCTGCCTGACAACCAATAAGGTATGATTACTTACCTCAAAGGGCCGATCACGCATAAGAACCCTAGCTTCATCGTAGTTGAAGCAGGGGGCGTGGGGTATCACGTGAATATCAGTTTGTTTACCTATACGCAAATCGAAAAGGCGGAAACGGTAAAGATTCTGACCCACTACCACGTAAAAGAAGATGCACATACCCTCTTCGGTTTTGCCGACGAGCGGGAGCGTCGTCTCTTTAGATTACTGATCTCGGTAAGCGGGGTCGGGCCGACGACGGCTTTAGTCGTGCTTTCCAGTATGAATCCTGACGAGCTACGGGCGGCCGTAATCGGTGAAGACGTAGCTGCAATTCGTCGGGTGAAAGGCATCGGCCCCAAGACGGCTCAACGTATCATTTTGGACTTAAAAGACAAAATGATCAAAGAAAGTGGTGACAGCCCGACAATGATTAGCTCTCAGAGCAATACGCATCGCAGCGAGGCGTTATCTGCCTTGGTGAACTTGGGTTTCCCTCGCCCGGCTGTACAGCGTGCCCTTAACCGGGTATTAGCCGCTCAGCCAGACGCGGATTCATCAGAAGTGCTCATCAAGCTGGCCTTGCGCGAGTTATCTTCTTGATTTACCTAATGCACCACTATTTCCCCCTGAGCACCTGTTAAAAACCTGCCGTCTTACCCCGACGGCCAATATGTCCATCGTTTGAAGCTGCAGTTTTATCAGTTAAACCACCATTTGGGGCAATTTGAAAAAGCTGCCAAACGATCAGGAAGGATCGCTTACCATGAATAAGACGTTACTACTACTCTCCCTGGCCCTGTTTTCCTTTGGATTTACCTGGCCTGAATATTTACCTCAGGACTTGCTTCAAGAAGAGCAAACTGAGGATGTGATTTGGGCTGGCGTCCCCTACGCAGCAAGTCAAGATACCTTGCCGCCGTTGGAAGACCGCACCGGAGATTTCATTTCGGATCCCAACCGCAACCCGGTTGACCTGGCTGACCCTCCGGTCATCCAGCAAAACGTGGAGTACGACCCTGTGACGGGGCGCTACATCGTACGAGAAACGATGGGCAACTTCGAATACCGTCCGCCCACCTACCTAACGCTGGAAGAGTATTTCGAGTATCGTCGCCAGCAAGATGAGAATCGCTACTTCCGTCGCTTAGGCGGTGTAGGGTTAGAAGACGCCATCAGTCTGGAAGATCCGCTTTCACAAATCGACGTGGAAGAAAGTCTCCTCAATCGCTTGTTTGGTAGTAACGAGATTGATATTCAGCCACAAGGTGGCGTTGACTTAACCTTCGGTTTGGATTACCAACGACAAGAAAACCCTTTCTTGATCCAACGTCAGCAAGCTCGTACGGTATTTGATTTCGACATGGACATTCAGATGAATGTGACGGGCTCGATCGGTGAAAAGCTAAACCTGACCACCAACTTCAACAATGGAGCTACCTTCAATTTTGATAACCAGATTAAGCTGGACTACAATAGCGAGGCTTTTGGAGAGGATGATATCCTGAAGAAGATTGAAGCGGGTAACGTTAGCCTGCCACTGGGTGGTACGCTGATCGAAGGTGCGCAATCACTTTTTGGTCTGAAGACCGAACTACAGTTTGGCCATCTGCGCCTGACAGCTATTGCTTCTCAGCAGCAGTCGGAGCGGGAAAAACTGACGCTTGAAGGGGGGAGTCAACTCCAGGAGTTTGAGGTGTACGCCGATAGTTACGACGAAAACCGTCACTTCTTCCTGTCACACTACAACCGGGATGTCTACGAAACGGCTCTCTCGCGGGTTCCTCAGATACAGACCCTTTTCCAGTTGGAGAACATTGAGGTATGGATCACCAACGATCGTAACGAAGTAACGGACACGCGTGACATCGTTGCTTTCGCTGACCTGGCCGAGCCGGAAAGATTAACCAATCCCGTAGCTGTGCCTCCACTTCCGGAGCCCCGCTACCGCGAGCTTTGTGATGGGCTTCCCTTACCGGACAACGGTGCCAATCCGCTCTATTCCCGACTGGTAGCTCGGGGAGAACCTTTGCGAGAAATTGATCAGACGGTCAATATTTTACAGGGGGCAGAATTCAACCTGCAGCCCATCCGTGACTTTGAAAAGGTGCAGGCTCGTAAATTGAACCCCAGGGAATATACCGTCCACCCTGAGTTGGGTTTTGTCTCTTTGAATATCAACGTTCAGCCTGACCAAACGGTAGGGGTAGCTTACCGCTATTCCTACAATGGAGAAATCTTCAAGGTGGGTGAATTATCGGTCAATACCGATAATGTAAGTGCTGATACCAGTAATCTGACGAACCGAGTCCTTTACGTGAAGATGCTGAAGTCTTCTACGCAGCGCGTTGGCGAGCCCAACTGGGACCTGATGATGAAAAACGTTTATTCACTGGGGGCCTATCAAGTTAATGAGGAAGACTTTCGCTTGGATATCCAGTATGAGATTCCCGGTGAAGGCTTCCAGCGTTTCTTGCCCAACTCTAACCTGGAAGGACAACCACTAGTGCGCGTTTTTGGTCTCGACCGCTTGAATACCCAGACGGATCCCGTTCCAGATGGTATTTTTGATTACGTCCCGGGTCTGACGATTAACCCTACTACGGGTAGGATTTACTTCCCGGTACTAGAGCCTTTCGGCAGCGATTTGGCGGAGCGCATAACTGACCCTGACCTGGCGGAATTTTATTCTTTCCAACAGCTGTATGATTCCACCCTGTTCCAGGCGCGAGAATTTCCAGAGAAAAATCGCTTCGCCATTCGGGGTAGCTACAAATCCAGTGTACAGTCAGAGATTTCATTGGGGGCATTTAATATCCCCTTTGGCTCCGAACGGGTGACGGCCGGTGGTGCTGTACTGGTAAGGGATCGGGACTATACCATAGATTACAGTACCGGGCGATTACGCATTTTGAATGATGCTATCTTGAGCTCTGGCGTCCCGATCAACGTTTCCTTTGAAGATAACACCATCTTTAGTCTGCAGACGAAAACAATGATTGGTCTGCGGGCGGATTATGAAGTAAGCGATAATCTCGCGCTGGGGGCAACTTTCCTCCAGCTCTTCGAGCGCCCCTTCACCCAAAAAGTAAATCTGGGAGAGGACCCCATCAACAATAAAATTTACGGTTTTGATCTGACCTTCAATACCGAGTCAAACTGGCTGACCAGGATGGTAGACAAGTTACCGTTCTACAGTACATCTCAACCTTCCAACGTCAGTTTTACCGCCGAGACGGCCATTCTGAGGCCGGGGCACAGTCGAGCTATCAATCAGTCGCGACAGGAAGATGGTGGTATTGTTTATCTCGATGATTTTGAAGGAACGGCCAACCCCATCGACCTGATGACCCCGGTCAATCGTTGGTATCTGTCTTCGGTTCCACAGAACGATGCTGCCAACAATAATCCATTATTCCCGGAGTCCCGGGAACCCGGCTTAGTAAGTGGTGCCAACCGCGCTTTGATCAATTGGTATCGTATCGATCCGCAAGCTCGTCAAGGAGATGATAACAGTAATATCTACACTAGTCGAGTACCGCAAACAGAGGTGTTCCCTAACCGGGATGTACCAGTGGCGCAGCAACAACGCTTCCCCTTCTTTACTTTCGACATCAGTTACGATCCAAGCTCACGTGGCCCTTATAACTTCGATACGCCAGAAGGTTTTCCCGGACTGACTCGAGGGGTGTTCCTGGAAACAGACTCCCTAAACCCGGTAAAACTAGCGGACCCCGAAACTCGCTGGGGGGGGATCATGCGGGAAATGACGACCAATGACTTCCAATCGGCGAATATTGAATTCGTGGAGTTCTGGATGTTGAGTCCCTTCCTCGATCCAGAGTCGCCCAACCAGGCTGATACCGATGCCGAACGAAAGCAGGGCACACTTTACCTTAACTTTGGTAACGTGAGTGAAGATATCCTGAAGGACAGTCGCTATGCTTTTGAAAACGGACTGCCGAGTCCGGGTAACCCCAATCGCCCGGTAGACGAAACCATCTGGGGCCAGGTACCGGTGACTCAGCAAATCAATCGTGGTTTCGATAACACCAGTGATACCCGCGATAGTCAGGATGTCGGTCTGGACGGTATCGATGATACCCAGGAGCGGGATCATTACGCGGATTACATCAATAGTCTAATTGGCCCGCCGGAAGCTATTGATGTAGTACGTCGTGACCCCTCTAACGACAACTTTCGCTTTTTCAACGATCCGAGTTTTGCCGATGATGCTACTCTGACAGACCGCTACTCCAAGTTCAACAATATGGAGGGCAACTCAGCGAATAACCGAGATCTTAACCGCCGGCAGTCCAGTACGAACCTGCCCGATTCGGAAGACCTTAATCAGGATAATACTCTGAACGAAGCGGAGGCTTACTTCCAGTATGAAATTCCGCTGGTACAGGACCCAACCAATCCCCGTGAATTTGATCGGAGCCAGACGCCCTACATCACCGACCGTTTGGAAGCGGACAACGGCCGGGTCTGGTACCGTTTCCGGGTTCCTTTGAATGACCCTAACCGTACCTCAGTAGGTGGTATTCAGGACTTCCGTTCGATTCGTTTTATGCGGATGTACATGCGCGAATTTGAGGCGCCTACCGTATTGCGTTTTGCCCTCTTCGAGCTGGTGCGTAACAGCTGGCGGCGTTACAATCGTGAATTTGAAGATGATGAGCGCCCACCCATTATCGGTGGTCTTGAAGACACCGAATTCAGCGTAGATGCGGTAAACATTGAAGAAAATAGTCGCCGCGAGCCCTTCGCCTACACACTACCAGTAGGTATCCGCCGGGAGCAAAGCCTAGGGGTAGTAAATACCCTACAGAATGAGCAGTCGCTAGCGCTGCGGGTGGACAACCTCTATCCTTCTGGCCGTCGGGCGGTATTCAAGTATACCGATACGGATCTTCGTCTTTATGAAAGCCTAAAAATGTTTGTGCACGCCGAGGCCCGCGGTGAAGGACAAGAGCGCCCTGAAGATGGTGACCTCAACTTATTCATCCGCTTTGGTTCGGATTTTGAGAATAACTACTACGAGTACGAAGTACCCTTGGATATTTCTGATCCCGATGCGGTTTTAGGCATTAACCCTAGTTCTGACGATTATCGGGAGGAAGTCTGGCGTTCTATTAATGATGTAGACCTGCCGCTAGAGCTACTGCGAGTGCTCAAGCGGGAGCGGAATAACACTGGCGCTTCTGCTACGGAAGAGTACTCGACCAGCTATATGCCCAATGATACGACCACCCACACGATCCGCTTGAAGGGTAATCCTAACCTCGGGTTTGTAAAGGTCTTCATGATTGGGGTAAAAGCACCTGATGGCTTCAACTCAAATGGCGTTTCCGCAGAGGTTTGGGTCAACGAACTTCGCCTGGAAGGCCTGGACGAACGTGGTGGTGTTGCTGCCGTGGCGCGTGCAGACATTCAACTAGCCGACTTGGGCACCATCACCGCAGCGATCAATTACAACAGTATTGGCTTCGGTGCTTTAGATAATAGCGTAACGGAACGAAGTCGAGAAAAAACGCTAGGCTATGATCTGGCCGGCCAGTTTAATCTGGATAAATTCTTCCCTGAGCGCTGGGGACTTCGATTACCACTTTATGTGCAGGAAAGTCGTACCGTCAGTACCCCCGAGTTTGACCCATACGATTTCGATATCACCCTAGAAGACAAACTCAACGATGCCGATCCGGCTGACCGTGATTCTTTGCGCGAACAAACCCAGGACATCACTCAGATATCAGCGATCAACCTGACTAATGTCGGGATTAACCCGCAGGGTGGCGGAGGTAACTCTCCTCTGAGTATTAGTAATTTTAGCGTGAGTGTAGGACAAACCCGGACCCAACGATCGGACCCCTTCATTGCCGCAGAGGATACCCGAGAGTCTACCGCCGCTTTGGATTATGCCTTCAATCGGGGGCGAGCCAATTATATCGAACCCTTTAAGAGCATCGATAGTCGCTACTTGCGCTTGCTGAGTGAATTTAACTTCAACCCGCTACCGAATAGCTTTGCAGTAACGAACGTACTGAACCGCTTGTATCAGACTACGGAGTACCGCTTTGATGAAACCGAAAGTGTCTACTATAACAAACGGTTTACCTGGGATCGAAACTACGACCTGCAGTGGGACCTGACCCGTTCGTTGAAGCTGAATTATAACGCTACGATGAACACGACCATCGATGAACCCTTTGGTGATCGATCGGAGCCGGATACCGTTCTGCAACGCTTGCTGGATGGCGGTCGCCCGAAGCGTTTCCGACAGGGCATCAATGTCTCTTACACATTGCCACTACGCTTCCTGCCCTTTATGGATTGGGTAGACGTTCGGGCCAGTTATTTGGGAAGCTACAATTGGGCTGCGGCTACTCAGGATCTGGAGTTTTTGGGTAATACCATTCAGAATAAACAGACTCGACAGTTAACGGCCAATCTGAACTTTTCTTCCTTCTACGATCAAATTGGCTTCCTACGCGCGATTAATCAACCTCAACGACGAGGTCGAACCCGAGGCAATACCCGACAACCGAGAAATAATGATGGCGAAGAGGCCGAAAATGGTCGACGACAACGCCAAAATGCCGGCCCCTCTAACGCGGTACGAGCTTTAGTTCGACCACTGCTGCTATTGCGTCAGGCTCGCTTTACCTATAGCGAGGATATGGAAACCATCCTGCCAGGCTTCTTGCCAGCACCACAATATTTGGGACTGAGTCGTGGCTTTGAAGATCCAGGCTGGGGTTTTGTTTTTGGTTTACAACCCAAGATTCGAACCCTGGACGAAGCCGACCAGGGTGGACCTGATGATTGGTTATGGCAAAATCGGGATTTCCTCACCCGCTCTCCTTTCCTCAATGATGATGTAGAGCAGCTTTATACCAAAACCTGGGATGGCCAGATTACCCTGGAACCCTTCCGGGATTTTCGGATTGATCTGACGATTAACCGCAGCTTCACCGAAAATTATTCGGAAACCTTTAAGGTGGTAGATAAGGCCGCCGGATCTGATTTCGTGCACCGTATTCCTACCCAAAACGGTAGCTTGAGCCTGACAACGGGAGGCTTCGGATCACTCTTTAACCAGGATACGGCTGATCTTGCGCGCCTCTTTGAAACCTTCGAGAGCAATCGGGTTATTATCAGTAATCGACTGGGCGAAGGCTCTGCGCTACACGAAGACCCCGACTTGGCCATACGCGGATTCCGCTTTGGGTATGGACCTAATCAGGCAGAAGTGTTGCTACCAGCCTTCCTGGCAGCCTACCAGGACGAAGATGCTAATAGCGTTAGTCTAGACGCTTTTGATCAAAGGGCAGCTCCTAACTGGCGAATGACTTATAATGGACTTCCGCGGGTCGGAAACCTTGGGGAAACATTCCGCCGACTCAATATCTCCCATGGCTTCCAATCTACCTTTAATATCAGCAGCTTCGGCACCAGTCTCGATTACCTGGACGCGCTAGAAGAAAACTTGGCTCAGGGTACTTACGATACGACCACCCTCAACTTTTTCCCGCGTATTGAAATTCCTAACGTACAGGAATCTAAAGGATTCGCTCCATTGATTGGTATTGAAGCGGAGCTCACCAATGGTCTTTCTTTCAACTTCAGTTATCAGATTGCTTCACAGCGAGGACTGAATATCGTCAGTAAACTCCTAACTGAGAATACGACTAAAGAAGTGGTTGGTGGGTTTGGCCTAGTACTGGAAGATGTAAATATCGGTTTCCTGACAGGTAATCGCCGCAATCGTCGCGGGCGCGCCCGCAGAGATGCAGAAGCAGAAGTAGCGGAAGAAGCCAGTGGTCGACGCGGCGGCGGTCGTGGCCAATCGGGTGGCCGCCTGGCCGTGGGGGATCTGGATGTCCAGTTTAACTTTAGCTTACGAGATAATGTAACCTACGCCAGTAAGCCCGACCAGGGTATTCGTGAAGCTACCGAAGGTAATTACACCATCACCTTCGCTCCTTCGGCGGAGTATCAAATCAATAACCAGCTTTCCTTACGTGCCTTCTTCGATTATCGACGGTCGCGACCTTACAATACCTTGGGTTTCCCGACTACAACCGCCCGCGGGGGAGTGGTAGTGAGGTTCCAACTGCAATAGCGGATTTACGCTACGGCGTAAGGACGCAACGTTTTTGAATACAAAAGCCAGCTTTGAGAAGCTGGCTTTTGTATTGGTAAGCAATGCTATCTTATCTTTACGATATGAGTGAAAATGAGAAACAACAGCCGGCAGTATGGCCGTTACTGTTGGCCCCTGCCTTTTACTTCGGCTTGAAATATGGGCTGTTAGGTGGTAACTCGATGAGCAACCGCACAAATGTTTTACTGCTAGTGGCCAGTATTGGTGTGCTGTTGATTGGCCGCGAAATCTCAAAGCGGATGCAAGGATGATCCATTACGGAGAAGGATCCATCGCTCGACTGGAGCAGGAACGCAAGGCTTTGTCCGAGAAGCTGACCTACTGGAAGGGACTTAGCCTACGTGCAGGACTGCCAGCTCTGGTCATCGCTATTGCCGCTCTTTTAGGTAATTTTGGTGTCGATCGTTTTTGGGCGGCGATGGCAATCGCCGGAATTGTTGTTGCTGGTCTGGTGATCTTAATCTGGCTAAGTATCAAAGTATCGGGTTTCCAAAAGCGGGTAAAGGCCGTTGTACTCCCGCTAGTCTTAGCCCGGGTATGGCCCGATAGTCGTTATGCACCCAAAGCTCATCTGGGGACGGCAGAATACCTGGAGGCTGACTTGAGTGATAGTGTACCCGATGAGGTTAGCGGCCAAGATCTGATGGAGGGAGATTGGGCCGGTACCCACGTACGTATCTCACAAGTAACGGCTACAGAAACGGTGGTTAAACCCACTAAAGATGGGGTGGAAACCAGTACCCATACCATTTTTAGCGGCTTATTGCTAGCGGCTGAGATTGGTGGATATTTGCGTATTGCCCGCCTTCAGCGCCGTTCTAAGGGGCCCAGTTTTAGCTTTCCCAACTGGATGGGTAGCCAGCCACCTGAACCAAGTATTGCTACCGAGCAGGGGCGGCCTGACGTGCTGGAAAGCCACTACGTTCAAATTCCTAGTAGCGCTGAATTGGATGAGGATCTCTTTCGACCGGATTTGGAGCAAGCTCTAATCGATTTGACCAAGCATTTCAAAGGAGGGATCCATTATCAACTCAATCAACGTCGCCTCTTGATTGCCGTGGAGCATGAATCCATCGATATCAAGATCGATACCAGCCAACCTTTGCATCAACAACCCAGTGTAGACGAAGAAGCCCAACAGCTAGACGCTTTATTAAAAGTGGTCGTAGCGACTAAAATATCGCTATTTAACTGATTGATGTGATGGGTTTTCTATCCCCGGTTCTTGTGTGCTCCGCGCGCAAGAAATTGGTTAAACCGCTACGATCAGGTTGCTGACTTTTTAAGCTCTACGCGCGGAACTCGTCTTTAGTCTAAGCTCTATCTATAGTTGCTCATTCACCCTAAAACGTAAAGCCTTTAATCCCTGCACGGACTGTAGCGGGTCCAGTTCCAATTCCTCGACTTCTCCCTGAATATCACCGCGCTGTCGCAAGTAATCCAGATAGCCCAGGTATTCATCGCGATCCTTCTCGTAGAGGTAAACGATGGCAATTTTTCCAGCTTGCGTAAGTCGTTCTTTGCCGCCATTAATGGTTGCTTTGTCGATTCGTTTTTTGAGAATCTCATAGCGAATATTATAGACGCCTTCTACGTCAAAACGCTTTTCGTCCATGCGAAAACGGATGTCTAAAGGGGTGGTGTAGGCAAAAATTAACTGAGCCGTCTGGAGAGGGATGGGTAATTCCCGACTTACTTCGGTTACCAGGCGGGTAGCGCCGCAGAGGTCAATCAATTGGGCCAGGCGCAAATTGCGCAAATGGATTTCACTAAAAGCTTGCTTTTGGAGCAAGCTCTGCCCTGCATAAATTTCGTATTGGACACCGTCGGTTTTGTACTTCTCGAAATAGTGCGGCAAGCTCTCCTGCATGACGGCGTCACAGCGATCAAAAAAGCTGCTCAATTCCCGGTTTAGACGTCGCAGACTTATTTCATAATCCTTTCGACGACGATTGATCATTTGTAGTTCGGGATCCAGCAACTCGTGATAAAGAGCGGCAGCTTTCTCCAACTGCGGATGCTCTTTGCCCAGTTGATTGATCAAGGGAGCAACCTCTATTTGCAGAAACTCCGCGATGCTGCTTTCGTGATGGTTACTGAATTGGTCTAGCTCAATAGCCGCACATTGCTCTATTTCGAGGATCACCCGATCCACTAAGGGAAAGGAGAACAGCTGGGTCGCCAAGATCAGCACATTCTTGGCTGCTTGCAGATTTTGCTGTAGGTCTTCATAAACGGCACGATTGCGTAAAGCACTACTGCCCACAATATCTGCCTGGCCGAAAAAGGGGTAAACGTTTTTGAAACTAATTTCTTCATTCATTAACTCCCGGCCTTCATCGCGGGCTTCCCAGGTCTTAAATGCTTGTTGTCTGAAGCGCCATTCAATGCTGGGGTGCAGGCTGGTATACTGCTCGCGTAGGACTTCTTCAATACGGTTATCTACTTCTTCTCGGCTACGAGCTACAGCAGTGCGAAACAGGCTAATCACTTCCTTGAATTGTAGTTCGACGAAAGCATTGATGGCATAAGGACGGGGTGCTGCCAATTCGACTAACCCAATGATTTTTTCATCGGAATTGAGCAGCGGAGCTAATAGTAAACTACGCCAACCCAGCTCTAGTAGTCGTTCTTCCAAAGGGCCTCGCTGCTCCAGATTTTCCAAGTCCTCAAACAGTCGCACCTGTTTAAACTGCAAGGCACTTTCGTAGATACTTCCCTCAAAACCAGCTGCCGTAACCAGATCGGGGACGGTATCCATTAATAACGGAAAGTTGATTTTATACCGCTGGCCTGCTCGAAATTCTGTGGGGTAATTAATAGCGGATAAACCTAGTTGAATTTCTGGTAATTCAAAGTGGATGCGTACCAGGTCCGCTAGCACCCGCGCATGTTCCACGTTGAGTACGGCGTCGCGACGGATCAGCCGGTGTTTTAGACGGCTCATCGCCTCTTCCCTCGTGACATCGAGCAATTGGCCAGACATGAAACCATGGAACTCAAACTTGTCTGGCGGCAGCATTTTCGTCCAGAGCTCAACGTTATAAATCTGGCTGAGCAGTAGCTCAATATCTTCCCGTTCCAGCACGGGCTTTTTGCCTTTTACCACGACTTCTACGTAGCGTTCCTCCATTTGGGGACGGTAGAAGCGCTGCAGGCCCGTCACTTCATCGGGCACGGTCAGCATTACCTGAGGCTCCATTTTGATGTCGACGCCATAGCACTCTCGCAGAATCATGCAGCCGGCCATTACCACATTGGTAGCCAACATGGAAGGGCCTTGTTCGCCAAAGCTGTAGTTGGCTTCCTCCATCTCCGTGAGTCGTTCCATAGCAGGACTGGCCTGAATGGCCTGTAACTGAAAAGGCAAGGAGATTTTAAAGAGCATCTCTTCGTCCAATGCAGCTGGAGTCATCAGTAGGCGCAGTAGGTCGAGAACTTCTTTATACTGATCCAAATCGGTTAGGTCTTCGATCGGGTTGCGCAACTGGGGGTGGAGCGCCACCAGGCGTAAAATCTCCCGAGCTACGAAAGCTTTCGCACTGTCCTTGCCCTGAGTGAAACCTTCCACTTGAGTCAGAAATTTGCCTAAGCCAAATACCGAACGGTAGGGCACGGCAAAGGGATCCTGTTGCTGACCATCAAGTATGCCTTCCTGGCTACTCGTCATCCGGTCCAGCTCCTGCAGAGATATTTGCCCGCCTTGGAAGCCCTTTTCCATGCTCGGAGAACAGTTAGAATAGAAAGTAGTTGGGACGCAAATCAGCTGTTTGCTACCGTTCCCGGTTAAATTTCTACCAGTTCTTTTGTTTAGACTTCCGCAGGTGTTTTGGTCACTATTAGTCGATCATGAATTGAGCTTAAGTTTTGCTTAGCTTCAAACAACAGTTAACTGCTATCTTAAGGCTATGCGGATCCATTATCTTATCTGGTTGGGGTGTTGTTCAGCTATTTTTCTATGCTTCAGTTGCAGGGCTGATCGGTCAGTGGGGCCTGGACCTGCGGAAGTACAAAAGCCTAATGTAATCCTAATTGTAACGGACGATCAGGGTTACGGTGATCTAGGTGCTCACGGTCACCCTTATCTGCAAACGCCGCAGCTGGACCACCTCCACGACAACAGTATTCGTCTAACCAATTTTCACGTAGCCCCGGCCTGCACACCGAGCCGCTCGCAGTTATTGACGGGGATTGATGCCCTACACAACGGAGCCTATTCTGCTCATGGCCAACACCATCTTTTGGATACCAGTTTTTACACGCTAGCCGAGGCCTTTCAGGACAATGGCTACGCTACGGCTCTTTACGGCAAGTGGCATTTGGGCGGTAACGCTGTTGGCTACCGGCCCCACGAACGGGGTTTTGATGAGGCCGTACACTTCTTACGCGGCGGCCACTTTTCTCACCCTAATTATTGGAACAGCGATTGCTTTGATGACTGGTATTATCACAACGGGCGACCAGAGCAATATGCCGGCTACGCAACGGATATCTGGTTTGATTTGGGCAAGCAATTTGTTCAGCAGCAGCAGGCTGCCCAGCGACCCTTTTTCTTGTACTTACCCCTGAATGCACCTCACCTGCCCTGACTGGCTCCGGAGCGCTTTCGCGAACCCTATCTGAATCGAGGACTCGATCGAGAGAGCATTAATTTTTACGCCATGCTGGGAGCCGTGGATGAACGCATTGGTGATTTCATCGAATTTTTGCAATCGGAGGGAGCTTGGGAGAACACCATCTTTATTTTCACCTCTGATAATGGGAGTACCCTCTGGCAGCAGGAATACAATGCGGGCTTGCGTGGCCAGAAAGCTTCGGTTTACGAAGGCGGGCACCATGTACCTTGTTTTCTGACTTGGCCAGCGGGAAATTGGGAAACGCCCCGGGAGCTGGATGCCCTGACCGAGATCCAGGACTGGTTTCCGACCCTGGCGGCGGCCTGTGAACTGGAACTTCCAGAGGAGTTCGAATACGATGGGCAAAGCTTGTTGCCCCTGTTGGAAAGGAACGAGCAGGCTGAGCTGAACGAGCGCTGCCTGGTGGTGCAGTTTCATGAGGAAAAGTACGATGCTGCTGTGCTCTACAAAAACTGGCGGTTGGTGAAAGGTGAAGAACTGTTTGATTTAACCCAAGACCCTGCCCAGACCACCAATATTGCTGCGGCACAACCAGAGCTGGTTAGTCGACTACGGAAACATTATGAAGCCTGGTGGTCAATGCGAGCGCAGGCGGACGAGCCAGCGCCTTATTTCCTGAATGCCGAGGAACCCATTATGCTGACGGCCTACGACTGGTACGCCGGCCCACGGGTCTACAACTGGCCACATCTGCGAGCAGGAGATCAAAGTCAGGGAAAATACTTGCTGGAAGTAACGCAGCCGGGCCGCTATCGGGTAGCGCTGCGCCGCTGGCCACGGGAATCGGGTGCTGGCCTGCGCGACAGTGTGCCGAGCTTCACTCCTCAGGACGACTTTTTGGACCCGCTGGCGACAGGGATCGCGCTGGATATCGTCGGAGTAAAGGTCGAATTAGGTGGGGACATCCAGCAGCTAGCCGTCCACGAAGGGCTGGAAGAAGCCGTCTTTGAGTTTGAGCTACCGGCTGGTCTAACCCATTTGCAATGCTGGTTTGAGCTGGCGGATGGCGCGGAAATGGGGGCGTATTATGTGTATATTGAGGATAGTAATTAAAAGAGCTTAATCTATTTCTTTCATAAGGGGAAAAGTAAATCTAAAGTATCATGAGGTGGATGAAGGATGTTTTTCTCTTTATAGCACTGAGTACTTCCATTAGTCTACTCCAAGGCCAGCTTACTACCAGTCACGTATTCTTCAACGAGCCTGCACTGGGCACCAAAGGCACGGAAATATACCCCTTGAATGATACCTACTTGATTTTAGCCGACGGCCAATTTCTGCATACCGTAGATCAGGCTAGTCTGACGCAAACTGCTATTGTAGACCTTCAACCTTACCTGAGCCAATTTAGAGGGCCAGCCTTAGTCCCCCAGGCGGATCATTTTTATTTGGGGTCACTGAGCCCTTTCGCGGCCTGGTCAAAATGGATTATGCGGGCAATGTGCTGGCCAGTTATGATGCGGAAATTGAATCCTTTAATAGCAGCGGTAGTGGCGGTATTTGGTCAGCCAATGACACGACTCTCGTGATGGCAATTAGCGACTTTAGTTTAGGCGATACTTCTTTACTGATTTGGCTGGACCAGGATTTAAATGAACGCCGACGCTTAAATGTGCCGGTGCCAGCACCAGCTGATATATTTGGTCCTCTTTCATTTACCGAGTATTTTTTTGAATTAGACTCGACTACCTTTTTGCTGGGGCAAACGGTGGTAGAAAATTTATGTTTCAATGGTCCGGGCCAGCCTACTGCCTGTGGAACTGGGCCAGTTTATATACGTAGACTCAATCTGGCGGGCGAAACGATCTGGCGCTACCATAGTGACACGATTAGTGGGGAAACGGCAAGGTCTTTCGCCAATCAGGTGATTTACCAGCCCGCAGTGGGTACTACTTACGTGGCCTGCGAAGACGATCTATCTCCGACCAATCGAGCCCGCCATCGACTTATAAGTATTGACAGCAGCGGGCAAGAACAGTGGCAAGAAGGGTTTCCGGCCACCGTCAATCAGTACTCGGCAGACCTGGCCTTTAGCCCGGAAGGCGACATCATCGGTCTGGCCAACTTAGATCTCAACTACTGGACGCCGGAAACTGGGGAAACTTTCTACACGGCTAATCCTTACCTCTATAAAGTTACACCAGAACAAGAGGTGCTTTGGAAACGAAATTTAATCGATAGCACTTATCTACTATTGAGTGGGGATGTGGAGCAGCAACTGAACGACATCCTGGTCGAGCCGGACGGCAGTATCGTCCTGATAGGTACGATCAGGGTTCCTCCTGAATTGGAGAATGGGACCGGCCCAGATCATATTTGGCTACTGCGCTTAAATGCGGAAGGCTGCTTAAGCCCCGACTGTGGAGAGTTTGTTTTGACCAGGGTAGAAGATGCACCGACTTCCTTACAAGCCTACCTGCGCGAGCGACTTAGCATCTTTCCCAACCCAGCCAACGATTTTATTACCCTCGATTGGCCGGAACCCCTGACCGAAAATCGCCACTTGTTGGGAAAGGTACAAGTGGTCGATGAGCAAGGGAAAGTAGTACGGACTAGTGGGCCGATCCAGTTGCCGTATCGCCTATCACTAGATAATTTACCAGCGGGACAATACCTGGCTCGCTGGGAAGGGGAAGCGAGGCGAATTGCGGTAGGTAAATTCTTGGTGCGCTAAATCGAAACTGTGCTGGTGGCGGTTGTTCCTCCAGGCTAAAATCCGGGAACCGGTCGCGGACTGAAGTCCACTAAACCTTACGATCCCGTATTCGGTCCCCTGGACCTCTGCGAGGATTAAATCCTTCGGGGAACGATTTAACCTGCGGAAGTACAAAAACAGGCCGACCTTCAACCAGCCCATAGCTTTTGGCATTTACCAGCTACGATGAAAATTCAGAAAACTACCCTCCAATTCCTCCAGGAGCTGGCCGCCAATAATGAGCGCGACTGGTTTCAGGCCAATAAGCCTCGTTACGAAGCGTCGCGAGACAATGTGGCCGCCTGGGCGCAGGAACTCATGGATCGCCTCAGCGAAACGGATGTCCTGGAAACGCCCTCCGGCAAGAAAGCCCTCTTTCGCATCTACCGCGATGTGCGCTTCAGTAAGAACAAAGCACCCTACAAAACGGCCTTGTCCGGGCACATCAAACGCGATGGTGCGCTACGCCGCGGCGGCTACTACTTCCACCTGGAGCCCGGCGACTTTGTGGTAGGTGGTGGTTTTTACGGTATCGAAAGCCACGATTTAAAGCGTATCCGTGAGGAGTTAGCCGCCGATGCGTCCCCCATGCGGGAAGTGATGGCCGACCCGGAATTTATCCGGGTTTTTGGCGAGATGCGGGGCGACCAACTCAAGACGGCCCCAAAAGGCTTCGATAAAGAGCATCCCGATATTGACTTGTTACGTTTTAAGCAATTCTACGCCTTTAGGGAGTTTACCCAAAAGGAAGTACTCAGTGCCGAATTTGTCGACTTAGCCCACGAAGCCATGCTTAGCCTGCGACCCTTCTTCGACTACTTCACGGAGGTATTGACGACCAACGCTAATGGCGAATTGATTGTGTAGTATTGTAGTCTGTTAGGGTTCTAGGAGGAAGGCATAGATTCTTGGATTCGCCTTAAACCACTCTTTAAATTGCAAATTGCCCTTCTCCAAACTCCGAACAAACTAACGAATCAACCGTATCCGCATCCACATATCTTTGGTAGGGCGGTCGCCGGGGCGGGTAGTGGTAGTGGCAATCCGGTCGATGACGTCGAGCCCTTCAATCACCTGACCGAAAACGGTGTAGTTACCGTCTAGGGCAGGGTAGCCGCCCATTTCAGCGTAGCGTTCGCGATTTTCGGTGCTGTAGCGGAATCCAGCACGACCTTCCTGTTGGTTGAGCTGTGTTTCGGAGACTGACCGGCCGTGAACAATATAAAACTGTGAACCACTACTGGCCTTTTCGGGATTGACATTATCAGGGGCTCGTGCTGCTGCCAGTGCACCTTTGACGTGAACGAAATTGGGATTGAATTCGGCGGGGACGGTATAGCCCGGACCACCCGTTCCCAGACGAGCGCTGGGGCCGGCATTACGGCTGTTGGGATCCCCTCCTTGAATCATGAAATTTCGAATAACCCGGTGAAAAAGCAGACTATCGTAAAACTGTTCTTCTACCAGCTTGACGAAGTTGTCTTGGTGTTGAGGGGTCTGGTCAAAGAGTTCGGCAATCATATTGCCTTCGGTGGTCTCGATCTGGACTAGGCAGCGACTAGGCGGCATAACGCTTATGTTTTCGGTGGTGCTTTTACGCTTTCCTTTCTCGTTATAGGCCGTTAAAGTCACCCGGTAGTCGCCTGAGCGCAAGAAGCGATGTTCGGGGTTAGTCGATTCACTGTTGTTGCCATCGCCGAAGTCCCATTCGTAGCGCACAGCATCTTCCGAAGCATTAGTGAAGCTGACCGGGTCTCCGGCACGCACTTCGCGTGGGGCTTCCAGTTTAGCAATGGGACGACCACAATTAGTGAGGACCGATAAAACGAGAAAGGCTAAAGAAAAGCGAAGAAGTTGTTGCATCATTAGGGGCTTGGGGAGCTGATGTCGGTTATGAGTTATGAGTTATGAGTTGGGGTTAGGTGTAAGGTTTGCTTGAAAACTCGTAACGCTTACCTATTTACTTACCACACTGATGGTCATACTCACGTCCTGCACGGGGCGGTCGGCGGAATTGCGTTGTACGGCGGTGATAGCGTCGGCTACCTCGATACCTGCTACGACCTCACCAAAAACGGTATACTGGGTATCCAGGTCAGGGCGACCGCCATAGGTTTTATAGAGTTCGCGCTGCGCTTCGTTGTATTGGATGTTATGCATGCCTTGCCACCGATCTAGTGACTGGTCCGTTTGCCGTTGCCCGGTAACGATGAAGAATTGAGAACCATTACTGCGTCGTTGTGGGTTGCTGGAATCAGGTGAGCGGGCAGCAGCGAGGGTGCCGCGGATGTGCGGTTTGCCAATTTCTTCTTCCATGGTGTAGCCAGGACCTCCATTGCCTAAGTTGGTACCCGGTGCGGCCCCCTTACTGGTAGGGTCGCCGCCTTGAATCATAAATCCAGGAATGACGCGGTGAAAGAGTGTGCCATTGTAAAACTCGTCTTCGACCAGCTTGAGGAAATTGTCGCGGTGCTCAGGAGTGTCATCGTAGAGCATTACCTTGATATCGCCGAGGCTAGTTGTAATCAATACGTAGGTAGGACCACTGTTACAACTGAAGGTTGAAAGTAGGGTAAATAGCAGACCGAGAAAGAGGAGTTTACGCATGGCTTAATGTTTGAGGGCACAAATATAAGCCTTTTGCTGCGCTGGAAGAGCAGCAAAAGGATTTAGCCTAAGCGCCCTTCTTCCTGTTCCAATTCTTCAAAATACTGGACGATTTTCCGTTTAATCAGCTCTTCTTGTTCGCGCAGGTCCGCTGGGGGAACTTTACTGAGTAATTCATAGTGTGGCCAACCGTCTTCATCTCGCCCCAGGAATTCATAGTGCCCGTCGTAAGCCAGTAGTCGGCAAACGGCGATATGCATTAGGTCCTGCTTTTCTTCTTTGCTGAAATCAGTCCGCCAGCGGCCTAATTCCTGTACGCCGATCAAAAATAGAATGCCATTCAGATCGGGTAGACTCTTACGCTGAAAGCGCTCCTGCAAGAGGTGGCGAACGCGCTGATAACCGAAGTCAATTTCCCAGTTTTCCATGAGGGACAAAATTAATATATCTCACTTCCGGCGGAGCCAGAAGTGAGATATTATTATGAAATCCTTCCCCAGCCCTGGATGGCTGCCAGGTACTTTTTAAGGTGCTGACCCAGGGCTTGATGCTCAGCGGCTTCTAATTGAGGGTCCTTTTCGGTCAGGCGCAGGGCCATTTCCCGGGCAGCTTGCAGCATCTGGTTGTCTTGCACGAGATCAGCAATACGCAATTGTAGAATGCCACTTTGCTGCGTGCCGTCAATCATGCCAGGGCCGCGTAGGCGTAGATCTGCATCCGCGATTTCGAACCCATTATTGGTGTCGACCATGGTTTTGATCCGGGATTTTCCTTCTTTACTGAGCTTGACAGAGGAAACCAATAGGCAAAAGCTTTCATCGGCACCACGACCGACTCGCCCGCGCAATTGGTGCAACTGAGAAAGGCCGAAGCGTTCGGTATGCATAATGACCATGATGGTAGCATTGGGTACATTAACCCCCACTTCAATCACGGTAGTTGCGACCATGATTTGGGTTTCGCCTCGTTTGAAGCGTTGCATTTCTTCCTCCTTAACGGCGGCTTTCATCTTGCCGTGGACGATAGAAATCTGATATTCCGGGCGCGGGAATTTATACAGCATTTCCTCGTAACCTTGTTCTAGTGCTAGGAGGTCCAGCTTTTCGTTTTCCTCGATCAAAGGGTAAACCACGTAAGCCTGGCGGCCCTTAGCCAGCTCTTCTCTGATCAAGCCAAAAACACGTTCGCGGCGCGTCTCGTAAAAATGCTGTGTGGTGACGGGCTTGCGACCTGGAGGCAGCTCATCGATTACACTCACATCCAGATCGCCGTAAAGCGTCATCGCCAGGGTGCGGGGAATGGGGGTAGCTGTCATGACGAGTACGTGTGGCGGGTAGGGCTTGTTCTTCTTCCACAGTTTAGCGCGTTGTTTGACACCGAAGCGGTGCTGCTCATCGATGATTGCCAGCCCCAAGTTCTGGAAGATAACCGGTGGTTCGATCAAAGCGTGCGTGCCTAGGAGAATATGAATCTCTCCGGCCGCCAGGCGCTCCAGGATGGCTTTGCGGGCCTTGCCTTTGACACTGCCAGAAAGGAAAGCTACCTCTAGTTCCAGACCGTCCACGTACTCCAGGATAGATTCATAATGCTGGTAAGCGAGGATTTCCGTCGGAGCCATCAGGCAAGCCTGGTAGCCGTTGTCAATGGCCATGAGCATAGACATCAGGCCGACCATCGTTTTGCCGCTGCCTACATCGCCTTGTAATAGGCGATTCATTTGAACACCACGACCGAGGTCGCGGCGAATTTCACGCAGCACCCGTTTTTGAGCGCCCGTTAATTCAAAAGGGATTTTCTCCGCAAAGAAACGATTGAAAACCGGGCCGATTTGCGCGAAAGGGTAGCCCAATACCCGTCCTTCACGGCTGGTCTTGAGCTGTAACAAGCGCATTTGCAGCAAGAAGAGTTCTTCAAACTTCAAGCGTCGGCGAGCAGTATTTAAACTAGCTTGATCCTTTGGAAAGTGAATATCCCGAATTGCCTGGGCGTGGGAGATTAATTGCAATTGCTGAATCAGGTAAGGAGGCAGCATTTCCGCTGGCTGATCCGCTGGCAATTGGTCGAGGATATGGCGCACCAATTTCCGGCGCCCCTTACTATCCATACCTTTGCGGTTCAGTTTTTCGGTGCTGCGATAGACAGGGGCGAAAGTAGCCTGTTGTTCTACCTGGGCATCTTTGACCAACTCCATCTCCGGATGGGTGATGGTCAAGCGTCCTGCAAATTCTTGTAGCCTTCCGTAGGCGACGTATTCCTGACCGACTTTAAATAGTTTTTCGAGGTAGTGAACGCCCGTAAACCAAACCAATTCCAGGGAGGCTCCGCTATCATCACGTAAGCGACCTACTAAGCGTTTTTTTCGCCCGTCACCTTTGGTATCGATACGTCGTAAAATACCGCGGACCTGTACCTCTCCACTATCCGGCAGCAAATCAATGATGCGATGAAATTGGGTCTTATCAATGTAGCGGAAAGGGAAATGGTAGAGCAGATCCCGCCAACTTACAATGCCTAATTCCTGTAGCAGTAAATCCGCCTTGGCCGGTCCTACGCCTTTCAGGTAGGTGACCGATTGCTCTAATAGATCATTGGGCGGGCGCTGCATGGGTAATTTCCAACAAATTGTAGAGCGAAATTAGGAAATAGTTGTTAGATGTTGCGAAAGCAGGATCGCTGGCCAGCATTCCCGGAATGCTTTACACCTTCGAAGAACTTCTTCTGAAGTCGAAGATGCTTCGGAGGAGAAAGCTACCTCCTCCGAGGCGTCGAGCGCAGCGAGCTCCTCGGAGGCGTGTAGCCAAGGGGGTAACTCTACTCGCAGGGCGAACTTTCCTCGCTTTGCTCAGGAAGAATTCGGCCAGCGAGGCTACGAGCCAAGACTTATTCCTGCTAGTTGAAACCTCCGTACCTTTGCCAGCGTTAGCAAGGTGAATAAACGCCTTATCTGAATCCTGACCCCTTAAAGGGACAGGATAGCAGGTCAATAAGTTTAGCAATAGTGGAAAATAAAAGACAGGGCCAAGTAGCAGCCCTCATCAAGCGCAATTTTAGCCAGGTATTACAGAATGAAGGGCCCTACATCTACGGCCCCGAACCGCTGGTGACGGTAACTGAAGTAAAGGTGACCCCGGACTTAAGTCTGGCTAAAATCTACTTGAGTATTTGGAATACAGATAATAAGCAGGCGGTCCTACTTCAAATGGAGGAAGAACACAGCCGTTTACAACAAGGACTGGCTTATCGACTCAAACGCCAGATTCGTCGTATCCCCAATTTCAGTATCTTTCTCGACGAGACTCTGGATGAGATGTACCGGGTCGATAAAATGTTCGATCAGTTGTACCGCGACGGGCAGATGCCTCAAGAAGAAAGCAAAGGCGATTCGTGAGGCGTTGCGATTTTTATCGGACTAAATGTGTACTTCCGCTGGTGTAGGCCGTGTTGCCATTAGTCAGCAATAGCTCTGCTATCCAGGGGTAGGTACCGCTCGGCATGAGTTGTCCGAGGAAATAGCCATCCCAGCCCCGGCGGGCGCTATTGGGCGCAAAACCACCATCTTCCCAGACCATACTGCCCCAACGAGTGAAAATCCGGAAACTGACGATCTGTTCCACCTGCGCCCGATTGGCATAGACCGCTACCCGATCATTCTGACCGTCTCCATTCGGACTGAAAGCCGTAGGGACAAACAAGGGCGCGCGATCATCAATGCCTACCCAGGCCGAAAGGCTATCTACACAGCCGTAACGATCGGTAACGAGCAAACTGATGGATTGACTGGCCTGGGCACTCAATTGTACTTCCCGGCAGCTAGCACAATTGAATAAGTCGGCGGGCTGCCACTGCAACTCAGCGACCTGATCGAAAGGAACCAGATATTCCGGACTTACCGTGACGCTGCCTCCCAGCTCCTGTGGGATGAAATTAGGCAAGCGGACGGAGCGGGCAGCAGCCTTAGGCATGAAAAAGTCGACTTGCGTTAGTTCGCAGCCATTGGCGTCGCGGATGAATAAGTCGTAATAGTCGCCTGGTCGCAACTGATCAAAACCTTCCGCTGGCCAGTAGTCCTGGCCGTTGACACTGTAAGTATAAGGCGCTTGACCACCATCGGCGGAGAGGCGCAGTGGCGGTCGGCGTAGTTGGTTGCAGTCGACCGATACCGGTAATAATTCACTAGGACCACGTAGTTCAAAAGTCCTCTCGTCGCTACAACCGAGCGCATCGGTAATGCGCAGCCCGTAAAAGCCCCTGCCCAAATTAGTGGCCAGGGTACCAGTAGCATCGGTATCTCCACTCCATTCGTATTGATAGGGGCCAATGGAGGGCAGGTGCGTCACCTCAATTTGGCCATTGCGATCATTAGCACAGTTGGGATGCGTGATGACCGGGTTGATGACCGGGCGATAGAAGTTGGCTTGTACTTGTCCGTTTACCTCCCCATTACAGGCTTGATCGGTGATGGAAAGCAACTGGTAGAGACCGCCCTGCTCAATGGTCCAGGACTGTAAGCCTGTGGCATCAAAACTGATGGTCTCGGGCATATTGCCACTGCGTTGGTAGGTCAATTCAAAGGGCGGTCGGCCATTCAGGTTGACTTGAATATCACGCTGTTCTCCCCAGCAAGCGGCAATGTCTTGAGGAGGGAAGTTAGCTGTAGGAACGGCACTGGAAAAGGTGGCAATATTGCCGGAAATGACCTGCCCACAAGCATCGGAAACCTGTAAATTGATCGTAGCGGGTAAAGGAGGCATTAGAGAAGGACTAGCTTCGGTGTTACCCGTACTCCAGGCATAAGAATAAGGGGGAGCACCTCCACTTACTTCCGCATTAAGTGTAGCCATTTGGTCAGGGCAGTAGTAGGCTTCGTCCAGATTGAGTACCAAGGGGACCGGCTCTATTAGGCTGACCTTCACGGAGTCCGTATAGCAGGCACAGGGGATATCGAGGAAAAGCCAGATGTCCTCCTGCCCTTCATCGATTACATCAGGAATGGTGTTGAGAATCAGATCGGCATAAGGCTCGCCGGCGGGGATGGTGATACTGCCCGAAGGGATTTCAAAGTCGATGCCAGGAATAGCCGTGCTGTTAGCTCCAAAACGGTAGGCAATGGTCTGGGGCGAACTGTAGTCGCTATCACTACCGCGTAAAAAACGAAAACTAGGCTGTTCGCAGCCTTCGATAATTAAGTGGTTGATGGTGTCAGACCCTAGGGCTTGCAGAGAAACGGAGCCTCCTAAATCAAAGGAGCCGGCCTCCAAAAAAACGGCGGAGTCGAAATTTTCATCGGCTACATCAGAAATGACCAAGCGCAGGTGATAGGTCTGACAAGGAATAAGGTTGAGGGTAGCGGTCAAAACCACAGTCTGGCCGTCGTATTCGATTTGATCGATACGTGGGCTAACCTGATCGGTCGGTAAATCGCAAAAGACCAGATCTTCTGCTCGTTCATTGCCCAAATAGAAATTGCTATTGGTACTATGGTTGACGCTGTTGATGGCTACGGGCATATTGGTGCCGGGGACCAAGGCTACATTGTCTGCCTCTTCGCTGAAGGGGCCATTGATGCCGGGGCCGCTGACGAAGAAGCCGAATACGTCGTTGTATTCACTACCTACGAACTCACAAAACTCTTCAGAGGCGAAGACGTAGCGAAAGCTGACCTCGGCTTGTAACGGCACAAAATCAAACTCAATACCTACTCGGTCGTGGAGTGCGAGCTCTGCCAATTGATTCAGGTCGGGATCGGGACTGAGGCCTCCTAGGTTGCCACTGGTATTGGGCAGCTCATTAGGGCCTACGGCATTCCCGATGGCCCCCGTGGAGAGGATGATGCCCCGGTCAAAACCCAGGATTTGGGCATCGCCTTCAAAGTAGCCAATGCCTTCGGGATTACCGATGCGCTGAATATTGGAAATGGTCTCGCAGGTGCCCGAAGCGAAGACTTCTTCTACTAGCCGCTGGGCGGTATAATCACTGTCTAAGGTAAGCGGTTGAGTTTCCTGGGACCGCAGCACCTGCGGAAGTACAAAGAGTACAAAAAAAGACAAGCCCCAGCTTAGGAAATAAGGGGGGAACCTACTAGCTGCCGTAATTTTTTCAACCGGTTGGGATCGCATAGTTGCAGTTAGACCGTCGCCAGTTTCGGTCTACTTTTCGTCTGTAAAGCTAAATAACGGGCGTAACATGGTTTAATTCTAAGCAGAACATATTAATTTTTACAAAAATCGAAAGCGAAACGCTACTTTTGGAGTAAGCTTATCCCTCTGGCCGTAGTCTTCCTTATTCGTAATCTCACATATCTCCAAAAACGCACGCATGCGACCTTTTCAAAACGTACTCTATTCTCTCCTTTTATTCCTTTGCTTTTGCCTAACCACTACCGAAGTTCGTGCACAAGGCTACTTCTCCTTAATGGACGGCTGTATCGACGATGCTACCGTGGCAGTAGCCTTCACTGGTGAAACTGAAATCGGCACCTGTGGTGGTGATGGTGAATCTGATCGGATTCGCTTTGCCACCAGCAATCTTTTTATGGCTTTTGGTTATGTGGTAGTGGATGACAATGACATCATTGTCTCCATTGGCTTCAGCAACTTTATCGATTTTGATATGCTACCGCTGGGTACCCTGCGGGTTTACGCATTCTCCAATTATGGCTTTATTACTGCTAGTGTTGGAGAAGATTTCAATACAGCTGTCCTAGCTGTTCCTTGCTTTGGCCTGACCACTAACTTCGTTACGGTGATCAATGGCTCGCCGGGGGAAAACACGATTGCCTCCGACCAGGGGGAGGTCATTGACGTTTGTACCAGCGACGGGCAGCCTGATCTGATCAACTTTACGGCGACCAATAATGGCCCCAACACCGCCTACGTTATTACGGATGCCGGTAACGTAGTACTGGATGTGAATACAACGGGCGCGATCGACTTTGAAGGCGTAGGCGCCGGTGAGTGCCGTGTTTGGGGCGTCAGCTACAGTACAAGCATTCCTTTCGAGGCGGGTGATGTCCTTATCCCCGGCAACGGCTGTAGCTTTGTTTCTACCAACTTTATAACGATTAACCGGACTTCACTGGCGGGGGCTGTGGTCACCCTGGCTGATGGCGGGACCGAAATCCAAACCTGTCCCGGTGACGGTGAAGATGATCTGATCGATTTTGCCGTAGGTGGCGAAGCTGGAACTACTACCCTGGTAGTAACCGATGATGCCGGAAATATCCTTGGGGTGCCTCCTGCCCTACAGGTCAATTTTGAAGGTGCCGGAGAAGGGACCTGCCGTGTTTACTCACTGAACTATGAGGGCGAATTACTAGCCGCTGAAGGAGGTAACCTTAATGACGGAGCACTAGCTACGGGCTGCTATGGCCTGTCCGAAGATTTTGTGACGGTAGTCCGCATTTCAGCGGAAGGCGGAAGCATTCGTACCATCGACAACCGTACCGAAGTGGCGGTCTGCCCCGGTGATGGGACCGACAATAGCGTGCTGTTCGTGGCGGATGGTGCCGGTGGCGGAGAATTCCTCTACGTCATCACTGACGAGAATAATATCATCCTGAGTACCAGCACCGACCCAAATATTGATTTTGATGATGCTCCCTTAGGCATCTGTCGCGTCTGGGGGCTGAGTTACCAGGGCGAATTGCTGGCCGAGGCCGGAGATGACGCGGCTAATACCGAGCTATCGAGTGGTTGCTTTGATCTGTCCGACAACTTTGTAAGGGTAAACCGCACGGCAGTAGACGGTGGTAATATAAGCCTGGAGGACGGTAGTGTCGAAACCCAGATTTGCCCAGGAGACGGAATCGATGATCTGTTGAATTTCTTGACCGCCGGGGTGGAAGGCGACTCTTTTGTACTATTAATTACAGACGGTAACAACGAAGTTTTAGGTTTCGTGCGGGCTAACAGCATCAACTTTGATAACACTGGCGAAGGCAATTGTCGGGTCTGGGGCCTGGCCTACACCGGGGATATCACCGCCATGGTTGGTGATGATGCCGTTACGAGTGAGTTGGCTACCGGCTGCTTTGATCTCTCGGATAATTTCGTCAACGTTATCCGTGAGTCTCCGACCGGCGGTACGATCGCTACCGACGAAGGTGAAAGCCAGGTAGAAGTTTGCCCGGGAGATGGGAATCCCGACGAATTCACCTTTGCAGTGACGGGTAACGAAGGCGCCGAATTCTTCAGTCTCCTGATCACCGATGAGAATAATGTGGTTATTGGTACTCCCGCAGGTCTAACCGTCGACTTTGACGGAGCAGGACCAGGCATCTGCCGGGTATGGGGTATCAGCTACAATGGCAACTTACTAGCCGCCATGGGCGATGATGCTACGATGGACCAACTGGCTGACGGCTGTTACTCGCTCACGGATGACTTTGTGACAGTGGTTCGCCAGAGCCCCGAAGGCGGCACTGTAAGCACGGAGGCTGGCGAAACCGAAATTCTGGTTTGCCCCAATAATGGTACTCCGGATGTGGTCCGCTTTGATAGTACCGGCAATGCTGATCTGGCCAACTTCAACTATGTGATTACGGATGAGAATAATGAAATTTTGCTGGTGCTCTTCGGCGACAGCTTCAATTTCGACGGCTCAGGTATCGGTGTTTGCCGGGTTTGGGGCTTGAGCTATGACGGTGTGTTGCTGGCCGGTAACGGTGACGATGCCAGCACAACTACACTGGCCAGCGACTGTTTTGCGCTTTCGGACAACTTTATCACCGTCAACCGTGAGGTACCCAGCGGAGGAACAGTAGCTACGGAAGCTGGAGAGACGGAAGTTTTTGTCTGTCCTGATGACGGCATTGACGACATCATCAGCTTCAGCAGTAGCGGAGCCAGTGGAGGTAGCTTCACTTATGTGGTTACTGATGCCGACAATATAATTTTGGGCGTCCCAGAAGGCAATACGGTCAACTTCGAGACTGCTGGTCTGGGTGTATGCCGCCTTTGGGGCCTTAGCTACCAGGGAGACCTACTAGCGATGGAAGGAGATGACGCGGCCAACACGCAACTGGCAAGCGGCTGCTTTGAGTTGTCGGCCAACTTTGTTACCGTTACCCGCGACGAGATCATGGGCGGTACGGTGAGTACTACCGACGGTGATACCGAAGTGACCACCTGTGTAGGCGACGGTATCGAAGACCTGGTCAGCTTTGCTAGTGAAGGCGCTATCGGCCAGAGTTTCACTTACGTCGTGACGGATGAAAATAATATGATCCTGGGTGTACCCGCTGGTAATAGCCAGGATTTTGAAGGAGCCCCCGCAGGCGTCTGTCGCGTATGGGGATTGGCCTACGCCGGCGATCTGCTGGCGATGGAAGGCGATATCGCTTCTGCTGTTGATCTGGCCAGTGGCTGTTTTGCCTTGTCTGACAACTTTATCACCGTTACCAGAACGGTGCCTGAAGGCGGAACGATTAGCTCTAGCCTGGGGGATAGCATCAATGTTTGCTCCGGTGACAATATTGCAGACCTGGTCGACTACAGCGCAATGGGCAACAGCCCTGGGAACTATACCTTTATTGTTACCTCTGGCGGAATATTCGTGGCAGAGGTACCCGCAGAGGGCTTTGATTTTGACAATGCTGTCTCGCAAGTTTTCGAAATTCGCGGACTAGCCTACGCCGGCCAACTCAACCTGCTACCGGGTGATGATATCAACGAAGTCGACCTAGCTACCAGCTGCTTCGACCTTTCGGATAATTTCATTACCGTTACGGTTACTGCCCTGGGAGGCGGTACCATTAGCGCCAACGGCAGTACGGATTTCATTTATCTCTGTCCTGCTAATGCGGCGGCCAATACCCTGACTTTTGAAAGTACGGTAGCGGCACAAGCACCTAGCGAGGAGCAGTACGTAATCACGACCCTAGGCGGTGGCATTCTGGCACCGCTGGGACCAGGTGTAAACACCTTTGATTTCAATGGCTTTCCCATCGAGGCTGTTCGGGTATACCGGGTCAACTACACCGGTGCATTCACGGGCGGAATCGGGATGAATATCGAGGAGGCTACGTTGAGTGATGATTGTTTCGTTTTGTCGGACAATTTCTTGACCATCATCAACGAAGCACCCGATGCCGGAGAAATCAGCATCGAAGACGAGCTCTTCTGCGCCATTAACGGCAATAACGACCTGGTCGTAACTTCGACGACTTCCAGTTTGGCGGGTTACGCCATTTTGGTAACGGATGCTGCGGGGATTATCCAGCTGATTGCTACCGATCCAGCGGCTGTTGACCTGGGCAGTTTGCCGGAAGCAGATTATCAACTCTTCGGTTTATCCTTCACGGGTGACATTACGGCTATGGTGGGAGACGATATTAACCTGGTTGCCTTGGCTAATAACTGTTTCGAATTAACGATGGATGCCGTATCCGTTACGCGGGCTGAAACCCTGGAAGGCGGTATTTTAAGTACGCTTTCCGGCCAGGATACGGTCTACGTTTGTCCGCAGGACGGTACGCCCGACATCATCGGCGTACTGACTACGGTTTCCGGCGTGCCTTACCGCTTTGCCGTTACGGATGAAAACGGCTCCATCTTGCTGCCGGCTGCCGTCAGCAATGTCTTCAACTTCGATAATAACGATCCCGGTGTTTGCCGCATTTACGGTTATGCCTTTAGCGGTAACCCAACGGCCTTCTTCGGTCAAGACATCAACGAGGCACCTCTGAGTGACCGCTGTTTTGCACTGAGTGAAAACTACATTACGGTTGTCCGAGAAGTTCCCGAGGGGGGAAGTGTGACTACGGCTGACGGCGCAACGGAAGCCACGGTTGTATTGGGTAGCGATGATACTGTAGTAGAAGTTGTTAGTACGGGTGCTGCGCCACTAGCCAGCTTCACTTACCTGGTAACGGATGATAATAATGTTGTACTGGGAATGGGCGATGGCCCTAGCTTCGACTTTGCGGATGCACCTGCTGGTGTTTGCCGCATCTGGGGCTTGAGCTACGTCGGTGATTTGCTGGTCATGATGGGCGACACCGCCAGTACGGCTATGCTAGCCAGCAACTGCTGGGCGCTTTCAACGGACTTCGTCACAGTAACTCGTGTTGCAGGCCGTGGCTTTACTGATGTGCCTACCGAAGCCACCCAGATCGAGCTAACGCCCTTCCCGAACCCTGCTGACGGCGATCAGCTGCGGGTCGTGGTAGAAAGCGACCACGTCTTAGGTGACGGTCGCGCTTTCGTACGGGACCAGAACGGTCGCGCCTGGGCTACCCGCCAAGTAGCCGGTGGTAGTACTACCGCGGTAGTCGACTTTGATATCAGTAATTTACCTCCTGGCTTGTTCGTGGTGCAATACCAGAGCGAAGGCGAGCTGCGAGTGGTTCGTTTTATCCGGCAGTAGACCGGGGGATTAAAACATGGAAAATCGGCAGCGGCTGCACCTTGTGGAGGTGTGGCCGTTGTTGATTTGGGTAGGGTACTAGGTACTTGGTACAAGGAAACTGGACACTCAAAGGTCTTCGCTGTGCTACAGACGCTTCGAGGTCTGGAAAATAGACAGGAATGGGACCTCGAAGTGTCCCTGGCGAAGCCGGGACCTTTGAGTGTCCAGACTAAGTTAACTCACGATGCCTTTTACGAACGGTAACCGACAATCATATGATTATCCTGAGGACCGGGAAGTCTGGGAGCGAGCATTAATAGTCCTACCAGAGATCTGTAATTTTCTTGAGTTTAACATTCTTTACAATAGGCCGGGCCCTGAGTTGGAGCAAATTATGGAGCAGTATAATGGCGTGCTGCACCGACCTTTAAGCTACCGCTTGTATGCGTATGGCCGAAAGGGGAGATTAAGATTACCGGTAAATCCTCAAACCGTAGTTTTTTTGCGAAACAAAGACTTTATGGATTGGAATAACGGTCTTTTGGAGGACCCATCCTTGTTGGTAGGTGAAGACGAAATTTTAGGTTCGATCACCCATGAAGGCATGTTCGAGTTGAAGCGCGGTTGGGTGTAGGTGTGATTTTTGCTTGCTGATTCTGGATTGCTGATTTTTTAGTCAAGCCAACGCTGCTAAATTCCCTAGTGTCGATCATTAAAAATACTGACTGATGCCAATGATCTATGCAAATCACGGCCCCCAGATAGGGGTAATATTGCTTCATCCTGAATCGCATGCTCGGCTATTGCAAAGCGGCGATGTAGATGATTTGGTCTATTTAGCAGATGCGGTTGATGGCGTTCTTTATGTTGCTTTCTTGGTTTATGAGGACTATTTAGCCGACTTAGATCAAGAGGCGCTTAAGTCATTTTTCAATACTTATGCTGATGATAAGCTTGAGGCAATTTGTAATCATTGATTTAAGGAGTATACAGCTAAGAGTTATTCTCGAGAGCTCTTTAAAATTATTGAGCTGGCTTAATGTAAGTCGCGACCTGCTTGGAGCTGCTAACCCTGAAAAAATCAGTGGGCTCCTTCAAACTGTGGAGTAAATATGTTAGTGTATACTCAAAAGGACGCTCAAAGGTCCCGGCATGCGCCAGGGACGCTTCGAGGTCCAGAAATGGAAGCTAGGTAGTCAAGTCTTGCCTCTTGACTCTTGCAGGCGCGCGCAGCGCTGCCGATCTTGTGTCTAAAATAACATGCCTCAGCTCGTTGAAATTAAAGCTAAGTGTTCCGAACCTGCGGAAGTACAAAAACTACTACTACAGCATGGCGCGATTTTGCAAGGCAGAGATCATCAAGTTGACCATTATTACCGGGTACCGAATGGGCGGTTGAAATTACGGATAGGCTCGATTGAGCGGAGTTTGATTTTTTATGATCGCCCCAACCAGGCGGGACCAAAGGATTCGCTGGTGCGCTTATGCCGATTAGAGGCTACTGGAGATGAAGTGCCGGATACTTTGCACGAAGTTTTGCAGACGGCTCTGGGCGAGTGGCAATGTGTGGATAAGCAACGGGAGATCTATTGGGCAGATAATGTAAAATTGCACGTGGATGAAGTGCAGGGTTTGGGGCATTTTGTCGAGATTGAAGCGATTGGTGAGGATGGGGCTGACCGGGATGTGCTCGAAAAACAGTGTAGGGAATGGATGAAGTGGCTCAACATCCAGCCTGAAGATTTGTTGGAGTCCTCCTACAGTGATATGTTGCAGGATGTCCAAGACCTACCCGGCTAAAGTTTTACTATTTGGTGAGCATACGGTGCTCCGTGGCAGCCAGGCGTTGGCGATTCCCTATCCTCGTTTTTCGGCCCATTGGGCGCAGGGGCGCCGGCCAGATTTACGGCTGCAGGCCTTTGCCCGCGATCTGCGTTTGCATCTGCAATTGGACTGGCTGGACTACGAGCGCCTGGAAGCCGATTTAAAAGCAGGCTGGTACCTGGAAAGTACGGTGCCTAGTGGCTATGGTTTGGGCAGCTCGGGTACCGTTTGTGCCGCTATTTATGATCGCTACTGTTTTGAAGCCGTCAGTCCGAATGAATTGCGCCGACGACTGGCCAGCATGGAAACGCACTTCCACGGCAGTAGCTCAGGTACTGACCCTTACATCAGCTTTACCCAAGAGCCAATCCTGATTGAGCCAGAGGAGGTTCGCTCGGTTGAACTACCGCAAGGTTGGCAAGCAGGTTTCTTCTTGCTGGACACGGGACAGGAGCGTGAAGCCGGGCCAATCATTGCTGATCTGAGCCGGCGTTACGACATTGATGCCGACTGGCAGCAACTAGTAGATGAGCAGTGGACGGCCCCAACGAATGAGGCGATTGATCGATTGTTGTCCGGAAAAGAGTTGCCAGCCGTTGAAGAGGACTTCCGCAGGTCTTTCCGTCGCATCAGTGATTTTCAGCTGGAGCATCTCTGGGCTTACATTCCGCGTCGCTTACAAGACCTCTGGAATGCTGACAATTATTGTTTGAAATTGTGTGGTGCCGGTGGTGGTGGTTTTGTTTTAGGCTACCAATGGGGAGGCGAATGGCCAATTCCGGAGCTAGTGGCTTATCCTCATTTCAGTTTATAACACTCAAATTCGCTATTTTTGTACGCAAAAAAATTACAAAAATCATTGTTTGCAACTTTTTTGAAAATTTTTTAGCTATTTTAGTACAAACTGTTGCTAAATACCAACAGCCTGTTTATATTTGTAGCGTCGCACAACAAAACACGGAGAAAAAACAGCAGCGAAATGGATAATTCTAAAGATAAAGCAGCGAAGCTAAAGGCGCTGCAAATGACGATAGATCGTCTGGATAAAGCTTACGGTAAGGGAACGATTATGCGTTTGGGGGAAAGCCAGGCTGCAGAAATTGAGGTCATCCCTACTGGTTCTTTAGGCCTGGATATTGCCCTGGGAATAGGCGGCTTGCCTCGTGGCCGGGTAGTAGAAATCTACGGTCCGGAGTCTTCGGGTAAGACCACCTTAGCGATTCACGCTATTGCGGAGTGTCAGAAGCGCGGTGGTATCGCTGCCATCGTTGATGCTGAGCATGCTTTCGATCGTTTCTACGCACAGAATCTCGGTGTTGATACAGAGAACCTATTGATCTCACAGCCAGACAATGGTGAGCAAGCGCTAGAGATTGCCGAAAATCTGATCCGCTCAGGAGCTATCGACCTCTTGGTCATTGACTCCGTTGCTGCACTGGTACCACGGGCTGAGATCGAGGGTGAAATGGGCGATAGTAAAATGGGCCTACAGGCGCGGCTGATGTCTCAGGCTATGCGTAAGCTAACCGGTACTATCGGTAAAACGGGCTGCTGTTGTGTCTTTATCAACCAGCTGCGGGAGAAGATCGGAGTAATGTTCGGTAATCCTGAAACAACAACTGGCGGTAATGCACTGAAGTTTTACGCTTCGGTCCGTCTGGACATCCGCCGTTCTGGCGCAGCCATCAAAAACAAAGATGGTGGCGTAGTCGGTAATCACGTAAAAGTGAAAGTCGCTAAGAATAAGTTAGCTCCTCCCTTCCGCGTTTCTGAGTTCGATATCATGTACGGTGAAGGTATTTCTAAAGCCGGTGAGATTGTCGATCTCGGTGTCGATAACGACATTATTGCTAAGAGTGGTGCCTGGTACGCCTACGATGGTGCCAAGATCGCTCAGGGTCGTGAATCCGCTAAGCAGTTCATGCTGGACAATCCAGAAGTAGCCGAGGTGATCGAAAATAAGATCAAGGCTAAGTTGATGGGCCTTGATGAAGAAGAGCCTGCTCCTGCTGAAAGTAATGGCAAAAGTGCTAAGCAGAAAGCAGAGGCTAAAGCCTAGATTCAGCGCTTAGATATCCAATAAAAAAGCTCGGAAGCTATGCTCCCGGGCTTTTTTATTGGTGTTACTTCACTACTTAATCTGACCAAGAAAAAGTCTCCAGCATACGGTAGATGTCTTCCTTGACAAACTCCACCACTGGAGCTAAACTATCTGGGCGAGCCTGGGTGTTGAAGTAAAGTGCGCCTCGCACAAAGTGGCTGGTACTATCCGTAACGAAGAATTGAAACGGACTGGCGGCCTCGCCGGCAATGTCGAAGACCATACCCCCAACTTCCGGGCCACGATCGAGGCGAATCTCATCAATGTAGCTCGCCCGTTTATTGTGGATGCCTACCATGCTGAAACCTTCATCACGCCGCTCTTCCCATTCCTCGAAGCTATTTAGAGGGTAGTAGGTAAAGTGAATAGCTCCATTCAAATCAGGAATCTCCAGGTCAAACCAGCAAGGATCGGCTGGGGCCTCGTCAAAGAAGAGTTCTTTCTGCCGAAATTCAACATAATCCGGATGCTGAAAACTGAAGGAACAGTAATCAATATCGAAATCGGTGTAGGACCGTTCGGGAAAGACGACGCGGGGGAAGGAACGCGGTTTGGGGATCGAGAGCGTCTCGCCGCAAGCGGTGAATAGTAAGCACGCGCTTAAAAAAAGCAAAAAGGCAGAATTACGCATGAAGGAGTATTAGCTAGGCTTAAGTACGGAATTTAGCCCTCTGAAATTGCCCCGTCAGTTGGTTCTGGCAAAGTAATGAGGATTTCTTCTACTCGCCGAGGGCTTACGGAGAGTACCTTGAAGCGATAAGGGGGTAACTCTATTTCTTGTTCATATTCAGGGAGCTTGCCCACAATTTCAAGAATCAGGCCGGCAAAAGACTGGGCCTCTCCACGTACTTCATCAAAGGTATTAGTGGAAAGATGTGTTAGTCGGCAAACGTCGTTGAGCAAGGTCTTGCCTTCAAAGATGAAGTTGAGCTCGTCAATTTGCTGATAAATGATTTCGTCGTCGCCGTCAAATTCGTCCTGAATATCACCGATGACTTCTTCGAGAATATCCTCCAGCGTGACAATGCCTTCGCTGCCGCCGTATTCATCTACGACTACAGCCATGTGCATTTTTTCCAGTTGGAAATTCTGGAGGAGGTCGCTGATTTTTTTACTCTCCGGTACAAAAAGTACTTCGCTACGAACCAATTGTTGCCACTTGAATTTGGCGGTTTTATGTCGGTGACCGAGAACATCTTTGACGTAGAGAATGCCTTTTACTTGATCAAAGTCTTCTTCGAAGATGGGGATTCGACTGTAGCCGCTTTCCTGGAGTACTTCTAGTAGCTCGTGAAAATTAATGCTCTGATCAACGGCCACTACGTCGACCCGTGAGCGCATGACCTGCCGCACGGTAACATCGCTAAAAGTGAGGATGCGTTTTAGAATGTCTACATCTTGGCCACCACTTTCTTCGTCGGAGCTATTAACGGTCAGATCAATCGCTTCGTCGATGTCTTCCCGACTGGGTAGACTCTCCTGTTGGCGTTTGCTTAGTCTGCGTTCTAAGATGCCGGTGCCACTGATAAGTACCCAGCTCAGCGGTTTGAAAACACGCATTAAGAATAGAATAGGACCAGACATTCGTTTGGCCGTACTTAGGCTATTGAAGCGCGCGTAGACCTTAGGCGCTACCTCGCCGAAAAGGACCAATAAAAAGGTGACACCAAAGACCGTAATTAGGAAAGAGAAACCGGTAGCCAGGCTACTTTCGGCGATCCAGCTTTCGAGAAAGGGGAGCCATCCTTGAACTTTTCTGGCCCAGTTGAGGAAAAAGTCGGCTGGGAATAATTGGCGCAGGAGCAGCTCGGATAGGAGAACTATCGCAATGTTGATGAAGTTGTTGGCGATCAAGATAGCCGCCAGTAAACGGCGTGGGCGGTCTTTCAGGAGAAATAAGCGGCGGGCTACTGGGCTGTCTTCCTGCTCTAGTGCTTCGTAATCGTTGGGTGTTAAGGAAAAAAAGGCGACCTCTGAGCCTGAGACCAGGCCCGATAGAAAGAGTAGTAAAAAAATGGCCAGTAAGCCTAGCCAGAATTCAGCCGCCCCCATGAGTAGAAATAAAGTGGGTAAAGCTGAGGATGAAGCTTCCGCGATCTCCAATACCTTGGGTCTAGTTAAAAAATTAAGCAGGATGCCAGAGATTGCTGGCATCCTGCTTAGGAACAAAGATAGTAGTTAAAACGCCCATCTTTGTTTATAAATCATGATGGTTTATCAGAAGGGCAGATCATCGTCTCCATCGGTGGCCGAGGCAGACGTTTCGGCAGGTGCTGGGGCAGCACTATCCGACTTTGGTGGAGGTGTAGCGGAAGTGGGTGCTGGCTCTTCGGAAGGGAAGTAGTTACTGCCGGTACTGCTACCGTCGCGACGAGCGCCAATCATACGGAAGTAGTTGCCTACTACTTCGGTGGATTTACGCTTGTTGCCGTTTTGATCCTCCCACATGCGGTGAGTCAGTTTACCTTCCAGGTAGATTTGTGCACCTTTTTTCAGGTACTCCTGAGCGCGTTCTGCCAGGGCTCGCCAAACGACAACATCGTGCCATTCCGTCTGGGTTTGCCATTCACCGTTACGGTCTCGATAGTTCTCGTTGGTAGCTACGCGTAATTTGGCCACCATAGCCCCATTTTCCAGGGTACGTACCTCGGGGTCTGCGCCCAGATTACCGATCAGGAGGACTTTATTTACCATTGTTTATCCTGTGTTTCGCAATGTTAGAGCCTATTTTCAACCCTTTAATTGCGGTCTTAAAAGAGGTCTAAATATAGGGCTTTTTCACGAAAAAAATCATCAATTAGTTTTGGAAAAGCATGGTTTTCAATTTTTTGTTGATTAACCCATTGAGTGCCTTCCGGAAGCTCGATTTTCCCCTTAAAGCTGAAGGCGCTGAATTGGCCAATAATCTTCTGGTGGGTCAATTGTTGAGAGCGGGGAGGGTAGTTTTTACGCCATTCCAACTGTGCTGCCGGTAGCCATTCTGGCCAGTAGTCGGTAAGAGGAAGATCACTGATATTCAGCTGGGTGGATGCCTCCTGCGGAAGTTCGATCAAAGGTAATTGATAGAGGCCGGTCCAAATGTCCCCTTCTCCACGGCGCTGTAGTAGAATCTCATCTTCCCGACTCAGTAGCAGGAAGTAAAAAAAGCGTTCTCGTCGCTTGATCTTTTTCGATTTGACGGGCAGCTCCGAAGTCGTGCCATGTTGAAAGGCGGCACATTTTGTTTGTAGTGGGCAGCTGGGACAACGCGGCTTTTTAGGGGTGCAAATCAGGGCACCGAAATCCATGATGGCCTGGTTGTACTGCGCTGCCTGGGCAGTACCCAATGCTGACTCAGCGTAGTGAGCAAATAGCTTTTTTCCTGTAGTGGTATCGATAGGGCTAGGCTCATTGGCGTAGCGAGACAGCACCCGATAGACATTCCCGTCAACTACTGCAACCGCCAGGTCGTAAGCAAAAGAAGCAATAGCTGCTCCGGTGTAAGGGCCCACACCTGGTAGTTGGCGAATTTCATTGAGGGTAGCCGGGAATACACCCGCGAAATCGCTCATGACCATGCGGGCAGCTTTTAAAAGATTGCGCCCCCTGGAATAGTAACCGAGCCCTTGCCAAAGCCGCAATACCTCGTCTTCTTCAGCAGCTGCCAAATCCGCAACGGTGGGATAGGCCGCTCGAAAGCGCTCGAAATAGGGCCAGCCTTGCTCTACCCGGGTTTGCTGGAGGATAATCTCGCTGAGCCAGATCAGGTAAGGGTCCCGTAATCCTTTCCAGGGCATGGGGCGCCGCTCGGGCTCGTACCAGTCCAGTAAGGCTTGACGGAAAAAAGTCCAGTTGAGATTTGGCATTGTTTAATTGCGGTTACGGTATCCAATCACGGCCAGCCCACGCCCGGTTTGACCATCGCCGGATGCACGATGGCTGAAAACTAGGTCTGGTTGGGACAAGGTAGAAATAGAAGAGACTTCAATCTGAGAGGCTAAAAGCCCAGCAGCAACTAATTGTTCGTGATTCGTAGCCTTTAAGTCAACAAAATACTTCTGTCGACGGTCGGGCCCCCGCTGAAGATGTAGCGGGAAGTGCGTGGCGACCTCCGCTCCGACTTCAAAGTCTTCAAATCCGATGGCTGCCCCAATATAGGCCCAGCAATCTTGTGGGATTACCTGAAACTGTTCTACCATTCGATTTATCGTTTTTGGGGCAATCTGCGCAGCCGTACCTTTCCAGCCAGCGTGGGCAGCAGCGACCACGCGACGGATAGGGTCAACGATTAAAATCGGTACGCAATCAGCAACCGTCACGCTGAGTAGAATGCCCTCTTGGTCTGTAAGGAAAGCATCACAACCATCATATTGGCCGGCTTTGCTCAGGCAAGCTAACTGATCTGCGTGTATCTGATGACCGCCCGCCAAGTCTTCGGGCGCAAAGCCTAGAGCGTGGGCCAGGCGTTTTCGATTTTCTCGCACTGCTTCGGGCGAATCTTCCGTATGTAAGCCTACATTTAAGCTATCGAAAGGAGGTAGACTTACGCCTCCTGCCCTGGTCGTTTGCGCCACGATAAGGTCAGGGAACTGGCCGGCCCATTCAGCTTGTAGCAATTGTAGCTCCATGGCGCGAAAGGTAATGAATTCGCTTACCTTTACCCCTGGAAATGCGAGCACGTTTACTACAAATTATCCGCAGCTTAGGGCTCTCACACCGCCTAGACCTGCTGCGCTATTACTGGTCCCGTTGGCGAAATCGGGGGGAGAATTTGGACTTCCGCAGGTCTCAACCCGACTTTGTACTACCACCGGACTACCTGATGTATGAGTCCTATAAACTGGATTACGCGGCCTATCAACGCAGCGGTCAGGAAGCGGCAGAGTGGCTAAAAAAGACCATTCGTCCTTTTGTAGAACCGGAGACGCCAGCCGGAAGCGGATTACGGATACTCGACTGGGGTTGCGGACCGGGTAGAGTGGTGCGGCATCTGCCCGAGGTTTTCGGCAATCATGGGCAGTATTACGGTTGTGATCCTAATGAGCGTTCAATTACCTGGTGTACGGCAGCTTTACCCAAAATTGATTTTCGCCCATCTGGTTTAATGCCACCGCTGGACTATCCAACCGGCTATTTTGACGTACTCTACGGAATTTCCATTTTCACGCATCTATCGGAAGCTGCCCACCAAGCCTGGATCGAAGAATTGGCCCGGATATTGAAAGCTGGTGGTCTAGCTCTGCTTACGACTCACGGACCTATCTACGAAAAAAAGCTGACGCCGAATGAACGGGACAGCTATCAAGAAGGTATTTTGATCGTGCGGGGAAAAGTACAAGAAGGGCATCGGGTGTTTACTGCCTTTCAGCCACCTGCTTATTGGCGGGAATTATTGGCACCTTATTTTAAAGTGGAATACTACCAGGCGGGGAAGGCGAAATCTTGGGGATTAGAGCAAGACGTATGGGTGATGAAGAAGCCTGAGGATTAAAAGCTCCCCCACCACCCTTTGAAATTGATAGTTTACATAATGCTAACTTTTTGGGCTATTGACCCTGACCGAGGGAGTAACCTCGCTTACCGTCAAACTCGTAGAGATTTTCTGTTTTAATGACATCGACCTCTTCCTGTAGGGCTTTACCGAGCAGGTCGGGAATGCTTTGCTTAGTAGCAGGGTGCCCATTTTCTACCTCAAAGCGGCAGCGCCAATGGTCGGTACAGAATGTTTCCTCAAATCCATCAGGCCAGACCTTTACCCCACGATTAGTAATCATACTGAGTTTGATCTCACTGTTTAGCTTCTCTAGACGAGCAGCCAGTTCATTGGAATCTTTTCCTTTCCAGTCCACAAAGATGTCGACACCTTTCAGTACTTTCTTACTTTCTTTAGCACGGCGATAGCGAGGAACATTAAGTTGTACTCCACGGGTATATTCTGCTACACGAAGTAATTTAGGCTTCTGACCTAAACGATCAATAACGGCCTGGGCAAATTCTTGTGTACCGACTAGCTGACTACTGATACCTTCTTTGTAGATATCTTTGGTATGGATGCCTTCTTCAATTGCGCAGGACCAGGCATTTTTTACTATTTCTGCTACATCCTGCTGCCCGATATGGGTCAGCATCATGACCGCAGCCCGCAGTAAACCCGATGGATTGGCTACATTCTGACCAGCAATATCTGGGGCTGAACCATGGATCGCTTCAAACATAGAGCAGCTCTCCCCTACGTTAGCAGTACCTGCCAAACCAACTGAGCCAGAAATCTGAGCGGTGATGTCAGAGACGATATCGCCGTATAGGTTCGGCATCACAACGACGTCAAATATTTCCGGGGTATCTGCTAAGCGGGCAGCGCCAATGTCAATAATCCAATTGTCGGATTCAATGTCGGGGTACTCTTGAGCTACTTCCTTAAACACCTGGTGGAAAAGCCCATCAGTGTGCTTCATGATGTTGTCCTTAACGAAGCAACTGACCTTCTTACGCCGGTATACACGGGCGTATTCGAAGGCATAGCGGATAATTTTTTCGCAGCCCGGGCGGGTAATTAGTTTGAGGCACTGGACGACTTCGTCGGTCTGCTGGTGCTCAATGCCCGCATAGAGATCTTCTTCATTTTCTCGGATGACCACAACATCCATGTCAGGATGCTTGGTCTTTACGTAGGGTGAGAAGCTTTTACAAGGGCGAACATTGGAGTACAGGCCGAGGGTTTTGCGCAGCGTTACATTGAGGCTTTTGTAGCCTCCGCCGCGTGGGGTGGTTATAGGTGCTTTCAGAAAGATTTTATTCTCCCTGATCGTATCCCAGGCCGACTTAGAGATTCCGCTGGTATTACCAGAGAGGTAAACTTGTTCACCCACCTGAACTTCTTCCCACTCAATACGGGCCTTAGCAGCCTTGAGGATAGCAAGAGTGGCCTCCATAATTTCCGGGCCGATTCCATCTCCTTTCGCAAAGGTTATTTTTTGCATTTGGTTTCTTTTGGTCAGGACAAAAGTAGGGTAGTTAAATCATAAATATTAATTTATATGTTTAATGAAATGTATAAACAATAACTTATGTCTTTAAATTTTTGGTACTTAAGAAATTGGTGATCAGCTAATTGAATTCATTAGTCCAATGGAAGTGCTCCTGGATAACGGAAGCTTTATGCGCATCGATGTATTCCCAAAAGGCTTGCGCGGCGGGAGAGAAAGCTTTACCCTTGCGGCAAACCAGTTGCCAGGTAGTCACAATGGGGAGTCCTTTGACAGGAATTAGGCGTAGCTCTCCTTTGAGCAACCCATTGCGCAGTCCGATCAGAGGCATGATGGAGAAGCCCAGTCCAGCGTTTACGGCTTGTTTTACCGCCTCGTTGGAAGTAAGTGCCAGCGTTTGTCGCATGGGAATATCATATTGGCTGATGAAGCCTTCCATAGCAGCACGCGTGGCTGAACCTTTCTCCCGGAAAATTAGTGGTAAGTCACCTAAGTTTTTGGGATTGAGGCGTCGCTTCTTCAGCCGTTCTGTTTCTTTTTGGTTGGCTACCAGATAGAGCCGGTTCTCCATTAGATTAATAATATCTACTTCCATTTTTTCGGGCAAAACCGAGACCAGAGCAAAGTCGGTTGCATTTTCCTCCAGCGCCTGTACTACCTGCAATTTGTTGGTTACATCCATGCGGACGTTGACCTGTGGATATTTGTCTACAAAACCTTTCAGGAAGTAAGGCATCACGTATTTACCAGTAGAAACGACCGAGATATGGATCTTTCCGGATAGGAGGCCCTTGTAGCGGTTAATCGTAGACTGTACTTCCTCATTTGCCGCCATAATTTCTCTACAGACCTCGGCAATTTGCTGCCCGAATTCAGTGATGTAAAGCCTTCGGCCAAGCCGCTCGGTTAAAGGGATTTCAAATTGATTTTGCAATTTCTTGATCTGGATGGAGACGGCTGGTTGCGTCAGAAAAAGCTCTTTGGCAGCTTCGGTAATGCTCTCGTGTTTAACGACACAAAGGAATATTTGCAGCTGGTGTAAAGTATAATTCATAAACAAATATATATGCTTTTGATAAAACAAATAAATAAAAATTTATGAAAATATGCCCAGATATTTGCCCCGTCATCTACCCCCAAATAATTTCATCAGCGTCCCAACTGAGGACATTAAAAAAGCTTTCATGACTATTTCACTGCAATCAACTGTTAATCATCCCAGCAACTGTAAAGGCACTCCCGCAGCCGTAGATTCCATGGAGATGAAGTCTTTATTAGAGGATATTCTTAAGCGTAAGAATGAGTTAGATAAGGCACGCATCAACTGGGTAGACGATGAAACCCTCGAGTTAGGCAATGTCTCTCAGCAGTGTTTACATCAATTCCTGTTGGAAGCTGAGAAGTGTGGTCAGGATATTTCCTTTACTAAACAGACCATCATCACCATCAACTAGGGGATTTCCTAGCTGCGATCTACTCTAGCAGGGCAACCTGTATCGCCAGGCTTAAACTACTCCATGGATTTTAGCGAACTTATTGAGAACTTGACCAACCCCGCTTTGCTTTATTTCCTTCTAGGAATTTTAGCAGTTCAAGTAAAAAGCGATTTAAAAATTCCGGAGAGTTCCTCCCAGTTTATTGCCACTTACCTCCTTTTGTCAATTGGATTTAAGGGTGGGCAGGAACTCTCCCACAGCGTCATCGATGCGGAGATTCTCTGGTCAATGGGCCTGGGGCTATTTCTAGCCATGGCCATACCTCTAGTAGCTTATTGCTTGCTACGGATTCGCCTAAATGCTGCTAACGCTGCTGCAGTGGCTGCCGCCTACGGTTCAGTCAGTGCAGTCACTTTCGTTACGGCCATCTCTTTTCTGGAGATTGAACAGGTCGAATTCAACGGGCATATGGTGGCCGTAATGGCTTTGATGGAGGCTCCGGCCATTATTGTTGGGGTGCTACTATACAAGAAGCTTAACAAGCAATCGGACGAGCCTCGTACCTCATTGCGCTCGATGGTCTGGCACTCTCTGACCAATGGTAGTGTACTATTGCTCATCGGCAGTCTTTTGATTGGTTACCTGGCGAGTGAATCGCAGGCAGAGGGTATTCGTCCGTTCACAACCGATATCTTCAAAGGATTTCTGGCTGTATTCCTACTGGACATGGGCATCACTAGTGGTCGACACTTGAATGCCATGGTGCGATTTGGTCCTTTTCCGGCACTTTTTGCTACCGTAATGCCTTTCTTTTTTGGTACAATAGCGTTGTTCATTGCCCAACAGCTAACGGACAGCGCCGGCAACCAACTACTGTTCGCTATTCTCGGTGCTAGTGCCTCTTACATTGCCGTACCCGCGGCGATGAAGACGGCCATTCCCAAAGCTAATGCTGGCCTTTACCTACCCATGGCTCTGGGAATTACTTTTCCGATTAACGTCATGATCGGGATTCCATATTACTATTTCTTAATCCAAATGATGGCTCCTACGGTCTAGAACTGCACACTTGCTAAGCTGCCTGAAAGCCTATCCTTAGCATTTCTTTTACCTGAATTTATCACGACTAAAAATGAACTGGTGGCAGGCCCACGAGGCTGAGCCCCAAAGTGTACCTCTAAACATTTTAAGCAATGAAAAAAGTAATTGAAATTTTTCTGTTTACGTTGGGACTGTTGTTGCTACTCTTGGCGGATGCCCTCTTTAATTTTGTCCGTCAATCAGATCTGGGCTTTTGGATACAAACCAACGCTGCAGCTTTTTTAATTGTCACTGTACTGTTGACGATACTCGGTTTTGAAAAACTAAAGCAACGGGTAGATTGATATCTTTGGCAACCTGAACGTTGCCCATGTCTACCAACTTTCCCCAGCGAACGACTCAGCGTCTACTGTTGCGTCAAATTACGGAATCAGACCTGCCTAATATCTACCGTGGCTTATCCCATCCTCGCGTTATTCCCTACTATGGCGTAAGCTATGATAGCCTGGAAGCCACTCAGGCACAGATGGACTGGTATGCCAGCCTGGAAAAAGAAGGTACCGGAATCTGGTGGGCGGTGTGCGAAAAAGATAGTGGTGCCTTTATCGGCGCCGGAGGGCTCAACGATCTGTCGAAGGAGCACCGCAGAGCCGAAATTGGGTTTTGGTTGCTGCCCGAATACTGGGGGCAAGGCTATATGCAGGAAGCTATGCAGGCAATCATTGATTACAGTTTCGAAGGCTTGAATCTACACCGCATTGAAGGCTACGTTGAAACGGAAAATACCAACTGTCAGCGGGGCATTGCCAAGTTGGGCTTCAAAAATGAGGGAACGATGGTGGATTGTGAATGGAAGAATGGGCGGTTTATTAGTGTGATGGTGTTTGCTTTACTTTCTTCCTGATTCAATCATTCCCCAAACAACTCCGGCAGCTGCGCTGTCGTATCTACTACCGCCTCTTCCAGAATAAAGGTATAACCTGCAGATTCGGCAATATGTTGGATGGTATTCAGCAGCCCTAGTCCTTGTTCTTTAGCGCGATCTACCAGCTCACTTTCCAGGGCTTTATCGCGCAGCGCTTCGCGCGCGTTATTACTCAATTCGGTCAGATCGGCGGGGCCAAAGGAGTTAAACCAGCTTTCTTCCATATTGCGAAATTCTAGCTGATGTTCTACTGCTAGCACGCTGGGTTGTGGCAGGTTGCTGATCGTTACCGTACGCTCTTCTTCCGAAACGGTCGTATTCAATCCTTCCAGATCATAGCCCACCAATACCGTGCCTTGCACCTGTACCGTGGCTTTTTTGTCAAAGCTGAACTGGGTGGGTAAGGGCAGATACATGGTTACGTAGCGGGTTTGGGTCTCGTTGTAGAGCTCCATGACGTCGCCTTCGACTGTGACCATTTTACAGACGTCGCGGATACGTTCCAGGAGAATATCTGTTTCGATGGTGCTGACTTGCTGGTTGCGACTTTGCACACAACTGCGGTAAGACAGGATACCACAAACGAAAGAGATAATGACGAGCAGCAGATAGGGGGCGTTGCGGCGCATATTGATTGATTGAACGATAAATAGAACGAACTTTCCTCCCAACTAGTCTAATTGCAGTTGGGTTGGAAAGTAATCCGTCGATTAGCTGGTGGTGCTTGCCTTAGCGCCTAGCCGTGAAGGGATGTCGTAAATTACGGGTACTGAGGATTACGGCTTTTACTTCACCCACCGTAACGGGCGAGGTAATCATAACCGGAATTCGATTGGCATCATCGCCGACGAAAATTTTCATTTCATCGCCCTCCTTGAAGACATCGCCAGCAATCAGCTGTGGGCTAAAAATCTGCGTGCGATAGCGACCGGCGCCTTTGACTTTTACATTATCATCGGCACCGAGATATTTGATTTTGAGCGGATAAATCTCCTGGTCCATCAATATGGTGATGGGCACTTCATCTCCTATTCCTAGTTGAGACACGTCTAGATTCCGGGTGTAGTAAACAATGGAAATCAGATCGTGCATACAACCTTCGAAACTGATGTTTTTGCGGGTCAGGCTGTCGCGCGTCACGCCGCGCATACTTACGGCCCGACTGCTGCCCTGGTCGAAGGTGGTGCGATCATAACGGCGGTAGTTGCCTTGGTGTACGTCCTTGATGTGCATTCGCGGCAGTAGCGTTTGCTTGTCAACGTAGCTTTCGTAGTGGTCCCGCACTTTATAAAACCACTCGTAGCTGGAGTAGGTCCGCCCGCGCACGGAGATATGATACTCGTTACCGATATCGTAGACGATGAAGGTGACTTCACCCGCTGCAATCCACACGAAATTCCAGTTGTAAAACAACTTGTAGGTGATGCGTTCACCGGCTTGAAAAGCGGCGTTATCAATCGAGCAAGGATCAAGCGTTTGGAAAGAGGAGTTGGAGTTGTTTTGTACTTCCGCAGGTGTAGCCTTCACGGTAAAATTTCGGTCAGGTAGCAGGACCTTGGGTACTGCAGAGGGGTGGACGAGCCGCCCGTCCGGAAGTTGCACGGGGGCTTCTTCACCAAAGTAAAGCTGAGGGATTTGGGCCTGCATCGGCAATAAATCGGCGTAGCGATTGGCGGTTAGTTCATGGTAATCGGCGCCATGAATAAAAGTATTACCACTCAAAAATAGGAGTAGGGTAAAGAGCCAATGCAGTTGTTTAAAGGGTTTAGTTTTCATCTCGTTTTTCATTTTTGACGAGTAGCCACAGCGCTGGTAACGTAGGTAACAAAATGTTAACTACAAACAGTAAACCGAACGCAGCCAGGCTAGCTGCGGTTGCCTCAGGGCTATTCCCGAAGACCAGACTGGCCAATTCCGCTCTGACGAGCAGGTTGATACCCGGAGGTAGTGGTATACCGGCTTGCAGCAAATAAACGCCCGCAATCCCGGCCATCGCATACCAGTAAGGTAAAATCAGCCCACCCAGTTGCAGCAACAGATAAATCTGTGTGCAGTAAGTAACGAATCTTAGACAGGCGTAGGTGCCTGTTTTGATAATTAAAGGGGCCTTTACCATCTTTAGTGCCTGAATAGATGGATGAGCAGACCACCGCCAGTGTCGAATGAGTCGCTGAAGGAGGTGATGGACCTGCGGGAGTCCAAAACCAATTAAACCAACTACGATTAATGGCCCTAAGGGCAGTAGGTACCAGCGCCAGCTTTGCCAGGAGAGCGGAAGTAATTCACCTCCGACCCAGATCAAGCCAGGCCAGGCCAGCATCAAAAAGGCTAGCCATTGACACAAACTACTTTGCAAGGTGGCGATTAGAATACCCGCTACTTCTTCCTTTTTAGCTAGGATGGCTCGGCCGCCGATTTCGCCAAGGCGGTTGGGCGTGAAACTCGATGCTCCAATACCTACTAAAACGGCCCGCCAGCATTGCCAGAAGGACCAGGGGTAATGCAGCTGAACAAAGAGCTGGAATTTGCGGGTTTCCAACAGCCAATTGATGGGCATGAGCAGTAAGACGGCCACTAGTCGCCAAAGGTTGATCGGCTGGCGTAGTTGCTGGGCAAAAGCTTCCCAGTCGAAGTTCGTTGCAAGCTTAGACCAATGCCAGATCAGGCCTGCTAAGATGGCCAAGCCTAGCAACCAGCGCAACCAACGCCAGCTGCGGGTAGGGGCAGTTGTTAGGTTTTTTATCAAAAGAAAAGTTGGAACGACTGAATTATGCTACATTTGTTGAATGTGATCTGTTCGAATAAATTAAACCATTCGACGGTTTACGCGACCATTTTACTAGGCTTTTGGCGAGATTTGTTCGAATAAATTAAACCATTCGACAGCTTCAACCCTCGCTCCTAGCCTGCGCTCAACAAATGTACAGGACTTATTATGGCTAATCCCAATAAGAAGACGGAAGCGGCGGCCTATCGCATTCTAGGGGTGGATCCCGGCACGACCGTTTTGGGCTACGCCGTAATCGAAGTACATCCTCGCTCCCGCCGCATTTTGGAGATCGGTACCCTCAAACTAGATAAGTTCAAGGACCATGCCCGGCGGCTGGAAACCATCTACTCCCGCCTCTCCCAGGTAATTGGTACTCACCAGCCAAAGCTGATGGCCATCGAAGCGCCCTTCTTCGGCAAAAACCCCCAGTCTATGCTCAAGCTGGGCCGAGCTCAAGGGGTTTGCATGGCTGCAGCCATGGGCCAGGGGCTGGAAGTATTTGAATACGCCCCGCGTAAGATTAAGCAGTCGATTACGGGCAACGGCAATGCCAGTAAGGGGCAGGTGGCGGCTATGCTCGAAAATGAATTTGAACTGGACATTAGCCGGGTGAAAGACGATGCTACCGATGCCCTGGGTGCAGCCATGTGTCATTATTATCAATCGCGCAGCCCCCTCGGTACGGGTGAAAAACTCAAAGGCTGGGACGCCTTCCTTAAAGCCAACGAAGACCGTATTGTTTAGAATCAGCCTAATTTGACTTCTAGTCTAAACAAGGCTAAGAGGTGGGGCGTATTTTTGCCGAAATTTAGGACTAGGTGCGATTCCTGTACCTTTCAATCTGGCTACTATGAAGTTCTTTTTTTCCTGCTTGATCTTGTTGTCGATTACCGCCTGTGGCTCTGGTAATTTGGACCCCAATGATGTGCCCGACCATTATCGCCGTCACCCTTTTGATGAGGAGAGTGGAACCTTTCAGCTTGATCAGCTTGCTTATCCTGGTAATCATCCACGTGATCCAGAAACTGGAGCCTTACAGCCTAATCCAGTTCGTGATTGGACGTATACCGATCAATTGGGGCGGACCTTCACCAATGAAGATCTATTAGGAAAGACCTACGTTATTGACTTCTTTTTTGCCTCCTGCCCCACAATTTGCCCTAAAGTGAAACAACAGATGCTGCGCATAGAAAAAGAATTCGCCGACGACGAAGATTTTCGCTTGATTTCTATCACCGTAGATCCTAAGCGTGATAGTGTAGAGCGTCTTTTTGAATATGCCGAACGCCTCGGCGTAGCAGATCATGATCGTTGGCGCTTTCTGACGGGCGATAAGCTATTTACCTATGAGCTGGACGCCGACTACCTCAGTATCGCCGAAGAGAATGATGCCGCACCGGGAGGTTTTGATCACACAGGGTACATAGTGCTGGTTGATCCTAAAGGCTTTGTGCGTTCTTATGGAGCAGGGACTGATCCGGAAGAGGTGACTCACCTGATAGATGATGTACGGCTGCTGCTGGAAAATCCGGATTTGTAAGAGTTTGCTTTTCGCGTTGCAAAAAGGGTTTACATCCGCGCAAACGCGGAGGGTTTATTCCGGCCGCAAGCGACCGGAAGTTGTAAAGAAGCTTGCCTGCGGCATCGCTTTATTCTCTTTCCTCTTTCCTCTTTCCTCTAACCCAACCCAGGCGATGACGCAGCCGGGCCCGAGCCTAAACCGGAGGGCACTGGTGCCCGAACTCAACCAAGCCGTGCGCAGCACGCTTAAACGGAGGAGGCTTTGCCGACGACATCAACCCAATAGCTATGTTAAAAGCCAATTTTATCTCTCTAGCTGCTTGCGCGAGCTTTCCGGAGCTTGCGCTTGAATTGTGGGAAGAAATAGCCGTAGAGTACGGTGCAAAAAAACGAGCATACCATAATCTTGATCATTTGAGACAAATGCTGGACGGTCTGGATACCTGGACGGGACAAGCAGTTCAGGATGCGGAAATATTAGGCTTCAGCATTTTCTATCACGACTTAATCTATCAAGTACCGGGGCGAAATAACGAGGCCCGCTCGGCCCAACGAGCTGTCGAAGTATTAGAGGAGCTCGGGCTTGCTGAGGACAGAATAACGCGCTGCCACGATCAGATCTTAGCTACTAAAACGCACGAGCTTAATCGGCAAGACGATCCGGATCAAGCTATTTTACTTGATCTGGACCTGGCCATTCTTGGGAGCAAACGGGAAGACTATCAGAATTATACTAAGCGTATAAGGCGGGAGTATAGGATCATACCTGGTCCACTTTATCGCTCTGGACGTAGAAGAGTCCTCCATAGCTTATTGGATGTACCGCGACTATTCCACACAGAGCATTACCGCGAGCGATATGAAAGCATCGCTCGCGATAATTTACAGTGGGAGTTGACTCAGTTATAGGTCGTCAACTGGTCCTGCTGCCACTTCCTTGCCAATGTTGTACCAGTCAATATTTCGAGTCAGGTACATGATCGTAGCCAGAATCAGGAAAAGCCCCACACTACCCATAAGCAGGGCGTAGTCTTGTAACTGCAACAGACTGTAGAAGAACAAATAGCAAATCAACAATACAGCTGCTACCAATAAGGTGAGTTTTCGATTGCGGAGAATGAACCAGCTGTAGGCCGTAATCAAGCCTACCACTGCGGCGCAACTGATCCAGTAGGCTCGGTTAAAGGCTAGGTGTTCACTGATGGAAAGCAGCAGAACGTAGAAAATAATCACGGCTGCTCCGATCAGTAAGTATTGGATGGGGTGAAGCTGCTGCCGGTTCAAGACTTCAATGAAAAAGAACGTTAGAAAAGTGATGAAGACAAATAGCATCGCGTATTTAGTAGAGCGCTCGGTTTTCTTGTATTCATCTACGGGCAATAGCAAGCGTAGACCGAAGCGATCGCTATTGATATCTTCCGTAGCATTCTCACGAAAACTACTCACGTAGGGGCTGGGGTTAGGGAAGGGCTGAGGTATATAGCCGCCAGTTCCTTGTTGTGGATAGTTGCGATTGAGCTCCAGGATTTCCCAGCGGGCGCTGAAATCATTCCCCTCTATACTTCGCTCTTTGGGCAGGAATTGGCCCGAAAAGCTAGGGTTGGCCCAGCTGCCATTGAGGTTGAGCCGAGTAGTCTGGGCAAAGGGGCGGAAAAACAAGGCTGCGCTTCCGTTGATATCTAAGGCAACTGAAAAGCTGAGCTCTTCCCGATTTTGACTTAAATCAATTCCGATGCTAGCCCCACTTTCGAAGATGTCTTTAGTTCTGGTGCCTGGTCCCATACGGTAGGTCTCGCCGGAAAATTCCATGTTAATCGCGGCATTAATGCCCGTCATATCCGTAATGCCTAAAGTCAATAGTGCCTGGTCCCAGTGTAGGGCATCAGGCTGTAAACCCAGGGCGTTTTCGTTGAGGGTATTAAACTGTCCTTCAATCTGAATTTGACTGTTGTAGAGGACAACTACGTAAATACCCCGGTATCTCTCCTCGGGTTGCACTTGACCATCAATTTCTAGCAGCTCTGGTAAAAAGTGGGCATATCCCCGTCGGCTAATGGTGGTGTTTCCTTCATCATCCGTGACGGTTTCGGTATAGGGGACGGAAATAACCGGCCCACCGATGGTTTGTTGCAAGCCCCATTTAGCGGCTACTTCAGTCTGCGCCTGATCGCGTAAACGTAAGCGTTCAAAGATCAGACCATCCAGCAAAGTTGCCGGGATCAATAAGAAGATGATGAGGACGCCAATGGCAACGAGCTTAGCCGTAATGCTGGTTCGCCACCAGCCGTTAGCTTTCTTAATAGGATTAGTGTGCATTAACCAAAGGGTTTAAAAGGCAAATGAAGGTGGCTTAGGCTTTATTGTCGTGTTAAGATAATCATTCGACTAGGAAGTAATTAGGCGCTTGCTATGGGTTGATGGAGGTTTACTTTTTGCGTGGCAAAAAGGGTTTACATCTGCGCAAGCGCGGAGGGTTTATTTCAGCCGCGAGCGACCGAAAGTTGATTCCCTGACTGCGTCAGGATCAGTTTGTTCCATCCGCAAGCGGCTGAAAGTTGTAAAAGGGTTCGCCTACGGCATCGCTTTAATATCTTTCCTCTTTCCTCTTTCCTCTTGTCAAACCCAGGCGACGGCGCAGCCGAGCCCGAGCCTAAACCGGAGGGCACTGGTGCCCGAACTCAACCAAGCCGTGCGCAGCACGCTTAAACGGAGGAGGCTCAGCCGACGACATAAACCCGGCAGCAACTTGCAACAAGCCTTCCTCCCAGATCGTTCTTAAACTAGAACTCTACCTTTGTGGCGCTTTCCCCGGCCAAATGAACGTTCCTACATGAAGATCCAACTACTCAGCTTACTATTTCTCACGTGCTATGCTTTCCTTGAGGCACAGACCGAAGCTTTGACCGAAGGTCAGCTGACCACTGAAGGTCATTTCCTGAAGGCCAAGCAAGCAGCTTTGTTAGGGAATGTGGAGGAAGCGATTCAACAGTTTGAAGCGCTCGCCAAGGCCGACCCTCAAAACAGTGTCTTGTTCTTTGAATTAGGGCGCCTTTATTTTGCCGAGGAAGACTTCAATGCGGCTATCGATAAGCTGGAAAAAGCTTATGACCTGGAGGCCCAGGAGTACTACGCTTACTTTCTAGCTGAGGTTTATCAGACTGCCGGTCGCAACCGAGAGGCTGCAGAACTTTTTGGTCAATTGGTGCGCCAACAACCAGACGAAGTAGAACTGTATTTACAGCAAGCTGATTTTTACGTCCGCGCCCAACGCTTGGACGATGCGCTGAAAGTCTACGATGAGCTGGAACGTCGCATCGGCGTAACGGCCATGGTCAGTCGCTGCAAGCATACACTTTACTTGGGGCAAAATGATCAGCGCAAAGCCGAGCGAGAGCTTACACGCTTGGTCGATGCCTTTCCGCAGCGTATAGATTATCGTCATCTATTGGCGGGTTATTACCAATCGCAGGAACAGAGCGCCAAGGCCGAATCCGTTTACCAGGAAATCCTCCGTTTAGAACCCAACGATGTACGGGCACAACTGGCCCTCCAGACGACGACTAATACGAGTGGGAGTGATGATGAACTCCTGCGCCTACTGAGTCGCACCGACGTAGCGGTTGATCTGAAAATTGGGCAGTTGCTGGGTTTAGTACAGGAAGTACTTGCTGGCCAAGACCCTAGCAAGACCAACCGCTTGGTTCGCCTGACCGAAGAGCTACAACGGGTGCATACGGATGATGCCAAGGCTAATGCCTTACTCGCAGATAGCTATTTTCTGGCGGAGCGCTATGCCGACGCTGCAACGATTTATGGGCAAACGGTTGCACTCGACGAGGGTATCTATCCCGTCTGGGAGCAGTACCTGGTAGCGCTTTATCAGGATCAGCAATTGTCAGAATTACGAATAGTAGCACAGGATGCTGTTGATATTTTTCCCAATCGTCCGCGTTTGTACGTGTACTGGTCGCTGGCGGAAATGAGTCGCGCAGATTTTGGAGAAGCCAACAGCCTATTGTCCGAAGCCCAACTCATGAGTGGTGGGCAGGTAGATATTATGCAGGAAGTAGCAGCTGCACAACAGCTGGCGGAGGCGCTAGCTGGCGGAGGCGCTACAGAACAGCCCGCCCGAGCGGCTGCTAACGACCCTTTAGGACAAGTATTAAGCGGTCGCTACTACCTACAGAATGGGGACCACCAGGCAGCCGCAGATTTATTGATGGCGGCCGATCACGAACGGCTTACCAATGCGCTGCTACTGGAAACACTAGCCGATGCGCAGGCTGAGCTGGGGCAAACGGATGCTGCTCGTTCTAATTATGAAAGAGCGAGAGCCGCTGGAAGTCGGAGTCGCGAGTTGGCCGCCAAAGTGCGCGCCCTAAGCGGCAAGTAATTCCTTCCTAACCAAATTAACGAAAACTGTAATCATGCGTCAGCTACTTTTTCTCTTCATAGCCGTTTTGCTCGTCACGGCCTGTAAGCCCAAACCATCGGTAAGTGATAATGGCGCTGGTGATGGCGGCATCACGGATCTTTCCGCCGCCGAGCGCGTCATGCAGCAGATGATCGAAGCTCAAAACGTAGTAGACTGGCTCGATGCCAGGGCGCGAGTAAGAATCGAAAGCCCTGATATGAATGTGGGTGGCACGGCCTTCATCCGACTAAAGCGCGACGAGTGGGTCTGGGCTAGTGTGAAGAAATTTGGCTTTGAAGCAGCGCGGGTACTCGTTACGCCAGACTCCGTCTATGTGATCAACCGTCTGGACAATAGCTACAGCATCGAACCCCTCAGTTATTTAGAATCACGCTATAAAATGCCGGCGCGTTTTGATTTGTTGCAGCAGGTGGTGATCGGTAATCCGATTTTCTTTGACCGAGATTTAGCGCACGAAACGACCACTGAACAACATCGGCTCTTTGGTAAGAGTAGCCGCTGGGAATCGGACTATTGGTTGGACCTGGATACCTATAGCCTACAACGCATGCGACTGGCTGAAGTCGGCTCTGATCGCAGCCTGGATTTAGAACTCAGCGATTTTCGCGATGTAGGATTGAAGAACGGCTTTAGCCATGAACGAATCGTTTCTATCGATGCGCCCGATACCGGAAACTCTCGGGTAGAACTCTCCTTCAATCGCCTCACGGTCAATGAGCCGATCGATTACGTTTTTGATATTCCCGACCGCTTTGAGCGACAGTAGAGGGGGGGAGTTGAGAGTAATTTAGTCTTTTAGTCGGGTAGTGACGTCATCGGAGGTCTCGAAACATAGCGCAGGCCTCCCGATGTCTGGAACCTGGGGGTTAATTGGCAGTGACGTTCTCGGAGGCCTGAAGTAGATGGAGGCCTCAATTTTAGCTTGGAGCATTTACTACCTTCTAGGGTTAATGTGTTTTCTTTTCACTTCCGCAGGTCTTCACCTAGCTAGGACTGGGACAAGCTTTTGACGCAATTCCGGCCATAACTATTATCTTTAGGCTATGCGTCTAAGGCTCATGTTATCGCTTACTTTAGTTGCAACAGTGTTGCCGTTGTTGGCACAACGATCAGCTACAGATCTGCGCGAACGCCGCCAGCAGTTGATTGCTGATTTGGCAGAAACGACGGAGCTGCTATCTGCTACTCAGGAGCAACGCTCCGCAGCTATCCAGCGGCTAAATCTACTGCAGCGCCAAATCGAACAACGGCGCGAACTCATCGCTACGCTCAATGAAGAGATTGAGTTGAATCAGCTGCGCACCGACCGCAATCAGAACGTGGTGGAGAGCCTCGGCGATGATTTAGAACGCCTGCGGCAAGAATATGCCAATACGGTGCGGGCCGCCTATCGAGCGCAGCGCACTAATAGTTGGCTAGCTTTCATCTTCTCGGCCGAAAGCTTTAACAGCGTTTTTCGGCGGGTCAACTACTTGCGTCAATACCAGGAGTACCGCAACCGGCAAAGTCGCCTCATTTTGCTGACCCAGCAAATGCTCAGCGAAAAGCTGGAAGAGCTGGTATTTCAACGAGAAGAAAAAGAAAACTTACTGCTGGCAGCTAGTACGCAAGGGGAAGAGTTACAAGCTGCGCTCAGTACGCAAACTACCCTGGTAGGAGAGCTGGGACAAAGCGAACGTCGCTTACTGAGTCGAGTAGAGCAACAACGCCGCGAGCACGAACAGCTGAATCGGTCCATCGAAGCAGCCATTGCCTCAGAACTGGAAGAACGCCAAAGGCGGGAGCGGGCCGACGGCGCTTCCGTACCTGAATTGGCCCCCTCAGTTGGTAGAGATATGCCCAGCCAGCGTGGTCGCTTGCTCTGGCCTGTAGACGGTGAAATTGTACGCGGCTTTGGTCAGCAGCCGCATCCCGATGTACCCTCCGTAATGGTGATGAATGGTGGGGTTGATATCGAATCAATCCCCGGTGCAAGAGTGCAGGCCGTTTTTGCCGGCGAGGTCATCAGTAGCCGTTCCGTACCGGGCTACCGGCAGGTGCTGATGGTGCGCCACGGCGACTACTACACCGTATACAGCAACCTGGATCGTACCAGCGCCCGGGTAGGAGATGAAGTCGAAATCGGTACGACAATCGGTTTTATGGGTCAGGACGATCGCCCCTTACATTTTGAGATTTGGGAAGGACGGGAGCGACAGGATCCGGCCAGGTGGCTCAATCGATAGTCTCCCCCATTACTTCTTCAATAAAGATTTTAACCATTGCTTTTCCGTCAACCAGAACACCAGCGGAAGTACAAAAAGCAATAAAAGGCGGATGGCCATCCACTCAAAGCGGAGGCCGATATAAATAAAAACTATGGTCACGATGAGGTAGTAAGTCATGCGGCCTAAGTCGTAAGGGATAGGGAAATAACGCCGGCTGACGAGATAGGCCAGCACGCACATGACCAAAAAACAACTGAGTACGGCATATGCGGCACCAAGGATACCAATTTGGGGAATTAACCAGATGTCGCCCAGAATGATAATGGCACTACCAATAATGGCAATGATGCCCCCTAGTCGAGTACGATCCGTTAACTTGTAGCTGATGGCAAAATTGTAGTACAATCCCAGCAGAATGTTGGCAAAGAGCAAAAAGGGCAGAACGATCAGCCCCTCTCGCGCATCTTTACCAATAAACAACTGCACGTAGGGCAGTAGCAATAAAATGGCCGCTGCGGCCAGGCTTCCCAGTAAGAGAAAAGTCCGAGCTGCATCGGCATAAATTTGACGATCGGCGGCTTCAGGATTCTGACCAGCTTGGCGAAAGAAAAAAGGCTCAGCGGCATAATTATAAGCCTGGACAAAGAGGTTGATGAAAATGGCCAGCTTGGCGGCCGCTCCGTATTGGCCGGCCCAGAATAAATTGTCTGAGACGGTACCTCCATGCCAGTATTTGATCATGGTTGGACCAATTAGCCCATTGACGATTCCGGCCAGGGCCACAATGACTAGCGGGGCACTGTATTGAAACAGCTGTCGATAACTGATGGTCAGGCGCTGCGAAGGGCTGTCCAGTAAAGGCTCATCTACGAACTTAGCTTTCCAATTCTGCCGAGCATTGTCCAGCAGGAGCAACACATAGCGCAGCGCACTAGCAGCCAGTACTGCGAAAAAGTAGTAAGAGAGTCTGGAGTCTTGCTCAAACCAGCTAAAAGCCGGGTTTGCTTGCTGGCGATCGGCGAAATAGAGGAAGAAAAAGACCAAGCCGATATTGACAAGGATGTTTGCTAGGTTGACCAGTGCAAAGGTCCAGGGCCGATTATTGAGGCGTAATCGTGCCAGAGGGACGGCAGCCAGAACATCGAAAGCAATAATCAGTAATACCAAGCGGACGTAAATAGCCCGGTCGGGATAGGCTACCCAATCGGCAATTTGCTCGGCGAATAGCAGCGCCCCGCCTACCAAAAAAATCACTAGCCCCCAGCCCAATCGGCTCGCCTTGCGGTAGACTTGTCGGGCGTCATTTTCTGGTCGGCTGGCAAAACGAAAGACCGCGGTATCCATCCGGAAGGTCAACAAAGCAATGCCAAAAGCCGTGTAGAAAAACAGATCGCTGATGACGCCATATTCTTCAGCAGGGAAAACCCGCGTCAGAAAAGGCGTGAGAATCACAAAGTTGAGCAACCTCCCCAGGATGCTGCTAATGCCGTATATGGCGGTTTCTCCGGCTAGGCGTTTGATGGACATATCGGGCGTCGAGTCGCTTTAGATCTGGTCGAGGACCTGATAAATTCCAGGTAATTCGCGGCCCAGGCCATCATAGTCTAAGCCGTAACCGACCACAAACTTATCAGGAATAGAAAAACCGATATAATCGATGGAGATATCGGTTTGCAGGGCTTCTGGTTTATGCAGTAAACTGACCAGGGTTATCGATTTGGGATTAAGGGCCTCTAAGCGGGGTAAAAAGGCTTGCATAGTTAAGCCACTATCGATGATGTCTTCAATCAGTACAATATCACTACCGGCTACTAAATCAGCGTCAGGGGCCAGTAAGATGTCAACCTTACCACTACTGTGGGTGCCGTGGTAGGACTGGGTGCGTACAAAGTCGACTTCACCACTTAGGCCAGTGGCTCGGATGAGGTCGGCGGCAAAAATAAAAGCCCCCTTCAGCATGACCAGATAAACCGGCCGGCTGCCGGCTAATTGTCGGGCCAGATCCTGGCCAATTTCAGCTATCCTGGTCGCTATTTCTTTTGGAGAGATATAGCTGTGAAAACGTAGCTGATGTAACTGGATGAGTTTGGGTTTAGCGGAGTCCATGGCGATCGATTAAGTAAACGAGGGCAGTCATTGCGGCGGCGCCCAGTTCTAGTTCTCTTTGATTGACGACTTCCAGTACGTCTGTCGCGGTATGATGATAATCAAAATAGCGCTGACTATCGGGTCTTAGCCCCAATAATAGGCCTCCTTGTGGTTTTAGGCCGCTGATGTCAGCTCCGGAGCCGCCGGTGCTAAAGTCTAAGCCATAGGGAGCCAGCAATGGAAGCCAATCATTGAGGCGGCGGTAATAGTCGGTGAAAACACTATCGTCAGCTTCCGCACTAAAGCCACGAGGGGTGAAACCTCCTCGATCGCTTTCGATGGCCAGTAGGTGAAACTCCTCGGCGGCATTGCTGGCTTCCCAGTAAGCACGAGCCCCGGCCAGACCATTTTCTTCATTCATAAAGAGTACACAGCGTAAAGTGCGTTGGGGCTGATAATCGATCTGCTGGAGCAAGGGCCAAACCTGCATGGACTGCACACAGCCCGCCCCGTCATCATGAGCACCTTCGCCTACGTCCCAGCTGTCGAGGTGCCCTCCGACCAGAATGATTTCTTCGGGATAGGTACTGCCTTTTAGTTCACCAATTACATTGTAGGAGAGGATTGGTGGTAGAATCTTACAGTCGGTCTGCAAGTGAAGCCGTACGGGACCTTGCTGGATAATGCGGCTCAATTTTTCGGCATCGTTGGTACTGATGGATAGGCCTGGAATGCGTCGATCTCCTTCGACGTAAAACAAACTACCGGTATGGGGTACATCATCGAGCTTGGTCGTCATGGAACGGGTCAGGGTGGCTACTGCTCCATAGCGGCCGGCGATAGTAGCTCCGTAAGCCCGTTGATCAACCGCGCCACCGTAGGCGGCGAAGGTGTTGATCTGAGTAGGGTCCATCGGGCGGTTGAAAAAGACGATTTTACCTTCCAAACCAGCTCTCCCCAATATTTCTAGGGTATCGAGATTGTGTACTTCTATGACTTCTGCAGTAACACCATTGGGGCCAGTGCCAACACTGTTGCCAAGGGCGATCACGCGGAGAGACTCCGTGCCAACAAAGGCATTGTTTACAATCCTTCCTACAGCGGGGTCAGCGCGTTCCCAGCGGGGAGCATAGCAAGGCTGGAGATAAACGGTATCGAATCCCAGCCCTTCCATGATGCGTTGCATACTGACCACGGCTGCGGCCGCTCCGGGCGAACCCGCTAAGCGCCCACCCACATCTTTGGTCAATACTCGCAGCCATTCGTAGGCTTGGCCGTTAAGTAGACCTTCATCGTAGATCGACCGGATCGTAAAAGCATCTTCCCGTCTTTCCGACTGAGCCGATAGCTCCAAGCCGCAACATATTATCATTATAAATATGCAAAAAAAACGGCTCAGTTGTGTGGCTCTGTTTGCTACTTGGTGGGACAGCGTAGAAATCGGGGAAGAACGCATAAGAGCTGATTTTGAATTCGAATAATAATTAGGTGAATTGGATAAATGCAAAATTTTATTTCAAAAAAAACCAAAAAGCTGACAGTAACCATCAGTATGAAAAGAGGGAAAATCGGTAAAGAGGCTTTCTTTCCAATTAAAATTTGCCAAAAATCGAGTAAACAGGGTGTTTGGTTTTATCGTTTTGATATGAGCGATAGAATGTTGTGGCAAATTTTTTTGCCTGAGTAATTGTAGAATTTACAATAAGTCTCTATTTTTGACGTAACAATCGGGAGACGTAGTCTTTCGAACGTTATTTTTTTATTTGGTTTTATTTGGTTAGGGCTGAGGTAGTGCTGTGGTGGCACTGCCTCTTTTTTATGGTAGAAAGCGGCCTTCGATCAAACTATTTAAGTGGCCGCCGACTCTTCCTTCCTGCTTTGCTTCGATGCTGTATAACTCTCTTGGAAGGTAAATCAGTTCCTGTCGGCCCTTGGAAAGTACCGAACCGGTCTTGCGAATAATCCGGATAGCGGCTACTTCCTCGTCCTGCTGGATAACGACTAAGAGCTGCGTCATTAAAGTGCTGTCGGTAGCTGTGTAGGTCATACGGATTTGTTCTTCGGGTAATTCTTCGGTACTGAGCTCATATTTTTCGATCCAGGCTGGCTTGTTGATGTCGGCGTTGCGAAAGAGCAGCAGTTCTTGCTCGTAGTTGATATCGCTGATGCGTTGCGTCTCCGTCTCGCCATTTAGCGTGATGGTCTTCTCCAGCTCCACTTCTTCCTGCTGCAAGCTTTCGATTTCCTGTTGCATATAGCCGGCTAAATCGAAAAAAGGACCTTCAAATTGTTGGGTGTTTGTACTTCCGCAGGTATAAACCAAGAGGCTCAGCAACAGGCAAGCAGCAAATAAAAAGAGACGATTCATCTAAGCCTTTTTTGACAACAACACCTTACCCGTCATTTCGGATGGAGCCGTTAATCCCATCAGGTATAATAAAGTAGGTGCTACGTCCCCTAGTTTACCATCGGTTGCCAGTTGCTCAGCACGGCTTCCGTGATAGATGATGGGCACGGGGTTGGTCGTGTGTGCCGTATGTGGATCGCCTTCTGGAGTGATCATGATGTCCGAATTACCATGATCGGCAATAATAATGGTTTCGTAGCCTTGCTCATCAGCCGCTTCCAATAGTCGACCGAGACATTCATCCACTGCTTCAGCAGCACGTTGGGCGGCTTTGAAATCACCGGTATGGCCAACCATATCGGTATTGGCATAGTTGAGGCAGATGAGATCCGGTTGGTGCTTCTGGATATCTTTTACAATAGCATCGGTTACTTCGTAAGCACTCATTTCCGGCTTTTCATCGTAGGTGTTGACTTCACGGGGCGAGTCAATCAGGATACGTCGCTCGCCAGGAAAAACGGCTTCTTCTCCGCCATTGAGAAAGAAGGTAACGTGGGCGTATTTCTCGGTTTCAGCAATACGTACTTGGGTACGACCGGCCTCACTGACGACTTGCCCGAGGGTGTTGCGCAGTTCTTCTGGTGCAAAAAGGACTGTTAGGCCTTTAAAGCTTTCGTCGTACTGCGTCATGGTGACGAAATGAAGATCGGGAATGAGCTGCATCCCGGCCTCCAGGAAGTTTTCTTGCGTGAGGGCGCGGGTTATCTGCCGTGGTCGGTCGGTCCGGAAATTGAAGAAGATGACCACATCTCCTGCTGTGATACTAGCGGGGGCTCGACCTGCGGAAGTGCAAATAATTGGCTTTAAAAATTCATCCTTCTCCCCTTGCTCATAACGAGCCTTGATAGTGGCCACGGGGTCTTCAGTGACTTCTCCTTCTCCTTTAGTCAGCGCATTATAAGCTAGTGCGATGCGTTCCCAACGGCTGTCGCGATCCATCGCATAAAAGCGGCCGGTGATGGTCGCTAGCTTTACGGGCTGTTCAGCTATGTGTTCTTGAACTTCTTGAATGAAACCGGTGGCACTGGTAGGTGCTACGTCGCGGCCATCGGTAAAGGCATGGATGTACACTTGCTCGTTACCGGCAGCAGTACAGACGTCACATAATTCGAGCAGGTGTTTGATATGGCTATGTACACCCCCGTCACTGACCAAGCCCATGAGATGGACGTTTTTCCCTTGCTCGCGCGCCAGTTGCAAAGCATTTTGTAAGCTACTATTGCGAGCCAGCTCACCATCCCGGATCGCTTTATTGATGCGGGCAAAGCTCTGATAGACTACGCGCCCAGCACCAATGTTGAGGTGCCCTACTTCGCTGTTGCCCATCTGTCCTTGTGGCAGGCCCACTTCTTCACCGTAGGTAATGAGGGTCGCGTGAGGGTCTTCTTGCCATAGTCGGTCAAAAACTGGGGTGTGCCCCTGTGCCAGTGCGTCAACGCTAGCATCCTGTCCGAGGCCCCAGCCATCGAGGATGACGAGTAGTGCTTTGTTGTTTTCCATAGTCGAGTTGAGAGGGGCAAAGATAGGGTTTTACCGCTGCCAGCGTCAGCGGTGTTTATTTCGGTCGCTTGCGACCGAAAGTTGATTCCCTGACTTCGTCAGGATCAGTTTATGTCGCCGCGAGGCAGCGACAGTTGTAACGAGGCTCGGCTACGCCATCACTCCTGACATCTTTTCTCTTTGTTCTATTCTCTCCAAGAGGCGATGGCGCAGCCGAGCCCCCTCTACAACCAAGGCGCCTTGCGCCGCATTAAACCAAAGTCGTGCGCAGCACGCTTAAACGGAGGAGGCTTTGCCGACGACCTAAACACTGCCGCTCCACGGCATCCCAACATCGTTAACCCCTACTTAAAAGCCGTTGGTAGCTCTTAAAGTCCCGTTAAATGGCGGCAATATGGGTAACGATAGGGGCGTTCAAAGCGATAGTTGGGCGTGACCAGTTGTTAAGATGGACGTCTTATGACTGTCTTTCGGAGGTATTAATTACTTTCGAAAACCCATTGAACAAGGCCATCTCGGTGGCCGCAAAACCCGATGATTATGAAAACGCTAATCGTCAGCTTATTGGTACTACCTTCTCTGATGGCTCAATCGGCCGGAGGAGGTATTGATGATATTTCTCGTGCTTTGGCCCAGGGAGATGTCTCCGTACTAAGCAATTACTTCGACGCGGAGGTGGAACTATCCATCCTCGACGAAGAAGACACTTATGGAAAAACGGATGCTATGGCCATGGTCAGTAGCTTTTTCGGCGACAATAGCCCCAAAGGCTTTACCCAGGTACACCAGGGTACTTCCCGGGGTAGCGAAGCAGAATACTGTATCGGCGACTTGAGTACCGCCAGCGGCAACTTCCGGGTATACATCTACCTGGCCAACGTTGGTAACAAGCAGCTGATTCAAGAGCTCCGCTTCGATCGCGAATAAGACTTAATAGCTTGAACGGTAAGCGCCCGTCGGTTTAGAGCACCGGCGGGCGCTTTTTT
>JBCCDS010000018.1:0-95235 GCA_039030655.1 Bacteroidota bacterium | reverse complement strand
TCCTGCAAACACTGGAAAAATTCAAGCAGGAGGAATTGGAGGTAGCTTTTATTAGCTTCGGAGGGAAGAGCCAGCTTGTGGGTGAGATCTTGACGCGCTTTTAAATTCGCTTGTACCTCGGTCAACCCGTGCTCCGCACGGGGAGTGTTAACTAATTAGCGGCGGTTACCAAGTAGGTTAGGCTTTCGCGCGGAGCGCAAAAGCACCGGGTAAGCTCCGCTTTCTTAAGGGGCTCCCTCCTCCGAAGCGTCGAGCATAGCGTGCACTTCGAAGGTGTGGCAGGACCTATCTTGCCTACCCAACTACCCATCTACTTCCCTACCCAACTATCTCCTCCCGACACATCTTTAAGCAGCCAGACTTGTTCAGTTGTCTAAATCTTTAGCTGTGAAAAATTGGATTCAACAAGCACTGGATATTTCATGGGATTACCCCACCTACCGGCAGCATTTGACCGACCTCCTGGAGCAAGGCAAAACGACCGGCTCCAATCAAAGCGAATTTTATCTAAAAATAGCTCGCCTTAATCAGTCGCGGATGAAACGACTAGACAAACGCACCCAGCTAACGGATGATCTGCTGGCAGCCCTTGAAGAGGTAAAGAACAGCTACCAACTGCTAGCCCTTACGGAAGGCTGGTGTGGAGACGCCGCTCAAACCTTGCCGCTGATCAATAAATTGGCCGAGGCCAGCCCGCAGCTGGATTTACGCCTGGTACTACGGGATGAAAACCTGGATTTAATGGATCTGTTTCTGACGGATGGCGGTCGCTCTATCCCAAAGGTCCTTTTTCTGGATGCGGATACCAAAGAGGTCGTCACTCACTGGGGGCCGCGTCCGGCCTTGGCCCAAAAAATGGCCATGGACTACAAGTATAAACCAGAGCCCAAGGAAGATTATGAAACCCACCACCTGGAGCTGCACGCTTGGTATACCAAGGATAAAACCTTATCTACGCAGGCCGAATTGACAGAGCTACTGAAAAACCTCTAGCGCTAGATGAGTAATCTGATCCGTGAACACAAAGCAGCTATTTTACCGATCCTGATTGGATTGGGAATGTTTGCCCGTGGAATGAATTTATACCTGCACCCGGAGTCCAACCCCAGTGGCTGGACGACCGCTTCCGGTATTTCTGTTGAAGGTGTAGGCATGCTCATCCTGGCTTTTGTCTTGGTGGGCTTTGGCCTCTACAAGATCTTTCGGTAGCTGCTGCTACACCTAATTTACTTCCAGCACTTCATCTTCCGCGACGACAAAAACTCGATCATCGGCCTGGGGACGAACCAGCGATAAACCCGTAAAAACGCCAAAGGCCGGTAAAACACCCTGCCGAGGACCGAAGTGAAAACAAGGCAATTTCAAGCGTTGCTTACCCAATCCTTCCAGGACTACTCCCGGATGTAAATGACCGTAGAAATTATATAAACCGGCGGGTACTTCTTCCAGCGGGTAATGAGATAAAATGAAGGGCGGGATAGTCAGTGTTTCTGGATGAATCGTGAGGGCCGATGACTGGTAGATCGCTTCCGGCAATATGTCATGATTACCCTTGATGAGCTCAAAACCGATGCTTGGAAAATCTAGGAGAAATCGGCAAAATTGTTCCCAGCTGTAATTCAGGCGACTATGGAATAAATCGCCGAGAAAAAGGACGCGTTGTGGGCTGAATTGCTGAATTAAATCCGCCAGACGCTCATAATTTACTTGCGCTGCGGAGGCTGGCGCGGCCAGTCCATTTTTGCGAAAATGCTCCACCTTGCCCAGATGTAAATCGGCTATCAACAAGCTTTGGGCGTCTTCCCAATAGATGGCCTTGTGGGCGTGTAGCTGGAGCTGTTGTCCTTGAAAGTTTATCCGCATTTACTCGATGATTTTGAGCTTCATCTTTTCGATGCGATCCTGTAAGCGCTCGCTCGATACCTTTTCTTTCATTCGATCCACGATGATCGGGAACGCAAAAGGGGTAGGGCGATCTGCCCGACTAATCACAATTTCCTGATGCGCAATACGCTCCAGGGTAGACCGGAGCCGCGTTTCTTCTAGTTGAAATTGCATCACTTCCTCGTAGGCCTGCTGCAGCAATAAGTTGTTGGGATCGTGATCACTGAATACCTGAAAGAATAAGCCGGAAGAAGACTGCAAATGACTGCCCCGCTTGCGGGCGCCAGGAAAGCCCTGGAAGATAAGTCCCGCAATGGAGGCGATGTCTCTGAACTTGCGCTTGGCCATCTCCACGGCATTGACGCTGCGTTGAATGTCTTCCCAAAGATCTTTGGTGCTGAATAACTGATGAGTGATGATTTCTTCTATCTCCAGGGCCTGATCCGTCAGCAAGACAAAGCCATAATCGTTGACTGCGATGGAAAAACTAATCGGCTGAATTTGACTGAGCCGCCAGGCAATCAAGGTGCTGAGCCCTTCGTGGATGAATCTCCCCTCAAAGGGATAAAATACCAAATGATAACCTTCCCGATTATGGAAGTACTCGACCAGTAGCTGATTCCTGGCAGGAATCCGAGAGCGGCTCGCCTGCAGATCCGTTAAGGGGGCGAGCTTCTTCAACTCCGGACTGTTTAATCGCCCTTGCTGGATCCAACTCACCTGTTCCCGCAGCCCCTCCGAAAGCTGCGAAGACAAAGGCATGCGCCCTCCGGCCCAACCTGGCGTAATGGCCTTTTTCTTTTTACTGGCTTTCACCCGCACTTCCATTCCTTTGATAGCAACAACCTCTAGGACCCGACCACTGAACAGGAAGACATCTCCTGACTTTAAGCCAGAAATGAAGCGCTCTTCAATCCGCCCGATATTGGCTCCGTTACGGTATTTGACCTGCATTGTACTGTTGCTGACAATGGTCCCGATCGACATCCGGTGGCGAGTGGCCATGCTTTTATTGGCGATGTAGTAGCGGCCCCGTAAATAACCGACACGCTTGTAATCGTCGTAGGCATCCAGTGCTTGTCCGCCGTTGCAGATGAAAGCCAGGCACCAGTTCCATTCTTCGTTGCTGATACTGGCGAAAGAAAAAGTACTTCGGACTTCGCTCAGCAGCTCTTCCGCAACGAATCCGCCGGAGACGGAAAGCGTCACGAGGTACTGGATCAATACATCGAAAGAGCGGAGGTAGGGTTGTCGACTCTCTAGTTGTTGGCCTTTGATGGCTTGGCGCAGAGCCGCGGCCTCAATCAGTTCTAGAGCGTGGGTAGGTACAAAGTAGACTTGACTAGTCGCCCCGGGCTGGTGGCCGCTACGTCCTGCCCGCTGCAGAAAACGAGCTACTCCCTTAGGACTGCCCAACTGAATGATCGTTTCAACCGGACGAAAATCTACGCCCAGATCTAAACTGGAAGTACAAACCACCAGCTTTAGTTTCGCTTCGTGCAGGGCCTGTTCTACCCAATCCCGTTGCTCTTGGGCAATGGCCGAATGATGCATGGCTACCAAACCTGCCAGCTCCGGAGCAGCCTCCAGGATGGCCTGATACCAGCGCTCGGATTGGGTGCGGGTGTTGGTGAAAAGGAGGGTCGTACGACTCCGGTCGACGATCTCCAGCACTTCTGCCATTAGCGCAAAACCACTCCTGCCCGCCCAGGGGAATTGCTCGATCCGCTTGGGCAGAACCGTTCGCATAACGATCTTTTTCTTGATCTTCGAGCGGATCAGCTTCCAGGGCTTTGCCTGGTAATCGGCTCCGAAGAGGACCTCCGCGGCGGTCTCCATATTGCCGATGGTAGCGGAAATCCCCCAGACTTTAAGTGGAGGAAGCAAGGCTTTGAAACGAGAAAGGGCCAACTCTAGCTGCACACCGCGTTTACTGCCTAAGAGCTCATGCCACTCATCTGCGACGACGACTTTCAAATGGCTGAAGTAGTCTTCATAGCCGGTAGTCGCCAACAATAGGTGCAGACTCTCTGGGGTCGTGATCAGGATTTCTGGTGGTTGGCGCTTTTGCCGGGCGCGTTCGCTACTGGACGTATCACCAGTACGGATACCAATAGTCCAGTTGACACCTAAAGCTTCTGCGGCTTCTTGGGCAGCAGCCTGTATTTCCTTCGTCAGCGATTTAATCGGGGAAATCCAAATCGCACGCAAACCATTTTTTGCAGTAGTCTTCCGGCTGGACTGCTCCGCTAGAAACTCTAACAGAATGGGAACCAGTAGAGCATAAGTTTTACCACTGCCGGTCGCTGCATTTATAATGCCGTTTTTACCCTGTAGGTAGGCCTTCCAGCTAGCCAACTGAAAGGGAAAAGCCGTCCAGCCTTTGCGGTGAAACCATTGCTGAGCTAAGTTCAGCTGCTCCGTACGACTCATGCGCTTAGCCATAGAGCTCCAGCATTTTTTGGAGGTCGGCCAGCGTATTGGCGTCCGCTGCTTTTTTATCGGTACGCCAACGCAGCATTCGGGGGAATCGCAGAGCTACCCCCGATTTATGGCGACTGGATTGGTTGATCCCTTCGAAGGCAATCTCAAAAATCAGCTCCGGATTTACAGCGCGTACAGGGCCAAAGCGCTCGCGAGTATTACGCTTCACCCAACTAGTGATTTGGCCAAATTCTTTGTCCGTCAAGCCGGAATACGCCTTGGTAAAGGGTACTAGTGCCTCGCCATCCCAAACGGCAAAAGTGTAGTCGGTAAAAAGATTGGCCCGCCGCCCGTGGCCTTGTTGTGCGTAAAGCATAACGGCATCAATGGTCAATGGATCAACTTTCCATTTCCACCAGTCACCTTTTTTGCGTCCTGACTGATAGGGCGCTGCCAGTTTTTTGAGCATTAGGCCTTCACTGCGGTATTGCCGCGACTGCGCCCGCTCTGCTGCAGCGGCTTGCCAGTCGCTGATCGGCAAAACCGCTGACAGTTGCAGCACCTCCGTCTGGGCGTCGCCAACGATCTGCTCCAGCAAAGTGCGTCTTTCTCGCAAGGGTCGACTACGCAGGTCTTCTCCCTGATGTTCCAGCAGATCATAGGCCATTAAAATAACCGGGGCTGCTTCCAGGATTTTTTTAGTCACGTTTTTCCGGCCAATCCGCGTCTGGAGAACATTGAAACTCAGTGCTTGTCCATCCTGAAAAGGAAGTATTTCACCATCAATGACTGTGCCATTAGGTAGTAATTCCGCCAAGGGATGGTACTCGGGATATTTGTCCGTCACCAATTCCTCACCTCTCGACCATATGAAGATTTGATCTTCACGCACAATCAGTTGCCCGCGAATGCCGTCCCACTTTCGCTCTACTTGCCATTCCGTTGGCTTCCCCAGTTCTTCGGGCGGCTGTTCTAATGCATAAGCCAGGTAAAAAGGGTAGGGGCGCGAGATATTATCAGTGGGATTCTCGGCCCTGATCAAGTCTTCGTAAGTGACGCTGTCCGGGGTCCAGTTCCCCATCATGCGATGAGCTACGATATTTTCTTCTAATCCTTCCAGTTCTGCGATGGCACGCATCACCAGTTTCTGCGAAACACCTACGCGAAAGCCCCCGGTAATGAGCTTGTTGAAGACGAAGCGCTGACTGTAGTCCATGCCTGACCAAGCCTCCAGTACCACGGCTTTTTTAGTTTCCTCTTCGGCTTTTTCCAATCCTTTAATCTGGTCAATCCAGTAGGCCAGGTTTTCGTTTTGTGCGCTTTGGGGCGGGGGCAGCAATAAGGCTATGGTTTCTGCCAGGTCGCCGACGATGTGGTAACTCTCTTCAAACAACCAGGCCGGGATATTCGCTAATTCGGCTGCCCAGACCCGCATCAGCGCGGTTTTAACCGTTCGTTTGGGGCGGCGATGGGCCAGGAGAGCAATTGCCCATAGCCGCTCCCGATCATCTACTTGCTGGAAGTAAGATTTAAGCGCAGCCACCTTTTTGAGGGTTTTGGTGGTCTGGTCCAGTTCGTTGAATAAATTGGCAAATTGCTTCATGACTGCGTTTCCCCTTTTGCCGCATCCTCTGTGGTGTTTTCTAGACTTTCGCCGGTGTATTCCGTCTCGGCAGCCTGAGCGTCGAGCCCCTGTTGTCGTAAATATTTAGTGTAAACACCGGTATAACCGTGAGTGACGATGACCCGACTAGCTCCCGTTTCCGCAACGGCCCGGTTAAGATCCTTCCAGTCGACATGATCTGACAAAACAAAACCACGACCTACGGCCCGTCGCCGCCTGGCTCCTCTCAAGGTCATCCAACCAGAGGCGATAGCTACCTCCAACGGTTTGAATTTTTTCGACCAGCTACTATTGATGGCTGAAGGAGGGGCTACTACTAAGTGGCCGGGAAAATCTTTCGTTTGATGTTCGGCCACTACCCGGATGGTGTCAGGCAATGTTACACCTTGCTCTCGCATCACTTCGTTGATGTTTTCTACGGCTCCGTGGGTGAATATTTGGCCGATGGAGGTATCCAACCCCCGCAGCAAACGCTGGGCTTTTCCTAGAGAATAAGCGGTGATCAGACTTACTTTAGCCGCTTCGGCATTGCTGCGCCACCACTGATTAATATCGGCAAAGACGCTTTCCTGTGGTCGCCAGTCAAAAACGGGCAATCCGAAGGTTGATTCGGTGATAAAAGTGTCGCAGCGCACGGGCTCAAAGGCTTCGGCCAGACCGTCATCTTCCAGCTTGTAATCGCCGGAGGCTACCCAAACCTCCCCCTGGTACTCGACTCTGATTTGTGCCGATCCGAGGATGTGGCCCGCCGGATGAAAGGAGAATTTAACTCCATTCATTTGGACTGTTTGCCCGAATTCAATGGTCTGCAAGCGAATATCACCCAGGCGATAGCGAATCGCAGGGGCGGCCGTCTCCGTACAGAGATAGGCTTCGTGACCATAGCGGGAATGGTCCGAATGACCATGGGTGATCATGGCCTTCTTAACGGGCTTCCAGGGGTCAATGTAGACATCCGCCGCTGGGCACCAAATTCCCTTGGACGTAAACTGCAACAGGTCAGAAGAAGAGCTGGAAGACATGCACTTACAACAGACTTTACAGAGAGTTGTTTGCTACTCTTTTCGGTAGCCCTGTAGGCGTGCCCGGAAGTACCGACCATGCCGCGTCGGTGTAAAGTTCCAGTCAGTGAAAAGCCCCGGATCCCAGTGCGGATCAAATACCCAGGCGACGTAAGAGATATCTCGCTCATCACAATAATTGGTGATGGCATCACCGTAGGTTTCGTCGCCGATCACGGGAATATGTGCGCCTTCTTCGTCTGCTTTGACAAAGCCAATCTCGGTTAGGATGACGGGGTATTGATCCTTCACGAAGCCCCAGTCGGCGGTCCACTCCGCTAACCAGGGTGCGGCTCGCTTTTGGGGGTAAGGGTGACTCACGTAGCCAATTCCTTCCGCTGCAATGGGTTGGAACCGTACTGGGGTAAGGTCATAAGCCCAGTTAAAACCGGCGACTAAGGGTACGCCTTGCCCACCGTTGGCTCTAATGATGACGATTAGTTCTTCCATGAGGGCCTTCCACTGTTCCCAGCTGCAAAGACCGAGTTGGCCCTGGTAGGTAGTGGGCTCATTATAAAGCTCGTAAAAGGCCACCGTAGGATTGTCGCCATAACGTTGGGCAATGTCCCGCCAAAACTCGAAGGTTTCTTTTAGGTCCGTTTCGTAGATGTCATTTTGGTAGAGCTGTGAGCGCAGATTGCCGATACTGTGCCAATCGATAATGACGTACATCCCCAGTTCTGCGGCCCAACTAATACCCTGGTCCAGTAATTCGAAATAGGCTTCCTGCCCACGTTCTCGCACTCGGGGAGGATGAATCGGAAACCGAACGACCGTAGCTCCCCAGGCGGCCATTTCAGCAAAATAAGCCTGATTCCAATGTCCGTCTTTTTCCAGTTTGTCGGGATCGCTGGTGTTGAGACCACGGAAAACCATTTTTGTCCCCTCGGCGTCTACAAATTGGTTGCCATCAACGGAAATTCTACTCAAATCCTGGGCACTACTCGTAGTGCATAGGCAAAGTAAAAGGAAAAATAGACTGGTTTTCATGGAGCTATTTTTTAAAACTCAAGCTAGTGAATTAGCTGCAAAAGTGAGTCTTGACTTGGTTGGCTTATTCGCCCTCCTCCGGTAAATATTGCAATTCCGAGCAACGCTCTAGTCGCAGGTATTCTCTGGCGCAGCGATTAACGTCTTCAACGCTTACGGCTTGGTAGCGCGCAAATTCTTCATTTATCATGGCGGGCTTGCCAAGTGCGGCGTAAAAGCACAACTCTTCAGCACGACTATCGAGATTAATGTCGCTGTAATAATTACCGATCTCCAATTTATGAATCACCTTCTGCAAACTACTCTTGGGTATACCTTCCTGTATAATCTGATCGATAGCGGTTAATAAGGCTTCTCGGGCTTCTGGGAGGGTAAGCTCCTCATTGGGTACACCCGTGATCATAAGTAAGCCTGGGTCAAAGGAATTGCTGAGGCTGGCATCCAAGGCATGGAAGATTTCCTGATCCCTTACTAGTTTTTTGGTCAATAGTGCAGATCTGCCTCCCCCTAAAAGATAGGTGAGCACGGCTAGCGCATGGTAATCAGGATGCATGCGATCCACTGCTCGGTAAGCCAGATAAATAGCCGGACTGGGAACGTCGCCGTATACAACCTTTTGACGGTGCGTCAACTGGGGAGGTTCCTTAGGGAATTGATCGAGATTTAAGGGGCCAGCCTGGATATCATCAAAGTAGTAGCGAACTCTCTCCAGGGCATGATTGACCTCAAAGCTGCCGCATAAACAAAGAATGGCATTGTTGGGCCGGTAGTAGCGATAAAAGAAATCTTGGACTTCCTGTAGTTGGGTGGCTTCAATTTGAGAGAAATTTTCCCCAATCACCGGCCATCGATAAGGGTGCTTCTGGTAGGCCAGTGCATAGAGGTGGTGGCTCAGGTCACCGTAGGGCTCCTCCAGACAAGTCTCCTTGAATTCTTCAACGACCACCCGCTTTTGAGTAGCTAGTACTTTCTTGCTAAAGTTGAGGCGCCGCATCCGATCGGATTCAAGCCAAAGCGCCGTATCCAGGTTTTCAGCGGGCAGTAGATCCTGGTAGATGGTGTAGTCGCTGGTCGTATAGGCGTTATTCTCTCCACCGGCGCGTTGGAGTTGCTCGTCAAAGTTGTCTACTTGCTCTGAACCAGCAAACATGAGATGCTCGAACAAGTGGGCGAATCCGCTGCGTTGAGGAGGGTCGTGCTTACTGCCTACCCGATACAGTAAATTGACCGCTACCATGGGGCGATTCGGTTGCGGGGCCAGGATGACTTGTAAGCCATTTGCCAGGGTATGATGTTCGAATTCTATCACGTCGTAAAAGTACGATTGCTAGGACCTTTTCTAAGGTAATATCCTAAAGGTGGTCCTACGGTTTTGCGCCCGTCCCTCCTCGGTCTCGTTGGTGGCAATGGGTTGGGTTTCTCCGTAGCCATTATAAGTCAATCGATCAGGAGCAATACCGGAGGTGAGAAGGAAGTCAAAAACGGCTTTTGCTCGAGCTTCGCTGAGGCTTTGATTGGCAACTTCGCTGCCAACATCGTCAGTATGCCCGCGAATCTCAATGCGTAAGTCGGCTTGCCTCGTCAACATTTCAGCCAGGCGGTTTAACTCGTCACTGGAGACGGGGAGCAGATCCGCAGAATTAGTGGCGAAGAGTACGTTTTTCAGGATGATTTCTTCGGAGCTGGTACTTAGCTCACCTATGGGCTCCAGCTCAATGGTAATGCGGTAGGGGTTGCGTGGGTCAGCTCCGCCGCTGAGTTCGAATTGCTCACTGTGGAAAAGGTAGCCAGGCTCGTCTACGACCAACGCATAGGTTTTTCCAGCGGGCAGAACGACCAGAAAGCTACCGTCGGTGTCGGTAGTCTGGATAGATGGAGAACGATCAGCGGTGATGGGTCGTAGTCGAACGGTACACACCAGCGGAAGTCCAGATACTTTATCGACAACTTTTGCCTTCAGGTAAGTGACTGCCGAAGGACGGGAATCGGGCGGCAACTCGAAACGGTAGAGGTCAATATTTGGGCGGCGGCGGTTCTCCAACTTCATTTCTCGGGCATAATAGGCAGTCAGGCCATCAAAAGTGACGAATAGGTTGGTTTCGTCGGTATGGGTATTGATGGGGTACCCCAGATTGGTGGGCGTCGACCAGACGTTATTCGTATCCAGGCGCGTCCAGAATAAGTCATTTCCGCCCATACCAGGATGGCCATCGGAAGTGAAATAGAGGGTCTGCCCATCGGGGTGGAAGAAGGGAAAGTGCTCATCTTTTTCACTGTTAATGATAGGGCCCATGTTTACGGGGCGCCCCCAACGACCATCAGCACGTAGGGCGCTTCCCCAGATGTCTAAGCCTCCTTGCCCTCCCGGGCGATTACTGGTAAAGAATAAGGCCTTTCCGTCGGCGGTAAGACTAGGCTGGGTTTCCCAAAAGCGACTGTTTACTCGATCTCCCAAATTACGAGGGGCTGACCAACGGCCGCCCTCTTTGGTGCTGTAGTACAAATCACAGCCTCCAAAACCTCTTGGTTTATCACAGCTGGTGAATACCATCAGACGACCATCTGCAGAAAGGGTCTGCCCGCCTTCGTTGAAATCGGTATTGACCTGACTGAGCGGATAGGCATCTCCCCACTGGCCCGTAGGTGTCATTTGGGCCTGGAAAAAATCTTCATTCTCCCCGTAGAGATTACGGGTAAACACCAGGGTTTGTCCGTCGGGGCTAATGCTGGCGAAGTACTCTTGGTGGTCACGGGTATTAATGCTAGCACTCAGTGGTTGGGGGTTGAAAGGGACGGGCTTGGCGACCAGTTGAGCGGCCAAGCGGCTATGCTCAATAAGGGTTTCGATGGCTGCTCTTTCTTCGGTGTTGGAGGTAGCTAAGAAGCTTAGGTACTGTTCGTACAATTGAGTTGCTTCTTGATACTCTCCGAGCGTTTGCCGTAATTCTGCCAGCGCCTTATAAGCCTCAGGTTCGTGATCAGGGGCTAGCTCTATGGCCTGGGCGAAGTCTGCTGCTGCTGCTGAATAGTTGCCTTGATAGCGTTGTACGGCGGCTCGCATAAACCAAAGATCAACGTTTTGAGCATTTCGCTCCAGTAAACGATCAAGACCGCTTACGGCAGTAGGGTATTCTCCTAGATTGATGGCACGACGTATTTCATTAAGGAGTCGGTCTTCTCGCCGAGAAAGGTCACCAATGGTTGTAATAGTGGTTGCCTGTGCTTGTAAGCTAGGTGGGCTGCTACAGGCGAAGCTGTGGATTAGATAGAGTAGTATGGAAAAGCGGAGCGCCATGCAGTAGAGTTAAAAAGCCGTATTCGGCAGGCGAACACGGCTTTTTAATTAACGCTTATGGAAGAAAGTTGTTATGAGACCAGATGTCCATCCAACATTTCCTTGGCCGCATCATGGCCAGCATCGGCAGCTTTGGTCAGCCAGTCTTTCCATTGGTCGAGGCCTGCTTCTTTTGCACTTTGCCCCAGCTGGAAGTAGATTTCTGCTTCCTTGGGTGCTCGAGCGTGTTCAGGGGCTTCTAAAGCAGCCTGGAGAGTAGTGACCGCTTCAGCAAACTCGCCTTCCTGGTGAAGGATTGTCCCTTTTTGAAAGCCTACACGACGATCATAACCTTCGAGGCCTGGTAAGCGTTGCTTGCGCCTTAGAAAGGCAGTGTATTCCCGCAAGGCTTCTTTTTGCTGACCATTCGCGAGGTAGGCATCACCTAGCATACCTTTTGCTAACCAGTAGACTTTTTGGTGGGGGATAGCAAACTTCGCTACTGTACTGAAATCAGCAATTGCTTTTGGTAAGTCGACTAGTTTGAGCAAGTACACCAATCCACGGCCGTAATAGCTTTCTGGCTTGGATGCATAAATCTTAATGCTTTTAGTGTAGTCGTAAAGCGCATCTTTGAAATTACCCAGACGATAATTGGTCAATCCACGACGCTCGTAAGCCGTAGCGTGTCTTTCAAAATTATCGATCGCTTGAGACAGCGCTTGGTGGGCATCTTCGATGTTATCTTCCTGATCGAGCAATTCCCGCCCCTTCTGGAAGAGCTGGTTGGTGGTTCGGTCAGATCGAGGTTCAAACAAGCGGTGTTCAACGATCTGCCCTCCCTGGAGCTTCCAGATGTTGAGGTCTCCAGCGATGCTAAAGGAAGTAATTCGCTCTAGGAGGTTGACGGTATTCTTGTACTGACGATCAGTAGAGATGACCACGGTGCGTGGAATATCGAGCGTGTGATCGCTTTCGTTAAAAATGTCTTCCGGTTGGAGGAGAATATCGTTTTTATAGTAATTCTCCATCCGGTGAGCATACTGGGTCTGTACGTTTTCAAAGTTCCGGCTAGTGCCGAATTCTAATTGACCCGCGAAGATGACTTTGGTCGGATTTTCCATCTTCCAATTGTGGTTAAAATGGTAGCTAGTTGAATAGCCGTCGTAGCTACAAACGACGGGGACTTTATAAAAAATTCCGCCACGATCAAATGATCATATTGGAAGGACAATACAAATTATAATAGGAAGCCGTAAAGTTAGCACAATAGTTAGCGTGGCAACTATCGAATTCCAATTATTTGTGACTTGTTTGATACATAACGTGGCCCTAAGCTACTCTTGCCTACAGAACTACGAACGCAGATACTCGGACGATGCCTAGTACAGCGTTTTCAAAAAAGCACACTACATGTTGGGATCAGCAAGTTGGCAGGGTATGATCGCCTCAAGCAAAAGAATAGGAGGATTCCTAAAAATAACGGATAATGATAAATAATCCAAATCCTTAAAGCTTGATTGCCAGTAATTTAGTGTGAGCGTGTTGTTGGGCATTTAAACTTCAGCCCCTAGCCATACTTTACAGCCTTCGGTACAGTTAGTGCAAATGTCGATACTTGCTCTGCCGCCCAGTAGTTTTTTCCGGAAATCAAAGTAGGCGGGACTGTACCAGATATCGCGAAGACTTTCCGTTTTGGTGTCTCCCAAGCGCTGACTTACATCCTTATCGAAACAGCAAGGAGCAACTAATCCGTCCCAGGTAATTACACAGCTATGCCACAATTTCCAGCAATGATTGAGTAAAGGGTTTTTAATGGTGTAACGTCCATCTTCTAATTGGCGGTAGCGTGAAAATTGAAGATTTTCAGGCATCAGTGGATTGCCCTGTTCGTAATCGTAGAGTTGGGCGGTTTTGAATTTGACTTCATCAATACCAATTTCTGTGGCTAATCTTTTTACTTCTTCTATTTGGTGCTCATTGGGACGGACTACAAGAAACTGGAAAATTAAATGTGGTCCGCCACCTAACTTACGTTTCCATTTTACCAGATTCCGAGCGCCTTGCAAGACGGTGGCCAGCTTTCCACCCACGCGGTATTGTTCGTAGGTTTCCTGAGTTGTTCCATCTACTGAAATAATCAGCCTATCCAATCCACTCTCTACCGTTTTACGGGCATTCTCATCGTTTAAAAAATGTCCATTGGTCGAACTGATCGTATAGATGCCTTTTTCGGAAGCATAACGGACCATCTCCAAAAAATCAGGATTGATGTAGGGCTCTCCCTGGAAGTAAAAAATCAAATAGAGCAGTTGGTCGCCTGCTTCATCTAAAACCTTTCGAAAAAAATCTTGCTTGAGGTTACCCGTCGGGCGACTAAATTGTCGCAGGCCACTGGGGCATTCCGGACAACGCAGATTGCAGGCGGTCGTAGGCTCAAAGCTAATGGTAAAGGGGAGGCCCCATACAATAGGTTTTTTTCGCCAGCGCGTTAAATAATAAGCTGCTACGACCTTAATGAGGTTGCTGATCTTTTTGAGCGTCAATTTGCTGCTAAAGTTGCGGACATCACGCCAGTAAATGGTCATGAAACAAAGGTAGTAGGATTAATGATCGGTAACGGGTCTTTATTCTTCGGCATCATTGGAGGATCGTTAGCTCCACTCGATTGTTAGCCGCATGGTCTTCTTCGCTACAGTTGATACCCTCCGTACAGGACACTCGGGGAGCGCCTTCTCCAAAGCCTATGGCTTCTAGTCTATTGGGAGCAATCCCTCGATTGATTAAATAAGTGCGTGCTGTTTGTGCTAATTCCTTGCTGCGGTCCAGGTTTAAAGCCTCGTGCCCGCGAGTATCGGTATGAATGGCTAATTGAACGCGCATTTCGGGGCGATCTTCTAGCAATTGCTGTAGAATATCTAATCTATTGGTAGCTCCGGTTTGTAGACTTGTCCAATCTAATTGGTCCAGTACTATAATGGTATTAGCCGGTAAAAGTTGGTGAGTGGATTGAGTAGCAGCCACTAAGTCAAAATTTGCCTGTAGCCGCCCCATGCGAGATGCCGTTGTGTTGATTTGTGATCTTTGTAGGACAAATCCTGGGGCATAAGCATTCAACTGGAATTGGCAACCTGTACTTAAGCAAGTCCGGTAATTTCCTTCGGTATCAGTTTGAATCTCAAGACTGGGGACTTCACAGTTTGCTGGTATAATTTGAACCGTAGCACCCGCAAGCCCTCTGCCGGGGTTGCCTCCCTTGATTTGCCCTTCGATAAGGATACACTCCGAGGGCTGTAAACTGATTTCCAGAGGGCGGCTGGGCCCTTCCGCAGTATAGGAGAAGCGTAGTTCTTGAGGTTCAAAACCTTCGCGATAAACGACCAGAATATAGGATTGATCTTCGTTGAGCAGCAATTCTGCGGTACCTTCTCGATCAGTATACTGATGAGCATCCGTCATCTCGGTAAGTGGCTTGCGCTGAACTTTCAATTTATATACACCCGTTTCAAGGGGTTCCAGGCGATAGGTGTAAGCCCCTCCCTGAAGAAGACTGTCAGCATCTAATTCGTATAAATGAATTTCTGCTTGACGTAGTCGACGACTCTGCCCACCATCATAGACCGTTACTAATTCGCGGGTGGTTGGTCGGCTGGAGATCCCCTCCAGCCCATTGGGTATAGCTAAGCGATAAATATCGTCACGACCATGCCCTCCATCTCGGTCACTGCTCAGATAACCTTCCGTAGCATCTGCTGATAATACAAGGCTGAGGTCATCATTTGGGCTATTAAAGGGAGGAGCTAAATTGTAAACTTTACCCCAGTTTTGACCACTTAGATCAATACTGAAAATGTCGAGTCTACCTTGGCCGGGATGACCGTTAGAAGAAAAAAACAGTTGGCCACTAGGATGGATAAATGGGAAGGCTTCGTCACTACTGGTATTAATTTTGGGGCCCAGGTTTACGGCAGTTGTCCAGTTGCCATTGATATAGTCACTTACGTAGAGGTCCAGCCCTCCGTAACCGCCGGGTCGGTCCGAAGCAAAAAACAACCGATTTCCATCTGCTGAAAGACTAGGGTGCATACAGCTGTAGGCATCGTCATTGATGGACAATTCTTCAATTCCCTGCCAGTCGTATGGCCCTCGGAAAGCCCGATAAATTTTTAGACCAACTTGACCACGCTCATTGGATCGACTCAGGCCGTGCCGGGTGTTACTACGGGTGAAAAATATCTCTCGCTGATCAGTACTGAAACAAACTGGACCCTCGTGATAGGCAGAATTTAATTCAATGCTAAATGGTCGTGGACGGCGTAATTCATGATCACTTATTTTTGTAGCATACATCAGTTCAAAAAAAGTCTCTCCGGTTCTGCTATCGATGCGACCGTTTCGACGTCGAGCAACATAAACGATACCTTCTCCATAAAAGGCAGGAGCAAATTCGATCTGCTCCGTATTAATCCGATCAATGTGGAAAATACTTACCTGCTCCGCCTGTAGCAGATTGTTTGAGCTAGTACCCATGATTAGACACCAGCTACTTAAAGCCAATAAGTAAAGCAGGCTTTTCATCCTCCAATTTAATGCTTATAGCGAACGAGGGTCAATGATTTCGTCACCCTGAGCTCTGCCGCCTACGCTGTAACGGATGGTCCCTTCAAAGCTGCCGTTGTGGTAAGAACGCAATTCACTTAAGCCCATTTCATAGACGAAACTAAGGCGAATATATTCACTTAATTGGACCCCGACCAATGCACCCAGACTTTCGCCGGCACCCTGGTTGGACGATCCACCTAGGCGATAGGTCGCTCCTACAGAAAAATTATCATTGAGATCAGCAGTCAGGTTAAAGTCCGCATCCAAAGGGGCCCCTTGTACCATTTTAAACAGCGCCTGCGGATGCAGAACCGTGTTTTCCCCTACTCTAATATTTAATCCCCCCATAAAGTAGAAATGCCGTGCTTGTCTACTAATGATCGTTTGATCATTACCTAGATCAATATTATTTTCCAACAAGCGTGGGAGGCTTATGCCAACATAGAGCCTCGGATTATCATAATAAAGGCCGACTCCGAAGTTTGGAACATATTTGGAAGCATCACCAACGGGAATAGCCTGGTCAATACCGCCGCCCTGGACAGGGGTAGCATCGCTAAAATTTATCCCGTACCGTCTTACCGAAGCAGAAACGCCAATTCCAAAGCGAGCACCACGACCTACCAAAAAGCGGTAGGCGTAACTGCCTTCTGCGGTATACTCTTCTTCCAGCCCGATACTTAAGCGACTGATCCGAATGCCAACACCAATACCGCTAGCAGTGAAGGGGACGTTATAGCTCAAGCTCTGTAGGCTGGGCGCGCCATCAAATCCTAACCATTGTTGACGGGCTATGGCTAGAAAAGTGCCGGAATCTTCGGCACCGGCAAAACCTGGGTTAAAGGCCAGTTTGTTGTACATAAACTGGGTGTACTGGGCTTCTTGCTGCGCCTTTAAGCACCAGCAACTGAAAAGCCCTAAACAGCAAAGGAGGGTAGTAATTCGTCGCATATCTCTTTGCTTTAACGTTGAATACGAAGGTGTCCGGTCGCCGTTTCGCGTCCGTCTCCAAATTCGATGGTGTAGAAATAAGTGGCTACGGGAAGTTGGTCCCCATTGAAGGTGCCGTCCCAGTCGTTATTGTAAGGCTGCGAGGATCGATAAACCTCGTCTCCCCACTGATTGTAAATCGTTACTTGACTGTTGGGGAACTGATCCACGTTTAACAGACAAGGCACTACGAAAAAGTCATTCACACCATCATTATTAGGTGTAAAGATGTTTGGAGCAGCGCAGTCTACGTCTTTGCCCACTCGGAACAAGATGGTCGCCGGAGCATTAACACAGCCTGAACTAACTACCTCGTAACGTACACTTACATCGCCTGCAAAATTCGGAGGTGCTTCGTAGCGGAAGCCGCCATCGTCATTAAGACTAATGGTGCCAAATTCGGGCTCTTCAAGGAAGACCACCGTCGAACCTATTGGGGGATCATCGTTTTCTAGTGGATCGAAGTCTACAAAAGATTGAAATTCAACGTCGTAGATATCATCCAGTGGACTGGCAGGCTGCTTATAGGTGATCACTAAAGTATCCATAGAACCAGGACCACATTCTCCGCCGTCCACCTGCCATACCAGTTGATTTTCACCAACCAATAAATTGCTCACCATAGTTGTCGGACTGTTGGGGTCGTCAATGATGAGTCCGGCAGTAAGTATACTCCATTGACCTTCTGAACCAATAGTCGGTTCCGTTGCTCCCAGCACGGTGGCACCTTCCTCATTACAGATTACTAAATCTGGCCCGGCATCAGGATTGGGATCCGATACGTTAACCAGTACGACGTCCTCGTTTTGTCCACAGTTGGACTGAACTGCCCAAGTAAAAGAGTAAACGTTATCGGCTTGTAGGCCCTGAATTTCCGTATTCGGGTCATTAGGATTGACAATAATAACGCCCAGGATTTCTTGAGCCAAGTTTTGCGACCAGGTGCCAACACTACCTATGTCTTGTGCGGGGTTGGCGGAAAGATTGACTGTTTGATCGAGGCAGACGAGTAAATCTTCCCCGGCGAATGCTTCCTCACCGTTAGTTACGCTGATATTTACCGTATCGGTGCTGAAATCTGTGCAGCTGCCACTGCTGACCGTCCAAATGAACTGATAGGGACTGCCAAATTCACTTAGACCATCAACGGCAGTAGTCGGTGAATTTGGATTAGCGATGAATATATCTCCACCTCCGCTAAGTAACTCCCAGCGACCAGTGCCGAGGGCAAGAGGGGTCGCTTCCAGCAGAAATAAACCTTCACAAACGAGGGTGTCTTCCATTGCCTGGGCCGCGTCAGGGTCGATATCGTCCAGCTGGATGATTAAGGGGATGGATAGTTCACTTAAACAGCCGTCTAGTTCAGCTTGTATCTGCAAGCTGTAGCCTCCTCCACCTGGAAATTGACTGAAATCATTGAGGACAAAGCTTTCTCCTTGACCTGGTGGGGTCACCGGAGAAATTCCACCTTCAAAGAACCACTGATAAGTTGCACCTTCGGTAGTGGTATTCCCGTTTACGGCCAAGGTTAAACTGGCATTTTCATCACCAAGGCAGACGGGGTCAACTAGTAAAGGCACGGGTACGGCAGGACTGGGTTGAACCATTACTTCTACGCCAATCGTATCGCTTACACATCCACCCTGCGAGACGATCACCTCGTAAGTGCCATTATGTAAATCAGGGTCGGCTCCGATAATGACTGGATTGGGTAAACTAGAGGAGAAATCATTCGGGCCCGTCCAGCTATAATCGGTGTTGGGCAGATCATTGACCTGTAGCTGCAACTCATTACCCGCACAAGTAGGGCTAGTAGCCGTTGCTACAAAGGCCGGGAATTCCGTAGCGGTGATTTGGGTGGGTTCACTAAACAAGGACGAACAGCCGTTACGTACTGCCCTGACCCGGTAGCCTCCCACAAAAGCAGGAGGTAAGGCAAGTAACTGAATTAGATTGGTGTCACTAGGAATAATACTTCCATCTGGTAGTTGCCACAAATAAGTGACGTTGCTGCCAAAGTCAGTGGTAGTAAGGGTAAAGGCGTCGCCGGCACAGAAATTGGTTTCTCCGCTCAGGGCCGTAGGGGCACTTGGGGTAGTCGGAGCAAAGTTGACATCGAGTAGGAAAGTCTCCTGTGGAGATCGACAACCGTCGGCATCTTCCACAATCACACTGTAATTACCACTGGTACCAGCATCGATATCCGGAAGTACGAGTGTGTCGGCTTCCGTCTCTACACCCGGGCCCGTCCAAAAGTAAGTGTAGTCACCAGAGGTATCTGGAGGATTTACCTCAACGATCAACTCAATGGTTTCGCCTACTTCATAACAGTTAGGACTGAGGTTGATCAGTTCCGTGACCACCAAGCCGTTTTCTACCTCCACAAAGACACTGTCTGTATCTGAGCAGCCATTAGGGCCAGTAGCAGTTAGGATGTACCAGCCACTATCTTCCGCTAAGACAGTAGGCAAAACAGGTGCTATCTCTTCGCTGGTGAAATCGTTGGGGCCGGTCCAGCTATAGCTACTGTTGGCCAAACTACTACTACCCTGAAGAATCAGGTCGTTACCCGCACAGATAGGGTCGGGCGTATGCATAGCATTGACGACGGGTAAGCTCGTAACTAATACATTAACCGGATCGCTAAGTAGAGAAGGGCAACTGCCCAAGTCAAGAGAAACCGCCCAGGGACCAAAGGCTCCCATGGCTACGGTGTCAATTATGAAAACGAAAGTATCCGTAATAAATACTTGGCCGTTGGGAGCAAACCAGTTATAGGTCGCTGCACCTTCCACGCTTGCGGTCAATTCCAGAGTACTCCCCAAACAAACCGGGCTACTAGCAGAAATCGATGGGGCATCAGGAGCTGGTATAATACCTAAGAGTAAAGAGTCTACACTCGAAAAGCAGCCACCACCACGAACGGTCTGAAGGTAATAGAAACCGCCATCAGCGAGCGAGATGTTCGGGATTTCGATCACCCGACCCGTATCCTGAAAACCGTCAGGACCTGTCCATAAATAAGTGGCATTCGGACTTAATTCAGCGGATAAGAACGCCGTCTGATTGATACAAGCAAAAACACTAGTGTCACTTACTGTAGCAGTAGGTTCGGTCGTAGTTGTTACGTGAATAGAGCTGGAAGGCGCAGATAAGCAACCATTAACTTCGGCTTCGAGATAGAAACGACGTCCAACATCCCCATGCGGCGCAGGGACGCTGAAAAATGGATCGATTGAAGTCCCAATTAAGGTGCCTGCTCCGGCTTGCCCTTCGTACCAGCTGTAGGTTACACTACCACTTTGCGGGGTGTCCGTAGTCAGTACGATCGGATCATCTACACAGACTTGTTCTGGGGCAGAAATTACTGGTGTCAGTGGTAGATCTTCAATGTTGATTTGGATAGTGCCTTCCGCTTCACAACCACTAACTCCACGGATTACTAATCGGTAGACACCTTCGAAGCTGGCGTCAATGCCAACAAGGACTGGATTTTCTTCATCCGAAAAGAAGAAACCCTGAGGATTAAACCAGCGATAGGTATAAATTGTCTGTCCCGGAGCTGCCACGGTCGGAGGGTTAGCAAAAAGGAAAAGAGAATCACCTCCACACAATCCACTATTGGCAGCGGGCTCCGGAGCTAAACCAGAAATACCAACGGTAGTCGTACAGCTATCTATATTACCACTGGCATCAAAGACTTGCAAGGTCACATTGGCAGAAGTACCTATCTGATCGCAACTAAAGGTAGCTGGCAGTAAGGCCAAACTGTCCAATCCACAGTTATCAAAACTGCCACCATCGAGTAAAGTTGGGTCAGGACTTTCCGGTGCTAGCCCTGAAGGATCAATAAATAGGGTAGTGGGCTGACAAACGGCCAAAGGACGAATCGTATCCCGCACCTCTACTTCAATGGTACAGCTATCCACATTGCCGCTAGGGTCACTAATGACGTAAGTGAAATTAGTAACGCCCAGATCAAATACTTCTACAATGGGGTTGGCTCCATTATTCTGAAGGGGAATAGTCGTCGCACCGTATCCGTAGTAGTCTGGCTCCAGACTGGGATAATTCAATTCGGCGTAGGCATAGGAAATCCCATCGATCTCCCCATTACCGTTGACAATCTGCCCATTTGGACAAGGTTCAACTCCTTCGCCATTCATGCCAGGAGGGACGGGAATTGGTCGGGGACGCAGCGTGAAATCCAAACTGCCAGTAGCCGCCACCATTTGATTGAAATCGTCCGCTGAAATCGAAAAGCGTAAACGCCCTTCTCGCTCGCATTCCGCTTGTCCGGGGGTGCTACTCGCTACTACATTGCCTTCAATATCTACCAAGTCAAGAAAGTCTTCCGGACCGCTGAAGTCCCCCCGGAAGAAGACCAATACCTCCGCACTGTCAAAGGCTATAGGGGAGAGCCCCGTAAAACTAATATCTTTAGGCACTGCCTGGAAACTATTCAGATTTGCATCGAAATTAAATTGCAGGAAGCGCTCACTTACCGCAGGTTGCTGCTGGGTATTTATGGTGAAAACACCACAATTGTCCGATGCACCCGTCAACGGAGGAACCGTAATTTCAGCTCGGCAAGAGTCTGGAGAAAGGAATACTAAAAGATCATCTGGACACTCAATTACCGGCGGCTGTCGGTCTTCGACAGTAATGGTAAATAGACATTCGTCAAAATTACCAGCACAGTCCGTTACCCGATACCTAATCTGATGAAAACCTTGGTCCAAATCAGTAAATAAGCTATCAATTGGATCAACTAGGATTGGATCATTATCGTCAATGAAAACTTCGTAAACCAGCGGTGCTAAACGCCGTACGGGCATAAAGAGATAAGCAATTACCCGACTTTCACCAGGGCAAATATCATTGATGGCAAAATTGCCGTCTTGATCGGGATCTACGTGAGGGACCAATTGAATACTGATCGTACCGTCACTCGCCCAGATATTGAACAAAGCCCTGGGGATTTCAATCAGCGTGTCCGAATTTGCACACTGAATATCAGCAGGCGCCGTAATGCCTAACAGGCTACCATCTTCACCGTATATCTCATAATACTCGCCGCTTCCTTCCGCATCAACATTTTCCAGGCTAATGGTAAGCTGACCAGGAATGAAGGCATTTACGGGGAGTTCTTGATTAATTTGTAGTTCAAAATTAATGGTGTCTACTGGGGTGCTTCCTGCCTCAGGGGTCCCACTTGCCGAGCTACTTACGGCTACCGTATCACGTAGATGTAATTGGGTTGGAAGCCCTAGTACACACTGCTCCTCAATGGTAGGGGCCGGCAAGCCAACCCGTACTGAACACTCATCTTCATCAGTTGGGATGATTTGATTTCCCGGGCAAGTGAAAATATTAGGGGGTTGGGTGTCAATCTGTCGGAAGTAAACCGTTTCGGTATGGCTATTGCCACAAGGGTCGGTCACGATCACGTCCACAGCCAGTTCACGCACGATCTGTCCATCCAGGTCACAACGAAATTCGGGTAGTAAAGGCAGCTCCGTGGTGCCGCTTTCATAAATTTCTATAGTGAGCTCGTCACTTGCTGCACAACCGTCGGCTCCAACTGCACCTGCGAAGTCCAGTATCCAGAGGTTGAATACCTCATCCTGAAATTCTGTATTGTTACAGGTGGTAATCAGATTAGCAGGAGGGGTAGAAAAACCGGGAGGAATCGTGTCTCTTACAATGATGATTTGCTCTCCGGTACCATCATTGCCACAATCATCAAAAACTCGCCACTCCCTACGAATGCGGAAGTTGCCAGGACAAGTTGCTGGCAGAATAATGTCAGTGAACTCGAAATTGGGCGTTTCATCACAGATATCAAACAGATCAGTCGGTACTCCCGTGATGTCTAGATTATCTGCATCTCGACAATCGACAGAAATGTCAGGAGGTAAAGTGAAAGTGGGGTCGTTATTGTCTCCCACGAAAATATTTTGCTGCACTACCGCTGCATTCTGGCAAACATCCGTTACCGTCCAGGTGCGTTCGATAGTAAAGAGTTGACTACACTGTGGGTTGCTGATGATCTCATCTGAAAAGCTGACCGTAATTTGATCGACCGGAGAACAGTTATCCGCGAGGTTGCGAATGGTATCCACCAGATTGATATCAAAAGGACTCTGGAAACACTGGATGCTGACATTACCCGCAAGGTCAAAGGTAGGTGGAGAGTTGTCCACTACACTTACCACCTGCTGGATAATCGTCGTGTTGCCACAGTTGTCGCTGGCTACCCAAGTACGCGTAATATTGTATTCATACTGACTACAGCTACCGTTCATTACTTGGCTGGATACCTCACTGAAGGTTGGCGTGACGGGGCCTTCACAGTCTCTGAAAATCAAATCAGGAGCTGGCGGAATCGGGTCGTTGCATTCAATGGTAAGGTCAGTGGTATCACCTACTGCTACGAAGGGGGCCTCGTTATCAACCACCTGATAGCTAAAGCTTACCACGGCTGTTTGCCCACAGGAATCGGTCGCAGTAATGGTTAAGGTCGTTTCATCACCACAACTAAATCCACTGCTTGGTCCGTCGATTTCCTCTATTAGGGAGGCTATTCCCACACAACCAACTTGTAGGGCAGCGCCAGCGGCTAGAAATTGATCATTACGCCAACTTTCAAAGCTACCTGCTTCATTGGGGTTGTTAGCAATCAGACATTCTTGTATCGTCGGGCTTTGGTCAAGCGGCCCGAAGGAAGGCCCCGCGAGTGTAGCTGGACCAATCGTAATGAGTTGGGTTTCCCGACTAGTGCCGGTATCATCACTAACTTCCCAAATACGGTGCACGATGCCCCCCGTACAAATTACGTCAGGAGAACTTAGGGAATCGAAGGGGACGACATCAACTTCATCAGTACCATTGATCATGGCCCTAAGCGTGATAGGGAAGGGGAGGCCTGAGTAGCATCCGACGCTAACATCGTCGGGCGCATTGTCAAGGAATACCGGAACCAGGGAAGGAGTTGAGGCTGAAAGGTGGAGATTGAAAGCGACCAGTAAGGTGGCCAAAAAACACTTTCCACCGGCTTGTAGCTGGCAGTTCATTCCGCAATAGATTGAAAATAGATAGTTGGGCTATCCCGTAAGGAGCAGGATGCCTTGATTTGTGCTGTCTAAGATTAGTATTGTAGCAGGGTCGGGTGCCTATGCGGGGGTAGAGGCCTGCCAGGGGCGGCTAGTCGATTAGTCATGGGATGTTGCTTAAGACGGTTTTGGAATTGAAGTGATTTAGACTTATTTCTTGCTGGCGAGCGAAAAGCCAAGTAGGTTTTGGCAAGCTGCCTTTTTGAGTGCATAGCCCCAGCTATGGACGAAAAAAACAGCGAAGCCCAGGTTCTGCTTAGCTTTCCGCGCAGTCGGATTACAAAAGTCTAAATCACTTCATTACGTACTGCTGGCAATACAGCAATCATAGTGCGAAGTTAAAGATATTATGTGGGATGGTGCCTGCGTCACACTATATTTAGCCCATGCCTTTTCTTCGTCAACTTGCGCTGCTCGGCGGCCCCTGCCTATTTCTGCTTTGTTGCCTGCTCGCTTTGGGGCTAGACCTGCCACTGGAAATGCCTGCCGATAGTGAATCCGTAGTGCTAACTGCTCCTGCCTTATTACTTTCCGGCACGACTTTATGGATGGCCATCTGGTGGCTTTCTGGAGTGGTGCCTATTTACCTGACCGCCCTGCTTCCACTAGTCATTTATCCCTTAGCCGGCGTCGCTACCGTAAAGTCTATCGGGCCGGCCTATGGCCACTACCTCGTCTGGTTGCTCTTTGCTGGTTTTGTCCTAGCCGCCGCCATCGAGCGCTGGCAATTACACCGCCGCATCGCCCTGAGCATCATCCTCTTTACCGGTACCCGCCCTGCCAGTATCATTCTGGGCTTTATGATCGCAACCGCTTTTTTATCCATGTGGATTTCCAATACCGCTACCGCCGTGATGATGGTGCCCATCGGTATGGCAGTAGCCTCGACCCTCAAAGACGTCCAGGCGCAAGAAGCGGAGGTTCCTACCACTGCTTTTCCCAAAGCACTCATGCTCGGTATAGCCTACAGTGCCAGCCTGGGAGGAATGAGTTCGCTCATCGGTACGCCCACCAACCCCATTATGGTGTCGCAGGTCATGGATAACTATCACCTGAGCATCGGTTTCCTCGAATGGTCCTTACTTGCGCTGCCGCTTGGTATTATCCTCTTATTGGTCGCTTGGTATTATTTAACCCAGCTGGCTTTTCCGCTCTCTTCCCAGGGCGGCCAGGCAGCCAAAAAAGCCATCGAAGCAGAATATCGCAAACTCGGACCCGTTTCTACCGCAGAATATCGAGTGTCCATCATTTTCGGCATCACGGCTACCCTCTGGATTTGCCGCCGACTACTCCAAACAGCGGTTCAGGCCATTTCCGGCCCTGACAACCCACCCATTGTCGACATCAATGACACCAGCATTGGCCTCCTGGCCGTACTCGCTTTTTTCCTTGTACCCAGCGGAATAGAAGACGCTAAGCGGCCAGGTCGTCAAAGTAGATTGCTGAGTTGGGAAAATGTCGAAAGCATCCCCTGGGGTGTCCTTTTGCTGATCGGTGGGGGCTTAGCCATTGCCGCCTCCTTTGATACTACAGGGCTGGGCGCTTATTTCGGCGAGCTACTCAGTCAGCTCAGCAGCTGGCCCTTTCTTCTGTTCTTATTGCTGCTGGTAGCTGGGGTGAATTTTCTCACCGAACTCACCTCCAACATGGCCACCGTTAGTATCCTCATGCCCGTTCTGATGGCCCTGGCTGCCGCAACGGGTTGGCACCCTTTTCCCTTAATGGCCGGTGCAACGCTGGCTGCCGGCTGTGCCTTTATGTTGCCCATCGCCACCCCACCCAATGCCATCGTATTCGGAACGGGTTATATCGATATCCCCGATATGGCCCGCGTCGGCTTTTGGATGAATATTATCAGTATTATCCTCATCACTCTATTGGTTCAATTTGTACTTCCGCTGGTCTGGACCTTACCCGATATTCAATAGCTGCTAAAAAGGCGAATCATAGCAATAAGCCAGGCATCTTTGATGGATTGACCGGGTATGAGGAATGTTAAAGTTTCGGAGAATAGGAGATTTTTAATTTCATGTTTGAACACATTAGCTGTTTTCGCATTATAGCCCACCAACGAGCTTATGTGTTTAAACCTGTTTTATCATTTCCTTAAATCCGATTGTCATGAAGCATTTACTATCACGTTCTTTCCTATTCTTTGCCTTGATTGGCTTGCTCACTTTCAGTGGTTGTCAGAATGAAGAAGTCATTCCTACTGAAGAACCGAGTGCATTAGAGCAAAATGACGCAAACATTGAATCCATTTCCGGTGCTGAAATGCTTGACTACGTCGAGCGTAAGTACGGTGACGTTTCTAAGCTGGAGGGTGAACAGATCATCAAAATGTACTTTGATGATATGGCCGCCGAAAATGCTACTATCGCCCAACGGGCAGAGCAGGCGCCAGATGTTATTGCTCCGCCAGATGTCTACAGCACTTTCATTACCGCTACCATTATTCCTACTCCCACAACGCCTTTTCAGCAGTGGCTCACCTTCTATGAGACAACACCTCCCATTGTCGGTCTACCCACTTCTACGTCCATCCGTACGCTGGTCGTAAAGCGTTGTCCTTACTTCTTCCAGATCACAACTACTGCCAATGCCTATAAAAATGGTACTGCCATTCCTGGCACGGGTAGTTCTGCTACGCGTTCCAATTATCCAACCTGTGCCGGGCGTCAGATTCGCTCCTTTGCCCGGGCCATTTTGTATACCAATGGAACTGCCTTTACTACAGCTTCTATCAACTGCGAGACTTTCGGGCCCTTCTGTCTGATCGCCGCAGAGGAAGTCAAGTAGTCCAAACCCTAAATCAATAGCCTTATTTTCTAGCCGATTGGCTAGCGAATAAACTCATTTTCATAAGCTAGTTATTGAGGTTCTAGCCTGTCTTCTGGATAGGCTAGGACCTTTTTATTTTCAGCCCCTGTCCTCCTTCAATGGCGAAAGTATAGGGCTCTTCGCTGTGCTCCGATCCCGATTTCGTGCCCTGGGCACTCATCGCGGATCAAAACCTCGGGTGGACGTCTTGACCTGCGGAAGTCAAAAAAAACTTCTCTCAACTAGGCCATACCAGCCGAAAGCCTGAACTTCGCCTAAATTTGGTTGTTTTACACCATCCACCGTCATTTATGACCCTGATCCAATGAGCGATTTTTCACACATTGCCAACGCGCACCCGGCTTACATTGCCTCTTTGTACGAACAGTTTGTACAAGATCCAGCTACGGTAGAAGCCAGTTGGCGTGACTTTTTTCTAGGCTTCGACTACGCCTTGCGCAGCAGTAATGGAAGCCATACGGCTGCTAAAGGAACTGCCGAAGCCATCGACTTCGAGCACGTCATTAAAGAACTACGGGTATTTTCTTTGATTAAAGCCTACCGCACCCGGGGGCATATGGATGCCAACATCGATCCCGTAGGGGAGTTTGAAGATCCCGATGCCAAATTGAATCTGGAGAGTTACAACCTCTCCGAAGCCGATCTCCATACGACCTTCCAAGTCGCTAAAGAACTATTTCTTCCGCCCTCCTCCTTGGATGCGATCATTAAGCACCTACAGCGGGTATACTGCTCCTCCATTGGCTTTGATTATCACCATATTGGCGATCGCAAAAAGCGGCGCTGGCTGCGTGAACGCATCGAGCAAAGCCAGCCAGAAGCGGCCTATGGAATCGACCTGGATAAAAAACGCCACATTCTGGAAAAACTCAACGGTGCCGTTGGCTTTGAAGAATTCCTGAAGAAAAAGTACATCGCCCAGAAACGCTTTGGTTTGGAAGGTGGCGAATCTGCCATTGTAGGGCTGGATGCCATCATCCAGAAAGCTGCCGTTGCCGGCGCAGAAGAAGTCGTCATTGGGATGGCTCACCGCGGTCGGCTCAACGTTTTGGTCAATATTATGGGCAAAACCTATCAATCGGTTTTCTCCGAGTTTGAGGGAGCGGTTCCCGAAGAAGTAATGGGAGATGGTGACGTAAAGTACCACCTGGGCTATAGCTCTCTTTACCCTACGCTAGCCGGGCAAAACGTCAACCTGAAGCTGGTACCTAACCCCAGCCACCTGGAGGCGGTCGACCCAGTAGTAGAAGGCTTTGCTCGCGCCAAGGCCGATATGCTCTACGCCAACGACTACGACAAAATCCTCCCTATCCTCATTCATGGAGATGCAGCAGTAGCTGGCCAAGGAGTAGTCTACGAAACTGTGCAGATGAGTGAGCTGGAAGGATATACTACCGGTGGCACCATTCATTTTGTGATCAATAATCAAATCGGTTTTACGACCGATTATGAGGACGCACGTACCAGCCTCTACGCTACTGGCGTAGCTGGAGTAGTGGAAGCCCCCGTCTTTCACGTTAATGGTGACGATCCAGAAGCAGTACACTACGCTTGTGAATTAGCCCTGGATTACCGCCAAGAGTTCAATACCGATGTGTTCATCGATATGCTCTGCTACCGGAAGCACGGTCACAACGAAGGAGACGATCCCTCTTACACCCAACCGGGGATGTACGAGCGGATTAAAAAGCACCAGGATCCCCGCCAGGTTTACACCGAACGCCTGGTACAAAGAGGTGACCTGGAACGCGATATGGCTAAGGAAATGGAAAAAGAATTTTCCAGCTTCCTGCAGGAGCGCTACGATGAGGTCAAGCAGAAAATGCCACCTTATAAGTACCAGGAACCGGAAAAAGCCTGGCAAGCCTTGGCCAAAGGCAAACGCACGGCTGAAGAGTTTAACCAGTCGCCTGTCACTGGTGTGAGCAAGCAGCAACTCGAAAAAGTACTGGACCATCTGGTCACCCTGCCCGATGACTTTAAGCCCATCAATAAAGTAGGCCGACTTTTCAAAAATTATGCCAAGCTGCGCAAGGCCGATACCCTGGACTGGGCCATGGGAGAGCTACTGGCCTACGGTACTCTATTACTGGAAGGTACCGATATTCGGGTGAGTGGACAGGATGTGCGACGCGGCACCTTTAGCCACCGTCATGCCGTGCTCTACGGTGCGGATGGGGAAAGTCAGCACAATCGATTAGATGGCTTGGGCAAAGAGCAGGGCCAACTACAGATTTATAACTCGCTGCTTTCTGAGTTCGCCGTTTTGGGCTTTGAATATGGTTATGCCATGGCCAGCCCAGAGAACCTGGTGATCTGGGAGGCGCAGTTTGGAGACTTCGCCAATGGTGCCAGTACCATTTTTGACCAGTTTATCTCTGCGGGCGAAAGTAAATGGCAACGTATGACGGGCATGGTGATCTTGCTGCCGCACGGTTATGAAGGCCAAGGACCAGAACATAGCTCCGCTCGCCTGGAACGCTTTTTGCAACTGTGTGCAGAGTATAATATGGTGGTGACCAATGTAACGGAGCCCGCTAATTTTTTCCACCTGCTACGTCGTCAAATGGCTTGGAATTTCCGCAAGCCCCTGGTCAATATGGCCCCCAAATCACTGCTGCGTCACTCGATGGCGGTAAGCTCCCTGGCCGATTTTGGACCGAAAAAACAGTTCCGCGAAATACTAGATGACCCTAGCGTCGGTGCGCGTAGTAACAAAAAGGTCAAACGCGTGCTCTTCTGTAGTGGAAAGATCTATTATGACCTGGCTAAATACAAAGCCGCCCAAAAGCGAGATGATGTAGCTATCGTGCGCCTTGAGCAGCTCTACCCACTGGCCTTCGGTCAGTTGCAGGCAGTGCTCAAGCGTTATGCTGGTGCAGAGCTCGTCTGGGTACAGGAAGAATCACGAAATATGGGCGCTTGGTCCTACATCTCTGATCAGTTCCTTTTCAACGAAGAACTGGGACTCCATCAAGCCTTGCGCTACCTAGGGCGGGCTGCCTCTGCCTCACCCGCTACGGGCTACAAGCACGTACACGAAAAAGAGCAGCAGGAGATTATCGAAAAGGCCTTTGCCTAAATGAAGCATCCCCACTACATCGAGGATGTACATGAAGTAGTGAAACTGATTCCTGTAGGCCGGGTAACTACCTACGGTGCCATCGCTGATTTTCTTACCCTTGGCTCTGCCCGGATGGTAGGCTGGGCACTCTTCAATACCGTCACTGCTGACGAAGTCCCGGCCCATCGAGTAGTCAATCGAAAGGGGGAGTTAAGCGGGCGTGTTCATTTCGCTACGCCTACCCTAATGCAGGAACGACTCGAAGCCGAAGGCGTGAGCATTAAGGCGGATCGGGTGGTCGACTTCGATCAACGCTTTTGGTCTCCCAATGAACTGCTGCCATGAGGGCCCTGCTCTTGGAAACAGCTACGGAGATCTGTTCCGTTGCTTTGGCTCAGGACCGTAAAATCATTAGTGAGCGAATAGCTGATGGCCCGCATCAACATGCCAGCAAACTCAATGTATTTATCGACGATTTACTTCGGGCCAATCATTGGGAAGCTGCTGCGTTGACTCACCTGGGACTGAGTGAAGGACCTGGCAGTTATACCAGCCTTAGGGTAGGGGCAGCGCTAGCGAAGGGCTTATGCCTGGCCTTGCCACAATTGTCTCTTTACCCACTGAGTAGTTTGCAAGCTTTAGGCCTTCAGGCTTTTCAACGGGGAGCAAAGGCGGTAATTGCCACCCAGGAATCTAGAAGAAATGAAGTTTATGCGCTGCTCCTGGACGGTCCCGACCAAAGCAGTACTGCTGCTAAGGCGCTCGCGGTAGACGATCCGGTCTTTACCGATTTTTGTACGCGTCATCCAGAGCTGACTATTGTAGGTAGCGGCACCGAAAAACTAGCCGCTGCAATCGGCCGCCCCACTGATCGTTTATTACCCGAGCTACAGAATCAAGCCGCCTACTTGTTGCCACAATTACAAGCTGTAATCGCTGCTGACTTAGCTCCTGCTAACCTGGCTACTTTCGAACCGCTGTATCTAAAGCCGCCCTTCGTGACGGTACCCAAGAAAAGGTCACTACTATGACCGGCTCGCGCTACATGCTACAGCTGGCCTATAATGGGGCCAATTACCACGGTTGGCAGCGCCAACCCAACGCTATAAGTGTACAACAAGCACTGGAAGAGCGCCTGAGTCTCTTATTGGAAACTACTATAGAACTGCTGGGCTGTGGTCGTACCGATACGGGGGTACACGCTGAAGAGTACTACGCCCACTTTGACTACGGCGGGAGCTTCCACTCTGGCTTCCTGCGGCGCCTCAATAAGTTTCTGCCAGAGGATATTGTCGTCTACCAAATATACCGGCTGCCAGCAGAGGTTCACGCCCGTTTTAGCGCTCAATCAAGAGCCTATCGTTACGAAATCAGTTTGCGTAAAGATCCCTTTCGCCCTGATACGGTTACCTACTACTCCTACGCGACGCAGTTAAATCGGCAACTCGTTCAGCAGACAGCGGCCTTGCTGCTTGACTACGAAGAATTTCTACCCTTTTGTAAGACGAAGTCGGATGCCCGTACCATGCGTTGTAGTCTTAGCCGTGCTGATTGGAAGATGGAAGCAGATCGCTGGACGTTTCACATTAAAGCCAATCGCTTTCTGCGAGGGATGGTGCGTTTGATTGTTGGTGCTTGTCTGCAGGTAGGCCGAGGACAGGTAGAACTAGCCGAAGTAAAAGCGGCTCTAGACCAACAACGCCCCATGCAGGGAGCTTGGAGTGCTCCTCCAGATGGACTTTTTTTATCCGAAGTCAATTATTTAGGGAAATCTGACTGGGAAACCCTATTTTAGCCCCGGTCTTTTATCTCTTTTAATGCCATTTGATGGCTACTTAGGTCATCATTCTGGCAAATAGCGCTTGTCTGGGAAATATTAACGAGTAGACTATTGCCGTCTTGCAATAGGCTATGATAGTATACCCAAATGGCATCTCTACAATCATTAATATTTAGTTGTTTTTTGGCCTTTGGCCTCACCTATCTGGTGATGCCTAAAGTCATTGAAATAGCCCGTCGAAGAGGCTTAGTTGACCACCCCGAAGATCGTTCTAGTCATACCGAAGTAACCCCCTCACTGGGAGGGATCCCTATATTTTTGGCTACGTTTTGCTCCATGCTGATTTTTGCCCCTGTGGGCAGTCTTCAAAACATGCAGTTCATATTTGCTGCCCTGGCTTTAGTCTTCATTATGGGGGCCACTGACGATATCATTACCCTGTCAGCCCAAGTCAAGCTGGTCGGCCAATTGATTGTAGTCGGCCTGCTGGTCGTATGGGCCGATGTGCGCCTGGAAGGCATGTACGGCCTCTTTGGTTATCACGGCCAGTTTCCCTACGCCCTATCAGTAGTGGTCAGTGCTTTTACCCTACTGGTAATTATGAATGCCTTCAACCTCATTGATGGTATTAATGGCCTTGCGGCCAGCCTGGGGGCTATGATCAATATTTGTCTGGGTTGCTGGTTTTACATTACAGGTATGCCAGTTTTAGGCTTGTTGTCACTCTCTTTGGCCGGGGCGTTGTTGGCCTTTTTGCGTTTCAATATTACCCCCGCTCAAATATTCATGGGCGATACTGGTTCGCTATTCATCGGTACCATCACCGGAATGTTGACCATCCGTTTTATTGACTTATGTGCCGGTTCTACGCCTTCTGCCGGCGATTTCTGTTTCCAAAACCCGGTAGCTATTGCGGTTAGCCTGCTAATCGTACCGCTGTTTGATACCTTGCGGGTGGTCATTACTCGGATGCTCCGCGGGCGGTCACCCTTTAAAGCTGACCGACGGCACATCCATCATCTGTTAATCGATGGTGGCTTTTCGCACATGGCGGCCACCTCTATTTTACTACTGGTCAATATGAGTTTCATCAGCTTCGTTTTTATGCTCGATAGTCGCCTAAGTTTGCATGAGTTATTGGCCATTGAGCTGCTGACCGCCTTGGTGCTTACCTATTTGTTGCATCGGTCGGTCTACCGGCGGGGCGGGAAAACCAAAGAGTATTCCTCTAAGGAGCTGGCCTAAAACGGAAATCAAACTATGGCCTACCTATGGGTATTCATCGGCGGTGGCGCCGGAAGTATGTGCCGTTACGCCCTGAGCCACTGGCTCAACCCGGATACTGCTGCTGACGGTCTGGCCTGGGGCACGCTAGTCGCTAATATTCTAGCTTGTTTAGTGCTGGGAGTAGGCTTAGCTCTGCTGCTACAGGACCGCCTAGACTACCAATGGCGACTACTCTTGTTGACGGGCTTTTGCGGTGGCTTTTCCACTTTTTCCACCTTTGCTTTAGAGCTTATTCAGCAGGGACAGGAAAATGCTGGCCTGGCAGCCCTTTATCTCTTGCTTAGCCTGGCGGGCGGCGTAGGGGCTATTTTGCTAGGGCAGTCTTTACTAGCAACCTGAATAAACCCTAAACCTCTAAATGCCGTTGCGGCATCGATCGGCTGAAGTTGACAATAATGGCCAGATTCAGGAAAAAGAGAGCACCTATTTTATCCGTCTCCAGCAAATCATTGATGAGTAAGAAAGCGTCAATAATTACTACACTCAAAATCGCAGCCATCAAAATCGCGAGTTCTTCCCTTAGCGCATCAGAGGCTTGAGTTTTATATTTTTTGTACTTCCGCAGGTAGGCCCGCTGCCCATAAAACAGTGGACCGAGAAGTAGGGCCAGCATCAACACTAGCCCGGGAAAGCCCTGCTCGACCAGCGTCATCAATAAATAATTATGGATACCCGATCGCTCCGGATTGTCACTAACGTAGGTGGCAAAACTCCGGACGGTGTGGCCCTCGTAGAAAAAGATAAAATTACCGGGCCCCCAACCCGTCCAGGGATGGTAGGGTACCATATGCCCAGCTGCTACCCAGCGGTAGGCCCGCTCCATGGTTGAGATGTCTTCCAGTTTATAGGTAGCAGAAATGAGGTTGTCAAAGCGGTCGTGGGCAATGGTCGTCTCAAAATTGGGGGCGTACTCCAGATATTTGTTGTTGCGCAGCAGATATAGACTACCGCCAATCAATCCCACTAAGCCTAGCAACAGCAGCGGTTTTATCCAGCCTCTTCTAATGATCCACCAGCTGCCGCCAGCCAGGAATAGCGAAACATAAGCGGCTCGGGTATAGCTGAAATATACGGCAATTAACCAGACTGCGGCGGCGGCCCATAACCATCGTTTCTGCGGTTGGCGCCAGATCAAAAAGGCTAACCAGGGCGCGAAGGCCGCCAGCATGGCCGCGTAGTTAACGTGGTTGCGCATGAAGGGGCTCATGGTGCGAAACTGATCGGCAAAACTAAAACTAAAACTTGCGTGTCGCACCAGAGTTTGAACGGCTACAAATAAGAGCGGGATGAAAATAAGCCAGACCATGCGCCGTACGCGCTTCCGATCATCCAGCAAACGCCCCGCCAGAAAGAAAAAGGGAAGGACGTACCAGAATTTGGCTAGGCAAAACTTGAGACTAACCAGCGGTCCCTCACTAAATAGACTACTGAAGCATAGCCAGCTGAGATGGGCGATGAGAATAAGGCTAATTGGATGGCGATAAAAGCTGCTAGCATAGTTCCGCCAGTAATACAAAGCGTGAATAATGAAATAGAACGAGAGCAGCAACATTAAGGGCTCTGTGGGCAAATCAGTACCCACGCTACCCAGATAAAACTCTACACTGAGCGGCAGCAGTGCCAGTAACAACCAAAAATAAAATCGTGGCTGTATGACAAATTGGTAGACCGCCAGCGGTAGCGCGGGTAAACCCACCAGCCAGTACTGCTCCAACCAGATAGCCAGTAGCGCACAAGTGAGGCTTAGACCTGCGGAAGTCCAAAAAATAATTTCCTCTAAACGCTGTCGTTCCCAGGGAGGACTAATCATCTTCGGTGAGCAACTCCTTCCAATCGTAATGGCGGCTATTATCGATAGCAATGGCCGCCAGGGAACTGAAAATGAAAACCAGCAGACTTACGCCAATAACCAATAGAGAGCGGCGCGGCCAGGATTTTACTACGGGTATATCCGCCTCCTGAATGACCACGAGGGCACCTTGTTCGGAATTAAAGGCTCGCTGGTATTGTTGCATCCGATCCCGGTCCCGGTTGAGCGTAGAGTTGAGGTCGGTCCTTTCATAGCCCAAATTTTCAATGGGGGAAATAGCGTCGTTGAGCTGGACGAGCTGACTGTCAAGAATCAAGCGGCTTTGCTCCAGGCCTGCGAGAGCGGCTGAAAGTCGAATGATACTATCACGAGCAGCCCGGCTGTTGATGCGCTCGTAGGAGCTGATCTTAGCCCGGACGGAGGCGATATCCTGATCCTGAGAACTAGCCATTGCACTTAGCGCTTCTGACTGAGCAACATGATTGTAGATGCCCGAGCGCTCCCGGATAATAGCCAGGCTGTCGTCTAGCGCACTTAGTCGTTCGGTTTTATCCGCAATTTCTTCCTGGAGTGCCGCCATCGTGACGCCCTGGCTACTTCTTTGTAAATCTCGGCTCAGCTCATCAATTTTGTTGCGAGCGGCAGTGGCCATATTGGCCGCCAGCTCTGGGTCGGTATCCTGCACGCTAATTTCGATGGCATCACGGGGCGTTTTCAAGACATCGTATAAGGAAAGGAAGCGCTTTCTGACGAGCACCGGTGCCTTTAGCTTTTGCGGATCGATCTCGTAATGTTGGTAGAGTTGGAAGCTATCTACTAAATAGTCAATGAGCTCATTACTTTCGGCTAGGGTCAGCAAACGGTCGATGTCATCTGCATTACCGTAGAGTTGGGCTTTGGCCGTTGTCCCGCCAAAGAGCACCTCGGGCGAAGACTGATCAGGGCTAAGCGCAATAAAACTGGTTTCCGCCGTGTAGTAATTGGGTAGCAACAAGCTGAGTAAAGCCGTCAAGAGGAAGGCCCCACCACTGGCTAGTAGGATTGGTCGGCGCCATTTATAAAGGCTGCGCAGTGGTCCCAGTAGGTGGTCGGGGACCCGCTTATCGGGACTTGAACTAGTGGTGGATTTCTTCTCCATGCCGCAAAGGTCTGTTTTCAGGTCGAAAGGAACGTTAAAAATGGAAGAGCATTTTTCTCAGGCCTTCGTGGCCTTACCGAAAAAAAGAGCTGCAATTTTAACAGCCTTTGCACAATAGTCAAGTCTTTATTGGGGTTAAGACTGCGGTATACACCCCAGTAGAGTCCCCCAAAATGTCGCTAGATGTTAAGATGTGGGCACTATTGCGGGGCAATCGGCTAAGTAACCCTATATTTGGCCGCTCAATTCGCAAATTCAATTCGGTAAAGGGAAGATGAAGCATTTTTTGAAAGTTCTAGCCGTTGTCTGCACGCTAGCACTCCTCCTACCCTCCTGCGGCAAAAAGGAACGTTCAGCAACTACTGGCTGGGCCTACAATGATCAAGACTGGGGCGGTTTCGAAAAGAAAACCGACTACGAAGGTCAAGAAACACCTCCTAATATGGTGCTGGTACCTGGGGGTACCTTCGTCATGGGCTACACGGAAGAGGACGTGACTTATGATTGGGACAACGTTGCTCGTCGAGTAACGGTATCTTCTTTCTACATGGACGAAACGGAGATGGCCAACATCGATTACCGGGAATACCTGTACTGGATTCACCGAACTTACGGTGATAGCTACCCCGAGGTTTATATGGACGCACTGCCCGACACCCTAGTATGGCGGGAAGAGTTGTCGTTCAACGAGCCTATGGTAGAAACCTATTTCCGTCACCCTTCTTATGATAACTTCCCGGTGGTAGGTGTCAGTTGGGTACAGGCTAATGAGTTCGCTGCCTGGCGTTCTGATCGGGTCAACGAAGCTATACTCGTAGACCGTGGTATCCTGAACCTCAACCCTGAACAAAAGGATGATGACGTCTTCAATACAGAAGCTTATCTGGTAGGTCAATATCAAGGCGATGTACGCAAAGGCCTTAAAGACCTGCGTACTGGTGAAGAGCGTCCTGTACGTTTCGAAGATGGTATCCTTCAGCCTAGCTTCCGTCTACCTACCGAGGCCGAATGGGAGTACGCTGCCCTCGCCCTGCAGGGTCTGCAGGAAAACGAGCAGGATGAAAACTATACCGATCGTCGTATCTACCCTTGGAGCGGCACTTCAGTACGCTACCAGCGGCACGACCGCGATCAGGGCCAGATGTACGCTAACTTCAAGCGCGGGCGTGGTGACTACATGGGTATCGCTGGTCGTCCTAACGATGAAGCGCCCTTCCCTAACGATGTGCGCAATAACTACCCGAATGACTTCGGCCTTTACAATATGGCTGGCAATGTCAACGAATGGGTACTGGATGTATACCGCCCGCTGACTACGATGACCTTGAGTGATGTAGAAAACCACGACCTCAACCCATTCCGGGGTAACGAGTTCCAGGACATGGTGCGTGACGAAGATGGCCGCCCTGCTCCTAAGGATAGCCTGGGTCGCATTCGCTACGAGTACGTAACGGACGAAGAAGCCGCTCAGCGCGACAACTACAACCGTGGCCGCGTATTGGACTACCTCGATGGTGACCAGGAATCTGAAGCTTTCTACGATACCGATCAGCACACTTTGGTCAGTAACGACAGCCGCGTCTACAAAGGCGGAGGCTGGGCCGATCGTGCCTACTGGCTTTCTCCTGGTACCCGCCGCTTCATGGACCAGGACCGCTCTAGTCGCCACGTTGGTTTCCGCTGTGCGATGATCCGGGTAGGTGCCTCAGAAGGTAACGACCGCACCGGTGAAAATCGTTTCCGCACGCTGCGCAATCGCCGCCGCGCCCGCCGTCGCTAAATGAACTAAGCACACTTAGGTGTCGCTTTTAGAAAAGTCCTCTTTGGTTAATTTTGACCAAAGAGGACTTTTTGTTTTAGGCATTTGGAGCTATTATTTTGAATAAATCGCGTCTTCTTTTTCCAAGCCTTGCGCTGGTATCGACCATTGCCTAAGTTTGCATCATGCCCCTTCATACTGAACAACTCTTTACGTATTACCAGCGCTTTCCCCGGGTAATTACCGACAGCCGTCAGGATCTGGAGGGGGCTATCTTCTTTGCGTTGCGCGGAGAACGCTTCGACGGCAACCAGTTTGCGGCCGAAGCCTTGAAAAAAGGGGCGGCCCTGGTAGTGGTAGACGATCCTGTGATAGCTCAGCAGCTGAGCGGTCAGAAAGGTGATTTTGTACTGGTCGAGGATAGTCTGGCCGCCCTACAGGCTCTGGCCCGTCACTACCGCCGTAGCTGGCGCATGCCCGTGCTGGCTATCACTGGCTCCAATGGTAAGACGACTACCAAAGAATTGATTGCAGCGGTTATGGATCAGCGTTATACTATTCATGCCACCCCTGGAAACTACAACAACCACATTGGTCTGCCCCTCACCATTCTGCGGGCCGGCCCGGAAGTAGAGATGTGCATTCTGGAAATGGGGGCTAATCACCAGGAGGAAATCGCTGAATTATGTCGGATCGGGGAGCCTTCTCACGGCCTAATTACCAACATCGGTCAGGCCCACCTGGAAGGGTTTGGAGGTCGGGCTGGAATCAAAAAAGGAAAGGGGGAGCTCTTTGACTGGTTAGGTGCCAACGATGGTGTCGGTTTTGTTAATCTAGATGAAGCGGACTTACCCGAACTGGGGCAAAAGCTCAAGCGGCAGGTTGATTTTCGTACCAGCGTGACACCTCATCCAGATGTGCTGGAGATGGAAATTCGCTTAGTACGCACTCACCCCAACTGCCTAGTGCAGTTCTTGTCGGAAACGGGAGAGCTACTCGAAGCAGAAACCCATCTGCCCGGCCAGCACAATTTTCAGAATATCAAGGCGGCCATAGCCGTAGGCAAATACTTTAAAGTACCGGGCGAAAAAATTGCCGAAGCGCTAGAGCATTACCAACCTACGAACAGCCGCTCCCAACGCCTGAGCCACCGGGAGGTGAACTTTTACTGGGATGCTTACAATGCCAACCCCACTAGCACCAAGGCAACTCTTTCGGCTTTTGCGGAAATGACGGACGGCCCGCGCGCAGCTATTCTGGGAGATATGCTCGAAATGGGAGATGAATCCTTCAACTTACACCAGGAGGTAGCTCGTTTTGCGCTCGATAGTGGCCTGAAGGACCTTATTCTGGTAGGGGCAGAATACGGCCCGGTCGCCCAGCAATTGGGCTTAACTCACTTTGACGATTCCAGTTCTTTGAGCGATTGGTTCTGGCAGCATAAATGGGATAACTATTTAGTTTTAGTTAAAGGCAGCAGAGGGATTAAGCTGGAGCGATTGTTGGATTAAGTATTGATTATTATTTAGCGAAACTGATTAGCTCGCTTATTCTCCGCCGCCATACTCACCGTCTGGTCGATCCGTTTAGCTCGGGTTGGTGGCCGTTTGGCATTAAAGATCCACTCCAGAATACCGCGTTTTACCGAACGGGGGAAAGCCTCCCAGTTTTGGCGGGCTACTGCTGGATACTGATCAAATACGATTAGCATATCCTGGGGGATAATCAAGTCTTCTACTTCGTTGAGCGCATCCCAAGTACCAATCTCTTTAGCCAAGCGGACCATTTCTTCCCCGGCGGGAGCCAGCTTACCAGCGGCCTGTAGTCGGGCAATTTTTTCCTTGTTGACCCTACTCCAATTACTCTTGGACTTACGGGCAGAAAAGTATTGGTAAAAACTATCTGCATCGCGCTTATTGGGTTTACTATCTATCCAACCGAAGCAAAGCGCCTCGTCTACAGCCTCTGAATAAGTGAGGCTGGGCACACCACTGTCTTTTTTGTAGATGATCAGCCATACACTTCTTTGCAGATCGTGATTTTGTGCTAGCCAGTTTCGCCAGTCCTCTGGACTAGCAGCGTAGGTAGTGGCGACCCCATCTGCTCGTTGTGCCTCATACTCCATGATGGTAATGTAAGCGACTCCGCTTATTTTTCCAGCATGAAATTGTTATTACTGCCGATTTACTGTCTATGGTCTTTACTCCTTGCCGCCCAGTGGACACCCGGAGATCACTACCGAGAATACGTTTGGACGACGCCTGCATCCGGCGAAGACTTTTTGCGGGTCGGCGGCCGCTATGGTTACGCCAGTAATCCGAATGCGCTGCCAGATAGTCTACAGCGAGGGGATCAATTATTGTTGCCTTACGACCTGGATCTAGCAGGCGCAAGCCGCGCAGAAGTGGTAATAGAGCGGGTGCAGAGTCACGAAGACAGTCGCAATCTGCGTATCAGTATCAACGGCCATGCCTCAATCCGCATTCCTGAGCCAGCTAGTATTCCGGCACCGGCCACGGAATATATGTTTCATGCCAACCTTACCGTTCCTATTCCGCTAGAGCAGCTACAAGTGGGTAGCGATAATTATTTCCAGCTTACGCTAGATAGTACCCAGCGTTGGAATTGGCCGCAGAATATCATCTACGGGCTTACTTTTCGGATATATTATGATGCAGCAGAGAAAGATTTTTTACTTCCGCCCAGCACGGGCCCGTATGGGCAGGTCTCAATAGCCTCCCCTAAACCTGAAACCAGTACGGCAAACGCCACTGAACGATCCAGTTGGGGCCAGTTATACTATCCACACCGGGAGGTACCTCCGCAAAGCTATTTGCAGGTAGACATCCCTGCTGGGATGGACCTTGATCTAATGCTAGCAGCCTTCGATCTAGATTTTAACGGCAGAGGGGATTACCATCATCACTGGCAAACCTACCGCGGGGAGCCTCATCATCAGTTGGGCAGTATTTCTCTTGAGGAACCACTTGCCTACAGCGATACTACAACCTGGGTTACTCACTATCTGCCCTGGAGTACAGCATGGTTGCCGGATCAAACCGAACCTATGCAGATTCATGCACGGGTTAAAGACCATGAGGGTATTTACCATGCTTTGCCGCCACTGAAGGGTTTGGAATTGGCTGCTCGCCCCTTTCGGGTCGAATTAATCCTGCCCCAGGAGCAACCGGCCAATTGGGTCACTCGCTCGGGAGAATTTAGCCAGCAGCTAGAAATAGAAGACCTGAGTGGACTACTGGACTATCAGTTGAGCTGGACGAGCTGGTCACCCTGCTACGCCAATGGCTTATATCTCAATGAGCATCTCATCTGGATACGCGAAGGTGATTGCTACGTTTATGCTACCCATCAATTGGAATTCTCAGGCGCTGATTTAGACTATTTACAAACCGGCACTAATCTGCTCAAGACCGGAAAAACACCGCTATTTGACGGTCAGATGGTGCACGGAATGGAGGTGCAATGGCCGGGAATCCAATTCAAGGCTCGCTTTGACAATCAGTAAGGAAACCGAAAATACCTATCTTGCGGTCTGCATTTAACTTGCTGCTCAGTCATTTGCCTAAATGAACAACTGGAAATTCTTTCGCGAAGCCATACGTACCTGGAAGTCTACCGGAGCCATCGCGCGGTCGTCTCCTGCTCTGGTCCGCAAATTGGTGGCCCCGATTTCCAAGGATCGCCCCCTTCGGGTAGTCGAGCTGGGACCAGGAGAAGGTTGTGTGACCCGGGCTATCCTGAATCGCCTGGGACCAGACTCTGAGTTAATAGCCTTTGAGATCAACGAGAAGTTCGTTGAGCGGATTCAGTCCATTGACGACCCTCGCCTGTCCGTGCACGCAGAGAGTGCAGAACAACTATCCAAGCTGGTAGAGGAAAAATCGATTGATTTTGTAGTCTCTTCTTTACCCCTGTCGATTATTCCCAAGAAGGTGAAGGATACGATTATACGGCAGTCAACACTAGTGCTCAAGCCGGAGGGCCGCTATTTACAGTATCAGTACGCATTGCAGGATTACGGCTTCCTCAAGAATTACTTCCACTCCGTCAAGGTGGGCTTTACAGCGGCTAATCTGCCACCAGCATTTATCTATACCTGCTCTCTGGGGTTAGCCTACTGATTTGTAGACCGACTACTTGACCCGCAAACAATTCAGTAAGCGCTGCAGTAGGTCAACCTGATAAATATCGTACTCTTCGAAACCACTCGACCAGTAGAGGCGGAGAAAGTCCAATTCGCTAGAGCGAATCAAACCTAGTACAGAGCGGTCCAATGGGTAAGAAACCTGATAGCTAAGCAGGCCGCGCTGGGCGTCCCAGCTACCATTGGCATCTTGGGCAGCACGTAGGCTAACAAAATTACCATCCAATAAATGCAGGCTTAAGGCACTATTGGCTGGCAGATAACCATAAGTGGTAAGTGCATTAGGGTTGGCAAAAGTGATTTCTAACTGCAAATAGTGGTAACCGCGCCTTTGGTAGATATGTGCCTGGCATTGTAGGTATTCTCGTCCTTCCAGATAAGGGCGTAAGCTTTCATCAGTATGGGAGAAAAATAGCTCTGAGGCCGTAAGCCGGACGCGGTCCCCATTGGTCTCATCTTCCCCTTCATAGGCCAATTGGCAGGGTGGGGTAGGGCGGTTTTGCCGATTAGGGCCGTAACCGCTAAAGTCACTACTCTCCATATTGTATAAACGCCTTGCGTGAGGCAAGGCATTGAGGTCGGTAGGCCGGCGGGAGCGACGGGCACGGCGGCGGCGGCGATTGATATTGTAGGCTTGTACGTGTTGCCCTTCGGCTACCACGGCTGCCGCCAGATTGGCCTTCCGTAGTGCATCTAGCTGCTCTTGGGCACTTTCATCGGCGACCCTTTCAGCCAGCAGCAATTGTCGCTGTAGTTGGCCAGCGTTTTGCTCGTCTCCGGCAGATCGAGCCGTAAAAAGGCGCTGCTCGATATTCTCTTTATTTTCAACAGCGGCCAGTGCGCGAGTTGCCGCCAATTCAGAGGCTTCATTAGCCAACTGCAACCGTCGCTGCGCAATGCGGATCAAATCGCCTTCAGTAACGGGATCTACCGCATCCTCTAAGGGTTCAATGACGACGCTTACGACGGAAAACAGGGAAGGGTCTACGGCCTCTTTGGTGTCGAACCAGTAAGCAGTACTATCATTGACGATCATCATCATGCGGCCGTCTACCTCACGCATTTCCTGAGCGGAAAGCCGCGTCAGCCCGAAAAGCAACAAAATGAATAAACCGTAGCGCATCATTAGAACAAATAACGCAAAAAAGCACGGTAAAAGTCTGGAAGGGTGGCGCAAAGCGGCAAGCACCGTATCTTAGCCATCCGCAAAAATTGCCAGGAGAAAACTTGTCACTCTTCCTCATCAAAATCGGTTTTCTGCCCGTTAGCCTATGGGATGTACTCGATGTTTTAATCGTTGGGTTTCTTGCTTATCAACTCTACCGCTTATTGCGCGGTAGTATTGCACTCAATATTTTTGTCGGACTGGCCCTCTTATTTCTCACTTCCCTGGTAGTAGACTTGCTGGGTATGGTGATGCTATCGCGCATCCTCAACACTTTTATGAGTTTAGGATTTATCATGCTGATCATCATCTTTCAGCCGGAGGTGAGGCGATTTTTGCTCTTGTTGGGCAACAGTACCTTGCAACAGCGCAATTCCGTCTGGAATCGACTGTTGGGCAAAGAAGTGACCGAAGGGCAGATCAGCCCGCAACTCTCGGAAGTGAAAAGAGCATTGCTTTACATGTCTCGGCAAAAAATAGGCGCTTTAGTCGTCTGTACCCAAACTGCAGAACTGGATACCGTGGTGAATGGCGGCATTGCGCTCAATGCTGAAATCAGTTTTTCGCTGTTGTTGAGCATCTTTCAGCGGGAAAGCCCTCTACACGATGGAGCGGTAATCATTGCTAATCGACGCATAGATCGGGCCAGTGCCATCCTGCCGGTTTCCGAGTCAACGGCCCTGCCACGGTCGGTAGGTTTGCGCCACCGGGCAGCGGTAGGGCTCAGCGAACAAGTAGATGTAGCTTGTTTTATCGTCTCGGAGGAAACTGGAAAAATCAGTTTTGCACATTTAGGCCGACTGGAACGCAAACTCAGTGAAGAACGTTTGACCAAACTGCTAGAGGAAATCTTATAGGCGGACTATATCTGCCGCTATTCTTATAATCTCTGCCTACCTTTGCGCATCCTAGTCCTATCGCCACTATAAATCAATATCATGCAAGCTACTCAGGCATTTATTCAGGCCAATAAAGATCGTTTTCTGGAAGAACTTCAGGTGCTGCTGCGCATTCCCAGCGTCAGTGCCGACCCTGCCTTCGAAAAGGAAGTGCATGCCTGTGCCGGCCAAGTAGCAGAATACATGGTGCACGCCGGTTTGGAACAAGTGCAAATCATTCCTACGGAAGGTTATCCCATCGTTTACGCAGAAAAGATTTTAGACCCTGCTTTACCCACCGTGTTGATTTACGGCCACTACGATGTACAGCCTCCCGATCCTATCGACCTCTGGCATACGGAGCCATTTGATCCAGTCATTATTACCAATGAATTGCATCCCGACGGGGCAGTAGTTGCTCGTGGATCTGCCGATGATAAGGGGCAGTTTTTCATGCACATCAAAGCCGTTGAGGCGATGGTGGCCAGTAATGAGCTACCCTGCAACGTCAAAGTGATGATCGAGGGAGAAGAAGAAGTGGGAAGTGCTAATCTGGGCAACTTCCTGCGGGCCAACCAGGAGATGTTGGCTGCTGATGTGATCCTGATCAGCGATACCAGCATGCTGAGCTTAGACAATCCTAGTATTACCGTTGGCCTACGTGGCCTTAGTTATGTAGAGGTCAAAGTACAAGGCCCCAATCGTGACCTACACTCTGGAGTTTATGGCGGGGCGGTGGCTAATCCGGTCAATGTACTCTCCAAAATGATTGCCAGCCTGATTGATGATAATGGACACATTACTATTCCCGGATTCTATGATGATGTAGAGGAGCTGAGTGAAGAAGAGCGCGCTGCTATCAACGCTGCACCTTTCGACCTGCGGGAGTACAAAAAAGAATTAGACATTGACGAGGTACAGGGCGAAGCCGGCTATACGACCGTAGAACGCAAAGGCATTCGCCCGACCCTGGATGTTAACGGCATTTGGGGGGGCTATACCGGCGAAGGCGCTAAGACCGTTTTACCGGCCGAAGCCCATGCCAAAATCAGCATGCGCCTGGTACCTAATCAAGATCCCAATAAGATTACGGAGTTGTTTCAGCAGCACTTCGAGGCAATTGCCCCCAAGTCCGTACGCGTTAGCGTTGCGCCCCACCATGGCGGTCAGCCCTACGTGACGCCCATTAATTCGGAAGAATACCGGGCCGCGCACCTGGCCGTGGAGGCCACCTTCGGAAAAGCGCCTATCCCCACTCGTGATGGAGGAAGTATCCCCATTACGGCCCTGTTTGAAGAAGTGCTGGGCCTGAAGAGTATTCTAATGGGCTTTGGCCTGGATAGTGACGGTCTACACTCCCCCAATGAGCATTACGGCCTCCGCAATTTTTATAAAGGCATTGAAACCATCCCGCATTTTTTCCAGAATTACGCGGAACTAAAGCGCCAGTAAACCTTATTCTCCTGACCGAAGCCACTAAGTAAGTGTAAGCATGAATTTTTTAGAAGAACTCGAATGGCGGGGCATGCTCCACCAACTCACCCCCGGGATTGAAGAAGTACTAGAAAAAGGTGGGGTAGTGGGCTATATCGGCTTCGACCCGACGGCACCTTCGATGACGATCGGCAATTACGTGCAACTTATGTTGCTGACACTGTGGCAAAAGTCGGGCCATACGCCCATCGTTTTGATGGGGGGCGCTACCGGGCGCATCGGTGACCCTAGTGGCAAGGATAAAGAACGTGAGCTGAAAAGCTACGACGAATTGGACGGTAACCTGGCTGCCCAGCTGGAGCAAGTAAAACGCTTGCTGAATTTTGACGGTCCCAATGCGGCTATTGTGGTCAATAACCTGGATTTTTATGAGTCGATGTCTGCTGTCGATTTCCTGCGCGACGTAGGAAAAACACTGACTATCAACTACATGCTGGCCAAAGATTCAGTCAAGAACCGGATCGAGACGGGCATGTCTTTTACCGAGTTCAGCTACCAATTGCTGCAGGGCTACGATTTCCGTTGCCTGTTTGAGCAGCACAACTGCCTAGTGCAAATGGGCGGCTCCGACCAGTGGGGTAACATCACCGGAGGGATCGAATTTGTGCGTCGTGGTTTGAGCGAAAAAGTCTACGCCGTAACCACGCCACTACTGACTAAGGCAGACGGCAGCAAGTTTGGCAAATCCGAAGCCGGCAATATCTGGTTGTCGGGCGACTTGACTTCTCCCTACGAGTTTTACCAGTTCTGGCTGCGGGCAGCGGATGAAGACATGGAGAAATACTTCAAATACTTCAGCCTGAAGTCACGTCAGGAAATTGAAGCGCTGATTCAGCGCATCAAGGATAAGGATGACCCGAATGGTGCTAAACGCGAGTTAGCCGCTGAGCTGACTGAGCGCATTCACGGTGCGGAAGGTCTGGCCACTGCCGAGCGGGTGACGAACCTACTCTACGGTCGGGGAGCTAGCCGGGAAGATCTGCTGCAAATTGACGCGCAGTCCTTGGCTGGGCTGAAAACTACCATCGCCGTTTTTGAAGTAGAGCGGGAACAGTTGGGCGGACAGCCCATCGTAGACTTCTTGTCGACTACCACTACCATCACTTCTTCTAAGAGTGAGGCCCGACGAGCAGTGCAAAATAATGCCGTGAGTATCAACAAGACCAAGATTGGCGATCCCGATTTTCCCGTGACGACGGAAGACTTGCTCCACGATCGTTTTCTCCTGATCGAGAATGGCAAGAAGCGGAAGTATCTGATTGAGGTATCTGGGTAGCTTCTTTGGCATTATGGTTATTTTTGTACTTCCGCAGGTGTAGGCCATGCTATCTTTTCCATGCGTTGTCCAGGGATTTCATCCCTGGTTATAGATGTTGAAGTCCGCTGGACTTCTTATCATAGCGGACTCCGAAGGAGTCCAATACTCATAACCCCAGATGATAATGTCTTCCGGACTTCTTATCATAGGGGACTCCGAAGGAGTCCAATACCCATAACCCCGGATGACAATCCGGTGGTAGTAGCCCCAGCAGCCCAAAGCTCCTGATAAACCCCTCAGCATGCAACAAATCCACTCCGCTATCGCCCTCAAACAGGCCCTGCTGGCCGATGAGGCACTACCTGCTAAAATGGAAACGGCGATTCAGCGCTGTATAGACTGCTTTCGTCAGGGAGGCAAGGTGCTCTTCTGTGGTAATGGCGGTAGCGCGGCTGATGCCCAGCACCTGGCGGCTGAGCTGTCTGGACGCTTCTATTTCGATCGCCCGCCGCTTTTTGCCGAGGCGCTGCACGTCAATACCAGTTATCTGACGGCGGTGGGCAATGATTATGGCTATGAAGCTTCTTTTGCCCGAATGGCCGAAGCGATGCTGCGTTCGGGTGATATTATCTTTCTGCTGACGACTTCGGGAAACTCCCCCAATGTGTTAGCTGCAGCAGAGAAGGCTCTGACTGCCGGGGCTTACCTGATCGGGATGACGGGAGAAAGTGGCGGACAACTTGGTCCTCAAGTCGATCTCCTACTTAATATGCCGAGTACCGATACGCCGCGCATCCAGGAGGCGCATATGCTACTGGGGCATATCATTTGTGAGGAGGTAGAAAAAGCTTTGTTTGCGGAAGGAGAAAAGTAAGCTTTGGGCTTAAAAATTGGGTGGACTGAGGTGCTTGAAATGACCGTTCATCAGCGCTTTGGCCCGGATGTCTAAGCGTTCTTCTATCTCGGGCCGGATAGCGTGTAAATGCTCCAGTAAAAACTGCTGTCGATCCAATGCATTGAATAGCGTAAGTAATTCGTATTCCTGTTCACGGCTCATACCTACGTAGTGCGCGATGTCGTAAGTACAAAAGCCTTCTGCGGCTTCTTTAACCTCCCGATCAACCCGTAAGCGACGATAAATCTCTTTGGTCAAAAGGATAATCTCTTCGTTTATGACGGGATCTTCTGCCATATCCAGATCGACGAAGCGAACGTTGCCTCCAGCGTACAATTTTTTTCCTAAATTCGTCTCGTAGTTCTCTAGAAAAAAGACTCTTTTAGCTGCTGTTTTGACATCGCTCTCTCCACTGGGGTAGCGCTTGCTTACTTCTAGCAGTTTTACTTCCGTGGCGACCTTCATCATTTTCCCATCCAAAACGGTGGGAATGCCGAAGGTTTGCCCCGAAACTTCCGTGTCACTGATCAACTGGCGGTACCGGGGCTCGAAGATGTGTAAATTGAGCTCTTCGCCGGGGAAAACAACGAGCTGGAGCGGAAAAAGCGGTAACTTAACGGAAGATGCCATGCCTAGGTTGCGGCCTCGCCTAAGCGTACGCCTGATTTTAGCTAGTGAGGGCTTCTGCTAGAGCATTTTACGGCTTTCTCAGAAGGTTATCCCACGCATAATAAGTGGCTAAGGCTTAAAGTTCACCTATTTAACCACCTAATCGGACCATATTCATGCCCAAGCACCAAAAATTTGTCATTCCATCTCTACTATTCCTGTTGACGATCAGCCTATTCTATGGCTGTAAACAGGACCCATTAGCCAATCAACCTAGCCCAGAAGAAATTGCCGAGTACATCACCGGTTACAGTACGGGTGTCATCGGGAAATCGGAGCCCATTAGGGTACAATTTGCCGAGGCCGTTGGTGGAGTAAATGCCGACGAGACCGAGGCCGCTGCCGATTTATTAACCTTTGAACCCAGTCGTGCCGGGCGCGCTGTCTGGGAAAATAGCCGTACCCTGCGCTTTGAACCGACGGAAGGCTGGGAAGTAGGACAGGCCTACATCGCAACGATTCACCTGGATAGAGCCATAGATACCCTGTCTGCGGGGCCCAAAACCTATTCGTTTGGTTTCAATATCCGTAAGCAGACCTTGCGGGTAATCGTTGATGGCCTCCAGGCGGCGGGTACCGATCTGGCGCGTCAGCAAATCACGGGAAGCATTCTGACGGGAGATAACATCAGCCCCGCAGAAACAGCAAACCTCATCACTGCCATTCAGGAAGGACGCAGCTTGCCCGTCAGCTTCACGGGAGAAGGGCGCAACTACCAGTTTGTTATTGCGGACGTACGTAGAGGAGAAGCCGCTTCTCAGGTAGAGATAAGCTGGGATGGAACCGGATTAGGTAATGCGGAATTAAGTGGACAACGACAAGTAAGTGTACCCGCAATTGGTGATTTTCTGGTTACGGAAGTGGTCACCGAGCGGGATCCTGAAGCTCGAATACGGATTCGATTTAGTGATCCGCTAGATCCCGATCAGGATTTAACAGGGCTGATTGCCCTCAGTGATGGAAGTGCCATGCGGACGCGTATTGAGGGGAATCTGGTCTATGCCTACCTCAATGACGATCGTACCGCACAGGAAACGCTTCGGATAGCTGCTACCATCAAGAACGCTGCCGGTCGGGAACTCGGCAGAGCTACAGAGCATCAACTCTCCATTGCTCAACCCGATCCGGCCATCCGCCTGGTTGGGGACGGGGTGGTATTACCCCATCAGGGGCAGCGGCTATTTCCCTTTGAAGCTATTGGCCTAGAAGCCGTCGAGTTAGAGGTATTCAAGGTGTTTGACAACAATGTCATGCAGTTCTTGCAGCAGAATAATTTGGCCTATAGTGGAAGCTCCTATGAGATGCGGCGCGTGGGGCGTATCATCAGCCGAGATCGCTTGATCCTTTCAGACCTAGCCTCGGACGTTGACCTGGGCAGTTGGACGCGCTACGCTATCGATTTATCGGATTACCTGGAAGAAGACCCTCACGCTATTTACCAGATCCGTCTGGGCTTTTTCATGGAAGACGCCTTCCGCACCTGCTCAGAATCACCGGAGGAAATGGGGATTACTAATCAGTACACGGTCGACGATGAGCCACCATTGGTGGGTTACGAGCAAGATGATCGTACCTTTCTGAATGCCTATAACGGTGTCTACGGTTATATCCGCGATGCGGATTGGGACGATCGTCAGGATGCTTGCCATCCTTATTACTACAATAGTGATCGTTTCGTAAGCCGCAATTTGATCAGCTCTAACCTGGGGGTCATTGCTAAACGTAATGAGGATCGGAGCACTATGGTCCTAGTAACCGATTTAATCACTGCTCGACCGGTAAACGGTGCAATTGTAAGTCTGTTTGATGCCCAACAGCAGCAATTGGCGAGCTTAATCACCGATGCCGATGGTCAGGTCGGAACTCTAACGGATTATGAACCGGCCTACGTCATCGTGAAAAAAGACGGTGATGCTGGCTACCTCGAACTGGAAAGCGATAATCTGCTTTCCATGAGTAAGTTCAACGTCTCGGGAGTTACCGCACGAGCAGGGGTGAAAGGTGCTTTTTATGCCGAGCGGGGTGTTTGGCGCCCCGGTGATCGAGTCTACCTCAACTTTGTTTTGGAGGACCGCCTGGCTAAGCTGCCCCCTTCTTATCCGCTGGAGTTTGAATTAGTGGACTCCCGCGGGAGGAGCCGTGAAAAGCGCAGTATTAGGGCAGAAGTAGGCGATATCTACCCGCTCCATTTTGATACCGACCCCGATGACCCTACTGGCAACTGGCGAGCTATTGTCAGAATTGGTGGACAAACCTTCTACCGTACCCTCAAAATTGAGACGATTAAGCCCAATCGACTCAAGATCGATTTAGATTTTAATGATGCTCCCTTATCTCCTCGCAACCGTCGGGTTGGCTTAAATGCTGCCTATCTACACGGAGCACCCGCCAGAGAACTAGGCGCAGATGTCAACTGGGAAGTCAGAGCTGATTATTCCGGCTTCGAAGATTGGCCACAATACAGCTGGCACGACCCTGCCCGCCGCCAACGTAACTATACAACGAATGAGATATTTGACGGTCAATTGGATGCTGAAGGCAACACCAGTTTTGAGATTCCAACGCTGAGTGAAGCGATGTCTGGCCCGATGCGGGCGGCCTTTAAAACCCGGGTCTATGAACCCGGAGGTAACTTTAGTGTGGACAATATTAGCACGGATTATCGCCCCTATGCAGTGCTGGCTGGGCTGCGACTACCCCGCAATCGTTGGGGCGGTAAGGAAATGAACCGTAACCAGGATAATACCATCGAGCTAGCTACGATCAATCCTGATGGCACGGCAGCCGGAGGGCGCAACCTGAGTGTAGGGGTTTATCGCGTGGATTGGCGCTACTGGTGGCAGGATAACAACGATAACGTTAGCCGCTTTAACTCTACTCAGCATCACCAGGCACTCAGCAAAGGTGACGTGCAAACTAACGGACAGGGGAAGGCGAATTATACGGTACGTGTATCCGACTGGGGGCGCTATTTAGTACGCATTTGTGATACGCAAAGTGGCCACTGTACCGGCGATTATTTCTACGCGGGCAGCCCTAATCGTGACGGAATGGATCGGGAAGCAGCCTCTATTTTACAGTTGCGCACCGATAAAACGGAATATGCCAACGGAGAAGAAGTCGAATTGACCATCCCCGGTAGTCAGGGCGGGATGGCTCTAGTCAGCCTGGAGAATAGTACGGGTGTAGTCGAAACCCACTGGCTGCAAATGAAGTCCGGCGAAAACAGCTTTCGCTTTAAGGCAGATGAGCGGATGGTACCAACGGTATACGCCAATGTAACGCTGGTACAGCCCTACGAGCAAACCATCAACGATCGTCCGATACGTTTGTACGGAGTGGTTGGTATAGGGGTAGTAAACCCAGAGACCCGTCTGGAACCCACCATCGCAACAGCCGAGGAATATGAACCCGAAGAGACGGTGACCATCAGAGTGGCCGAATCCGAAGGCAAAGCCATGAATTATACCCTAGCAGTGGTCGACGAAGGGTTGTTGAGTCTAACGCGTTTTAGTACGCCCGATCTCTGGGATCAATTCTTTAGTAAGGAAGCCCTGGGAGTGCGTACCTACGATATGTTTCGCTACGTGATTGGCAATATGGGCAATTCCTTCGATCGGGTGCTGGCCATTGGTGGCGATGATGCCGAAGGGGGTGATGCCGACCGCGAACGCGCGAATCGCTTTGAGCCGGTTGTACGGCACTTAGGGCCCTTTAGCCTGGCCGCTGGAAGAACGAATACCCACGAAGTGGAACTTCCCAATTATGTGGGAGCGGTCCGGGTGATGGTCGTAGCTGAGGGTGATCGTGCCTACGGTAGCGCTGAAGAAAACGTACCCGTACGTAAACCACTTATGGTACTACCGACTCTGCCAAGGGCAATTGGCCCGGGAGAAAGCCTGGATATGCCCGTTAATGTATTCGCGATGACGGATCAGGTGCGTAGTGCTCAGGTAAGCGTTACGGAATCGTCTAATCTGGTCAGTATCGGCGAAAACCAGAAAAATTGCAGCTTTGATCAGCCTGGGGATGAGCTGCTGCGTTTCCCGCTGCAGGTCGGAAACCAGCTGGGGGTCGCACGTTTTCAAGTACTAGCCGAAGGAAGTGGTGAGCGGATTACTCAGGAGATTGAGATCGATGTCCGTAACCCTAACAGTCAACAGCTGAAAGTCGATCGATTAACGCTGGCACCTGGCGAATCTCAGACAGTGACCTTTGCGCCCTTTGGTAGCATAGGAACTCGCTCGGCTTTCGTAGAACTGGCCGGTATTCCTACGGTCAATCTGGAGCGGCATTTGGGGTATCTACTTCGCTATCCTTACGGCTGCTTGGAGCAGACGGTTTCCCCGGCTTTTGCCCAACTGCATCTGCATAAATTAGTGGAGCTTTCGACCGCTGATCAGCAACGCGCCCAGGACAATGTACGGGTGGCGCTCAACCGCTTAGCGCGCTTCCAAACCAGTACCGGCTCGATGGCCTACTGGCCAGGGCGTAGCTACGCTCAGCCTTGGGCCACTAACTATGCAACGCACTTTATGCTAGAAGCAGAAGCCGCCGGCTACAGCTTACCGATTGGCGTGAAAGATCGCCTGATCGAATTCCAGAAGCGTGCGGCCGCCAACTGGCGCACTACGGTCTATGATTTTTACGCCAATGATTACCAGCGTCGCCTGGATCAGGCCTATCGACTATATACTCTGGCACTAGCTGGACAGGCTGACCTGGGAGCAATGAACCGTCTGCGTGGCCAAAGCTTGAGTAATGCTGCTAAATTCCGCCTGGCAGCTGCCTATAGTTTGGCGGGCAAGCAGTCCGTAGCGGATGAGTTATTCGGCAATAGTGTACCGGGCACCGGAAGGGATGGTCGTCGCGAAATGGGCTATACCTTTGGTAGCGAGATTCGGGATATGGCCATGCTACTGGAGTCTTGCCTGCTGTCTGGTAATGATGATCAGGCCAATCAACTGGTACTGCGACTGGCCGAGGCCGTCAACCGTCGCGGCTGGCTCAGTACCCAGGAGGCCGCTTTCGTGATCCTGTCAATGGGTAAAATGATGGGCGAAGCCACTTCCGGCCAACCCGTATTAGCTACCTATACCCCTGCGGCAGGTGCTGCACTGGACGTGGGTAATACGGATGCTGCTTTCGTCAGTATCGAACTGCCTACGGAGGGCAATAATCAGCAATTTCAGCTGCGTAACCGGGGCAATGCGACGATGTACGTCAGTGTCATTACTGGTGGTGTACCGGAACCCGGTCAGGAAACCAGCAGCGAAGAAAACTTGCGATTAGCAGTGCGCTATACCGACTTGAACGGCCGCACGCTAGATGTGTCTAGCTTGCGTGCTGGTACGGATTTTGTAGCAGAGTATACCGTTACGAATCCCGGTACCCTGGCCATGAATTATCGCCAACTAGCGCTGCGCCAACCCGTAGCCAGCGGTTGGGAAATCGTCAACGAGCGCATGGATGCCGTCAGTGACGGGCAATCCGAATCGGGCTACGAATATCGCGATCTGCGCGATGATCGGGTCTATACCTTCTTCCACCTAAACCGAGGCCAGACCAATACCTACCGCTTGCGCCTGACGGCTGCTTACCCCGGCCGTTACTACCTGCCCGGGCAAGTCTGTGAAGCCATGTATGATAACGAGATCCAGGCGGCTACGCAGGGGCAATGGGTGGAGGTGGTAGAGTAAACTAGTACTCCGCCGTGCTTAGCGCGGCGGAGCACTAGTTTAGGGTTATAGTGGAACACACGGATCCCAAATACGAAGCGGTTTTTATGCCTCTGCTAACTTTCCTTCGGGTAGGCGAGCAATTACTGCTCTACGTAGTAATTTATGGAGTGAGCTGGAAGAGTATCACCATCTACCGGGAGCCAGAGTTTATCTTTAGCTGAGTAATTTATTTATTAAGCCTATTTATCGCGCTACTACTTTACCGAAGGGCAATACAGAAAGCCGTTTGGTAGCAATATCGACTAATTTGGATTGGAGGACGCAGCATACCAGCTTTTCTTTTTCCACCTTGGTCGGGCTTAAGCCCTTTTAACCCAGCACGAACTGAAGTCCGTTTAACCAAAAACCACTCATCCTTTCCTCCGACCGTTCATCAAAAAAGGCTAGCGTAGTCTGACTGGAGGACCTATCATTGTGGTATCAACAACCCAATGAATACCATGAAGACCTATTGTTTATTAATGGCCACTTGTTTTGCGGGATTGCTTTCGCTACAGGCCCAAGACATTACCGGAAGTTGGAACGGTCTGCTCGATATACAGGGTACCCAGTTGCGGTTGGTAATGCACATTAGCGAAACAAATGGTACCTACCACACTACCTTGGATAGCCCGGATCAGGGCGCGACTGATATCCCCACGGATAAAACCACTTTTGTTGACGGTCAACTACAGGTCGAGGCACTAGCGCTGGCTATGGTGTTTACTGGTCAACTACAAGAAGATGGCTCCATCGAAGGCACTTTTGCGCAGGGAGGATTTGAACTTCCGCTGGTCCTAGGCCGGGAGGAAATTGAAAAGCCACTTGCAGAAGTACGGCCGCAGGACCCCACGGATTTCCCCTACCAACAGGAAACAGTAAGCTTTGAAAACATTAAGGTAGAAGCTGTGACCTTGGCGGGGACGCTTACTTTGCCGGAAGGCGAGCTGCCTAAGGCCATTGTCGTGCTGGTCTCTGGTTCTGGACCACAAGACCGTAATGAAGAGATTGGCCCATTTAACCATCGACCCTTTCTGGTATTGTCAGATTACCTGACCCGGCAGGGCATCGGGGTGCTGCGCTACGATGATCGCGGCGTAGCGGAAAGTACCGGTGATCATGGAAGTGCCACCACTGCTGATTTTGCCAGTGATGCCAGCGCGGCCATTGACTATTTGGCTGGAAGAGAGGATCTGGCCGGAGTACAACTAGGTATTGCCGGGCACAGCGAAGGGGGCATGATCGCTCCAATGGTGGCCCGGGAGAATGAAGAGGTAGATTTTATTGCACTCCTGGCCGGTCCGGGTACCCCCATCGACGAATTGATGCTGGAACAAAGCCGTCTCATCTCTGAAGCCAGCGGTGTGCCAGAGGAGGTGGCTCGTTTAAACCGCCAATTTCTAGGGGAGGCCTATGCCTACCTGAAGGCCGAAAAAGAGCAGCCGACTGAGGAGGTAAGGAATGGTGTGATTCGTATCCTACGGGATGGGATTGAGGAATTTCCAGAAGACATGAAAGCTGATTTAGGCGATTTGGACGAATTTGCCTCTAGTGAAGCGGAAGGATTATTAACACCCTGGTTTCGCTATTTCATTACTTTTCAACCAGCTACTGTTTTAAAAGAAGTACAATGCCCGGTTTTGGCGATTAATGGTAGTCTGGACTTACAGGTGCCCGCCAAGGCTAACTTGGAAGCCATCGAAAATGCCTTGCAGGCAGGAGGAAATACTAATTTTGAGATCTTCGAGATGCCGGGACTTAACCATCTGTTTCAGCAGGCTACTACGGGAGCGGTGGCGGAGTATGGGGAAATTGAAGAAACCTTTAATCTCGCAGCTATGGAGCGCATTGCTACCTGGATACACACACAATCGGAATAATGACTGTTAATTCCACTGGCACCAAAAAGTTTTTCATTGCCCAGGCATTCGGCTGGGCGCTTTTTGGTGTAGGTAATTTCTTCATCCAATGGATGGCAGGGATACCTTTCATAATGGTTGCTACCAATACGGGGATGGCATTATTTACTGGCTTGGTCATTACGACTATATATCGCTATCTGATTCGGTCTTGGCATTGGCAAGAGTGGCGATTGCTTGCTTTACTCATGTTTATCGCCTTCAGTAGCTTTTTAATTGCTGTAGCTTGGTTGTTGTTGAATGCGGTATTGTTTCAGCTACTCTTCCCCATTTTTCAGATTACAGCCAGGGAAATTCTGGGAAATTTGATAAATGGAGGCTTGATATTTCTGATCTGGAATCTGATCTATTTCTTCTTTAAATATTTCGCGAAATCCCGTGAATTGGAAATCGATAAATGGCGACTGGCTACGGAAGTCAAGGAAGCTCAACTGGGGAATTTACGAGCAAAACTGCGTCCCCATTTTGTATTTAATACCCTCAATAATATTAAAGCATTAGTGCTGGAAGATCCACAACGATCCAGAGAGATGTTGATTAATTTTTCTGATTTACTGCGTTATTCTTTACAGCACGATGAGCAGCGGCAAGTCCCCTTGTCAGAAGAAGTCGAAATAAGTCGCCAGTATCTAGAGTTGATGTCTATTCAATACGAAGATCGCCTGCAATGGAGTATGGACATTGATCCGCAAACGCCGAATTGTCTGGTGCCGCCCATGCTGTTGCAACTTTTGGTGGAAAATGCAGTTAAGCACGGAATAGCGCCCGAGGCTGCTCCAGGGGAATTAAACTTAAAAACGACTTTGGAAAAGGAGCAGCTTCTTCTGGAAGTATCGAATAGTGGAAATTTACGCAGGCGAAAAAAAGTAGAAGGCCGCCTGGGCACGGGCTTGCAAAATATCAGGGAACGTCTGCGGATATTCTACGGAGATCGGGCTGCTTTTGATTTAAAGGAGTCAGGGCACTATGTACTGGCCAGTATCTGTTTGCCGCTGGAGACGCGTACCTAAAGATGAGAACTTTAATCATTGAAGATTCCCGTTTGGCAAGAGCGGAGTTGCGTACGCTGCTTAGTGATTTTCCAAAGATAGAAATCGTAGGAGAAGCAGAAGATGGGGATGCCGCCATCCAACTAATTGGTGAGCTACAACCTGATTTACTGCTCTTGGATATTCACCTGCCGGGGAAAAATGGATTTGAAATTCTGGAGGAGCTAGACGAAGTTCCGGCGGTTATTTTCACGACTGCCTTTGATGAATACGCTATCCGTTCCTTTGAATACAATGCTATTGACTATTTACTAAAGCCGATTCGAAATGATCGACTGGCTAAGGCCTTGGAGAAAGCTGGGAAGCAAGTAGAAAGAACTACAATTCAGCAGGAGCAACTAGGGCTAGACAGCCGCATTTTTGTAAAAGATGGTGATCGTTGCTGGTTTGTTCATTTACGAGAAGTTCGCCTTTTTGAATCGGTGGGTAATTATACGCGCCTGTATTTTGGTCAGGAGAAACCACTGGTGTTGAAGTCACTCAATTATCTGGAGACGATACTGGACAATCAGCTGTTTTTCCGGATTAATCGCCAGCAGATGGTGAATCTGAAAGAAGTGGGCGCCATTAATCCTTATTTGGGTGGCCGATTGCAGCTGCAGCTTAGCAATGGGGAGGTACTGGAGGTGTCTCGGAGGCAGGCGGCGCGATTGAAGGAAAGGTATAGCTTGTAGATTGACGATTATCGATATTTGATTAACGAGGGATACGCAGTAATTCGTTAATCGAATATCGTTTTTCGCATATCAATAATGAGCTACGGATACAACAAATACCGTTCTCTTATCGCCCTAAACCTTTCCAACCCTTCTTGCCAGCTGGCTCTAATCACAGCTTCGCTCACCCCGCTTTCCAATTGTTGGCGGAGTTGATCACTGCCGGCCAGACGATCAAAATGGCTAGTGCGATCAATAAAGCCTTTGGGACCGACAGTGGTCATGAAGTCGATGAGCGACTGTAGGTTTATTCGATCAAATCCAAGCGTTGATAAACTGTCTGCGGAATACCTGCGGAAGTCCAAACCAAAACATAATTTGCCTTCCAATTTAGGATAGCGAGAACCAGGGCCAGGTGTGGGGGTAAAGCTGATTTCGCTGTTGGTCTCCGGGTAGTCGGGATGACCGATGACCTGAAATTGCATATTTGTTCCTCGACCAATGCTGGCTAGTGTACCTTCGAAAAAACACAGACTTGGATAGAGGTAAATAGCGCGCTGGTTGGGCAGATTAGGCGAGGGAGGAACGGGTAAAACGTAGGGCCGATCATGGCTGTAATGCGCATTGGTAATGACCTCTAAATCTGCCTTCAATCCGTCCTGTAGCCAGCCTTCTCCATTCACCATTAAGGCGTATTCTCCTACGGTCATCCCATGGCAAACAGGCACCCGATGTACGCCGACAAAACTGGTGAAGGTAGTGTCGAGTATCGGCCCGTCTACGATATGGCCGTTGGGGTTGGGACGATCTAAAACGAGCACCTCCACACCCTGCTGAGCGGCAGCGCGCATGACGTAGTGTAAGCTGCTGATGTAGGTGTAAAAACGAGCACCTACGTCCTGGATGTCGAATAGGATCAGGTCTACCCCAGCCAGATCTTCAGCCGTTGGCGCTTTCTTCTGACCGTAGAGTGAAATGATGGGCAAGCCAGAGCGGACGTCGCGCCCATCTTTGATGACTTCTCCGTCGGCGGCCATGTCGCGAAAGCCGTGTTCGGGCGCGAAAATGCACTTGAGGTCTTGGCTCAGACTTTGCAGGGTGTCGACCAAGTGAGTTTCTCCAACCATAGAGGTTTGATTGACCACCAGTGCTAGGGTCTTGCCTTCGATGAGCGGCAGGTAGCGATGGATTTGTTCGGCTCCAACCTGAATAGCGGGAGTTTCGATCTGAGTATTTGACCGGTCTGGAGAAGGGATGCTTGTCTCAATTCTGGGAGACATCTCCTGCTCACCAGCTTCGTCAGTCGAAACTGGTTTGCTACAATTCGTTTGAAGCGCGATAAAAAAACAAAAAAATAAGACTACCTTCGTCATGGCAGGAATAGCTATAGAGGAATGAGTAAAACCAATCAACGTTATGCGATTGTAGATGTAGAAACGACTGGTGGGCGTGCAGCCCGTAGTCGTATCACGGAGATTGGTGTAGTGATCTTTGATGGGGAAAAGATAGTGGAGACTTATGAAACGCTCGTAAATCCCGAAACCTATATCCCCGCCGGTATTACCCGATTGACGGGTATTGACGAAGATATGGTCAAGGGTGCGCCCAAGTTTTTTGAGGTTGCGAAGCGGGTGGTGGAATTGACGGAAGGGGCCATTTTTGTAGCACACAACGTAACTTTCGATTACAGCTTTTTTCGCGAAGAGTTTAAACGACTAGGCTACACCTACAGCCGCCGCCGCTTGTGCACCGTCCGCCTGACGCGCAAGTCATTCCCCGGCTTACCCAGTTATAGTCTTGGTAATCTGATCAAGCACTTTGGCCTCACGGTGGATGCCCGCCATCGCGCCCTGGCCGATGCCCTGGCTACGACCGAATTACTGCGGATGGCGCTGCAGCAACAAGGCTCTGCGGAGCAAGTCAAATTGATGGTCAATATGGGCATCAAGGAGTCGCGTTTGCCTAAAAATCTGAGCATTGACCGGATTCAGGAGCTGCCCGAAGAATGCGGCGTTTATTATTTCTACAACCAGGCCGGAGAAGTGGTCTACGTCGGTAAGAGTACCAATATCCGCAAACGCATTGCGCAGCATTTTGCTGATCGCACTCATAAGGGTGAATCGATCCAAAAACAGGTAGCTGACATCAGCTATGAACTCACCGGTAGCGAACTGGTGGCGCTGCTATTGGAAAACCAGGAGATCAAACGACTCAGTCCGGTCATCAATCGGGCCCAGCGCAACCGCCGGTTTAACTATGCCATTTATACCTACATCAATGATCGTGGCTACCGTTGTTTTGATGTCTGCCGCAATTCCGCTCAGGCGCGTAAGGAGAAAGAGATACTGAGTGAATACCCCAGCATGATGGGGGCCAAGGGCCGACTCAAAGCCCTCCGTGAACGCCTGGAGCTCTGCAGCGCTTTTACCCATTTGCATCCCAGCAGAAGCGCTTGTTTTCACTACCACCTAAAACAGTGCCACGGAGCCTGCGCCGGGAAAGAATCCGTAGCGGATTACAACGCCCGTGCAGATTTGGCTCACGAGCACCTTAATCTGATTTTTGACGAGGATTTCTTGCTGTTCGACCAGGGGCGAGAGCCGGAGGAAGCGGCCGTCGTATTGGTAGAAGACGGCCATTATCGTGGCTTTACTTTCCTGGCTAAAGATGAAGGACTAGACGCTAACAGCATCCGGAATCGTATCAAAAAAGAGCCCCCTTATCCGGGCATGGCCCGCATCATTCAGCGCTTCATGAGCGATAACCCACGCTGTCGGGTAGAACCCCTACCCACCGACTCCTTCGATTGAGTTATTCTAGCGACCTTGTGACCTCTAATAATGTTATCCCGTCTTAAAATTGGTGATATCACCAATACTTCAAAAGACATCCCTAAATATAATTTTACATGATCCGTACCCTATTTTTAATCTGCTTGCTGAGCTGTTGTATCAGCCTTTCTGCCCAAGGTGTAGTCGTACAGCAAATCGATGCCATTACCGAAGAGATGAACAATCAGGGCTACCGTGCCTACGATCAGCCCAAGTACCTTAACCTAGAAGAAGGCGAATCCTACGATTATGAAATTCGCCTGGAAGCCAGCCAACGCTACAACATCTGGGGCGTTTGTGATGGCGATTGCGAAGACCTTGACTTACGCCTACTGGATGCTTACGGTAACGTCATTGATGAAGATCTTCTCGAAGATGATGTACCGGTCATTGATCCAGTCGCTCCCCAAACGGGCATGTACACCCTGCGGGTAATTATGCACGATTGCGAAATTGCTCCTTGTAAGATCGGAATCGGTTTCTTCTCACAGTCTGCCGATAATCCGGTTACGGAGCTTGAAGAAGAGGATGATGGCGTCATGGTTACCGGTGATACGCCACAGGAGTTGGTGGATAACCAACTGTTGCTCCTGGAAGAAACCATGGAGGAGAATGACCTCCGCCGCTTTCGAAACAATGAGTACCTCTGGCTCGATGAAGAAGAAACCCAAACGTTGGAGGTAGAACTAACCGCGGGCACCATCTACCAGATCTGGGGCGTTTGCGATGGCGACTGTGGTGATCTCGATATGGAACTACAGGATGTCTATGGCAACCAGATTGACGAAGATATTCTCGACGATGCCCAGCCGCTGATTGATGAAACCGTTGGTCAGTCGGGCACCTATCGCCTGTTGGTTAAAATGTATGATTGCTCCGTAGAGCCCTGCTTGGTGGGTATCAACTTTTTTGCTCAATAATCAGGAGGAGCTTTTTTTAATGCTCGGATAACTTCTTAGCTTTACCGAGCAGTTATTCAGATAAGGCTTTGTTGAACGGAACCCCGTTCAACAAAGCCTTACTCATTTTTGCCGTCAAAGTCGAATTCGTGCGTAGTTCCATTTGGTTCCTCTTACTGGGCCTTTCCTTCTTTTCCTGCTTGTCCCTACTGGCCCAGCCTTGGGATTCCTTAGCATTGTCAGATTTCTCTGAATTTCAATCGCCTGCTAGTAATTGGCGGATTGTTGGTACTTCCGCAGGTCTTCCCCTCGCTGATCAACTCAGTTTCAGCAATGGGACCGGTGTGTTGGCCAACCGAGAGCGAAGTGAACAGGGTGCTGATATTTTGACTCAACTGGAACACGGGGACCTCGATCTGGAACTAGAATTTATGCTACCCGCCGGAGGCAATAGTGGTATTTATCTACAGGGGCGTTACGAAATTCAGCTATTTGATAGCTGGGGGAAAGCCCGTGCTACAGCGGGAGACTGTGGGGGAGTCTACGAACGCTACGACGAAGCAGCTGGCTACGGCTACGAAGGCTACCCGCCGATCATCAATGCTGCTAAAGCGCCTGGCTTGTGGCAACACCTAAGCGTCTCTTTTCGTGCGCCTCGTTTTGACAATTACGGCAATAAGACAGAAAATGCGCAAATGCTGCTGGTCAAGCTCAACGGAGTCGTGATTCACGAGGGTTTAGCCCTCAATGGTCCTACTCGTGGTGGCTATGCTCAGGAGGTGGCCAGAGGTCCCCTGCGTATTCAGGGAGATCACGGTCCGGTAGCTATTCGCAACCTTCGCTACCGCTCCTACTTCCGGGCACCCTTAAAGTGGGAAAGCTTGCGCTATGAAGTGGCCGATATGCAGCAGCAATTTGACTTTGAATTCCCAAGCAGGACCACCAGCGCCGGAGAGCTAGCAGTCATTGATGCGAAGGTGGTGCAGCAGAATGAAAAATTGGCCCTACGTTTTACGGGGGCTTTAGATCTACCGGTAGACGGAGTCTATACCTTTGAAGTGGACGTCGTCTGGAATGCTAATTTCAGCATCGATGGTGTTACGTATTTTACCCCTCAAGCCAGTAATGGTGTCGTGGATGTTGCGCTGAGTGCTGGGCGTCATGAAGTCGAATTGACCTACTTTAAATGGCCCCCCTGGTACGAACGTAAACTGGCTTTATACTTAACGGGGCCTAATCTGGCCAGACAGCCCCTGCACAACGAAGCTTCCTTACCCTTTGGCTCCCTTGGCGTGCCAAACTACATAGATTTTGGCCGGGAAGTAGTTATCAATCGCTCCTACGTTCAGTACGGAGAAACGCCCAATACTCGCGCTATTTCTCATGCTATCAATGTGGGCTTTCCTTCTGGGGTTGCTTATACTTATGATCCACTTACTGCTTCCTTACTTCAAGGATGGCGAGCGCGTTTCCTAGATGCCACGGGTATGTGGGGTGGTCGGGGTGATGGTACTGCCGAGCCACGCGGTGCCATAACCAGGATCGATGACTTGCCTCCGATTATCGGGGGTGGGGAAATGGAGCTACGGCCGCAGGGCTACCGTTTAGGTGAAAATGGGGCACCAACCTTTGAAGCAACCATCGGCGATATATCCTTTAGCGACCAATTTCTTGATCGATCTCAAGCTAAAGGATTGCAACGAACGATCAGCTGGACGGGCAGCCTGCCTGCCGGTAGTAGTTGGCGGATCGCCTCTGGCCATCAAATTGAGAAAATCGACCGGAATATGTATCGGGTGGATGATCGCTATTTTGTACAACTCAGCAATGGGTTAAAGGCCGAAATGGTATCGCTAGACGGTCAGATGCATCTGCTGGCCGAAGAGACCGATGAACGGCAAATCAGCTACGAAATCATTTGGTAATTACGACGCTCCACTACCTGGTCAATCCATCTGTACTAACTTCAAAAAGCGATTATATATGCGCTTGCTATTCATAACCTCCTTGTTTTTTGGACTCCTGCTAACGACTTCCCTATCCGGTCAGGATGCACCGCCCCCCACGGAAGAAGACTACTACCAGATCATCACTTTGCCCCTGCCGGAAGGAGTTGTACTGGAGGTCGGTGGCCTGGCCACCTTGCCTAATGGGAGCATTGCCGCCAGTACCCGCAGGGGAGAAGTCTACATCATCGACAACCCTTACATGACGGAAGGCCGGCGCCCACATTATCGGCTCTTTGCTCGAGGGTTACATACCATTCTGGGCCTAGCCTGGCATGATGGTACCCTCTACTGTGCCCAGCGTGGAGAGCTTACCCGCTTGCACGATGAAAATGACGACGGCAGAGCAGACCGTTACGAAACCGTAGCGCATTGGCCGCTGACTTCGCATTACCACGAGTATAGTTTTGGTCCCAAAGTTGGGCCCGATAGTTCAATGTACGTAACGGGAAATATTGCGTTTCGCAATCCTAACTGGTGGCGTGGGGTAAGTGGTGCTCCCGGCCGGGGATGGACCATGCGCATCGACCCGCAAACGGGAGAGCTGGAGCCCTTCGCTGCGGGTATGCGTTCGCCCTGTGGTATTGGGATGATTGACGGTGAGTTTTTCTATGCAGACAATCAAGGCGATTGGATGGGCTCGGGAGGACTGGTACACGTAGAACGAGGAGACTTCACGGGGCACCCGGCGAGCTTGGCTTGGTCTGGCGAACCTGATTCCCCGGTGAAACTAACAACGGAAGATGTTTACTACCGTGTAAACCCCCAAATTCCAGTAGAAGGTCAGCCCTTAAGCCAGCCCTCTAATCAGGAAGATGAAATTCCTTACTCCTTTTACGAGTTTGCCCAGGATGTACCGGGGGTGAAAACCCCTGCTGTTTGGCTCCCACATTCCGTGCTGGGTATCTCTACCAGCGAAATTATTGTGGATGAAACGGAAGGCGTTTTTGGACCTTTTGCCGGTCAGGTCTTAATTGGTGACCAGGGGCAGTCTAAAATTATGCGCGTCAATCTGGAAAAAATTGACGGTGTCTATCAAGGAGCAGCGTTCAATTTTATCGAAGGTTTTCAATCTGGGGTATTACGCATGAGTTGGGGGCGAGACGGCTCCTTATTTGTAGGACAGACCAATCGGGGTTGGGGTAGCACCGGTTCAGACCCCTATGGTCTGCAACGCGTGGTCTGGAATGGAGAGACGCCCTTTGAGATGCACTCCATCACTGCGGAGGTAGATGGCTTTACGATCAATTTTACCGAACCGGTAGATAAAACCACTGCAGCGGATACCTCCAACTATGATATCACCAGCTTCATCTATAAGTACCACCCCGCTTACGGAAGTCCGATTGTGGATCGGGAGATGCACGAAATAATGGCGATCGAAGTAGCCGAAGACGGCTTAAGTGCCCGCTTAGCTATCGATGGGATACGGCAATATCATATTCACGAGATTAAACCTGCGGGAGTACAATCCTATAACGGTGGACACGGTTTGCTGCATAATGCCGGCTATTACACCTTGAATCGCATTCCCAGCGGAGATTCCATGGAGATACCCGAGCCAGTGGTTGAAGAAGTTGCGCCCCCAGTTATGGATCATAGCCATCATCAAATGCCAGCCGCGGATCCAGTATCAGCTCAAGCAGCCGAGACAGAAGTGGCGATAGCTGACACGCCTCGACCCGCTCCCGTAAGACGGCGCTCACGGGGAAGTGCGAAGCGCCAAACGACGATGCCCGGCGACTGGGGCGGAACAGTGGATGAAACCATCGTACTGTCGACCTTACCCGGGATGCGCTACGATCGGGGGAGAATCAGTGTACGGGCGGGCGCACGGGTCAAACTGACTTTTTATAATAATGATGATATGCCGCACAATCTCGTCATCACTAAGCCAGGCACTATGCCAAGTGTAGGTGCCGCTGCTGCTTCCTTAGGACTGGACGGGCCTGCCAAAGAATATGTGCCGAGCACAGGAAATGTACTCTTTCACTCAAAATTGATGGGGCCGGGTACTACCGAGACGATTTACTTCAAAGCGCCGGACGCTCCTGGTGACTACAATTACGTTTGTACTTTTCCTGGTCACTGGCGCACCATGAATGGCGTTTTAAGGGTAACGCCCTAATTCATTTTAGTCTAATTGATTAGCTACTTATACCACTAAATATGCTGCGTACACTATTGGTCTTCTTCTTGATTGCATTCACAGAAGCGCTGATTGCGCAAGTGATTAGTTCTCCTGATAATCGTTTGCAACTGCACAATGATCAAGAAAAGCTTTTGGAGGTCCGTTTGGACGAAAAGGTAGTGCTGCGACTTCAATCGCCGACTATTGAAATGCTGGGCGTCAGCCATCAATTTGAAATCCTGGAAGCTTCCGCTATTCGAGAGGTACGCAGAGCCGTCCCGCCTTCAATCCATCTGATTGATCATCAGTTGATCGACCATTATAATAGCTATACGATTAGTAATCAGACGGCTGGCTGGGATCTGGAATGGCGCGTGTATAATGACGGTTTTGCTTACCGTTTTGTAATCCGCGAGGTCGCGAAGATCAGTGCGGAGGGCTACGGGGTCGAACCTGTAGAGGGGCACCAGCTTTTTTTTCCAGAAGAAGAAAGTATTATTTCTCACAATGAGCGCACTTATTTACGGGCCAATACCGGAGAATTAGCCCGTAAACTAGCCAGCACGCCTACTTTGATTGAGAATGAGGATGGCAGCTGTGTCTGGTTGTCAGAAGCTGGACTACGCAGCTATCCAGGTTTATGGCTTCAGGTTACGGACGCTAGGCTTAATGGCCGCTGGGCCGCCCCACCACTAGAGATAAAAGATGTCAATGATCGAGATGAACGGATCGGTGACCGGGCGCCCTACCTGGCTGAGGTAGCAGCGGGGCAAGCCTTACCCTGGCGCGTATTTGTGATCGAACAGACGGCTAGTGGCCTGTTGGATAATCAATTGGTGCACCTGCTTTCCGAGCCGGCTGCCGGTAACTTTGACTGGGTTGAGCCCGGGCAAGTAGCCTGGGACTGGTACAATGCCAATAATCTTCACGGTGTCGATTTTGAGGCAGGCTTTAATACGGAAACTTATAAGTATTACATCGATTTTGCGGCCCAATACGATATTCCCTACATCATCCTGGATGAAGGCTGGTCCGTGTCGACCACGAATGTTGGTCAGGCTCATCCAGATATTGATTTAGAGGAATTAGTGGCCTATGGGAGAGAAAAGGGCGTCCGGCTTATTCTATGGACGCTCTGGAAACCTTTCGTGAATAATCTGGACGCGCTGGCCGAACGCTATGCGGCCTGGGGTGTAGCCGGCGTAAAGGTGGATTTTATGCAGCGTGATGATCAGGATATGGTCGATCACTACTGGAGAATGGCTGAGGTATGTGCTAACAACCGATTGTTGGTAGACTTCCACGGTTCCTATAAACCTGCTGGTTTACACCGGACCTTCCCCAATGTTTTAACCCGGGAAGGTGTTAAGGGATTGGAGTGGTATAAGTTTGGCAATCCTGATTCCGGGGTTGGTCCTCATCATAATTGTATACTCCCCTTTACTCGGATGGTAGCCGGGCCAATGGACTTTACCCCCGGTGCGATGCGCAATGCGCAGGCGGTGAATCATGCTTATATTTTTAATCGTCCAATGAGCCTGGGCAGTCGAGCGCATCAGTTGGCCATGTTTGTCGTTTATGTTAGTCCACTGCAAATGCTGGCGGATAGCCCCAGCAATTACCTTTCCGAAGAGGAGTGTACGGACTTTATTACTCAGATTCCAACCACTTGGGAGCGTACCATTCCCTTGGCTGGTGAGATTGGTGAGTACGTAGCTATAGCCCGCAAAGGAGTTGATGCAGATAGCTGGTATATCGGTATTTTAAACGGTAATGTAACTAGGGAGCTAAACCTGTCAATGGACTTTTTGGAGGCGGGAGAGTATCAAATGGAAATTTTTAGAGACGGCCCTAATGCCGAGCGTTTCGCAGAAGACTACCAGCGGGTAAACCGCACTATTTCTGCTGGGGAAACCATAAGTATCTCTTTGACAACCGGTGGAGGTTGGGTGGCTCGCTTACAGCCAGTATCGGAATAGATATTAAAAAACAGGGAAGCCCAGGTTCTGCTTGGCTTTCCGCGCAGTCGGATTACAAAAGTCTAAATCACTTCTATAAGCTGGATCACCGATGAATTGACCTTGATCCCTATTTTGCGATAGCTTCGCCACATTAAAATGTGGAAATCTTTCTTGATTGATGATCCTAATTTTACCTTGCAATTAAGAATGACACTCACTATGATTCGTATCCTCGTACTTTATCTAAGTTTTTTGGGCTGGACAGGTATTCACGCGCAGGATATGGTGGAAGAGAAACTCATTGGTATTGCCCAGCACTTGGAGAATGGAGATTTTTCCGCAACGGATGAATTTGACTATATATACATTCCGAATCAAGGTGATGTGACGATCCCCATTGAATTAAATGCCACAAAGCGATTTAATATCTGGGGGGTCTGTGATGAAAACTGTGTAGATATCGACTTTAGACTTGCTAATGCAGCGGGCGAGATAGTGGAAGTTGATCAGCTCAATGATGCAATGCCCTTGATTGCAGTTAATGCCCCCGCTACGGGTACCTATCAGCTCAGTATTACGATGTACAATTGTAAAACGGATAGTTGTAGAGTAGGAGTTGGAACCTTTGCTGCTCCGGCTATTACGGATTACGCTAATCCGACCTTGGGTTTGGAAGGTGATAATGCAGAGGCCGTCGTCAATAATCAGCTGAATTTCCTAGCTAATGAAATGCAAAACCAGGGATGGAACCCTCTCCAAGAATCTAGCTTCTTTAACCTGGCCGCTAGCGGAGAAGAGTCGGTCTCACTCGATCTTACTGCAGGTACAGCCATAAAACTATGGGGAGTCTGCGATAAAAACTGCGCCGATATGGATTTGGTACTACTCGATGCTGAGCGTAATCTAGTCGTCGAAGATGTACTAATCGATGCTCAACCCACGCTTGAAATCACTGCTCCTGATACGGGTACTTACATCTTGATTGCTAGAATGTACCAATGTGTTGAAGAACCCTGTCGGGTAGGCTTAAGTTATTGGACCCGTTAATACAAGCGATACTTTCGCTCCAGCCTTCAGCGAAGGCTAAGACATAAAATATTCACAGCATAGTGGCGATCTGTCACTGGCATTTCCTTCACACCAAATACCCAATTCGTTATGTCACATTTAAGCTTTCTTCCTGTTTTATTACTACTTTTTTCTGCCACGCTGCTAGCTCAAGACTCCAACCCTACAGCTACGGTCAATAATGAAATCAGCTCCATTACCAGCTCGGTAGCCAACGGCCGCTTTAGTCGGACTGGCGCTATTCAGTACCTAGATATAAATGACGGTGCTGAGCAAACCATAAACGTAAGCCTCAATGCTAATCAGTTGTACCAGTTTTGGGGTGCCTGTGATGGTGATTGTGGAGATATCGATTTTGTCCTCTCTGATGTCTATGGTAACGAAATTGATAGTGATGCATTAGAAGATGATCGTCCCGTTGTTCGCCCCGAGGCTGGCATGTCTGGTACCTATCGACTCACGGTGAAAATGTACGAGTGCTCCTACAATCCTTGTAAAGTAGGGATTGCTACCTATACAGCACCCAACGGGAATTCCACTGCTCCTAATACGCGCAACAACATCGTTTCCACCCCTGCTCCTTCTTCCAATGATAATTCTCCTGGAGCGGTGGTTGATGTCCAGCTGGATGTGATCAGCTCTAGTATGAATAGCCAAGGGCTTTATGCTAGAAGCTCCACTAATTACCTGTGGTTGGACGACGATGAAACGGAGGTTGTCACCTTAAACCTTAGCGCCAACCGGACCTATCGTATTTGGGGCGTTTGTGATGGGGATTGTGAAGACATGGATCTAGAGCTGGTTGACTTATACGGTAACCAAATTGCAATTGATGAAGCTTCCGATGCGCAGCCGGTCTTGTCGCCCAACCTACGGGGAAGTGGCGAATACCAACTGCGGGTGAAAATGTACGATTGCTCCGTAGAGCCCTGTAAAGTAGGCGTTCAGGTATATTCTAACTAAGGAATAAAACATAAGCTTTTGCTCAGTCAGGCTGTTCGATTATTCGAGCAGCTTGACTGACATTTCGGACAATTGCCTAATTACAAGACTTTTACCTTTGTCCAGATGTGAATTTTTGCCTCGCTTTTCAGAAAAAATCAGCATTTACTCGGATATTGTATGCAGAGGCCACTATTACTTAAGCACTAAACCGCCATTTCCGAAATAGAATTGGTCATTCATTCAATACTTAACCTCCCCACTTATGTTTCGCCTTCTTTTTATTGCTTTGCTATCCTTAGGTTTTAGTAGCCTAGTCGCTCAAAATGATGTTGTATTGACCCAGCTGCAAAATATCGGTTCAACGATGGCCGATCAAGGGTTTAATATGGTGCAGCAATCAGAAATACTCTGGTTGGATGATGATGAAACCAAGACCTTGAGTGTTTACCTCAATTCGGCTAACCGCTACCAAATCTGGGGGGTCTGTGATGGGGATTGCAGTGATCTGGATCTAGAACTAGTCGACGTTTATGGCAACCAAATTGATGTTGATATTCTGGAGGATGATGTTCCCTTGTTAGATCCAGAAAACCCTCAGACGGGTACCTATAACATCCGCGTAAAAATGCACGAATGCTCTATCGAGCCCTGTAAAGTCGGCATCGGCTTCTATGCACAGGCCAGTGGAGGAGGAGTAAGTAATACACCTAACCGCCTACTCAATGAAAATGCCATTGAAGAGGATGGCGACTCTCCTCAAGCAGTAGTTGATAATGAATTACGCAGCATTGAAAATAACCTGCGTAACAGTGGCTTTGACCGCTTTGCAGACACCGAGTATATGTGGCTAAATGAGGATGAAACTAAATCGCTACAAATACGCCTCAGCTCGGCCAGAGCCTATCAAATCTGGGGAGCCTGTGATGGTGATTGTAGCGATGTGGATATGGAATTACTCGACGCCTATGGAAATACGGTCGATGAAGATATCCTTGAGGATGATCGGCCGCTCATTAATCCTTCTAATCCACAATCAGGTCCTTATACTCTTCAGGTAAAAATGTATGAGTGTAGCGTAGAGCCTTGCTTGGTAGGCCTTACTTTCTTTCATCAATAAGTTAAGCTTTATTTAAAGCTCGGGCCAGAACCCACGGGTTTGGATGACCTCTCCGTTTGCCTGCTATACGCTAACCAAACTATTTGCTTAAGTTTGTTGTCACTACACACTTACGCACCTTAGTTGATTTCTCACCCTAGATTACAAACTTCATGTCCCGTTTTATCCTTTCTGTTGGCCTACTAGGGGCCATCTCGCTATGTCTACAGGCGCAAGACGTTGTTGACTCTCAGCTTAGCCGAATCACCGAATTAATGGTGAACGACAACTACGAAAAAACGCACGATTACGAATTCGATTGGTTGGAGGATGATGAGTCCGATAACTACTACATTCGCCTGAGTCAATACTACAACTACAAAATCATTGCCGTCTGTGATCAGGATTGCGAAGATATCGACATGAAAATCTACGATGAGAACGGTAAATTACTGGACGAGGACGTTGCCGAAGATGATGTTCCCATTGTGGAATTGACGCCACGGACGACTGGCCGGTACCGGGTATACTTGAAAATGTATGACTGTGATGTCGAACCTTGTAAGGTTGGTATCGCAGTTTACGGCCGCTAATTCATCGCTTATTCAAATTTAGCATTATGCTACGCACTACTTTAATGCTGCTCTGCTGCAGCTTCGCCCTCAGTTTCTCCACCCTTCAGGCCCAGGTTGTCGACAACCAGCTGGCCGAAATTCAGTCTGGACTGGAAGATGAAGGCTACACCCAAATCCTGGCTACGCGCTACGACTGGCTAGACGATGACGAAACGGGCCACCACGGACTAAAACTAGTCGCCGGTCGCACTTACCGTATTGTTGGAGTTTGCGATCAGGATTGTACCGATGTTGACATGTTCCTCTACGGCGATGATAGTATGGAAAGTTTACTGGAAAGCGATGAATTGGAAGACGACGTTCCCGTTATTGAGTTTACGCCTTCTGAAACTAAGGTCTATCGCGTCAAAATCGGTATGTACGATTGCAGTATAGAACCTTGTCAGGTCGGTATGGATGTGTTTCGGGCCAATTAGTAGCCTGTCAAATATCGAATAGTGAGCGGATCAAAACGGGGCGACCGGTTTTGATCCGCTTTGTTTTAGATCGTAAAATCAAGAAGAAGGAAAGCTGTAGATTCTGCTTACTTCCAGTAACTTTGTAGCCTACCTTAATTGTAAGTTCTTTATTCCCATGGCTACTCCTTCTTCTTTCGCTTCAGTTGATGCTCAATCACGACTCTCGGCAAGGGTCAAAAAAATGGCTGAATCCGCTACCTTGAAAATGGCTCAACTAGGCCGTGAGGTCAAGTCGCAAGGCCACGATGTGATTTCTCTCTCCTTGGGGGAGCCCGATTTTGACACGCCTCAACACATTAAACAGGCCGCAAAAAAGGCGCTTGATGCTGGCCAAACGAAGTACACACCAGTGCCTGGTACTGCCGAGTTGCGTCAGGCAATCTCCAATAAATTCAAGCGAGAAAATGGCCTGGAATACACACCTGCTCAAATCGTAGTCTCTACCGGCGCTAAACAAAGTATCGCCAACGTTTGCCTGGCCTTACTCGATGAAGGAGACGAGGCCATTATCCTGACGCCCTACTGGGTCAGCTATTCTGCTATGGTGAAGGTAGCCGGCGGAATTCCGGTAGAAGTAGGTGCAGGTATCGAAGATGACTATAAAGTAAGCCCCGAGCAGATTGAAGCAGCAATCACGGAGCGCACCAAATTTATCCTGTTTAGCTCTCCTTGCAATCCGACGGGCTCGGTATATACAGAAAATGAGTTGCGTGCCATCTCCAGTATGCTGGGACGGCACCCACAGCTGTTCGTTGTCGCCGACGAAATCTACGAGCACATCAACTTCACCGAAGAGCACTTCAGCATCGGTCGCTGCCCGGAGGTTAAAGACCGTACCATCACCGTAAACGGTTTCTCCAAAGGCTTCGCTATGACGGGCTGGCGCTTGGGCTATCTGGGAGCTCCGCTGGCTATTGCCAAAGCAGCCAGCAAGCTGCAAGGGCAAAATACCTCCGGTGCCAACAGTATCGCGCAGGCTGCTGGAGCACACGCACTCAATAGCGACCTACAGCCTACCCGTGAAATGAAGGAGGCCTTCGCTCGTCGCCGCGAATTGATCATCGAAGGGCTGGAAGCCATTCCGGGGCTTAAGGTCAATCGCCCGCAAGGCGCCTTCTACATTTTCCCCGACGTAAGTGCCTTCTTTGGTAAAAGCGCAAATGGTCGTACCATCACGGATAGCGACGCCATGGCTGAATACCTGCTGATGGATGCTCACGTAGCTACGGTAGGCGGATCTAGTTTTGGAGCCCCTAATTGCCTGCGCATTAGCTATGCCGCTAGCGAAGCCCAATTGACCGAAGCCATTAAAAGAATCGATAAGGCACTCAATACCCTGGCCTAATCCCTCGCTGGCCGATCCCCTCGCTGGCCGAATCCTTTATTGCGAAGCGAAAAAGTTCGTCCAGCGAGTAAGCATAAATCCGTCTAGCGAGTAATCTCACTAACCCATGAAGATCTTCAGCTTACTCGCCCTTTGCTGTCTACTCAATTCTTGTGCCATGTCCGAATCAAGCGCCATCGACTATCAGGGGCACCGCGGTTGCCGGGGACTGCTACCGGAGAATAGTATTCCGGCCTTTTTTCACGTGCTACAGTACAATGCTATTCGTACTTTAGAAATGGACGTTGTCATTACCGCCGACCAGCAGGTCCTTATTAGTCATGAACCCTGGATGAGTGAAGAAATCTGTAGCCTTCCAGCGGTTGGAGAAGGAGAATTTGTACTTCCGCAGGTCCAGGCCGTCCCTTATCCGGGAGAGCCAGCCGATAGCCTGGTCCCTATCCTTCAGTTAGAAGTGGCACGGATTCAGCAAATTGATTGTGGTACTAAGGACCATCCTCGATTTTCCGAACAGAAATCACTAGCCACCTACAAGCCAACTTTGGTGCAGCTGCTAGCTGCGCTGGAACGACGTAAAACCAGCCTGGCGGCAAAGGAGCAGGAGCGAATCGATCAGCTGCAATTCAACATAGAACTGAAATACACCCCTGAGTGGGAAGCCGCAGGCCTGGTGCCAGATATCGCTACTTTTTGTGAGCGGGTAGTGGAAGCTATCCAGCCCTTGACTAGGCCCCAAATGCGGGTAAGTCTACAATGTTTTCACCCACCCTTGCTCGCGCATTTACGGCAAGTAGCACCGGATATTCCCCTAGTGTATTTGGATGAATTTCCCCAGCGAGGCAGCTTAGAGGAAAAGTTCGCTGAGCTCGGCTTCGTTCCGGAAGTGTATAGTCCTTACTTCGAACCGCTGACACCTGCGGAAGTACAAAAAAGCCAAGAGCTAGGTGCCAAAGTGATCCCCTGGACGGTTAACGAAACCGCAGAGATGCAAAAATTGGTAGACTGGGGCGTTGATGGGATAATTACGGATTACCCCAATCGAATCCCATTGGAATCCAACTAGGATAATCCGAAATAGTAAGCTTAATCCATGTCCAGGCCTTCCTCAATAAGACGGGCAAGTTCTGAATAGTGCCCGCCATTGATGCCGGTGGCATTGGCATTACGTTCAGCTACTGTCTCAATGCGATTGATGTTGGCGCGAACGGCGGCTTTAACGTCCGTGGCAGCGTCGTCATTTTTTAGCGTGCTCAGCAGGCCATCAACGTAAGCGTGCTGTAGGGCGCGTCGGTAAGTGTCTAACTCGCCAGCGCCGAAGATCGTGGAGTAGGTTTGCTCCATCAGGTCTTCGAGACCATACTGTTCGGCTCCGTAAACGGCGTGTTGTTCAGCCAGGCGATTAAGGCGGTCTTCCTGCATGAGCGAGCGTAAGGCACGAGCTTGTACGGCTTTGATCCGGTCAGCAATCCCACTGGGAGAGATCCGCTGCAAGATCTCTTGATCAATTAGCCATTCGGGGGTGGAAAATACTTCGTTATTGATCCAGGCTACTGCTGCTCGCTGGTGGTCAGAGTCGACGGGCTGGAAGACAATTTCGTCTTCATCAGCAGTACGTTGCCATTCATGAACCCCGCCTACATTGCTGGAAACGTGGCCGATATAACGACCAAACTGACCAATTACCTGCCCGTATAATTCATTCAAATCCTGGAAATAGTGACCTTCGCGACTGCTCCATTCAATTAAGTTAGGAACTATTCGACGCAGGTTGGCTAGCCCCAGTGTAGAGGCCTCTATCGCATTGCTGCCTATGTCTTCAGTTTGCGCGCTGGGATCGTGGCCATTGAAGCGCTGGCGACCGAAACGATAGACGGGGTCGTCCGCTTTTTCTTTGACCATTTCGTTAAGTATTGCCCGCTCCTCTTCCGTGCTGTTAGCATCTGGTAAGGGCAGATAGCCATAGCGGATGGACCATAAATCGTAAGGTCCAAGACGAGGGTGTAGGCCGACGTCGCCATCTCCAGGCTGCGCAACGTAGTTAAAGCGTGCGTAGTCCATAATTGAAGGTGCCGTGCCGTTTGCCTGTACAAAACCAGGTGTCCGCAATTGCTGTACAGTGTATGCCGCGCTACTGCCCATATTGTGAGGCAGCCCTAAGGTGTGGCCTACTTCGTGAGCACTCACAAAGCGGATCAACTCTCCCATGACTTCCGTCTCGAAATTCACACCCCGAGCAGCTGGATTAACCGCTGCAGTCTGTACGAGGTACCAGTTGCGCAGCAGGTTCATCACGTTGTGATACCAGATAATGTCACTCTCTAGAATTTCGCCAGTTCGTGGATCATGGACGTGTGGCCCTTGAGCATTCTGGATCGGGGTGGAAACGTAGCGAATCACACTGTAGCGTACATCTTCTGGGCTCCAATCAGGGTCTTCTTCCGGGCTAGGAGGATCCATGGCCATGATGGCGTTTCGTAGTCCAATAGCCTCGAAAGCCTCCTGCCAGTCGTTTACTCCTTGTTTCAAGTAAGGGCGCCACTGTTCAGGTGTGGCAGGGTCGATGTAGTAGATAATCGGCTTCTTGACGTCTACCAGCTCTCCACGCTGCCAGGCTGCCATATCGACGGGCTCTAGCCGCCAACGGGTAATAAAGCGCTGGGATTCTGCGCGCTGAGCCTCGGAGCTATAGTTGATCTGAGAGAGGCTGAAATAGCTTACCCGCGGATCGTAAAGACGTGGGCGCATTGGTTCCTCGGGAAGCTTAATAAAGCTTTGGTTCATCTCAATAGAAAGCGTACCGGTCAGCTGATTGTCCGGGAGCTGATCTCCACGATAGGTCAAAATGTGCCGTACTTCCACGTTTTCGGGAAAGGCGCGGCTGCGAACGATCATGGAGCGCTCCTTGTCAAGTCCCTTGATGGAAAAGCTTTTGCGCTGGTTGGCAGAAAGGGCGCCAATCATGGAAATGTCCGTCGTAAATAGCTTGGTGACGTCAATAACGACGGAGTTGCTATCTGGGCCATAAATATCAACATCAAAGCTCATAATAATGGGCTCGAAGTTGTTTTGGATCACGGACTGGTAAATCGGTTCGTTTTCATCGGCTACGCTATTGAAGCTAACTGAGCGAAGCAGCACTTTCCCGTCTAACATTTGCCAACGGATGACTTGCTGTGGGCGAGACTTCATCCCTGCACCACCAAAGTTGAGGTTGCGAACGTGCCCACTGATTCGACTGACGACGAGAATTTCTTCGTCCATTAAATCCATGGGGATTTCAAACATCAGCTTGCCGTCTTCCCGGTGAATGTTAAAAAGACCATCGTCGGAGTCCATACCACCGACTACCGATTCGTAAGTTTTTTCGGGTTTGTCGTCGCCTCCTTCACGGTCGGCGGGTTGTGCCACCAGTGGGGCTAGGCCGCCCAACAGCAGGTATAGAAAGAGTAGATTGATTCTCATTTGCTAAAATTGATTAGGAAATTTGTGCCGACCAAAATACCATTAAATGTATAGGGCGAGAAACCGTACTTCGGTTGCTCGCCCTATCCTGACACCTAGTCTCCGAATAGCTAACGGATTAGCGTGGTTTGACCAGATAGACTTTGTTCTTCTCCATCGGGGCGTAATGCGGTCAATTGCCAGATGTAAACTCCAGCGTTGAGTGGCTGCCCACGATAGCTACCGTCCCAACCATCGTCGGGGTCATTAACCATGAAATTTTCGCGGGTGTAGACTTCTTCTCCCCAGCGGTCAAAAATTTGGAAACTGACTACTTCGATGCCCGGTCGGCCATGGACCAGCAGTAAGTCGTTGCGCCGATCTCCATTGGGGGTGAAGCCCGTTGGGACCATTACGGGGAATGACTTATCAACCAAGAGGGTCACAATATCGTCTGCAAAACAGCCCATAGCATCAAATACCCGCAGTCGGATGGTGGTCTGCTCGACCGGACTCGCCCAGGTCTCTTCACAGTCTAGACAGCTTAATAGGGTGCTATCTTCTGGCGACCAATCGTATTGACGAACGGGTGGAGTTCCGCCGCTGATTAAAGGACTGAGCCATACGCTATCGCCCCATTCCAGTTGTTGGTCTGGACCAAGAGAGATTTCAAGTGGATCAGGTTCGTTGATACTTAGCCCACTGATAGTGAGACCGCAACCATTACGATCCCGCACCTCTACATTATATCGACCGAAGCCTAGCCCGATAAAGCTATTGGGAGCCTGCCAACTACCCCCATTCAGACTGAACTCGTAAGGAGGGTTGCCGCCGGAAAGATCGATTTCAATCAGGCCGTCGGTAGTGCCAAAGCATCGTACGTCTTCTACTACCGTTTCAAAGACAAAGGGTAACGGGCCTGGTACTACGACCTCTGAATTGATGATACAACCATTGGCATCCGTGATTTCAAGCTGGTAGCTGCCCGCAGTGACATTGGTCAGGTCGCTAGCGGCAGAGCCATTGCTCCAATTGTAAGTGTAAGGGCCGGTACCATTAGTGAGGGCAATGGATACACTTCCGGTAGCATCCCCTGGACAGTCGGTTGGCTCAACGTTAAAGCCCACTTCCATGGCCGGTTCTTCAGCCACAAAGAAATCTTCGCTGAAGGTACAGCCATTACCATCGGTGACGACAACGGAGTAATTGCCACTGCTAAGTTGGTCAATGTCTTCGGTCTCTTCAGTATTGCTCCAGCTGAAACTGTAGGGTAGGGTACCGCCTTGTGGGATGAAGTCGATGGCCCCGCCGTCGGCACCGCTACAGGCAACGTTGTCAATTTCGGCCGTTCCACTTAGCTCAGTTGGTTCAACCAGATTGATAATGGAGCTGGCTGCACAGCCACGGCTATCGGTCACGGTTAATTCATAAACGCCAGCGGGCAGGTTGCTGGGGCTGCTGCCAGTAGCAGCAATAGGCCCATCCCAATCATAGGTCAATAAGCCTACCCCTACATTGACGCTGACATCTATCGATCCCTGATTTTGACCAAAACAAAGAATATCAGTGGATTCTACTGAAATATCGACGGCTGGTTCCAGACCTACACTGATGTCAAAAATCTGGCTACAGCTCTCCTGGTCAGTAACGGTTACCTGATAATCACCCGCTTCCAGACCAGTAGCAGTAGCATTGTCACCAATACCGGCTACGTTCCAGGCGTAGCTATAACCAGGGCTGCCACCCTCAACACTGACCGAAGCAGTACCATTGGCCATACCGTCACAATTTTGGTTGGTACTGAAAGTATTTCCGCTAAGGGCTGTCGGCTCGATCAGCTCATAATCAATGGTACTGCTACAGCCATTAGCATCTATGATGATTAATTGGTAATCACCAGCAGGCAGTCCTGTCTGTAAACTGTCGCCAGTTGCCCCGTTCCAGCTGTAGGTGAAGGGGCCTACTCCACCGATAGGCAAAGCGGCTAAACTTCCATTTTCTTCTCCGCCACAACTGATACTTGCTACTTCCATGAGGTCACCGCTGAATGCAGGCGGGTCAGTGATTTGGAGGTCAATACTGTCACTGCAGCCCCGGTTATCCACAATGGTGAAGGTGTAGTCACCCGGAGTCAGATTGTCGAAAAAACCATCAGCGTCCATTACACCGTCCATGAAAAAGCTGAAGGGCGCGCGCCCAGTCTGGGGGAGAATTGTCACTGTAGCAGCGGCCTGGCCGGCACAGGTGGTGGTAACATCCGTCTCAAAAGTGGGAGGTATACAGGGTAGGGTGGTACAACTTAGTGGGAAGGCGGGGCCTGGGCAATTAGCGAACTGTCCACGAACAAAGATTTGGTAATCCTGATCGAAGTCTAGATTGTCCAGGCTGAACTCCGTGTCGCTACCGACGTTGGTCCAGTTGATACCGTCAAAGCTGACTTCAAAGAAGAGAGCGTCTGGGCTATCTCCCCAGTTGACCAAAATGGTACTGTCGGTTACTAGGTCACAAGTAGGAGGTGCGAAACTAGGAGTGTCTTCAAAGGTGACGTTCATGCTTTCTTCTAGCTCGCAACCGTAGCTATCGGTAACCCGTAAGGTGATTTCTCCCTCTCCAAATACCGTAGCAGTTGGCTCGGGGCAATCAATGCAATCGATCGAAGCGATGGGGGAACTCCATTCGTAGTTGAGCTCGTAGGGACGAATAAAATTGATGGACCAGCGTCGCAATTCTCCATTGGTAAAAGCAGCATCGTCTCTTACTCGGAGGGTCCATGTACCATTGGCGGGCTGACTACCAAACCAGAGATCCGACAATTCACCTTCGGGCAACCAGTCACCGGTGAAAGGAGCTAGGGTGTTAGGTGCTTGTTGTCCGGGGAGAGCGATTCGAGTCACGGCATCTGGGCGGAAACAAGTGCCTAAATATCCCTGGAAAGGGGCATTGCCTCCATTGCCTCCATTGTCGGTAGTTAATTCAATGGGGATGCCGGTAGGACTAATCAGAAAGGCATCAATTTGGGCCGGTCGGTTATGGGCCAGTTCATCAATACAGATGGATTCAAAAGTCTCTTCGGAAAGTATTTCCGGGATGACTCCGCTTACATCAATGGTCGATTCCCGCCAGCCACCAAGGAAGGTGAGGTTCACATCTTGATCTTGCGAGAAGGAATAGATAGTAGGTTCAGGGCCAACGATAGTTGCAGAAAGGTCAACGGTATTATCGTTGCAGATCAACACATCATTGGGTAGGTCCAGGGATTCGAGATTGTTGCCTTCGATACGTATTCGGAAGGTATCAACCCGGCAAGCCGACCGACGCAGGCTGATGAGAATTTCTTCGCCATCATCATTGAAAGCATCGGCAGTAGCGGTAACGGGGACAATTAATAAACTATCTCCGGCCGGGATGGTCAAGTCCATCGGAGGCATATTGTAGTCGGTACCAGCAGTCGCGTCGCCAAAGAAGGATACTTCTAAATCTAGGTCGGTTTCGACGGGCTCAGGGGTGAAGAAGTGGAGCGCTGCAGATCCACAGCCTTCGATGAGGGTACCGTCAATAGAAAGATCTACAATGTCGAGATTAGTGCCTTCCCCGGAGAATGAGCGAGCTTCAAGGAATACGCCGGAGTCGAAATTACTGTCTCCAATATCGGCAATGACTAACTTGATGGTATAAGTCTCACAAGCTTGTAGACTAGCTGAGGCATTGAAGACCTGGGTGAAACCGTCGTAGATGGGAGGACTATTACTGCCGTTATTATCGATGAAGAAGTTGCTGAAACCCAGCGAGCTTTCGGGGTCGGAGCAATCGCCTCCGGCTGCGGAAGTACCAGGGGTTCCAGGGTTGACCGAATTGATTCGTACTGGCAGGTCCGATCCCGGGACTTCGGCAATGTTTATGGCCCCGTTGGAGTAGGGACCATTAATGCCCGGCCCACTGATGAAGAAACCAAAAATGTCATTGAACTGCGAACAGACGAATTCTGGATACTCTTCAGAGGCAAAGACGTAGCGGAAGCTAACGGAATCTGAAATAGGCTGGAAGGTAATGGTGTAGCTCGTCACGTCGTGAACCACGGCATTAGGCCCTACGATAGTGCGAATATCGGGGTCATCTAAGAGTGGGCTATTAGCGTTGCTACCCGATTGATTACTACCATTGGCTGCTACGCCAATATTGGGGTTGTTATCATCGGTGGTGAAACCGGTCGACATGACGATGCCCCGATCGAGACCAATGAATGGAAGACCGCCCTTAAAATAAGCGGCGGAGCGATCGTCTCCTTGGTAATTAACCCCCAGCAGACCTATGCCTTCACCTACGAAAACGGTTTCAATCAGATTGTCAGGATCATAGGGTGGTTCATTAATAATCTCTAATTGAGCCAGGACTGGCCAGCTCAATACCCAACAGGCTAGCACCCAGCCAGATCGACAGGCTAGTAGTTTGGAAAGGGTAGACTTTTTAGATCGGTAAAGCTCTTGGAATGGCAACATACTGTGTAGTACTTGAACAACAAGGCGCCACTGCAGCTAGCAGCTAGGCGCCTGGATGCGTGGTCCAGGTCGTCAGAATATTGCAAAGGAGAGATAGTCTGTAGGGTATTCGAGTACTTGGCAAGTTGAAGGGAAAACACGAGGCCAAGACTCCGACTTTCGGGAACAGCTCCCAGAAAAATCCTTATAACTACAGCGAAGGCTACCTCAGGAAATGCCTCCGTACAGCTGCTAATATACGTTGCTTGTTAGCGGAATAACAAGCTGTTTTTTGGTGAAGATCGATCACTCGACCGCTAAAGCTGTCTTTTCGTCTATTTTTGGGCTCTCAAATGCAGCAAATCCATCATTTTTGGGTTTATGATATAGCTGTCTGAGTTTGCAGCCTTTTAAATTTTGTGGATTTTATGAATTTTTTGAAAGTTTTATTGGCTTCTTGCCTAGGTACTCTACTAGCCCTGGTTGTGCTGTTCTTAGTAGCGGCTGGCTTTATTGGTAAAGCAATTAGTGATACAGATGATACGGTTAGAATCGGCTCGAACAGTGTACTTCGCCTGGATTTACCAGCCGTGATGCCAGAATTAACGGGCAATATGCAATCGGGCAATCTCAGCCTGGACAATTCCGAAGAGCTGGGTTTGTATGATGTCATGCGCAGTATCCGTCGGGCTGCGGAGGATAATAACATCAAAGGAATCTACTTGAACCAGGGTTTCTTTAATGCTCAGCCGGCTACGGTACGTCAGCTACGTCAAGAGCTGCTGGCTTTCCGGGAGACTGGAAAGTTTGTGGTTGCATTTTCTCCCAACTACGGTCAGGCAGGCTATTATCTAGCCAGTGCTGCCGACGCTGTTTATGTAGGGCCAATGGGGATTTTAGACTTCCGCGGCCTGGGCGCAGAAATACCCTTCATGAAGGACATGCTGGACCGCATTGGGGTCAACATGGAAGTCTTCTATGTGGGAGATTACAAAAGTGCTACCGAGCCATTGCGCTACACGGAAATGTCGCGAGAAAATCGGGAGCAGACTAAAATTTTCCTGGAGAATCTGTTTGACCTGATTGTCGACGACATTGCGGTGAGTCGTAATCTTAGCCCGGCCGGAGTCCGTGGAATGGCTGCCAATATAACTGGCTGGCGGGAGCAAGAGCTATTAAGTAGTGGTCTAATCGATGGATTTATGCATCGATCAGAAGTAGAAGCGGAGATTCGCAGTCGATTAGGGCTGGAAGAAAATCGCAATATCAATACGGTTGGGCTAAGTGATTATTTTGAAGCGCGCTTGAACAAGCAATTAGGTGGACATGATCAAGTACGGGTGATCGTAGCAGAAGGAACGATCGTTGATGGTAGTGGTGATTATGGCAGCATTGGCGATCGCAAATACGTCGAGCTGATCCAGGATGCCCGTCGGGATGACCTAGTGAAAGCTGTCGTCTTACGGATCAACAGCGGTGGTGGTAGTGCCAGCTCTTCGGAGAATATCTGGGCTGCTGTCGAAGATTTGAAGGCAGCTGGGAAACCGGTAGTCGTTAGTATGAGTGACGTAGCCGCAAGTGGTGGTTATTATATCGCTGCGGGGGCAGATTCCATTTTTGCTCAACCTTCGACGATTACCGGATCTATCGGGGTCTTCAATGTATTCCCTGATGCCACTGGCTTAATGAAAGAACATATCGGAATTAACTTCGATACGGTGAATACCGCTCCCTACGCCAATGCCTTTAGCCCCTTTCAGGGATTGAGTGATACTGAGCGAACCTTACTTACCCAGCGGGCGCAGATCATTTATGACCAATTCCTGGAACGCGTATCTACGGGACGGGATATCCCGATGGACCGGATGCGGCAAATTGCCCGCGGTCGGGTCTATTCCGGGGTAGATGCCCTAGATCTAGGTCTGGTTGACCGACTAGCTGGATTGGATGAAGCTATTGCTAGTGCGGCATCACTCGCCGGCTTGGATAATTACAGTATGGGCTTTTACCCACGAGTGACGCCACCTTTGGAACGTTTCGTAAATGACCTGATGGGGCTTAGCGATAGTGACGGTGGCTTTAATGTAAACCTTGTACGTGAACAACTAGGGGAGCAGGCTTATCAGCACTTTGAACTGATGCGAGATTTGACGCAGATGCAAGGTGTGCAAGCTAGAATGCCGATTGTGGTGAAGTTTTAGTGGGTTTCACGCAAAGTCCGCAACGCTCGTTTACGGACGCAAGGTTAATTTATAAGGGCGGGGAATGTAATGCATTCTCCGCCCTTATTTAATTTCCCCCAGCGCTTGTAGCGTGAAGCTTAATCCTCCAGTAAATCGGGCCTACGTTCTTGCGTCCGCTTTAGTGCCTGTTCGTAGCGCCACTCTTCAATTTTTGCTGTGTGGCCGCTCAGCAGGATATCGGGGACCTTCCGGCCACGAAAGTCAGCTGGACGGGTATAAACGGGTGGTGCGAGTAGTTGATCCTGGAAGCTGTCGAAAAGAGCCGAGGTTTCATCATTAAGTACACCAGGGAGTAGTCGCCCGATACTGTCTACTACGACTGCGGCAGCCAATTCGCCACCGCTCAGTACGTAGTCGCCGATACTGATCTCCATGGTCACGAACTGCTCGCGGACGCGTTCGTCGATGCCTTTGTAGTGGCCGCAAATAATCAATAGGTTTTGCTGCAGAGATAAACGATTAGCGGCGGCCTGATCGTAGCGCTGACCATCAGGAGTCATATAAATGATCTCATTATAGGTCCGTTCTTCCTGGAGTTGCTCAATGCAGGCTACGAGCGGTTCACAGCGCATGACCATGCCGGCCCCCCCACCAAACTGATAGTCGTCAATTTGTTGGTGTTTGCCCAAGCCAAACTGGCGGAGGTTGTGGATGCCAACAGAGAGTAACTCCTTATCCTGCGCTCGCTGCATGATAGAATGCGAGAGTGGCGAGGCCAGTAATTCGGGTACTGCAGTGATGATGTCAATGTGCATCGGGCAAAGTTAAGCCTTCGCCCGAAGAAAACTACAAGCTGCTTCAGGAAGCGCGGTCTATCGAATTAGAGTCGTTTGGCCAGCAATGCTCTCTTCTCTTCCATCAGGTGTGCGAGCCGTAGCCTGCCAGATGAATACTCCCGAGTTGACTGGCTGGCCACGGAAATTACCATCCCAACCTTCCAACTCGTCATTGACCAGGAAGTTTTCGCGCTCATAGACTATTTCACCCCAGCGGTCAAACACCTGGAAACTGAGGACTTCCGTGTCGGGCCGACCATGGACGATGAGCAAGTCGTTCTGATTGTCGCCGTTTGGGGTGAAACCGGTAGGGACCTCTACAGGGAATTCCTTGTCGACAAAAAGTGTAATGACATCATCTGCAGAGCAGCCTCCAGCGTCAAATACCCGCAGCCGGATACTGGCCTGCTCGTTGGGTTTTACCCAGATACCAGAGCAGTTTAGACAGCTCAATAAATTGGTGTCGGCAGGTTCCCACTGATAACGACTTATGGGATAGGTACCACCATCAATAATTGGTGTTAACCAGGCGCTATCGCCCCACTGCAATCGAATGTCGGGACCCAGGCTAACGGAGATGGGGGCGGGTTCTTCAATGATTATATTGTCCAGGTTTAATCGGCAATCATTCTGGTCGCGGACCTCTACGGAATAGATTCCTCGTTCCAGGCCAACGAAGGTGTTGGGGGATTGCCAGGGGCCATTGTTGAGGCGGAATTGGTAAGAAGGACTGCCGCCACTTAGATCGATTTCGATTAAGCCATCCCGGGTGCCGAAGCAGCGGATGTTTTCCACAATAGCCTCGGCACTTAGATTCGGCGGTTCCGGGATCACGGCCGTGGTGTTGATTACACAGCCATTGGCATCGGTGATTTCCAGTCCGTAGCTACCGGCTACGACATTGGTCAGATTAGTGCCGGTTTCTCCCGTACTCCAATTGTATTGATAAGGGGCATCGCCGTTGGATAAGCTGATGAACACGCCACCATTACTTTCACCGGGGCAATCAACGGCTTCCACCAAAAAGTCCACCTCCATGGCTGGTCGTTCACTTACGGTGAAATCCTGGCTGATGCTACAGCCATTAGCGTCGGTAATTTGTAGGGAATAGTCACCGGCGGGCAGTTGATTCCGGTCTTCCATGTTCATACCATCCTGCCAAATGAAAGAATAGGGTAGGGTGCCGCCTTGGGTGCTGATGTCAATTACTCCAGAGGTGTCGCCACCGCAAGCTACATCGGTAACGGTGCCAGCACTGATTAGGAGCGGCGGCTCGAAGATTTCAACGGCAGAAGTAGCAGAACAACCTCGGCCATCGGTTACGACTACTTGGTACAGGCCCGCTGCTAGGTTTTCCGGATTGTCACCATTGGCTGCTCCTGGGCCGGTCCAGTCAAAATCTAATGGTGCTTGGCCGACATTGACGTTCACTTCAATCGCTCCGGTAGTTTCACCGAAACATAGGATATCCTGAGATTCTACGACCAGCGCAACGTCAGGCTCGCGCTCTACGGTGATGTCGAGTACAATAGGGCAATCGAATTGATCCGTGGCAGTTAGCTGGTATTCGCCGGCTGTCAGGCCAGTAGCCTGGGCGACATTGCCAATGTTGGGGTCGCTCCAGCTGTAGTTATAGTCGGGAGTACCACCGTTGAGAGTAACCGTTACTATCCCGTTGGGTGGTCCAGCGCAGTTTTGCAGGGCGGTGGTGGTTTGCGCCTCCAATAAAGGAGGATCAGTTACTTCATAAGTAGTGGAAGAGATACAGCCGTTAGCATCCATAAGATCTAAGACATAAATACCAGCAGGAAGGTCGCTGATTATACTGTCGGTGGTTACTACTCCATTCCAGGAAAAGGAATAAGCACCGCTTCCTCCATTCGCTTCTGCTGCTAAGCTCGCCGTGCTATCACCGTTACAGGCAACGGGAGCTAATTCTATTACTGCAGAACTGATCGGAGCAGGGTCGACCAAGGTAAAACTGCTGCTATCGGCACAGCCCCGATTATCCACTACGCTGAAGGTGTATTCGCCGGCTGGAAGGTTGTCGAACACACCGTCGGCATCTGCTACACCCTGGTAGAAATAGCTGTAGGGGGGACGTGTCCCATTTGCCGCTACGGTAATCTGCCCGTCACTGAGTCCCGAACAACTGGGCGATTGTGGTATTCCACTAATGCTGGGCGGGGTACAGGGCAGGGTCATGCAAACAACTTCACGAGGCGCCGTGGGGCAAGCAGTGAAAACGGCTCTTACTTCAAAGGTGTAGACGGAGTCAAATTGTAGGCCGTTAAAGGTATAGTTGTCGGTTTGACCGGCGTCCGTCCAGGGATCGCGCTCAATGCGAACTTCGTAGAAGAGTGCACCCGGTACTTCCGTCCAACTAACCGTTACGCTGGAATCAGTGGCTATTTCACAGACTGGTTGACTCATCGGAGGGTTTTGGTCAAAGCTGACCAGCACACTGTCTTCCACCATACAGCCATAGCTGTCGGTTGCCAGCACACGCAGGTAACCATCATCGATACCGGAATAGGTAGGATCAGGACAATCCAGACAGCTTAGGCCATCGGGATTACCACTCCAGTCATACTCGATGGTGTAGGTTGGCTCAAAGCAAATTGACCATTCGTACAATCGACCGGTACCGGATTGGGTATCGTCGATGATGAGTAACTCCCAGGTACCATTAGTGGTATAGTTACCGTCGTAGATGTCGCTCCACACCCCTTCGGGCATCCATTCCCCGGTAAAGGGGACAAAGCTGGCGGGCGCTACATTGCCGGGGCCGGTAATGGGATCATTAGAGCGGGGGGTAAAGCAAGTACCGAAGTAGCCATCATTTAAAAAGCCATTGCCACCATCGGCACCGTTGTCGGTGGTTAATTCCAGGATTTGGCCGTTGGGGCCAATGAGGTAGATGTCTAGATCATCGATCCATTGGTGCTCGAGGCTGTCGATACAGACCGATTTGATAACACCAGGCCCGAGAAACTCCGGCTGCATGCCGGAAATGGTGATAAAGCTCGGGTACTCGCCTGCCAGGTTGCCGATATTAGTCAGGTTGGTGTTGGAAAAATTAGGTGGGTCGGGCAAGACCACCGGGATCTCGGCATTGAGGAGAGTCGTGTCTCCGGGGCAGGAAGATATGGAGTCTGTCAGCAGGCTTTCGGTGAGGATGTTAGGTCGGATCCTGATCTGGAAAGTATCGACCGTACAGGGGTTACGCCGCAGGGAGATATAGACGAATTCATCGGCTTCGTCAATGAAGTCTTCAAATGCTTCGAGGGTGAAGGAAACCAAGCTATCACCGGCTGGGATAATGACCGTATCGGGGGGAGTGGTGTAATCTGCACCAGGGGTGGCATCGCCGAAGAAGCTGACCTCGAGGCCAGTGCTGTCGGTAACGGGATTAGGTGTGCTGAAGTTGAGGGTAGCCGACCGACAACCCTCGGCCAGGGAGCCATCGATGGCGAGATCGGCAATTTCTAAATTGGTAGAACCACCACCAAAAGACTTAGCTTCGAGAAAAACTCCGGAATCAAAGAAAGAATCGTTGATATCGGCAATGACGAGTTTGATGGTGTATTCCTGGCAGGGCTGAACTGGGACCGTGGCCGTTAGCACCCTGGTGTAGCCGTCGTAGATCGGGGCGTTGTTGGAGTTGTTGTTGTCGACGTAGTACTGCGAATAATTGAGGGAGCCGATGGGCTCGATACAGTTGAAGATCTGCCCACTGCTGCCTACTTGTCCGCTGTTGAGGTAATTGATGCGTACGGGGAGGTTAGTACCGGGAATGAGGGCGATGTTTTCGGCATTATTTTGGTAGGGGCCGTTGATACCCGGGCCGCTGATGAAGAAACCGAAGATGTCGTTGTAGTTAGAGCAGACGAACTCCGGATATTCTTCACTACCGAAGATGTAATTGAAGCTTAGCGTATCGCCGGTAGGGCGAAAGGTGATGGTGTAACGGGTGATGTCGAAGATGGGCGTACCGGCATTGTTGACGATGGCCGTTACGTCGGGGTCATTGGCGATAACCTCCTGGATGTTGACACTGGCCTGGCTATTGCCTACATCGTTGATCCCTTCGTCGACCCCTTCTTCTTCGGTGATACCTGTAGACATGATGATGCCGCGATCCATGCCGATATCGTTGAAGGCATTGCTGAAGAAAGCAACTGCTCGGGGATCGCCTTCATAATCGACACTGAGCACCTCGACACCATCGCCCAGGAAGACGTTTTCAATCAGCGATTCAGGCGTGAAGGGCGCACCATTAGTGACTTCCATCTGAGCGTGTAGACCTGCGGAAGTACAAAAAAGACTCAAGAGGAAAGATGCAAGAATCAAGAAACGGGACACAAGAGTCGAGCGTCGAACGTTGAGATGCGAGATAATAGGGGAGCCGACTATAGGGTGGTTGAAATCGATGGAATTAGTTCCTGCGGCTTTCTTGCAGGAAGGCACTTGTACCCCCTGCTGGTAGGAGGACGAGGAGGTGTAGGTCAATGGGATGTAGAAACGAGGCATACGCTATGCGCTTAACGAGCAAGTAGAAAATGGGACGACCGCAAAGGGAGTAGATTGAATCAAAGTTGCTACTGCCGGTCAAGATAAGAAAAGTCCGGCTGCTGCTATACGGCCCACAGGAAGACCGGCGGAAAGGTAAGGGTTACGACGGTCACTAACCGTTTTTGCTAGGCCCTGGCCCCGCCTTATGCCAGCTTTAATTTCAATCCTCAACTATTTCAATGCTCCCCCTCACCCAATTGGGTGGAAAAGCGATATGGCTGCCCTCTCCCCTTGGCAGATGGCTAATGTCTTGATGTCAGTTACTAAATATCAGCGCTGCACTTTTGGATTTCGGGCTTTCTGCTATCATCCAGCTTCGCTCCAATCGCCCCTCGCCCCTCGTTAATCGAATATCGCCTACCCCTCACCCCTTCAGTCCTTCCAGCAGTTGAAACAACTCACCATCACTGATCAAGGCGCCGCCTTCCATGAGTCGGTAGAGATCGTAGCTGCGGTCGGGGGCTTGGCTAGTGCCATTGGTTGCGGCGGGATAGGGGCGGTAGGCGCGCTGGCCGCTGTAGAGCTGGACCTTGGCCTGGTCTTGCCGCAATTGTTGCATCATTTGGTCGGGGGGCAGGCTGCTGTCTGACAGGTCGAGCCGGGTGTCTCCTTCGATGCGCAGACCGTTCATTTCGATGTTGTCGGGGCCGCAGCGGTAGGTACGCAAGTCTTTAGGACGGCGTTCGATCAGGTACTCGATGCGTTCCAGGGTTGCGCCGAAGATAACTTGACTAAATTCGTGAATCAACTGTTCGGCACGCGGAGGATCTTCTGCCTTGATTTTCTCCCAGTCGGGACCGGGTAGTCCATTGGCCGCCAGGAATCGAATGAACTGGGGTTGTACTTCTTCTAGTTCGTCGCGCCGTAGAGGGCGGTATCTCAAGTCACTCATGCTGGAAAGAACAAAGCTATTGGCCGGGAGGTTTGGCCAGAAACCACTACTATTGCAGTAGTTTTGATTGGTTTTATGAAATATTGAGGATATCAACTTAGAACTGGTTTTGATCATTGCTTTCATGACCCCAGTACTTTTGGTCGCTCCCCCGGCCCCTCTCCGGAGAAGAGGGGAGTTCAGGCGAAAGCTCAAGTCTGGTGCTATTAACCTTCTGTTGAGAAAATTAGATGGTTATGCTAGCCTTGAAAGAGGAGTTCCCTCTCCCTCGGAGAGGGCTAGGGAGAGGCCAAAACATAGAACTAAGCTATACAACCCTTATTTTCTGAAATCGATAAAGGCCTGAATAGTCTAGCTAAAACCAGACACTTACCGTATGGAATTCATAATGCCCGATTTGGCCAGTGGTGCCGTTTGGATGAGCTTGCTCACCCTCACCTTCCTGGAGATCGTACTCGGTATTGACAACATCATCTTCATCTCCATTGCTGCCGGTAAATTGCCACCCGAAGAGCGGAAAAAAGCCACTAATATCGGCTTGCTGTTGGCGATGGTCTTGCGGATCGTGTTGCTATTCGGTGTGAGCTTGCTGGTAGCGATGTCTAGTCCGTTCTACGAATTTGACTGGGGCTGGGCCCACGGCGGCTTGACGGGGCAGAGTGTCATCCTGATTATTGGTGGGATCTTTCTGCTGTATAAAGCAACCTCGGAGATCGGCCATAAGCTAGAGGGCGAAGACCACCATACGGCCGAAGGCGGCGCTAAACGCAAGTCCTTATCTTCAGTGATCGTACAGATTACCGTCATTAATATCGTCTTCAGTATTGATTCTATCCTAACGGCCGTGGGGATGACCAACGGCATTACCGGCGCACTATTCATTATGGTTTTCGGCGTCGTAGCTTCGGTTATCATCATGATGCTATTCGCCGTTCCGGTGGGTAACTTTGTTAATAAGCACCCTTCCATTCAGATGCTGGGGCTGGCCTTCCTTATTCTAATTGGCTTTATGCTCATTGCGGAAGGTGCACACCTTGCACACCTGGAAATCTTTGGCTCAGAAGTAGGTACGGTACCTAAAGGCTATCTCTATTTCGCCATTGCTTTCTCGCTGCTGGTAGAATTCCTCAATATGCGCATGCGCTCCAACAAAGGCAAGGGTAAGGCCGTGCATTTGCATTCCATCACGGAGGAAGCCGCGCAGGAAGGGATCCTCGATAAAGTAGATTAGTCTTTTTTAAAATTCCCCTTAAACAGACTACAGACTACAGACTACAGACTACAGAACTACAGAACTACAGAACTACAGACTACAGAACTAAGCCCCTGGCTACAACGTTAGAGGACAGACGAAAAAGCACGCCCCAGTACTCACTCTATGTTCATAAGCAATATCCTGTCGGGAATCGGTCGATACGTACTGCTGCTGCGCGCAGCCATAGCGCGGCCTGAGAAGTTTTCCATGTACTACAAGGAGACGATCCGTCAGATGGATTCGGTGGGCGTAGGTTCCGCCTTCATTGTGGTCATGATCTCGCTCTTTATCGGGGCCGTTACGGCGGTGCAGTTTGCCGATCAGCTGGGCGATAGCTTTGTGCCCAATTACTACATCGGCTACATTGTGCGCGATATTGCGATCATCGAGATGGCGCCGACCATCACCTGTCTGGTCCTGGCCGGTAAGGTAGGCTCCAACATGGCTGCAGAAATTGGCGGGATGCGCCAAAAAGAGCATATTGATGCCATGGAAATTATGGGTGTCAATACCGCTGCTTATCTGATCATGCCCAAGATCATTGCCGCTGTAGTGATGATCCCGATGCTGGTGGCCATTGCGGCCTTTATCAGTGTAATTGGTGGCTATGCCGCTACGGTGTTCACCGGCACCATCTCTCACGCGGAATACGAACTCGGAGTGCGTTCCTTCTTTCAAGAGCGTTACGTGGTGATCATGTTCGTCAAGTCAGCGGTCTTTGCCTTTTTGCTGACTTCCGTGAGCTGCTACCAGGGCTACTACGTAAAAGGTGGCAGTATCGAGCTGGGGCAGGCCAGCACGCGCTCGGTCGTACTCAGTATGGTGCTGATCCTGCTATTCGATTATCTCCTGGCCGTGCTCTTAACCTAGCCCTCATGATTCGTACCGCCGATCTATACAAATCCTTCGGAGATAACGAAGTGCTCAAGGGCATCACCACCGAGTTCTACCCCGGTAAGACCAACCTGATCATCGGTCGCTCCGGTGCGGGTAAGACCGTGCTGCTCAAGCTGCTCGTAGGCCTGTTTGAACCCACAGCCGGGCAGGTCTTCTACGATGATATCGATTTCTTCGGTCTGGACAAAAAGGCCAAGACCGACATCCGCATGAAGGTCGGCATGCTCTTTCAGGGTAATGCCTTGTTTGACTCTATGACCGTCGAAGAAAATATCCGCTTTCCCCTGGATATGTTCACCAAAATGACGGCTAAGGAAAAGCAGCTGCGCGTCGACTACTGCCTGGAGCGCGTTAGCCTGGAAGGCGTCAACCCGCGCTATCCTTCCGAAGTTTCCGGCGGGATGCAGAAGCGCGTCGGCATTGCTCGGGCCATTGTGCTGGAACCACGCTACCTCTTCTGCGATGAGCCCAACTCTGGTCTGGACCCCAAGACCGCCATTGTCATTGATGAGCTGATCCAGGACATTACCCGCGAAAATGGCATCATCACCGTGATCAATACCCATGACATGAACTCCGTGATGGGCATCGGCGATAACATCGTCCTGCTCAAAGACGGCGTCCTCGTCTGGCGTGGCAATAAGGATGAAGTACTGGAAAGTGAGGAAGAAGTCTTACAGGAGTTCATCTTCGCCAGTCCTTTCTTGAAGCGCTTGCGCGAAGATGCGTTAAAGGCACGGCAACAGGGGTAGTCTGTTAGATGGGTAGGGGCTAGGACCTCGAAGAGTCTGTAGCAAGGCGAAAGACCTTTGAGGGTCCAGATAAGTAGGTTTTAGTTGGGTAGTCACGTCCTCCGAGTTCTGGAGCGGAAGGAGCAGTTAGCCCGTTCTACCTTTCTTCTATCTAACTACAGACTATCAGACTACCGACTACAGGCCACAGACTACCGACTATCTACTACTTTACTCCTAAATCCTCAAGTTTTTCCTCTTGAATCTTTTTTCTTTGTATGCACTTCCGCAGGTATTCCCTCGGAACGAGATCGGAGCGCAGAGGAAATCCTAGATAGCGGATTTTAAAGTCTGCAGTAAAGATCGTACCTTTAACTTTGTATAGCCTTTTTAACCTACAGACGACCATATTTTAGGCTTGATTTATCTACCGCCTTTGCCGGTTAGATTGGCTTTTAGTTAACAACCCATTACGCCCTGCCCTTGACCCGGTAGCGCCATTTTTGATCAAATCGTAATCTTGATGAAAACAATCTCTACAAAATTTTCGTGGCTGGTTTCGGCGCTCCTCGTATTGGCGCTCGGCTTTGCACCAACCACGGCTCATGCCGGACTCATCTTTGATGGTAGCCCGGGTACTGCCGCTCCTCCCCCCACGCTGGGCTCGTATACGATGACGCCATTCGGTGATGATACCAGACCAAATGGTATTGGTAACTTAGTCAACAGTGTACCTTCCCCATTGGGCGGAGACCTGGGCTTCAGTATGGATTTAGATCATGTCCACTTAGGTGGTAACTGGACAGCCAACTGGATGAGTGGCTATGATGGTGGGGATCTCTATTTTACGGGGTTCATGGATGATAATGACATGGTAACCATGACTTTACCGGCTAATACTCTCGCCTTTTATTTTTATGCTCAGCCCAATGATGGTGGTACTTACACCTTCGAAGCCATCGGTTCGGATGGGACTTCCTCCGGGCCAATTGACATTTTAGGAGGAACTAGTGGAGCTGGCCAATACTTTGGTTTTTATAGTACTGACCCAGGTTGTAAAATTGCGTCCATTCAGGTCAGTTTCACTGGTAGTAGCGGAGGCTTTGCAGTTGGGCAATTCGGTATTGCCGCCAGTTGTGACTTAGTCGTCGACTGCTCCAATATCGTCGATACTGAAATCGCCTGCCGCGCTGATCTGCCTGCGGTAGATTTTGATCTACCCATCGTAACGGACTCTTGTGGCGATGTAATCCGTTCGGCCCTCACGATTATTCCTGGCAATAGTGCTTGCCCCGAAGATACGGTCTTCATTACGCGTACCTACTTCCTACAAGATCAGGAAGGGAACATGGATCAGTGTATGCAGACCTTCACGACGATCAGCAATAATGGTCCGACCATCACCTGCCCGGATGATGATTTCATCGATTGCGATGCGGGTGCCCCCGTAGTTTCGGCCGATAATGCAACCGCTGTTTTCGAATGCAGCAGCTTTGGTGCTAGTCCGTCGAATTCAGTCACGGTTTCCGCTCCGGTAGTAGATGGCACGCCCGGTGAAGTCGGTACGACCTATACCTACACCTACACGGCTACTGATGGCTGTGGCCGTAGTGCAAGCTGCGAACAAGTTATTACGGTACAAGACACTGTTCCGCCCACGATAGAGTGTATCACCGAAGTGCCGGAATTGTACCTGGACGAGATGGGGCTCTTTGAGCTCGACGATTTCAGTGCTTTTGCTACGGTCTCAGACAACTGTGGTTTGGACACGATGTACCTGAGTCGCTCAGTAGTTTCTTGTGTAGATGCTACGGGTGAAAACCTCACGGTTACGGCCATGGCTATCGATAACGGTGGCAACTTGTCTAGCTGTGATTTCGAAGTTATGGTGTTGGATACCCTGCCTCCGGTTCTTGTTTGCCCTGATGATATTGAGCAAGGCAACGATTCGGGTGAGTGTGGAGCCGTAGTAGAATTTGAAACGCCCATTGCACTCGATAACTGTGCATTGGACATGATGGCTAGCCTGAATATTGGTAGTAGTAATCAAGATAATGAAGAAGGCGTCATGTTCGACGTCAGTGTACCGGCTGGTGCTGATCCCGTTCAACTAACCCGTATCCGAGTAGACATTGAGTCGCCCGGTCAGGACTATGACATTCAGGTCTTCTTTAAGATGGGCACCAACAGCGGCTTCCTGACGGATCAGTCGGCCTGGACTTTCCTGGCTTCCGAGCAGTTTGATAATGCTCCGGGCAAAATCGGCATCGAGATCCCTGGTGTCAACATCGAGCCGGGTGAAATGGTAGCCCTCTACATCGTCAACGTAAACGGTGGGTTGGACCTACTGACCTTCGATCCAGCTGCTACGCCCGTAACGGATGGTCAGATCAGTGTAGACAACAGCCGCGAGGTAAACACCAATGACATTGGTCCTTTCGGCGATAATGACGATAACGGCAACGAATTCCCCAGCGCCGTCATCGAATACGTACGCAAATCTGAAGCTGCGATGCTGGCGGGAGGTTCCCCAATGAGTGGCGATTTCTTCCCCGTGGGTACCACTCCGATCACCTTCACGGCTACGGATCAGGCTGGCAATATGGCCAGCTGTAGCTTTGATGTGACGGTTAATGACGACGAAGTTCCCACCCTGGGATGTCCTGCAACCTTCATCGCTTCCTTAGATGAGAATGGTATCGACACGACGATGAATGCAGAGATGGGCTTTACTACCGATGATAACTGCTTCGTGGAGTTCCCACGCCCACGCATTATCGGTGGCATCAATAATCGCGTTTTCGGCTGCGACGATGCGGGTATGACTTTTGATCGGGAGTTCTTTGTGACCGATTCAGCGGGTAATTCTTCGGATACCTGTACGGTACAAATCATCGTAGTTGATGAGATTGCTCCTGTCGTGACTTGTCCGGCGGATGTAACCATCGAGTGTGACGAAGACCCAGCGCCTTTCTTTGAGGGCAGTGGTGAAGAAGGTCTGGAAGTACTGACCTTTGATACGCCTACTTCCTGGGCTGATGGTGAAACGGGCGAGGTGGTGCTT
>JBCCDS010000017.1:0-96133 GCA_039030655.1 Bacteroidota bacterium | reverse complement strand
AGGTAAAAATAGATCGGGCGCATAGGTGTGGGTTTTTCCTAAAGATAAAGTATACTTAGCATTACAACCCACCCCCGCAAATGAACAGCTTTCACCAAAGCATTCGTAAAGCCAACGCCACGCTTTCCTACTTCACTAGCCGGCTTGGCCCCGTTGTGTATCCGGATCCAGCTACCGCTCAGGCTACCCTCGAACGCTTTGAACGAGAGCAAAGTGATGATTCCTTTTATTTCTACTTCGACCTCCCTAGCAACAACATCAAACGGGTCGGAAAAAACATGAAGCCTTTGCTTGGGGTGTCTCATCTAGACTTTCAGGGCTGGCTCGGGCTCATCCATCCTGATTTTATCGAGATCTATCTGGAATTTGGCGTAGCGGCTTATCAGGCAGGCCTCAAATTCAAAGCCGAAATCAAAAACGGCGGCGCCTCCTACTCCATTAATGTGCCGATAAAACGCTTACTGCCCAATGGGGAGGAAGAATATTGGCTGGTCAAACAAACAGCCTACCCCTTTGAGTTTGATGCCAACGACAATATGGTCTCTCACCTCAATACCTACACCCTGATCAGCCGCTTCCAGAAGTACGTACCGATGCCCCCCTTCGTACTGATCAATCATCAGGTACCTAACCTACTCGAAGAGGAAATCAGAAAGATCACGCAGGAAAGTGTGCTGCTCTTTTTCTATACCGATTTGGCCGAGCGACATAAGCGCACTTTGCTCAGTTATTGGCAAGCCTTCTCTCGCCACAAAGCTGATAAGAACAGCCTGCCCAACTCGGCCAGCATCGCTCAGCAACTGGCCAAAAGTCCACAGACCATCCAGGACTACAACAAAGCCATTCTGGAAGCGTCCCGCGCAGCTTTCCCCCTCACGGAGTTCACGGATATGCTCTCCGTCGCGAGCTTTCTCTTTGACCTCTACGGCCCCATCACCGATTAAACCTTGCTTTTAGCCTAGGACTCCTCTGCTTTCAGGCTAGCCAGAAAGGCTACTAAATCCCGGATTTGGCGCCGCGATAAAACACCGTCCATACTCGGCATACTGGAAGGCAAGCTTTCCTCTTCCAAAATGTCATCCAGGGCAATTTGCTGTTCTTCCTCCTTCCCTATTTGTAGGCGAAGACTAGCTCCACTTCGTTCGAGCAAAGTGCCAGCAACCACCGAGCTGTCGCTCAGCGTAAGCAGCAGCGTTTCGTAACCCGGTGCCAACCGATGGCTGGGCCTAACCACCGACAACAACAAATCTCGACGACTGAGCTGATCAGCAATTCCCGCCAGACCAGGACCTACGTTGCCGCCATATTCAAAGACAGCGTGACAGCGCACACACTGGGCCGATTCGTTGCCATAAAACAACTCTTCTCCCAGACGGGCATTTCCTCCTTCCAAGGCTGTTGCAAAAAGTCTCAGTTCTTCATCGAGACTAGTTCCATGGGTTGCCAGACGATCGTTTAAGCCCGCATCTGACTGCAATTCGATGGCTTCCACCAGGTCCAATTGCAAGCTTTGTGGCAATTCATCGGCTTCCAACAACAGCAGTTGCTCCTCCAATAAGGCGCGCGCCGCCGGGTCATTGATCGCCCCTAAGCCTTGCAAGGCTGCTTGTAGCTCCAGTTCCGTTCCCTTAGTCAGTACCTCCGCATACAGGGCAACTGCCCGCGCACTACTTACGGAAGATTCCGGCAGGATTTCCAAAGCTCTGGCCCTTAGTTCACCGCTACGACTCGCCAATGCCGTAGCCAGATGTTGGTCCAGATCAGGCACTTTCAAAACGTGCAGAGCATTCAGCGCATGTATTTGAATATTAGTTTGTACTTCCGCAGGTGAAAACGTTCCTCGAAGGTTTTCATCCTCGGTGAGTGCTGGGAGCACGAAATCGGGATGGAGCGCAGTGGAGCTCCTCGACCCTTGGGATATATTCGCTCCGACAGTCAAAAGCTCAACCAATCGGGCGGTGGTACTTGCCAGTCCCAGGCCGCCAACAGCCCGCAAACTTGCCACCAGCACTTGCTCGTTTTGCTCCGCCAGCAATTGATCAATAACGGTCAAAAGCGCCGTTCCTGCCACTACAGAGTCTCGCTGAAGCTCCCCTCGGTAACGACCATCTACCCGGTCAAAAAGCGACGGGCTTCCCCAGCTAGCCAGCGTTAATAGCGCTTCCGCCCGCATGGCTAGAGGCGCACTGGGTCGGTTGGCAAAAGCTACCAATCGCGCCGCTGCAGCGGCTCCACCAACGCGTAAATTGGCATTGATAGCTCGTCGCAAAAATGGCTCGCTCACAAAGCGATCATCCTCCAGGCTTTTTGCCAATTCAGGTAGGGCAGCCTCAATAGAAAAGTCATCATTGATGCCTCGCGCCGCTTCCGTCGCGATATATTCATCCGAATCCGCCAGATAAACGGCAATCTCTGGAGCAGCCATTCGCCGCAGGGCCACCACCGCTACCGTCCGTACCGCCCGTGAGCTGTCGGTCTGCAAAGCTACCAATGGTTCAACCGCACCGATTCGCCCCAGCGCAATCATACTGCCCGCCCGCAACCAGTTATCCTCATCATTATTCGCCCGCACCAGCTCGACAATTGCTGGTAGGGCCGTTGTTGCTGCTTTGCGGCCCAGGGCTTCCATAGCAAAGAAGCGAACTCGCGGAGAAGGATCCTCCAAAAGCGCAATCAATGTCTCCGTCGCTCCAGCATAGCGGAGGTCACCTAGCAAGCGAGCCGCCTGCGCAACGATCTCTCGGTCGGCATCAGCCAGTAAAGTCTCCAGCTCACTAGCGATAGCTGCATCCTGACGAGCCAGTTGCGCTAACCCCCACATCCCGTGAATTCGGGCTAACTGCGCATTATCACGCTGCGTAGCTTCCAACAATGCTGTCTGGCCAGTCCGCCCACGCTCCACCAGACTAAACTGCGCCTTCCGACGTACCCGTTGATCCTGGTGGCCCAGTAGTTGGCCCAGTTCTTCTACCGACTGTTCCGCAAAGTCTGCCCCTAATAACCCCTGCGTTTCTTGTCTGATCGCAGAATTCACTTCCCCCGGCACATCCAGTTTCCAGATGCGCCCCGCTTCTTTGGGGCCCCAACCGTTGATCCAGTCACCGAAATACAGGCTACCGTCGGCGCTAAAGTCCAGTCCGGTAGGCAACACTCCCCGTATGATTTCCCGGCTATCCTTCAGCGCAAAACCGGCTCCGTCCGCTTGCAGGCGAAAGGCATGAATCGGAGAGTTAGACGGAGAGCCCCGAAACTCCGCAACAAAGAAATGGTCGTACCACTCCGGACTTAAGGCAGTGCCCGGATTATAGAGCATACCCGTTGGCCCATTCACGTAGTTTTGAATCGGCGGCAGGATATAAGCCGGCTGCCCTTCCCAACGAGGTAGATGCAAGCCTTCGTCCATCCAAACCTTGTAGGTATTATTCAAGGGATCGGAATATTTGCCAAATTGCCAGTTGATCCGCCAGCCGGTATCCGAGCCGTCGATCAGGTAGACTAAGCGCTCCCGCTCTCCACGATGATCCCCATCATTATCGATGGTGATCAAGTTTCCGTAATCGTCGAAGACGAACTCGTGCGTATTGCGCATGCCCATAGCAAATACTTCAAAATTACTGCCGTCGGGCTCCGCCCTTACCACGACTCCACGATTAGGGTATTTCCACTGCTTACCGGCCTGGTCTATCAGGTTCATCCCAATATCACCAATGCCCCACCAGATGCGCCCTAGTGGGCCTACGGTTACTCCAGACATTCCATGGCCGCCAAAACCAATGTGTACAGCAAAACCGTGGGCGAGCGACTCCTTTTCATCGGCACGGCCGTCCTCGTCCTGGTCACGCATCCGCCATAAGTCGGGGCCTACGCCCAGAAAGAGTTCTCCATTGTGGTATTCCAAGCCGTTGGCGACATCCGTGATTTCTTCGCCAAAGTCTTCCAGGTAGAGCTGAGAACGATCCGCTACTCCATCAGCATCCGTATCGGTAACAAACCATACTTGTTCTTTTTCCACAGTCAGATCGCGCCAGTCTTTGACGCCATCCTCGTTCAAATCTTTGAGGTGTACTTGCGAGGCTTCACTCCCTTGGCTAAAGGTCTCGCGCAAGAAAGCTCGTCGGTCTTCTACCGTCTGAAAAGAAATGGAAGCGGTCATCCAATCTCGGTGCCCCCGAATGTCGAATTCGGAATTGGCCTGCCGGGTAGCACTCGTATAAAAAACCCGGCCATCCGGCGCTATGCTCAGTGCAATAGGGTCGGTGACCAAAGAGTCAACCGCCCAGAGAGAAAGTGCTAAGCCTTCATCCACCTCTACATTGACCTCTCCCCGGAGTCGACTAGCCAGATCGGCTACCTCCGTCGAATCCATACTTATGATTCGCTCTGGATAAAGCGGAGAAGCAGGGGCCGTCTCACAGGCCGTAACCACCCATAAACAAAATAGAACTCCTGCGCCCAGACAAACTGAGCGGAAAGCTACTGACTGCATAATTGAAACTTTAAAGGCCCAAAAAGATAGGCCAAGTCCGTCGCATTTCAGCTATTGCTATTCAAGATCCTTCGCCAATAGGCAATTAGCGTTTGCCAACAAAGGTGAATAGGACACGGATTGCACAGATTTAGCGGATGTTCACGGATTTCAATTTTGGCCATGCAGCTAACGATCACCCACCAACAGTCGCTTCAGATCTCCCGACTCTTGGCTAAGCAGATACAGCAGATAGGGGGCAAAAACGATAATGCCTAAAATCATGGCTGCAATAGACAGTACAATTGAAGTAAGCGAGTAGCGATTGCGCCACATGATCCAAAGTTCGGACAAGAGCAAATAGCAGCCAAAGTCCAGCGTAAATTGTCCCTGCCATTCCAGGGATGTACTAAATGCTATGGCTTTGGCGAAGAAATTACCGCCATCGTTTTGCATGGCTAAGTAGGTATAAAACAGCAATCCAAGAGTTTGTAAAATCAGTATTGCCCGCAACCCTAGCTGTTTGTTCTTTGGCGTTTCCATTCGTTTTTCGGACCGATTTTCGTGGTTCCTTGACGCAAAGATTCTGCCTAGAACGCGAGTTTTTTAGACGCTAGCGTTTAAAGGCATCTTCGTTCATACTTCTCACAAAATCTGCCGTTTCTTGCAGCGCCCGGTAGTGCTCAAACATGGCTGGATCGGGTTGCAGCTGATTAAACTGCCGGTGCCGCCAAAAGCACATGGCAGTAGCCGCATAGACCGTCATCGCTTGCAAGCTACCTTCTTCCACAGCAGTCAGTTCGATTTCTTCCTGATAGCCTGCCAGTAGAGCTTTGACCATTACTGAGTCTATAGCATTCCCGCGGCGACAGAGCCCTACGATTGTCATCCCCAAATCAAAGAGCCGGTAATAGTTACTGGCCTCCTCAAAGTCCATGATGATTGCTTCCGTCTCGGCTTCGTTGACGATGACGTTGCTGAAAAACACATCGCTGTGGATCAGCGCTCTTGGTAAGGTCTCGGTCAGATAAGGAGAGATGTACGCCTGCTGCGCGATCAACCAATGATGAAAGTCGGAAGCTGCTGCATAATCCGCTACTTCTTGGAAATATTCCAGCCCGTAACTGAGTTGGCGGGGCAAATAATCCGGAACGGGGATCTGATGTAGTCGCCCCAATTCCCGGCCAAGGGCGGTCAATAAATGGGCCGGTAAAAACTCCATTATTTTCCCCTCCAGATAGTGCTTGACCATCACCGGTTTGCCTTGCCAGAGGGTAATGGCCGAGCCCGTCTCTGCAAGCACAACCTCCGAGCTCTTAAAACCATGAGTTTTTAACAGTTGCAACAGCCGAGCCAATTGACTGGCTTCTTCCAGCGTCTTTTGCTCGCAGATGGTAATGACGAAAGCTTGCCCTTGGGTTACTAAACCCTCCTGCTCCAGTGTTTGGTTTTGCCCCTGTTCCGAGGGCAGGCCCCGTTCCGAGGGAATACCTGCGGGAGTACTAATTAAAAAATTGGAATTTTCTGAGCCTCCGCTCAGTAGTTTAAAGGATTCGACCTTACCCAATCCATAGGTACTTGCAATGGTGTTAAGCTCTTCTAAATTCAGGTGGGTATATACAGCCATGGTCTCGCTTGAATAGCACTATGGTGCGTTTTTCAGTCAAAAATCTGCGCAAAAATACCTCCGTCTTTCAGAATCGGCGGTACATCAATTCACACCACCAATAGCTTTAAAGCAATTCCCTCTCCTTCGGAGAGGGTTAGGGAGAGGTCAAAAATGTAGCACTACCGTTGTCCCTTGGACAACATCCGCGCTAATCCGAAAAATCTGCGTCATCCGCGCCAAAAAATAGCTGTGCAGCAGCCAAAGAACTTACCGTAAACTCGCCGTTTCTTCCATCGCCTTCCTGAGCAGCTCCTCCAATTGAGCGCAGCTAAAATGATGGCCATTTTCCATACGCGCTTTCGCAGCCTCAATACTAGGGTGTCGCGCCGCAGCGGGTAATGCCTCCGCCCCAATCGCTCGTTGAATCACTTTCGGAAACTTCGCCGGGTGGGCCGTCGCCAGGCAAAGCAGCTTCAGGTCTCCCAGTTTTTCTCGCTGTGCATTTGCGGCGGCCAGCGCGACTGCACCGTGGGGATCGAGCAAATAATGTTCCCTCCGATAGATCTCGTTGATTAACTGCAAAATCTCTTCATCCGCAGTGCTGCAAGACAAAAACCCTTTTGCAAAGGCGTCATGGGTAGTAGCATCAAATTTTGTACTTCCGCCGGTCTTCACCTCCTGCATCCAGCGTCGGATGTCCGTCGGTTGTTGTCCATTGGTGGCAAAGTGTAGATAGCGCCAGAAATTGTAGGGCAACAGAATGTCGATGGCCGAAGCCACCGTTTCGTGGATGGGTTGCTTGCTGAATACACCTTCCGAAAAAATGCGGTGCAGACAAGCATTATGACCGTTTGCCACCACAAAATACCGCACTGGCAGCCCCATCTTTCTAGCAATCGCCCCGGCACATAAATTGCCAAAAGCGCCCGAGGGAACAGAAATATTAATCTCTTCTCCAACACGATCCACCAACTGCAAATAGCCATAGAAATAATGGACGGTCTGCATCATGACCCGCCCCCAGTTGATCGAATTGACACTACTCAGTTGGTGGCGTTGCACAAAGTCCTTGTCGGCGAATAAACGGGCAATTACCAGATCCAGGTCATCGCCTCCGTCAGGGCAATCACTTACTCCTACTGGCTGTACATTGCCTGCGGTCAGGGTCGTCATCTGTCGTTCTTGTTCTGGGCTAATCATCCCTTGGGGATAGAGGACCCAGGCCTCCAAGCTAGTCTTCCCAGCCGCGAAGTGCGCACAGGCCGGTCCCGTATCACCGGTGGTCGCTACGATGATCGTCCGGCGCTCCTGGCGTCGCTCCAGGAAAAACTGAAACAAGTTGACCAAAAAAGCCAAACCGACATCCTTAAAGGAGAGGGTCGGCCCGTGAAACAACTCCATGATGTAAGTCTCCTGCTGTGACTTTAAGGGGTGTAGAGGAATGATCTCGTCGTGCGTAAAATCCGCGTAGGCCGTTTGCAGGAGTTGGCGCAGCTCCGATGCCAAAATGGAGGAAGTATCGATAAATAGAGACAGCAACTCAAAGGCCAAGTCCACGTAGCCCAGGCCTTTCCACTGTGCTAGCATAGACGGCGACACCTGCGGAAGTACAGATGGAACATACAAACCACCATCCGCGGCAAAACCATCGAGTATTGCCGTTTCAAAATCTACGGGCGATATGCCCCCCAGATGGCTGCTATAATTTATAGGATCCACCGCTAAAAAAACTCAAAGGAATACCAACCTATGTCCCAATATTCCTTGCCGGAAAGGTACCAGACCAAAAGTGCGATATAGACCAGCCCTCCGTAGAGGATAATCTTACCCTTGTCTCTAGATGCTGGTTTATACAGAAAGTGCTTTTTGCCCGTCAAATCAGCTTTCTTCCCGTAGGCCAAGTAGTACCCCATTCCTAAGCCCGCTACCGGCAGGACGATATTCAAATAATGCCCGATCGTTACAAACAATGCGTAAGCCAATACCGATAGCCAGCTAGCTTCCTTTCCTGCTTTGACGTTTTTAATTGACCTCTTCTGGAGCTCGGCTAAAGAAACATCTTCCCTTTTGGCTCCTCTCAATTCGAGAATCTTTTGAGCGATATATACTTCCTCAATGTTCCATTCTTCCTGGCCCGCAACTACTGCTTGCAAGTCCTTCGTCTCATAGTTGTCTAGTATATGAGCTTTCAGATCTTCTTCCGTCAGTTTATCGACCTCTTCAAAAAGCAGCTGATTGACTTTTTCAAAATCTTCTGTTCGAATTTTAATGATCGCAACCGGCAAAATAGGCTTCCCCACAAAGTTGGAATCAATTATCGTTTGGGGATATTCCATAGAGAAATAGACACCCTTATCGCTTAGTAGCTGACCAAAAGCTTTTGCCGTTTCTAGATCAAAGAAATCGCGGTAAAACTCTATCGCGTTGGGCTTGTCAGACATCTAAATCGATTAGTGAATAAGCGCTTTAAGGTACTTAAGTTCGTTGACTCCAGTCGACATCTGCGCAAATGTGCGAATCCTGATCATCCGCGTAATCCGCAGCAGCACAGCTACTCCGCGGTCTCCGTCCAAACCGACAACTCATTGCCCGAAGGATCCAGAAACTGAAATCTGCGCCCTCCAGGAAATGAAAAGATATCTACCGATATCGTTCCTCCATTGGCAATCACTGTTTTCCGGCAGGATTCCAAGTCCTCATGGTGCAAAACCACTAAGGCACCGTTTACGATTGGCTCCTCCGTGTACTCAAACCCTCCGGCTACACCACTCTCACTAAAGGCGGTATAATTCGGCCCGTAGTCGGTAAAGGTCCAGCCAAAAGCCGCTGAATAGAAGCGCCTGATCGCTTCCATATCCTTGGCCTTAAATTCTACGTAGTTGATGTGATTGTTAGGAATCTTCATAATTAGCTACTGGTTTTTGAATGATTCCTCCTAGTGGAACAGCCCGATTTACCGTGGCATCGCTTTAAAGGTAAGCTTTATCCGACTAAGTCCCTTCTTCAGCGACCTCTACAACGACATGCCCCACCTTAACTCTTTTTTCTACGTATTGGTGCACGGCAACCATCTCCTGAAGCGGGTAAACCCGATCAATGACTGCTTGTATTTCTCCGGCTTCAATAAGTTGCTTCAGGTAAGCCAATTCTTCGGGGGTCTCTCGAGCCATTGTGATGATCATTTTTTTACCAGCACGCTTCGGTTTAAACCATGCACTTAGTATATCTCCTGAGCTTGGGTTGGCCAGCAACAGCCGCCCACCTTTTGCTAATGCCTCATAACTCTTTCCCGTATCCGCTTTACCGATGGTGTCAAAGATGACATCGTACTGCTGTCCATTAGCCGTAAAGTCTTCTTGGGTATAATCAATACAATGGGTGGCCCCCAGCTCCTTGATGAGCGCAAAATCTTTGCTTTCGCAAACGGCAGTCACCTCTGCTCCGAAATATCTGGCCAACTGGACAGCATAAGTTCCAATCCCTCCACTAGCCGCATGGATGACCACTTTCTCCCCTTTCTGAATTGCTGCTTTTCGTAAGAAATGCAAGGCATTGAGTCCTCCCACCGGAACCGTTGTTGCCGCTGCAAAACTCATATTTTCAGGTTTCTTCAAAATCGTTGCAGTGGCCCGTAGGCAGCAGTATTCCGCATAAGCCCCCATTTGGGTTTTGGTCGCAGCAAACACTTCGTCCCCGACCTTAAAGTTTTGGACCTGACTGCCTACTTCTTCTACTACACCGGCCAGTTCTTGCCCCATGATGATTTTTCGGGGCCGGAATACCCCCAGATAGAGTCGAGCAAACAACCAGAAAAAAGCAGGAATATCAAATCGACGCATTTCGCAATCGCCCGATGATACATTGGTTGCCTTGACCTTAATCAGCAGTTCGTTCGCTTTAGGTATTGGAGTAGGAACTTCCTCATATTGAAGTACTTCTGGAGGGCCATAACGTCGGTAGGTAACTGCTTTCATACTAAGCTGGCTTGATAGCTTCAGCAAGTTGTCTCCAGTAGTTGAGCGCTCCAATATCTTTAGATCAACACCAGCCTATCTGAGATCAAAAACCGCATTCCACATCTTTATGTGGATTGGGGGGCATACTGCCCACCTTAGCTTTGTGCTAACAAAATACAACAACGCCCTACAACACACCTACCTAAAGCTATACACCTCAGCCCAATAACATCATGTAGTTTTCAGTCCTCACACCTAGAGCTCGTTATACCGTCTTTAGAACAACACCTACCATGACAGCCCATTTTATGAGGAGGCCCAGTCGATTCGCACGACTGGGTCTTTTTTTTGGTTCATGAACTACCCTAAAGACTTCCAAAAAACGACCTTATCCTCGCCAGCTTGATAGAAATCGCGGATCCGCGCTTCTTCGATATAGCCAATCCTGTGGTAAAAAGCACGTGTTCGAGCATACTCTGGAAGCGCAGAAGTCTCTACCAGTAGTACTCGCTGTCCTTGTTCGGCCAGTTGTCGTTCCACATACGCCATTAGGGCAGCTCCTCGACCACCACTTTGATAATCTGCGTGTACCGCAATTAGATATAGATTCCAGGTTCCTTCCGTCATCGGCTCTGGAGCGCAATAGGCAATAGCAACTGGTTCTGCTTCGGTGTACGTCAGCCAGATTTCCGCTGGTTTTTCTCCTTTCAAGTAAGCCGCTAGCATTTCATCCAGCATCTCCGCAGGAAAAAGACCACTACTTTCAATAACGGTTTTCAAAGCTGTCAGGTCCGATTTTTGGACCGGCCTAATGTTTTATGCTGCAGAGAGGACATATTTTTCTTTTGCGCAAAGGTAGGCTTCGACTTATCCTAAATCTTGTACGATTCGGCTATTGTTGTATACCGCTTAAGGAGCAATGCCAAAGAACTTCTTAAAATGCTTACTGAAGTGGGCTGCGTCATAAAAGCCCGCAGTATAGGCAGCATCCTGCAAGTTTCCACCAGAGCTCAACAAATAGTCCACTGCCCGCTTCCGTATTAAAGCAGTTTATTGTCATTCAACCGTAGCTTGGGTTTCATTCTTGCTTGGAAAAGCCTGTAAATGAAGCAAAGTCTATTGATTTCTTCGAAGAGAAGGCTTAATCACTGGTGCTTAGTGAAGCCTTCCATTACCTTTTGCATGATCCTGATTTTCGCCCAGCGTGGAGTAAGCCGAAGATTAAACACCAAAAATTTAGTCATAAACCCAGGAAGGACCGTTCCTTTTCTACCAATAGCTTTTAGAATTGAAACGCTTACTTGCTGTGGTTGCATCGCTTTACCTAACCGCATGTTAGCCCGCTCGGCAAACTCACTTTCTACGGGCCCCGGAGCGGCACAAAGGACATCGATACCCTGAGGCCGAAGCTCTACCGCCAATGCTTCTCCAAGAGACTGCACATAAGCTTTTGTCGCTGCATAGTTTGCAGCATTAGGTACACCTTGAAAGGCCACCATAGAACTCATTAAGACAATAGCACCTCCTTTCTTTTGGGCAAATTGCCGGGCGAAATGGTGCGTCATCAATAATAAGCTACGACAATTCAGATCCAGCATATTAGCTTCAGTAGCAATATCGGCTTTTAGGAACCCCCCTGAAGTGCCAAAGCCTGCATTGAGAATACTAATTCCAATCGGAAGTAAAGCGGTCTCTTCCAATAATCGTTGCACCTCTTCAGCTTGAGAGAGGTCTCCAGAGATAGCGACTATCTCAGCATTATGATATTGAGCAAAATCATTAGTTAAGGCCGCTAATAACGACTTCCTACGACCAGTGATCACCAAGTTGAATCCAACCATTGCCAGTTGATTCGCTATTCCTTTTCCTATTCCAGAGGTAGCACCGGTTACTAGTGCCCAATCACCATACTTTGTTCGCAGGCGTTTAGCCTGTTTCTCCGAGAGTTGCATAGATTTTTATTAGCCTGTTTAACCCTACTGTATTAGGGGTAGTGACGAGTAAAGGTCAAAAATCAGCCGCTCTCTCCTACAAAACGATAACATATGTTTAGAATAAGCCCTTACCGAGTTATTGCCGCTTAATCCGACTCAAATGAACCGCTGTGATCCCTAGATAAGAAGCGATCATGTGCTGAGGCACTCGATTGTGTATATCTGGGAAAATATCATTCATTAAGTCATAGCGCTCCTTCGGACTAAGGGTATACTGATGTTGGAGACGGGTATCGAGATAGATAAAATAATACTCCGCGATAAGGCGTCCTAATTTCTCGCCCTCTTGCAAATGCTCATACCCCCATTCAATGGCTTTTCGGGGCAAAACAATGGTACTACTGTCCTCAAGTGCCTGTAGTTGATATTTAGAGCGTTGGCCAGTAAGAAAGGCATTATAATCTGCGATAAACTGCTGCTCGACCGCAAAATGGGTAGTGTGTTCACGCCCTTCTACATCAGTAATCATAACGCGTAGCAGCCCTTCTTCAATGAAATATATTTCGTGGACAAATCGCTCTGCGTCACTCAAAAAGTCCTTCTTTTTAAAGGTTTTTCGGTAACACTGTGCCACAAAGGCATCAAGCTCGGCCGCTGAGATAGTGATCATTTTTGCGATAACAGCTCTTAATACTTCCATCTTTGGCTTTTAAAATGGCATTAGATCAGGTTCCAGATAACGGATCCGAGCCTCCTCGCAACTAAAAATATCGAAACTATAATGCGAGTTCACCAATTCCTTAAAGTCGGTCTTTAGCAGAGGATGAGCCGCCAGAAAAGCCTGGAAATCGCCCCTCTCCGTTTGCTGCATAAAATGATGTACCGCGTGCACAGCTACGACCGTAAGCGTCTGATGGTATTTATCCTGTGCGCCTAAATGAGAAACATAGACTAACAATTGCGCTTGAATATTAGCCAGCGCTCGCTTCAAGTCATACTTCCGCAGTTGTAGCCAGGCAAGGCGCAAATCGGCTTCGTGATTAAACAGCGCCGGTGGCAAGCGGCAGTCGACAAAGGCACTTTCAAATTCTTCATCACTCAGTTCGATATATGCATCCATTGTCACTGATTAATCGATTAGCCAATAAACAGTGATGAAGCTAAATAGATTCCACCAAAGCACCAATAAGCAACGGCCCATAAGCGCTTGCGCTTTATGGGCCGTCCAGTAGATCAAAAGCTATCGCTTTTAATGTCCGTCAAATTTTCGTCCGTCTAGTTGAGCGTACTTAAAATCGGTATTGTTACCAAAGTCCGTTCCTGTAAAGTTGGAGCCTTCAGCAAATTGTGCATACTTAAAGTTGGCCTCCCGCTGGAAGGTCGCCTGGGAAAAATCGACGCCTTCTGGGAACTTTGTATACTTGAAAGTCGCATCACCATTAAAGCGCGCTTGACTAAAGTCTACACCATCCGGAAACTGCGTGTACTTAAAAACCGACTCTCCGGCAATTTCTACCCCCGCAAAGTTGGCAGAGTTATCGAACTTGCTGTACTTAAATAGCGCTCTTTCGCCGAAGCCCGACTCCTGAAAGTCAGCCCCTTCGTAAAAACGACTGTACTTAAAGTTGACGTCTCCAGCAAACTGACAGCCACTAAAGCTGACCCCTTCGTGAAAGTCCACATTGTATAGCGGGCCATTGTTATTCCAGTTGCGATTCCGGTTGCGTCGGCCTTCTTCTTCCTCGCGGAAGTAGCCCAGTACTTTCCCCGTAAAGGTGCAGTCTACGAATGATACCTGATTGCGTACGTGACAACGATAGTTCTCGCCATCCGCCCAGTCCGAGCCGCGGTCGCGTTCTCGGTCCGCAACCTGGGTAAAATTGAGGTCGCCATTAACAGTTACTCCTCTCAGGTCAATGTCATCCCCCGCATCAAGACGAGAAATTATTTCGGATGCATCAATCGTGCGCTGCGCTTGCAGCACGCCAAGACTCAGGAAAAGGAGAGAGAGTAGGAGAGGAAGTTGTTTCATCTTACGGAGTATTTAGTGTGAATATCATTAAGGACGCTCACTAATTTAAAGGGTTGCATGTCTAATCGGCCAAATCTACAATCGCGTAGCAGTCCAAACTGCCAGGAAGTCGCGCCCAATGGCATGCGTACTCCCGTACAACACCCCGTCTTCATAGTAAAAGGTACTGTTGTATTCACCACTGTTATCACCTGAAACTAAGGCCCCGTAAATGATGCCTCGCTGCGTGTTGAGGCGTCCTTCCCGTATGCTTACCCCATCTCGGTAAAAGATGCCCTTAAAGCTCTGGTTATTAATCTCCCGGATTACCATTTTTGCAAAGTTGTTATCATCGGGGTTTTCAGGCGTCATGTCTAACTGCCATTCCCCCAACAGGACAGAGGTATCAGGATCGGCCAACGTATTCGTGCTAGGCTTAGGCAGCATGCAATTCAAGGACACTAGTGCGAAGAGAAAAATAAGTAAGTGATTCATCATTTGGTTTTTGATTCGCAGCAAACCTAGGCGGGAATTCAACGGAAAAGGTGTCGATTTTTTAAATGAAACCTCTTCATCAGTCGCTTGATGTGTCAATTATAAAATTGCTACCTCTGTTCGCGGTCCTTTAGTTCGCTCGGCAGAATACCCAGCTGCTTTTTCACTGCTCGATTAAAGGAAGACTTAGAGTTAAAGCCAGCATCCATTGCTAAACTCATCAAGGTATAACGCTCGCTACCTGGTTCGCGTAGCAGCCGCTGCACCTCGGCTACCCGTAACTCATTGATATAATCGCTAAAACGACTCCCGAAGATTTCGCGCAGACATTTCGTCAATAAATAAGGTTTCACCTCAAGTCGCTCGGCCACTTGTGCCAGCTTAAGGTCTGGTGCTTTATACAAAGCTTCGACCTCCATCAACGCTTGTAGTCGCTGTCCGATACTATTCAGTTGTGCCCAATGCTCATTAGATATTTCCGGACGTTCAATTACGGTTTGCTTGTCTTTACGCCGGAAGCCTTCGATACCCACCCAATAGGTCAAAAGAGAAATACCCGCAAAGAAGGGATAGTAATAAAAGCGTTCGAAGTACCAGTAGTGCTGCCGCAAGGCCACATTGTAAATCAGTAAATCAATCACCAGTACCAGAAACACCAGCGCAAAAAACCATTTGAAGGCGCTTACTATTCTTTTTATCCACGCCAGCTGCCCAGGGTCAATACTTATCCCACTAGCTATCGGTTGGTGCAACAATCGCTCTGCCTTAATCGTATAAACTACTATCAGTACACTCGCCACTACGTAAATCGTACAGTAGTTCATCCACACGACATAGCCCCAATAACCCAGCCAAGAAAGACTCTCCCGCGTACCATCCCAATACAGGTTCTGTAGTCGTACAAATAGACTAAAAGACATTTGAATCAACACGGGTAAGAAATGTAGCCAGTCTTTTCGCGATAAGTTCAAATCCGGCTTCAGCAATGCCCGTACGTAGAAATACAGCAACGCTCCATTAGCCCAGCTTAAATCCAGCATGAAGTAGTACCAAGTGTCGTAGTACCCAATACCAAACAAGCGCATGATCTGAATGATCAGCCGATACGATAACAGGAACAGCAAAATAGCCAACCATCGATTGGCTCTTCGGTTATGTCGGGTACTACGCAGCAATATCACCCCAAAAACCACCCCTTGAAACGCTCCTATGGCGTAAAGTATAACGGTAAGTATGCTGAACGTATCCATTCTCGGCCTAAGGTAAGCTTAATCCTTTCTCTTCTTAAAATGGTAAAACCTACGGTTCAAGACGGCTAAAGGATTAAGCCACTTTGATAATCGTATTTTCAGCTCAATCCCTACACGTTTTTTCTATTTCCTCCAGAATTAACCCCCTGATAGCCTTCTGTTCATCATTGAGCGCCTCGTAATGATCTTCCAAATTGTAGTTCATCCGTAAACGCTCCAGTACCAACGAAAAGTAGTAGGGATCTTCAGCCACAACTTCTATATCCAGCGGCACCGCCGGGCCGTAACTAAAGCCCCTAAAATTACGCGCATAATATTGCCGCAAATCTTCCCCGATGAGTTCATACTTTCGTTCTATTAGCCGGATGAAACTAACTTTATCATCTTCGTAAAGTAGGATCCGATTCTTCAAATCTCGATTTTCGATCAGATTAACGGGCGAAAACTTCAGCTCCTCGATCTTAGTTTTACTACGCTGCCCAAAAAAGATAAAGTTGCCCACCGTGCCTAGCTTCTCGTGGAGCGAATCTACTGTTGCTAGACTATCGTATTGGAGCCCATCGAAAACCGATCGAATTTTAGGGATCCATTTGTCCAAAGCTCGAAGATTGCCTTCTACATCCTCTATGTCATAGTCAAAAGTGTAGAGCAGTTCGTTGAGGTAGGTACAGCGCAATTCAGCGACTTCCGCCTGTTTGACGCTCTCATTTATTTTCACCGCAATGAGTATACCGATGATGATTAGCAGAATTTCCCCTAACGCATATAGCAAATAGTGCCAAGCTGTTTTACGCTTTTTAAATACCAAGCTGTTTATTGATTTAAAATGTTTCTCTTAGTTCCAAAATTAGGCAGCTTCGACTTGAACCCAAAACTGCCTGATTCCTTTACTCGATACAGCTTTAGTCCTCCGGAAAAGTAAAAGTATTATCGCTTATTTCCAGATTATATTCCACCTTATTTATCCTAATCGAAAATTGGGTAGTGTCCGCAGTTTTTGACTCCGTAAACGTCGGTATCCACAAACCAGAAATTTCTTCAAACTCGCTAAAGTAGGTTTTTACCTCCTGACCAGCCTGTGGCCCATCAGTGACATAAGTTTTCTGCATAATCAGTAAGCTGGTTTGTGAATCAAAATAGCTGAAGGACACTATACCATCCTCATCCGTCATCTTTAGTTCATAACAACTCACACCTTCTACATATTTCTGACCAAGGTAATCGATGCTATACCCTTTTTCAGCAAAATTGATGAAGTCATTCTCGTAAGATTGGCGCGAAAATCGTTCGGCCATTTCGGCGGGCATCAACTGTGCTTCAGCAGCTCCCATAGACGGATTTATCATCCAGGCAGTTTCACCATCGTAAACCTGGACAACCAGCTTACCCATGGTATTAATTTCAATACGCTGTTTGTTGGGAGGAGCCTGAGTGATGACCCCCGGCATTTCCATCCCCATTTGCGAGATGGAAACCTCCATACGAGTACTAGTCAGGGACTGCCAGTTTTCAACCCCTCCGATTGCCTCTAGATAGGCATTGACAATTTCATCTCCATTAGATAATTCTGGACGGCCTTGAGCTCGTACAAACATGAAGGCCAGTAGTAAAGCACAACTCAAAAAGACTCTATTCATCTTATATTTTTTATTTCAAAATCATTCTTGACAATCAAGTAAAAACTAACATAATTAAAAATCGCTAAACTGTTCTTCTTATTGTACGAAGCTTTGTTCATCCTCAAACTTGTTCTTGAGAATGCTCCAAGTTTTGCGCTCAACCCCCAAGGTCCGATAGTATTCATTACCTCACCCTCTTCAGCTTTTAGCGCTTCCTTATCTTTAGCTACCCATCTTGCTCTTTTGTGCTTACACTTCCCCGTTTATTACTGTTACTTGGCTTAGTCAGCCTTATCCCTCAACTGCTCTTCGCACAGTACCGCTTCGAGCGGGGACTACCCCCAGAGCTTAATTTCTCCGGTACGGCGCTCTGTATTCTGCAAGACCAGCAAGGCTTCCTTTGGATCGGCAGCACCGACGGGCTCTACCGCTACGATGGGCATCAAATTCGCAGCTTTCGGCACCAGAGCGGCGATAGTCTGAGTTTGAGCAACAACATCGTCAAAATGCTGGTAGAAGGGCCGAGGGACAATCTTTGGATTTGTACTTCCGCAGGTGTATCCGTCTACCAAGCTTCAAGCGATCAAATTCGTAGTCTCCGTTTCCCCATCGACAGTATCCCTGGCCCCAACGGTAATCTCACCAGCCTCCTTATCGACCAGAAAGAACAGCTCTGGATGGGCACCCACGAAGGCCTATTCCGCAGTAATCTTGATGGTAGCAACCTGGTACACTTTAGCCACCAAGCAAGTGATACAACCAGCTTGCCCCATAACAGTGTCTTCGACCTCTATCAGGATCGACGAGGAAGGATTTGGGTGGGTACCTTCAATGGTCTCGGTCTGTACAGCGGCCAGGATCAAACGCCCTTTTTAACAATACTCCCTCCAGCGGATGATAGTGGAGCTCCACCCGTCTCTCGCTTTTGGGAAATTAGTGAGCAAGCCGATGGCAGCCTTTATCTGGGTAGTAATCATGGTGTATTTCGTGTCCGCGAACAGGCCAGCGGCCTCCAACTCGAACGCTACGCCTATACCGGTCCGACTGCTGCTGCTCTGAGTGGCCCCTTCATTCAGTCCATCAGCACCGACGAGCCCGACCGGCTATGGATCGGTACCTGGGCGGGTGGGCTCAATGAACTCATCATGGATACCGAGCAGCCCGACAGTTTCCACATCGTACACCATACCGCCAATGACCCTCAAGCGACCGATGGCTATAGCCTCGCCAGCAATAAAATCCAATTTGCCTACCGTGATCGGTCCAATGTGCTCTGGGTAGGTACTGGGAATAGCCTGGAAAAAGCCGCCCCTTACCCCTGGAAGTTTGGCAACCAATATCACTGGCCCGACCGCCCCAACAGCCTGAGTAATGAAATCATTAAAGCTATTCTGCGCGACCGTAATGGCAACCTCTGGGTAGGTACTCGCGACGGGCTCAACCTACTGCGCGCAGAACAACTCGCCGCCGGCAACTGGGACTGGCAGCACATCACCCATCAAGTCGGTCAATCAGGTAGTCTTTCTCACAACAATATCTCCGCTCTTTACGAAGACCGTCAGGGTGCCATCTGGGTCTCTACTTATTCCGGACTCAATTACCTGGCACCTGGCCAAAACTTAGAGCAGCCCCGATTTCAATCCTTTAAGGTAGAAGATGGCCTACCAGACAATTGGGTACACCAGCTACATGAGTTCGCCCCTCATCAATATTGGGTGGCCTCTTATTTCCGGACTGCCAAAATGTACTTTAATCCGGATCAGTCCAGTAGTCCACAATTCCAAATTTTTCCCGTCGGACAAGCAGACGCTAACCAAATCATCAACGAAGTATGCTATGCCATTACTCAAGACCGTTTTGGCTACCCTTGGATAGCGACAGCAGGAGGCCTAAGTCGTTGCATAGACAGCAGTGGCACCGGGCGATTCGTCAATTATCAACATGATCCCAAAGATCCTGGCAGCCTCTGTGGCAATCGGCTATCGATGATCTTCAAGGATAGCCAGGAGCGAATTTGGTGCGCTACGCGCTCTGGCCTTAGTCTGATCCAGCAGTCCCATCCCGATTCGGTAGTCCGTTTCCAGTCCTGGGGGATTGCCGACGGTTTTCGCAACGATGTCATCCAATCAATAACCGAAGATGCTGAGGGTTTACTCTGGCTCGGCACTAATGATGGGCTCATCCATTTTGAACCCGAAGCAGCAATCGCTGGCCGAGCACCAGTACGCCGTATTTATGATGCCAATGATGGCCTGGCCAGTAGCAGTCAGGTTTTCCGGGCATCTTACTTTGATCAGCAAAGTGGAAACGTTTACATCGGTACAGGGGGCGGTCTCAGCTATTGCCAGCCCACGGCGATGTCCGACAACACGCTTAGACCTGCGGTAGTACTAACTCAACTTAAAATACTCAACGAAGAAGTGTTGCCGCAAGCAGACGGGCAAGGCGTGCTATCCAAGGCCATCCAAGTAACCGATACGATTCGGCTACAGTACTGGCATAATGTGATCGAACTCGCCTACGCTGCTCTTGATTTCAATCGTCCTCAGCAGAATCAATACCGCTACCGCTTACTTGGTTTTGACCCTAATTGGGTGGAGGTAGATCAACGTCATTCGGCGACCTACACCAATCTGTCGGCTGGTTGGTATTGCTTCGAGTTACAAGGCAGTAATCACGACGGCAAGTGGAATAATGAAAGCCGGCAACTATGGATTAAAGTTTTACCGCCGCCCTGGTTGTCCTGGTGGGCTTATTTGATTTATGCTGGCCTGATTGTCGCTGCGATTTACGGTCTCATTCGATTACGTACTCGTCGCCTACAAGAAGCCAGCCGCCTACAAAAGGCACGCTTTGAGGCCCGAGAACAAATCCGACAAAAAAACGCGGAAGACTTCCACGATGAACTAGGTCACCGGCTCACCAAGATTTCACTCTACCTAGAATTAGCCAAGCGGGCTTCTGGTCAGGCACCCGATTCTAGAGTTGCCCTTAATGCTACGGCCGCTGAACAGCCAGAAGTAACTAACCTCCTCGAAAAAATCCAACAACAAACCGTCGCTCTTTCCAGCGGCACCCGAGATTTGATCTGGAGTTTAGATCCTACTCAGGATAATTTATTCAGCGTCTTAAGTCGGCTGCAGCAATTTGGCGACCAGCTTTTCGAGCACAGCCCTACGACCTTCAATAGTCAGGGCATTCATCGCTCACAGGAAAAGATCAGTTTGACCGCAGAGCAAAAAAAGCAATTGCTGCTGCTCTTCAAAGAAGCGATGCACAACTGCCTGAAGTACGCGCAGGCCCGACAGGCTAAGCTCCATTTCACGCTAACGGCTCAACGCGCCACCCTCCGCTTTATCGATGATGGAGTTGGCTTCGAGTCCGAAACGGTAGCTAAAGGTTATGGGCTGGGCAACATGGCTAAGCGAGCAGCAGCGATTGGGGGTGAGTTGCAACTTGAAAGCAAAATCGGTGAAGGTACTAGGGTTAGTCTGAGCTTTGAGCTTTAGGGTTTACTTTTCGCCACAGGCGAAAAGGGTTTACCCGGCGCAGAGCGCCGAGGGTTGAGTTAGGTAGCAAGCTACCAGCACGTTTAGGCTCGGCTCCGCCGTCGCTCCGTGGTAGACCTAAAGATCAAGTTGAATAAAGGCATCGGCGGAGCCAAGCCAGGCATAAACGGAGAGCAACTGGTTGCTCGACCTAAACCCTTTCCGCCCCGCGGAAAGTAAACCCCTCGACCGTAGGGAGAGGTAAACCACCATCCACCATTTTACCCCATATGGGCGAGTTTTTACCTGAGCGCAGCGCCTTAACTTTATTCAGATAAACCATTTAAGTATGTCTAGGGAATTACTGCACGTTGCCATTGTAGAAGATGACGATGATATTCGGCAAAGCCTTTCACTCATCATTAATGGTACGCCTGGTTTTTACTGCAAACACACTTTCATTGATGCGGAGTCCGCCATCAAAGAACTACCGCAGCTATACGCTCAGGTTGTATTAATGGACATTGAGCTACCAGGAAAAAATGGTATTGAGGCCGTGCGACAATTGAAGCCGCAATTACCCGATGTAGATTTTCTAATGCTAACGGTCCGGGCAGACGATGAGTCCGTTTTTCAATCGCTACGCGTGGGGGCCTCGGGTTATCTCGCTAAGGACACGCCTCCCTCCGAGTTATTGCGCTCCATCCAGGACGTTCATCAAGGCGGTGCGCCGATGAGTAGTCAAATAGCCAGGAGGGTAGTAGCTTCCTTTCAACGCCTGAAGGCATCGCCACTTTCCAAGCGTGAAACCGAAATCTTGCGCTTACTCTGTGATGGGCTGCATTACCGGGCAATTGCCGATCAACTATTCCTAAGCGCACATACCGTCAAATCGCACATCAAAAATATCTACAGCAAACTGCACGTCCATTCCCGGGCTGAGGCCGTAAAGAAAGCCATTGGCGATAAACTTATTTAGTGTTATTTATTGGGCTATTAATCCCGTAGCAACCAGTCCCAAAGGGGCTCCAAAAAGAAGAAAGCGCATCTTAATTTTACCCAAAGAGTCAGCTAGCATGCCTCCGGGTTGCTTCGCTACAACAGTATGGCTAGTTTTCACAAGCTTTAGTATCCGGATACATTTTTAGCAGGGTTTCCTGATAGCCCATTATACCATGCCATTTCCTCAAAAATGATTCAAACTCTTCCCTTCCCCCTCCTATAGCCCCAAACATTCCCAACCACTCCTCAAATTCTTCTACGGTCTTTTCTTGTATTTTATAGGTAAGTTCAAGTTGATACAAGCAATCAAAGGCTGTTACTCCTGACAAAGATGTAGCCTTGAAGGTTTGCCAGGCGATGTCTGATAATTCAATGGACAACAAATTGATGAAATCAATCTCAAAATCTCCGTTATAATTATAGTACCCATCCTCCAGTTGGCTAGAGTCGGTTAGTTGCAGAATCGCTGGAAAGCGTTCTTGAAAAGTACCCATTTCTTCCCTCGTCATAACTAAGTCCGCTTCTTCGCTGAGGTAGTCGAACAAATAATTGAGCGGCTCGTAATAATGGCGCAAAGTGTCGTTATTCGTCTGAATCTTCTCTTGGTTATTCGCTAGCTCTTCCTGAATCCTATCTATAGCTCGATCATAACCTTGCTGTAGTTGTCGATCAGCATAATAACTATTAACGTATATACCCGCAAACACCCCCAGCATCGTACCGACAAGCGTCACTGTCCACGAATTTGTAAAGAAGTTTTGTAGCAGCTTTTTCATACGTTTAAGATAGTACTCTTGCTCTTCAATTCACACCTATTTATCGACCTATCCGGCAATTGAACTAATTAATCTTGAGCTTATACACCGGACTACTCACTCTTTATTAATTGGCCCCTTCAGCTAGAATGATCTGTTGTAATATTGTACCTATCTAATATTCAGCCCCAAACTTCCTACTATGACCATTCAAGATCTACCCACTTCAGAATACAACTCCTACTACGGTACTTATACCAGCAAAGTACCCGCCGGGCCAATGTTGGACGTCTTTCAACAGAGTGCTAAGAATACCGAAGATTTCTTCAAAAACCTCCCCACGGATAAACATGAATTTGCCTACGCCGAAGGCAAATGGACGATCAAAGAAATCCTCCAGCACCTCATTGATACCGAACGAGTATTTAGCTACCGTGCCCTATGGTTTGCTAGAAAAAATACGGAGGCACTGCCTGGAATGGATCAGGATGATTTCAATACCCATTCCCAGGCAAATGGGCGATCAATGAGTGACCTAATCACCGAATACCGCGCCCTTAAATCAGCGACTCACGCTATGCTCTCCAGCTTTTCCGAAGCAACGTTTATTCAAATAGGTACTGCCAGTGGCAATCCGTTCTCCGTTCGTTCGTTGGCCTTTATCATGATTGGGCACGAACAACATCACGTCCAGGTAATAAAAGAAAGGTACTTATAAGCCGACCTGCCTCCTTTCATTAGTCCTTATGATCCATTGGCTGCAAGAGTCGTCTATCTACGTAGAAAGTAGCAAAAGGAATGAAGGAGGCAGCAAGGACTTTCCAGGTCAACCCACTAAATGACCAATTACGATCATAGGCCAGACTAAGAGTAGCCACAATAAACAGCAAGAACAAAACACCGTGTATCGGACCAATCACCTCTACCCAATGGGGGTTGTTTGACCAATACTTAAGCGGTACAGCAATAAAGACCAACAACACCAGTGAAAGGCCCTCCAGCCAGCTCAATAAGCGCAGTCGTCCCAGTTTTGAACCTAATAAATTCAACATGTACTTCGTATTACCCGGATAGCTATTTATGCCTATCCGAGCACTAAGTTAAGTCGATCAAAAAGAAAAAATCCGTGTCCGCCCAAGTGAATTCTCTTAATCCAAAAGGTTGATGATTCTCAGCTGGTTAAACATTCGTGCGACCTCTACGGCAGTCATCCCCGTATCGGTTTCCGCAGCGCGATCAGCACCGGCCTCCAGCAGCATCAATACAATCTGCATCTCTCCTCGTAAGGCCGCTTCCATCAGAGGAGTCCAGCCTTTTTCCACGAGTAGATAGTCAACATATTCACTATCACGACTCCAGGTCGTATCCAGATCCACATCATCCCAATCTACATCTGGGTTGTCGCGGAAAAAGATGCGATTCAACTCTAGTCTTTTACGTTCAGACCGCGCATTAGGGTTAGCACCTGCCCGGATCAATTCGCGCACCACATCAGCTGATCCCTCAGCAACGGCTAATTGCAGTACCGAACAAGCTTTACCAAAATCCAAGTTAGCTTCTTGAGAAAACAAACTTTGGTCGGTATAGGTATAGCGCCCCTCTAAATCAGCGCCAGCGTTAATAAGATAGCGAACGACTTGTTTGCTATCTTCCTGAGCGGCAAAGTACATGGCCGTCCTGCCTCCATCATCTACCGCATTAACCTGGGCGCCTTGTTCCAATAGTATCCTGACCAGTTCAGATTCTTCCTCATTGGCCGCAACCATTAAAGGCGTGAAATTGCCCTCGAATCGATAGTTGGCGTCGTAGCTGCCCTCCAGCAACCGATTTACTATTCCGTAATTACCCTCTGACAAGGCTGCATAAAACTCTTGTGGATCTGCTGGAGCCCCAGCGGCAGCAAGCAGCTCCATACCTCGTAGATTATTCTCTTCAGCAGCATATACCCGGGGGCTAATGCCTTGATTATCTACAATTGAGGGATCCGCTCCACGGTCAAGCAACAGGCGGATGATTCGATTTTTATTTTCTTCAGCAGCGTAGCTCAAGGCTGTACGTCCCTCACTATCTATGGCATTGATGTTTATACCACGCTCCAATAACAAAATGATGATTGGATACTGACCTTCCTCTGCTGCTGCATGCAGCACCGGATAAGCCTCACCAGAAGTCTCCAACTTAGCACCAGCATCCAGTAATAACTCCAGAATTTCCGGGTGGCCCTCCGAAGCGGCCATGACGACAGCATTACGTCCGTATCTAATCCCTAGGTTTAGATCTGCTCCTTGATTAATTAAGTATTTAGCAACCGAATAGGAACCTTCGTCAGCAGCTTCGATTAAGGCGGTCATCCCATTGCGATTGATATGGTCTATTTCTGCTCCCCCATCGACCAGCATTTGGGTAATCTCCAATTCATTCTCTGAAGCCGCTACCATTAAGGGCGTCCAGCCGCTTTGATTTTCCTGATTAAGATCCACTCCTCGCTCAATAAAGTACGCCACTAGATCGACCTCTCCTCCTGCAATAGCATCAATTAGCAAATCCAGTTCGTCCTTTTCACTATTGGGCTCGTTAGGCTCGTTGGGGGTATTAGGTTCGTTAGGAATATTGGCATTGTTGTCGCTGAAGCTGGAGGCTGCAAACTCGGTATTGGTAGATTCAGAATAATCTAGGTCAAAGTCAATATCGGGGTCGTTCTGCTGATCCGATACGGGGAGTTGTACCTCCGCAGAATTAACTACTTCAACATTGTTTAACTCGGTAGTTTCTAAGCCCCTTGTTGTTGCTCCAAAGGTAGCAGCTTGCACTGCCGTTGCCAGGCCGATGACCAGTAGCATAGCCGTCAAGAAACCCTCCCGATAATTAGCTCCAGCTAAGGGGGAGCGCAATAAACGTAGAATGCGCACACTAAATGCAGATTCACCTTTCGGGCCAGTGATATTTTGGCTCAAAGCCAGAGAACTCATCTGTAATTCCTTTAGGCGAATGATTGTCTTAGCGTATTGACGCGGATCAGCACCCAGTTCAATAGCCAGATCATCACAGCAATGCTCACGTTCTTCACTCAACCGCTTAGACAACCACCAGGAACCCGGATGGTAGAAATACAAAATACCCAGTAAGGATTGTAAGAGATTAAAAGCGTAATCATTCCGGCGTACGTGGGCCAACTCATGAGCGAGTATCGACTTGACTTCTGCCTCCGAAAGTCCACTCAATAATTCTAAAGGGAATAAAACATAGGGTTTCCACCAACCTACCGTCATGGGAGAATCAAGCAGACGAGAACGCAGGTATTGCACTTTCCTGCGAATTTCCAGGCGGTCCTCCAAATCGCGCAGTACTTCATTCCAACGCTCAGGAAACTGCTCTACTCCATAGGACTTAATCCGCTGGATGTAGGCTAATTGCCCTAGCAAGCGCAAGATCAAGGCAAAGACTGCCAATAACCACAAAGAAACAATCAACGGCAAATGATCGTCGAAGTAGGTGCGCATCCGCTGTGGCAATGTCAGCGGATTTACTGCCTCAAGCTCTAAGGCAGTAGTTGCAACTACTGCCTCTTCACCTTCTTCGCCTATAAGTAAAGCAGCCGATTCTTCCGCAATAGCCTCCGACAAAACCTTCTCTTTTACCGAGGGCCGAAGGATCACGACTTCCTTTGCTGAAGCCGCTCCGTAAACCTGAGAAAAAGTGTAGACGGAGGTCAACACAAAAAGTCCCATCAACATACCAATCATCCGATAACGGGCCAGCGCTGAGAACTTGCGCATAAAAATAAGCAGCAGTGCGCCAGCTAAAGCAAAAAGAGCTACTTGCCAGAGGCTATGCACAAGTGTCCAACCTAAAGCCTCTACTAATTTTTGGGGTAATAGTTCCGCTATCATTTGATTAGTCTTTATCGCCTTCTAAATCCTGGATGTAAGCTTTTAATTCATCCAGCTCTTCTTTACTGGTTCTTGAGTCACCAAGCGCCTTCATCACCAGTTGTAGCTTGGATCCGCCAAAGGTCCGTTTGACAAAGGTGTCGAGCAGCTTCCCCTGGGTTGCTTCCTGAGCAATCGCCGCGCTATAAATATGCTTGCGGCCCTGTGATTCCCGCTCTAAGAAGCCACGCTCCATCATGACCTGCATCGTTTTTAGAATGGTCGTATACACGACCTCTTTCTCGGCAGATAATGCCTCGTGAATATCCTTTACCGCCAAAGGGCCTCGCTCCCATAATAGCTGTAGTATCGCCAGCTCGGAAGCCGTTGGTTGTAGTAAATCGGATGATTTTCTGGGTTTATTTCCCATTATTACGATTTTAATCGTAGCAAACATAAGGGGTTTTTAGACCGCCCGCAAGTTTATTACGATAAAAATCGTAGCATACGCTAGCCAAACCTATGCTAACCCTGGTCAAACACCATAAAAAACCCATAAGTATACGTGAATAGCACACCCATATTTTACCCTGCTTTTTTTCAAAAAATCAAACTTTTTCCTTACCTATGCTCCCGCTTACGCGAATAAGCGACTTCAAACGAACATTAACACCCCATATCATACTGAGCGGCAACTCCTCACCAAGTTGCCCATTTATTAGGTCCCCTCTTCCTGCAATCTGATTGCCGATGAGGAGTGGTATGTCTGGGGTTAATATTCGAATGTCTAACCATCAATTACTATCACTTTTCAATACTTTTTCTCACATGAGGACAAATCTTAGTCTGACCAGTATTCTGGTCATAATGGTTGCCTTTACCACCACCTCGCTTTATGCCCAGCGCAGCTGTGGCGCAATGGATCACCTGGAAATGCAAATGGAGCGAGACGCCAAGCGGGCCATCAAAATGGATCGCATCGAGCAGCACACCCAGGAAGTAATCCACAGCCGTTCAGCGGTCAACGGTACCATCACCATTCCCGTCGTTTTCCATGTAGTCTATAATGGCAGCGCTGAAAACCTCAGCGACGCTCAGCTGCAATCTCAGCTGGACGTGATGAATGAGGACTTCCGCAGGTTGAACGCTGATGCCGCTAATACGCCCAGTACTTTTTTGGGGGTAGCTGCCGATGTTGAAATCGAATTCTGTCTAGCTACTATTGATCCCGCAGGTAACCCGACCAATGGTATTACCCGGACGTCCACTACCCGGACTTCCTTCGGCACCAATGATGCTGTAAAGTTTGCTTCCTCCGGTGGTAAAGATGCTTGGCCATCCAGCGATTACCTCAACTTCTGGGTTTGTGACATAGGTGGCGGTATCCTGGGTTACGCCCAGTTTCCTGGCGGTCCTGCAAATACCGACGGAGTAGTTAACGATTATCGTTACACGGGACGCTTCGGTTCTGCTCAGGCTCCTTTTAACCTGGGTCGTACTGCTACCCATGAAGTAGGCCACTGGCTGAACCTGCGCCACATCTGGGGCGACGGTAACTGTAACGCCGATGACTTCGTAGGCGATACGCCTACTGCTGGCGGCCCTAACTATACCGGCAGTCCTTGTTCTTTCCCCGGTTCCAATAGCTGTAATGATGGTGCCGGCGATCAGCCAGACATGTTCCAGAACTACATGGACTACTCCGACGACGGCTGTATGAATCTCTACACTGCAGGTCAGAAAGCACGTATGCGAGCGCTCTTTGAGCCCGGCGGCTTCCGTGAAAGCCTCCTTAGTTCTCCGGCTTGTGGTACTCCCGCTACGCCTACTTGTACCGACGGAATCCAAAACGGTAATGAAACGGGTGTAGACTGTGGTGGCCCCGATTGCCCCGCTTGTCCTCCTCAGACCTGTACGGATGTAGTCATCACGATCAACTTCGATAACTACCCAGAAGAAACTACCTGGACCATCACCAACGCCGGTGGTGCTACCGTAGCTTCTGGTGGCCCTTATGGCAGCCAGCCTGATGGTTCTACACTGACCATCACAGAGTGTCTGGACGACGGTTGTTACGATTTCCGCATCAATGACTCTTATGGCGACGGTATTTGCTGTGCCTACGGTAATGGTAGCTACAACGTCAGCGTCAATGGCTCATCTGTAGCTAGTGGCGGCAACTTCGGGAGCAGTGAAACAACCAACTTCTGTATCGGAGGCGGCCCAGCGCCCACTTGTGACGATGGCGTTCAAAATGGAAGCGAAACGGGTATAGACTGTGGCGGCCCTGACTGCCCTGCTTGTCCCGTAACTTGTAATACGCCTGCTGGCCTCGATGCCGCTCCGACCGACATCTCAGCTTCTCTAAGCTGGAACGCTGCTGCGGGTGCTAACGACTACAATATCCGCGCACGCCAAGTCGGAACGGCAGCCTGGACAAGCGGCGCCAACCTGGGCTCTCCCGTCAACTACACGGGCCTGACTGCTTGTACCGATTACGAGTTCCAGGTACAGTCTAACTGTACCGGTGCTACCAGCGCCTGGAGTAGTTCCTTCGTCTTCACCACCACCGGCTGTACTGGTGGCGGTTGCACGACTCAGCAAATCGACTTCGAAAACTTCGACAGCGGCTGGGGTATCTGGAACGATGGTGGATCTGACTCCCGCCGATTATCCAATACCACTTACGCTAATAGCCCAACCTACAGTATCCGCCTGCGCGACAATACTTCTTCTTCCGTCATGACGACGGACAACCTCAACTTGAGCGGCTACGAAGAAGTGACCGTCGACTTCACTTACATCGCCAATAGCATGGAGAATGGGGAAGACTTCTGGTTACAAGTTTCTACCAATGGTGGTTCTAGCTACACTACGGTTGAAACCTGGGTGCGCAATATTGATTTCGTCAACAATTCTCGTGAGTTTGAATCCGTAACCATCACGGGTACCTTTACCAGCAATACGCGCTTACGCTTCCGTTGTGACGCTTCAGCCAATGCCGATCAGGTTTACATCGACGATGTCAACATCAGCGGTTGCTTCAACGCTACTCGCCAAACGGATGAACTAGTAAGACTAGCTGATGAAGCTGCGGATATGCCTAGCATTGATGAGCTGACCCTCTTCCCTAATCCTACCCAGGATCAGTTGAACGTTAACTTCAACTTCAACCGGGAATTGGAAGCAAAGGTCAATGTCTACGTTACCGATATGACCGGTAAGCTGGTACAGCAACAACAGTGGAATACCGCCGCAGGCGTGCAACGCCAGCAATTGGACGTCAGTCAACTGCCTTCGGGTACTTACCTGATCCATATCCTAAGCGGTGAGGAACGGGTAACGCAACGCTTTGTAGTCGCGCACTAAGCACCACTTGCCATAGCTAAATGAAGTTATTGGCTATTCATGAAAAGCCCCGCTGGACAGCTGCTCGGTGGGGCTTTTTATTCATGTACACCCTTGCTGTTGCGTACCGACATTTTGACCAATCATTAGCAACTGTGTTGTAGGCTTAGTTGTAGCCTTACAAATACTTGTATTAATGAACCATTCAATGCTATCCCGATTTTCACTAGTTGCCCTATGCCTGATCTTTTTCTATGCTTGCGACAAGTCAGCTCCGGCAATAAAGACAGCGATACAAACCGATACCGCTAAACTCTCACCTATCGATCAACGAATTGCCGAAGCGCGTGAGCGCTTAAACCAAACGGAAGCCGGACAACTGGTCTGGCTATCCATCCAGCACCATGGCGGTCTTGAAAAATGGTGGAGCCAGGGACCTTTGTTTTTCCGCTTTAATTATCAACCAAAGCCTGGGACAGGGACAGCACGTGACACCTATGAAACAGCTGATTACTGGACTTCTCGTACCCGCCACCAAAGAAGAGGTGCTACCAAGCAGGAGTTTGGCTGGGACGGAGAAAAGGCTTGGTACTTCCCAGCAGATGCTACGATTCCTTATGATGTCCGTTTCTGGTCTTTAACTCCCTACTACTTTGTAGGTATGCCTTTCGTTTTCGCTGATCCTGGAGTAAGCCTACAAAAGGAGGCAGATATAATCTGGGAAGAAAAAACTTACCACAGTGTTCGGGTGACCTTTGGTGAAAACATTGGTGATGCTCCAGATGATTATTATGTACTCTATCTGGAACCAGATACCGGCCGCCTAGCAGCTATTCGATACATTGTCAGCTATGCTGGCTATTTCCCCGATGGCGGACATTCTCAGGAAAAGCTCATGTCATTTGATGGAGAGCAATTAGTCGGATCTATCAAATTCCCTATTTCTTTTCGCACCTATATGTGGACAGCAGCGGGACCTGATGAAGAGCAAGTTACTTTTACTGAAGTATCAGACCTTACTTTCAAACCCGAAACTCCGGTTGATTACTTCAATATCCCACCTGAAAGCGTCGTTCTTGAAGGTCTGTAAACTTTAATTTAAAGGGGGGCATAATTGGTGCTCTTTAGACTAATCATGAGTAGAGAAAAAGCGGATTTGAATACTCAAAGAGCGTAAGCTTATTGTTAAGTGTGTTTTTTTTGAGTAGTTCAACTCCAACCCATACTTTCAAGCTAACTTTCGCGGTCAATTTTTGTTCGCTGAACAAAGAAATGACATCCAATTGAACAGCCCACTATGTACGATAGTAAATACCTAAAAGGTGACTTCACCGGCGGCCTAGTAGCCGGTGTAGTAGCCTTACCCTTGGCACTGGCCTTCGGCGTCCAATCCGGCATGGGAGCCGCTGCCGGACTTTACGGAGCAATTGGCGTCGGTATTTTCGCCGCTATTTTTGGTGGCACCGCCACTCAAGCAAGCGGCCCTACTGGGCCTATGACCGTAGTGGCCGCTACCCTGGTTGCCGCTGCTATCGAGCTGACGGGTAGCTTAGAAAGTGCCATGGGCATCATTTTGCTGACCTTCCTGCTTGGAGGCGTACTGCAAATAGTCTTCGGCTTGCTCAATATCGCTGGTTATATCAAATACTTCCCCTACCCGGTGGTCTCTGGCTTTATGAGTGGTGTAGGGCTCATCATTGTGCTGCTCCAGCTCTTTCCCTTTGCCGGTCTATCCTCTCCGAAGTCCACCATTGCCGTCATTCAGGATTTGCCGCGCCTTTTCACTGAGCTCAATGTTCAAGCACTTCTTCTGGGGCTACTTACTGTACTTATCTATTACGTATTCCCCTTGATTACCAAAGCTATTCCCAGCGCGCTGGTCGCTTTGATCGTGGCTTCTCTGGCTGGTTACTTCAGTGGCTGGGAAGTTCCCATTATTGGCGAGATTCCCTCTGGCCTTCCAGCACTACAGTTTTCAGGTATGCTGGCGGTAGATCCTGCTGCCTTCAGTTTAATTTTAGAATACGCGGTTGTGCTGGCAGTTCTCGGCTCCATTGACTCGCTCTTGACTTCGGTCATAGCAGACAATATGACCAAGACCAAGCACAATAGTAATCGGGAGTTAATTGGACAGGGGATTGGCAATATGGTAGCTGCCATTTTTGGAGGAATACCCGGTGCCGGAGCAACCAAAGGAACCGTAGTAAATATCAATTCTGGCGGTAGAACCCGCTTATCCGGTACTATTCACGGCCTGTTTTTGCTAGCAGTACTCTTGGGCTTAGGTACGCTGGCCGCTTACATTCCATTATCCGTATTGGCGGGACTCCTGATCCCCATTGGTTTTAAAATTGTAGACACCAAGGGACTCAAGCATTTGCTACACGTGCCTCGAGCCGATGCGATCGTATTGGTAACCGTTTTATTGATCACCACTTTTGGTAGTCTTATCCAAGCGGTGGGTATTGGGTTAGCACTAGCCTCACTGCTCTTTATGAAGAAAGCCAGTGATCTTACTGAGACAGGCTTGCAAGTAGGTACCCTCGCAGGTTTCGACGGCGAAAAACCCTGGCAAGATGAATTAGAACTCTACGAGCAGTATAAAGACAAAATCTTCATTAAGCACTTGTACGGGCCACTCTTTTTTGGATTTACGGCCCATTTCAAAGAGACTATCAAAAACATCTCTCCTGACATAAGTACACTCATCATTCGTATGGAGCGAGTTCCCTACATCGATCAGTCCGGACTTTATGCACTGGAAGATGCCATATTAGATGTCGAAGCTCGGGGAATCGAAGTGCTATTTACGGGCATTCAGGCACAGCCCCTCGACCAATTGCGTTCTATTGATATCGTTCCCGATTTGGTGGCGGAAGCAAAAATATTCCCCACTATTCAGGAGGTCTTTGCCCACATCAAGCAAACAGCCTAGAGAAGAGAATATTCAGTACGGTCTTTAATACTACAGCAGGGTTAGACCTGCGGAAGTACTAATAAACAGTAAAAATATTTATCGGGGCCGTAAATCAGAGCGGGTATGGAAATTGGCCATCGGCAGGTCTACCACTAAAGAAAAATTGAAGCGGAAAGAGTTGGCCTGCTCGTCGTTTATCGTTCGCAGAGAGGGGCTGATCTGCATCCCCCCCATCAGCGAAAGGGGGAGGTCCGCAAAACCGTGGGTATACATCACTCCTGGGGAAAAAACCTGCTGAAAGCCGACATCCGTTGGCAAGGGATCATCGCTGTTTCCCAGACGAAATAACACCAGAGCCCCCAGGTCGATCAACGGGAAGAACAAGCTACCCGAAGCGCCGTTCAGTAACTGATCATCCCCAAAACGTGGCGAACGATCCACTCGATTCCGATACCCCATATTAGTGTATATCCCATTCTCTTCGGCATCATAGCGCTCACGATTAAACTTAGATTTATAGCCCCAGCTAAAAGCTAAACCTATAGGTGCCGTAAAACCAAAGTTGGGCGCCCATTCCTGTCCAGTGCTATTACGGGCCAGCTCCATCCCTCCCGTCAGGCCAGGATAGGCATTAAGGCTGATATTACTGAAAGAGCGTCGCTTGATACTATAACTGCCAGACGGAAGGGCTATCGCCCGAATCGCATTCTTAATATCGTCTGAGCTTTCACTTTCCACTACGGCGGCTAAAAAGGCCCCGTAGCGGAATACTTCCCGTAGTTTTTGACTGCTTTGATCCTGCAAATCTGTCAAGCTCGTCACCAAGCTTTGATCATTATTTGAAAGAGCAGTTTGCACGCGTTCATCGTACGAGCCATCAATCAGGCTTCCAGCAATCGCTACGACATTCATCACAATGGCATCGTAGTCTTCTTCTATTACCGCAGTATAGGCATCCAGGGCCCGGTCGGTCAAATCTAAAATAGAACTAAGCGTAGCCTGATCATCTTCGGGCAACGCGATAGCAAAAATTTGCGGGAGAATATCCAGGGAGTTCTTCAGGAAGAAAATAAATTCCGGCTGCCCCAGGCGGTCATTCCCATTGGCCTGTAACTCCTGAAACTGTAGTTGAATCTGATCGATACGATCCGCAAACTGTACGAAGTCATTAATCAAATTACCAAAGCTGAAACTATTATTCAGCAGTAGGTTATCTACAAATTGCTGTTGATTATCCAATTGGTTAAGGCGTACGTTAAGTCGTTGCAATTGCGGATAATTACGCTCGTAAGAGCGAATAATCTCCGTGCTATCAGCTTTAGCTACATTTTCATAAAAGGTCTCACGCGTTTGATTTTGTAGCTCGGCCAAGCGCGCTTCGATGGGTAGAAAAAAGAGCTGGCGATCCGCAGCTGCTTCGTATACCTCGGTATAAGCTGCGTAGATTTCTGTGAAAGCTTCCTCATTCTCCTCTGGAATTGAAGAATATCCCCTCCACCAGGCAAAAGCACTTTCGTAACGATCGTAGGGACTAGTATCCTCAGGATAATCACTAGGATTATAGTTATTAAATCCACTAACGATTGCGGAAATATCAACTTCCAGATCCGGTACCTTGTAGGTTTCGTATACCGTTCTTACGCGTTCGATTAATGGAGCCAGTCTAGAGTCGAGTGCATAGTCAATTTCTGCCCATTCATCAAAATCAAATAGATTATTCAGACGATCATCCGCTAAAACAGCCCGGTGCAATTGATTGAGGGCAGAGTTAACTGCTCGCTTTTCCTGAGCGGTATTGCCACTGTAGTTCGCATTTACATAAGCAGTAATGCTATCAGTAGTCCACCTTTCTTGCTCAATCAGGAAGGACATACTTCGCTGCACCATCGCACTCTCTACAAATGAAAGAATATTGACCATGTATTCGTTGGCCACTCGCCCACCAACACCTTGCAAAATAGTATTAGCAACGATTTCTTCTTTCTGCGTTTCAATGGTATTTCGGCGCCGGCGCAGGGCCTGCTTCACCTCTTGGTAAACTAACCCAAAATAGAATTTCCGCAGTTGAGGATCCTCACTCAAGCGTCGCAGTTCATCGCCCGTAACCCATACTGTATTGTCAGTTTGGTCCGTCGACATCAGCGAACGGGAAATCACGTCAATGATAAGCAGGGCCGGTTTAATATTATCTGCCTGGGGAAATAATTCGTCAATTTGCTCATTAAGAAAACTGAGCAATTGCGTGGGGTGCTGGCCCTGGCCAAGGTGTTCAATGGCAGAAATGGCAAACATAACATAGCGCATAAGCTGCTGTCGCTGTTGCGCACTTTGAGCTATTCGTTCATAGGTCGTGGTCGCTGAATCATAAAGGGCAGGATAGTAAGTATCTGCTAAATGTTCGTACACCCCAGATTTAGCACTAAGCATTTGAACTTCCCGTGAGCTGCTTTCGTCAAGCAAATCATCATATTGCGATAATTGCTGACGCATCAATACTAAATCCCGCTGCGCAGCTTCCTGCCGTATCAATCGATTCTGGACACTTGTAAAAGCTAACGCGACTTCATCGTTTGTTTGAGTAACCATAGCGCTCTCATTGAGCTCGGCCCTTAGATAGCTCGTCAAGCTGAAAGGCAGTGTACTCAGGTCTTCTTCAAAGGCTGTCTTGAGGATTTCAATCATCAACGAGTAATCCGTCATCGCGGATGACCCAAGCGCATCAAAAGTATTCGGAAAAAGTATGTAAATATTCTGACCGCCTACCCAGCGTTTAAACCGGTCGAAAAAGGCGATGCTTAATTCTTCCCGCATCCTTTCTGCGATCCACTTCGAGGCTCCATCCAACAGGTTACTCTGAAAAGAACCACCGCCCCCAGCCTGTACTACTATCGGCGCCAAAGCCTGAAGGTTAGCCGTATTAGAATTGAAAGATAAGCCGCTATTGGCTCCGGCACTTAAACGCAATATGGTCTCCTCGGTACTGGCGTTTAGCTCATTGATTTGCTGGTCTATCCGGATCACTTCCAGGACCAAATCCTTGAGATTATCTCTTAGTTTCTCATCCAGGGTTTTTCCACGGATTTCTTGCAACAAGATGAGTGAAGGCTGGGCCTCAAACTGCGCAATCTCGGCTCGAATAACACAGTTTTTGTTTTCTCCCTCAGCCATGGCAATTGGGAATTCACAGGTTCTTTTAGCTTGTTGCAGTGCTCCTCGGAAGATCCGCAGTTTATCCTCTTGTAATTCCCGCAACTCCTCCGCTCTTCCATCCTGATCAAGGTTGAGACGCCCAAAAGCCAGCTCTACTTCGTCAGCTAAATAATTGTTGTCGCCAAAATCCTGGCTGATACTGTAGGCATCCAGTTCCCCGTCTTGTCCATAAAGTCCCTTAAGTACCTGGAAAAAATCACCGGCTGTAGCACTGGTTGTATCGCCTAGTCGATCGTATAGAGTATCTAGTTGGAAGGCCATTTGCAACAAGCTCTGGGAAAACAGGGAGCCGCTACATAGGAAAGTTAAGCTAAGCCACAGGCTGCGCTTAAAATAAAAACGGAGACTCATAGAAGGACTGATTATAATGGGTAAAGGTAAAACTGGCCTTACTTGGCGTTAATCCACAAAATAGCCCGGATTATTGAAAATGCAACTTTGGTAAATACCAGCTTACGCTTGGGTTGGCTAATCATAACAAATCAAGCAACTTCCCTACGCCATTCGGCCGGTGTTTTTCCGGTTTCTTGTTTGAATATACGCCCAAAATAGCTGGGATCACGATAGCCCGTTTCATAGGCAACCGCAGTAATACTATGCTTTGGGTTACGCAGCATTTTTTTTGCCTTGGTCAAACGGATGTGACGGATGAATTTATTCGTCGACAAGCCAGTAAGCGCTGACAATTTACGGTGCAATTGGGAATGACTCATGGCCATTTTTTTACAAATAAGCTGTACATCCAAGGCCGCATCATCAAGGTGCTCTGTAATTATTTGACTGACCTCCTGTACAAAGGCATTTTCCAATTCCATAGGTGTTGTAGGCTCCGCTATTTGACTATTGGTTTGTTCTAGGTAATAGACCTGTAGTTGGTGTCGTAGTTCGATCAGTTTATTGATGCGAATCAATAGTTCTTTGGGGTTGAAAGGTTTAGCGAGATAAGCATCAGCGCCCTGTTCTAAACCTTCAAGCTTGGAATCAATGTCGGCCTTTGCTGTAAGCAGGATAATGGGAATGTGACTGGTTCGGTGGTCAGCCTTCAGTTCCTTCACTAGGCTATATCCATCTTTTAGTGGCATCATCACATCACTAATAATGAAATCTGGTATATGCTGGATCGCCTTCTCCACCCCACGTTGACCGTTTTCAGCGGTCAATAAATGGAAGCGGTCAGAGAGGCAAGCCCGGATGTAGGCACGTACATCAAAGTTATCTTCTACAACCAGCAGCTTGGGCTTTTGTCCCCCTTCTAATGTGGAGATAATAGCCTCTTCCTCGGGAGCTACTCCTTCGCGATAGAACTGTAGCTTAGCTTCATGGAAATAAGAAAAATCAAAGCTTTGTTCGGCTTGCTGAGAAATCGGTAAAATCAGGCTGATCTCAGTCCCTTTTCCAAGATCGGAACGGACACTAATTACACCGTTCATTAGTTTCATGAGTTCGGCCACCAAAGCCAAGCCAATACCCGTACCGGGAAATTCCCGAGTGTAGCTGTCATCAGCTTGATAAAAACGCTGGAATATGTAAGGGAGGCGGTCCGGTGCAATCCCAATACCCGTATCCTTGACTTTTATGGACAACTGCTGCTGCTCTTTGAGGGGTTCTACACTTATGTAAATATCTCCTCCACTAGGGGTAAACTTGACTGCGTTGGAAAGCAGGTTAGACATAATCTGCTGGATTTTGCCGGGATCAAAGTCCATTTTTTGGGTTTCCAAATCCGACAAGAAGTGAATCTTAACTTCCCGACTTTCTGCAAAAGAATGAAAGGATTCAACCAAATATTTCAGGTAAGTGATGATATCACTTTGCTGTAACTGAAGGCTTAGTTGACCGGATTCCAGCTTCGCCAGATCTAACATTTGATTGACCAGGTTAAGCAGGTTTTGTCCATTGCGGTCAATCATTTCTACCATCAGGTTTTGTGGCTCAGCTAGGCGACCTTCCAGCTGTTTGGCCATGCCTAGAATAACCGTAAGCGGCGTTCGAAACTCATGCGTTATGTTCGTATACAATTGTGACTTCGCGACATCTAGTTCCTGCAGGCGTTGGGTTTCCGACTGCGCAATTTGACGACCAAGCTGAACACGATAGAGCATATAAACCAGTGAGACTGTCAGCAGCAGGTAGATAGTATATGCCCACCAACTTTGCCACCAAGGAGGACTAATAGCTATACGGAGTGGAACGGCTTCCCCTGAGATTCCCATGGCATTATAGCCCCTAATACGCAAGCTGTAATCTCCTGGAGGTATCTGAGAATAGTAGGCTGTATTTTTATCCCCTGATTGCCGCCAATAATTGTCATAGCCTTCCAGATAATACTCAAAACGGTTATGCTCGGAATCATAAAAGTCTAAGAGCGCTAATTCCAGGGAAAAATTATTTTGTTCATGGGTCAAATTAATTTGCCGGCTCCGGGCTATGCTGTCCGCTGACAAAGCGCCATGCTCTATTTCGACCCCATTCAGTAAAAAAGAAGCTAGTTGTATTTGCTCTGAAGCAATTGCTTGGGTCCGGTTACGGTTGTTGTAGTAACGATCTACCGTAACGCTGTTTACAAATACACTACCTCCCCGTCCACAGAAAAACATTTCATTATTAGCATAGTAGGTCGCTGCTCTTTTTTGAAAGGGCATTGCATCCAATTGATAAGCTTCCGAAATAAGTTGAAAGTCTTCAGCTTCATGATTAAAGACCACAATTCCTTTCGTAGTGGCTAGCCAGATATTTTGTTGTCTATCGAATAAAAATGACCGCGCCAAACCTACTTCTTGTGGGAGAGGATAACTTTCCCATTCACCATCCGGCTTTATTTGAAATAGATGCAAATCAGTGGCTAACCATAAATCGCCTGCCCAGCTTTCCTTTAATCCAACAATACTTATGCTATTATCTGCCTCCGGCATTTCCAAAAGCAGCCGCTTGGTAAACGTCCGACTAGCATAATCAAACTCCGTTATTTGAACCTTTCGACCTTCCTCTATACTGGCTAGCCAAAAAGTAGCCGCTTCGCTAAAAAACAATAACTCTGGGTTTAACGGACAATTGGGGTGGAGATTAGCATTTATCCGTTCAATGGTCCGGCTCTGCTTGTGCATACGATGTAAACCTCCATCTTCCGTACAAATCCAAATATGCTCTCCATCTGGATCTTCGCTTATATCCAGAATCAAGTCACCACTTAGGCTGTTTTCATCAGCAGGATCGTAACGGAAATTTTCCAGCTGCCTTTCCTGCGGATCGAGTCGGTATAATCCTTCCGCCAACTCATTCTTTCCAAACCAGACAATGCCTGCTTCGTCGGGAAGTAAAACTGAGATATTATTAAAAGTTTGGAAATTGTCTTCCCTTGAAGGAGCCACCGACCAGTTTCCCAATTCAGGTTCCTGAGGATTATCTAGCCAGGTAAAACCCGGATGGTTCTCTTTCCAATTGCTACCCCGCAATCCATTAGCTCTTCGTCCGACCCAGACTTGCCCCGAAATAGAATCCATCTCAATAGCTAAGACATCATCAGTCATATACACCATCCCGTTATGAGGTAGGATATTGTTAGACTTAAGCACTTTTTCGCCAACATCTCCCGTGCAAAACCATAAGGTTCCATCTCTAGATAGATAGAGTTCCCAAGCATAGTTAAGCGGGAAAAAAGTGCGATTTTTAGAATCTGTTCGGTATACAACAGACCGTAATTCTCCTGTCTTAGGGTCGAAGTTTTTTAAGCCACACCCGTAGCTAAGTAGCCATAAAGATCCCTCATCTCCTGGAAAAATGCTTCGAATATGAGCAGCCTCTAATTCAATGTTAAAAGTGGATAGATCATGTAAGTATTCGAAACTACCACTTCCTCGGTTCAAACGATGCAATCCGTTATTCACTGTTCCTACCCAAAAACTCTGGTGCTCATCCTCATAGATCGCCGTTACTTTATTATTCGTGATACTGTTAGGGTCATCAGCACTATGTAGATAACGGGTAAACCGCTCAGTGCTGGGATGGTAGCGATTGAGACCGCCTAAATCATCCTCTGCCCAAGGATAGCCCGTACCTACCCATAGCGTGTTTCGGCTATCTACATAAAGGCAACGAACTTCATAATGACTCAGGCTTTGTTCATCTCCTTCACGTGGAAAAAAATGCCGGAACCGCTCAGTCTGCGGATCCAAACGATTAAGACCATTACGTGTAGCAATCCAGAGGTAACCGTCGGCATCTTCGACAATATCTGCTACGAAATCGTTACTGAGTCCACTCTCACCATTTTCTGGGGCCTGGTAGCGGGTAAAGGTACCAGAGGAACGATCCATTTTATTCAGGCCACCTCCCCAGGTACCTATCCAAAAGTCGCCAGAGCGAGACTCAAAAATAACTTCTACTTCATTGCTGGAAATAGAAGTACTATCTCCCTGACGGTGATCATACACCTCATAATTCCGTCCGTTATAACGCACCAAGCCTGCCTTAGAGGCAAACCACATATACCCATCTTGATCTTGGTGAATATCCTGTACTTCGTTGCCCTCAATATTATTGGGTAGCTCGATAAAATCCATCGCTTCATCGTGGAAGTAAACGTGCTGTGCAAATAAGGAGCCACTTACACTAAAAAGCATCGTCACCCATGCAAAGGTGACAATGCCAAAACTCAAATAGTGTAAAAAATTCTTTCGTAACATCTTTTGCCTATTGCACGCGATTTCGTTCATCCGAAGAAGCGCTATTACGTTGCTCTTTTTGCTTAACCCGTTTATTTCCAAAAGGCTTTGAAAGGGATATTCTAAAAATATTCCCCTCTTGATCGTAGCGTTGGCGATGCACTAGGTTCAGTTCTGAAAAATCATAGTTGTTCTCAAAAAATGAACCTAGATTAAACACATCACTCACATTCAAATTGAAGCTACTTCCGTCTTCAAACCTCCAACGGACACCCAAATTGAAACTATACCGGATTGGCCGCCTAGCCAACCCAGTATCCCAGGGCGTTTGGAAAAAACCATCAAGCTCAGCTACCCAAGCTTCTGAAAACTTGAACGTCTGGGTGGTATTAATTCCCGCGAAAACATTTCGTTGTTGTACCAGTTCCCCTTCGAATATCGGATTCTGCCACTGATAAGCAATCCCTCCTTCGCAACGACTCTCCCACCAAGGAGTAATATTTACTGGCAGACTCAAAAACAATGCAAGTTGCTGGGCATCCTGCATATTCTCTGGGCGGATAACCGTCAGATTTTCTTCGGGGACAACATCCAACTGCCCCCAAAACATGGGCTGATCCTCATCCGAATAAATAAGATTTAGCATTACGGTTTTATGCCGGAGTGACGCTCGGAAATTACGGCTAATGGCCTCCCGAATACTGGGGTTGCCAGTCGTCAAATTGGTAGGCGAAAAGAAGAAAAATGCCGGAGCCAAAGCACCGAGAGTAGGGCGTTGGATACGTTCGCTGTAGCTAAGTTGGAAGGAGTTGTTGTCATCTAAGTTATGCGACAAATAGAGCGTTGGAAAGAAGCGACCATACTCCCGACTGGTTAAAATTTCTTCTCCACTGTTCAATTGAATATCCGTGTATTCGTAGCGTACTCCCGCTTTAGCGGAAGTGGCTTCACTCAGCTGAAAATCCATACTCAGGTAGGTGGCATATATCCGCTCATCCATATGGATCACATTGGTATACGCCGGGCGCTCAATAAACTGATCATCAAATACATCTGCGACTTGGTTGTCATTCGTCAAATCCGATAAGGCGCCTTTAGCACCAAACTCTAGGTTCCAACCCTCCTGTAGAGGTTGTACAAAATCAGTTTTGAAGACGTGGAAATTGATCGGGTTCTCCTTGCGGGAAAAAAATGTCTGTGTTTGGAGTAATGCACCTTCATCATCGGAAATGCGGTCTTGGTAATCAGCGGGGTTGGTATTGAAATAGTAGAGGTAATCATAATCAGCCGAAAGTCGCAGCTGACTAGGGAAGGTGTGTCGGAAGTTCACATTGGTCATCCAATGTTCCCAGTTGTTTTGTTCCTGGCTACTTAAATCTGACCTCTGTTCTAATAGACCATTGCGGGCAGTAGTACTAATGGTACTAGCATCCATATCCCAGCCATTAACGTAAGCGGAAAGTAGTACCCCTAGGGTAGTTTTTTCACCAATTTCGTAGTCTACCCCCAGGCGAGCGCGTTGTAAATGCCGGTGAGCAGGCCGGTCGCTAAGGGTATTAGTTGCCAATTGATCACCGCCAACGGCTATCGTTTTTTCAATCGTAACGTCGTGCTGTAAATAATTAAAGTTGGAGGCGAAATCGGCGAAGATGTTCCAATTAGACCTGCGGAAGTTCAAGTCAAGCGCGCCCCCAAACTTAGCCCGTTGACCGTAGCCAGCATGGACACTAAAATTCCCATTGAGCCCTTCTTCCAGGTTCTTAACCAATACGATGTTGATAATCCCGCCCACGCCATCGGCATCATAAGAAGCCGGGGGAGTATTGATCAACTCAATTTTTTCAATATTGCTGGCCGGCATCGATTGTAATAGCTGCAATAGCGCAGCTCCGTTCAAGCGGGAACGTTTCCCGTTAATTTCAACCAATACTCCTTGGTTACCATCCAAACTAATCTGATTACTAATTCCATCAATGCGTACTCCTGGAGAGCGCGATAAAACGTCAAAAGCCGTACCTCCTGCTGAAGTAACGGACTGTTGCACGTTGACAACCAGCCGATCAATTCGCTGCTCGAAAAGCGGTTTTTGCGCCTTGACAACAATCTCCTCCAACAGATTTGCATCCGTCTTTAAGCGAATAATTGGTTGCAATGCTTCGCCACTCACACTAGCGAGATTTAAAGGTTGATAGCTAGACGTATAACCGATCATCACGATCTGCATGAGATAGTTTGCAGGCGCAATTTCTTCTATTCGATAACTACCATCTGTCTCGGTAATCGTTCCTTTTACTAAGCTACTGTCCATGGCATCTAACAGAAGGACGTTAGCGAAGGACAAAGGTTGCTCTGCCTCATCGAGCACCAAGCCCTTTACACTAACGGGCTGGGCAAAAAGGGCCATCGCAGACAGCCCCATCAAGAGTATAACTAGATAGTTTTTCATGGTTTTTTTGGAGTTGAAACTTTGCATAGGACAAAGCTCCAGCTGCTTACCATGAAGTTCTCGGATGTATTCGTCTAAGGCTCGGAGATTCCTGCCAAACTATCGGAGATTTTTGTCAAAACCCTAGGAAATTGCCATCCTGGAAACCTTGGCGAACCAACTCTTTTCCTAGCTTCTGCCCCAACGACCTTCGTCTACGCATTGAAATCTTCCTCTTAGACCGCCACTTCAGCCCACATTTCTTTTAAATTAAGAAGTAGGGCAGGACCTGCGGAAGTACAAAAGCAGAGATCTCCTCTTATTGTTTTCAGTACTTCCGCAGGTGTATGCCGAACTGCATCTTTAATCCTCTGGCGACATCACCTTATACACGATTCCAGCCAGAATGGCCCCAACTATCGGAGCTACCCAAAAGAGCCACAATTGGCCCAGCGCCCAATCGCCCTGAAAAATTGCCTGGCTGGTACTTCGGGCAGGGTTGACCGAGGTATTCGTTACGGGAATACTAATCAGGTGAATTAAGGTTAGACCCAAACCGATAGCAAGCCCGGCAAAACCTGCTGGTGCTTTGGAGTGCGTCACTCCCAAAATGATGATCAAAAACATGAAGGTCATCACAATTTCAGTGACTAGTGCTGCCGTCATTCCGTAACCTCCGGGCGAATGCTCAGCATAACCGTTGGCTGCGAAACCGCCCATTTCAAAGCCCGCCTTTCCACTGGCAATCAAATATAGAATAGCTGCGCCAGTAATACCCCCCAGTATCTGAGCCCCGATGTAGGGTAATAAGTCTTTGCTAGAGAAGCGTCCCCCCGTCCAGAGACCGATAGAGACTGCCGGATTGAGGTGACAACCCGAAATATGGCCAATGGCATAGGCCATGGTGACTACCGTTAGGCCGAAAGCCAAAGCGACACCCGCAAAGCCGATACCAAGTTCGGGGTAAGCCGCTGCTAAAACTGCACTTCCACAGCCACCTAATACTAACCAGGCCGTTCCAATAAATTCTGCAACAAGTTTATTCATCATAATGTGTTTAGATTTTCTGTCGAAAATCATCAGCAACCTTTGAACCACAGCAGTTCATTAGGCTTGGTGAAAACCAGCCAACAGAAAACGAAAGGTGATGAGGAAATTTGCTTGGCGCTCTTACACTAGCCTAACCCAAACCAGGTAGTGGAGCCTGCCTTTTCTAGAATTCATCCCTAAAGTAAAAAATATTTTGGTACTGAGCTTGCAGACTACCGATCCAGTTCCTTGCCAAACCACACACAAGCATGGCCACCAAAGATGCCTATTCCGATGGCCTGCCAGCGATCCTGCTGCCAAATTCCCTGGTTAATCAGTAGGCTATTGTGTCCCGGACTTCTTTGCCAGGTAGCCAGCGCTACCCGGGCCGTGGCGACACCCGTAGTAGCAAAAGAAATCTCATAGCCATCGCCCTGGTAAGCCGTCAACTCACGGGGTTTGTCCCACATACAGGTGGCCTGCGCGTGGTCGCTGGTGTAGCAGCAGGTTGTCCAGCTGCCTTGGTTACTCCAGCTGTGGAGGTTACAACCGGCGTTTTCCGCTACTTCGTTGTAGTGGGCTTCCATATCTCTTACGTGCATTTGGGCTACGTAAGTCAAAGATGGAGAAAGAGAAATACGCGGAAGCCCCTGCCGGGCCCGGTATTCCATGATTTGATCGTACAGTCGTTGTTCTTCTGTACTTAGGTTTTGTCCGGTCAAAAAGCTACCGATACTCAGGCAGCAGAGCAGCAAGAAAAAGGTCTTCACGGATAGTACATTTATGGGTTTGTGTGGCCCCTAATGTAATCATTAAGTGTCTTTTAGCTGCTTGTAGACTTGTCTAATACTAATGTGTTAATCGCATAAGGCATATCTCTGCTAACAAAAATTAACGGTGAATACAGTAAGTCCGCGCCAGCTTATCGTGCAGTCCCTGCTTGCGCTCGTCAATAACGAGGCTGCCTACGGCAATCAGGAAGAAGGTGAAATAGACGAAATTGATTGTACTTAAAGACGAATTTTGAAGCCATTCTCGGGTTTCCATATAGTCCGTCATATCGCCAAAGTTAGGTGCATTAAATAACTGCACCTCCATCGCCACCGAAATAAACATGGTACCAATCCAAAGCGCGTAGCGATGAAATGCCTGCTCTCCACTAATTGGTCCCAGGTCCTTATTTACAACTTTGATTTTCATCGCCATTTTCCCTAGCGTAGCTCCTTCTTTCCATTCCATAAATGGTTTATAAAGGTTAGCTAAGCCAAAGAGCACAAATAGGAGAGGTAATGATTTGATCTCAACGGCATTGTAGGCTATCAGTCCCGAAATGGGGATTAGTGCCAAAAAATCAATTAGCGTCGCTGCCAAGCGCGGTCCAAAGCCGGCAAACCTTACCGTCCTCAAACTAGGTTCTCCGCCGATAAAATCTTCATCTAAAGTGGGTCCTTCTGACATAGGTTACGATTTTGGCCATCACAAAGGTATCGTTATATCGGCATCCTGTGCTAAGGTGCGGGATTGGGCAATGCTTCGTGTACCGCTTCAATTTCAGCCAGCACTTCATCCGTTAATTGCAAATCGATACTGGCGATATTTTCCCGCAGTTGCTCCATGGAGGTAGCTCCAATAATATTGCTGCTCACAAAGGCTTGATCATTGACGAATGCTAGGGCCATTTGCACCATATTTAGGCCATGCTTGTCGGCAATTTCTAGATAGCGGCCGGCGGCTTCGTAAGTAATCTTACCCGTGTAACGTGTCCAGCTTTTTCCAAAGCGGTTAATGCGGGCCGCTGGTGTGTCTAGCCCGCGATGGAATTTCCCTGACAACAAGCCAAAGGCCGTTGGGCTATAGGGTAGACAAGCGATGTTTTCACGCAGGCAAATTTCGGCCAGGCCGACCTCAAAAGTCCGATTAACCAGACTGTAGGGGTTTTGAATACTCACCGGTCGGGGTAAGTCGTGGGCGTCTGCTAGTTGCAAGATGCGCATTAGGCCCCAGGGGGTTTCGTTGCTCACCCCCCAGGCTTTGACCCGCCCTGAGGCGATGATTTCCTGAAAAGATTGCAGCACTTCCAGGAAGTTGTCTTCCCATTTATCCTGAGGGTCATGCTTATACCCTCGCTTGCCAAAAAAATTGGCATTGCGATTAGGCCAATGCAATTGATAGAGGTCTACGTAATCCGTTTGCAAGCGATCCAGGCTCTGCTCGAGGGCTTTTTCTAGGGTGGCTCGACTATAGTCAAGTGTAGGGCGAATGTGTGCTGCGAAGGGTAGGTTCCCTGCAATTTTAGTAGCTAGTATGATTTGCTCTCTACCGCCGCGTGCAGCTAGCCAATTACCAATGATGCGTTCGGTAGAACCCTGGGTTTCAGCCCGGGCAGGTGTCGAGTACAACTCGGCAGTATCGATGAAGTTGACGCCTTGACCGAGCGCATAATCTAGCTGCTTAAACCCTTCCGCTTCCGTATTCTGCTCTCCAAAAGTCATGGTCCCTAGACAGATTTTACTGATGCGGGGGCCATTGGGGCCTAAGTTTTCGTATCTCATAATAGTCGGATAAATGCTGCAAGATAAAGCCTCCAGCCTGTATATTGCGCTTCTTGCTAACTCTATGTAATCATGGCCTTACAACCCCAGCACGTAGGCACTTACCTCGACCGAACCGTCAAATTAATCAAACAACGGTACCTGCGAGCTTTCCGTGAAAACGGGTCTGACCTCAGCACCGAGCAGTGGGTCATCCTCGATTTGTTGTTTAAGAAGGACGGTATCTCCCAAACGGATCTGGCCAACGACAGTTACAAGAATGCCCCTACGGTTTCCCGTATCATTGACCTCCTCGCAGATAAAGGTTACCTGGAACGCCGACGTTTTCCCAATGATCGTCGGCGCTATCGTATCCACCTCACTACTGAAGGCCGGCAGCTCTACGAGCAACTACTGCCCGCTGTACAAAGCTTACGTGAACAAACCTGGGCAGGTTTAAGTCAAGACGATTACGGGGAACTCACCCGAATCCTGGATCAAGTCATGAATAACTTTCTGGAAGACTAAGGCTAAGTAGGCCAATGCTTATTTCCCCTCCGAGGAGGCGAGGAGGTAAGCACGCAAGTTCTCCACTTGGTCATTACTCATTCGCTCGGCAGTGTAGTGGGGCATGTAAGCTCGTTTGCCTGGTATAGGACTGGTCCCATAGCGACTCACTTGATAAGTAGAATAGCGAGTATAACGAGAAAAATGATGGTCCAGAAAATTCTTGCTGGCCGTTTCATCATCCAGTTCGAAAAAGCTGTAGCGCTGCCTTTCGTGACAATGCAAGCAGCCTCGTCGAAACAACTCCCCGCCTATCTCTGGCCTGGGCTCTTCTAAGCGAGGGTAACCAGCTCGTCTATCTTCCGGTGGACTAACAAAGGTCGCCGGGCTAGCTGCTGAGTAGGCCGTACTTAACAATTCTACCATTGCGCTGCGCTCAGCTGCATTACCTCCATCGAGTGCAGCCTGGACCTGCGCAAGTTGATCATCTGACCAGTCCAGATCCCACAAACGGATACCGATACTGCGTAGGTAGATAATCACCGATTCCATTTCTTGCTCGGAAAGGGCTTTCCCTTGGGCACATTCCGTGGCACAGAGCTGTATCGCTCCCCGTAGATCGCGCCGGGCACCGGAAACCAGATCTCCGTATTTTTTCTCGTAATCACCGTTGTAATAAGTCTTCCGATCTACGGCCCCAAATAGGGTAGTGCCGGGTAGAAACGGTAAATCGCGCTCTATGGCATACATCAGCCGTGCCTCCGGATTGTCGTGTTGCAGATTGGGGGTTTCCCGACTCGTATTGTGACAGGAAGTACAGACAAAGTGCCGACTTTGGCGCTTACCGTTAGCCATGCGGCCATTCACTACAATTTCTCGACCTAGCTCTAAGCTCGCCCCTTCTACCGTCCGAGGGCTATTGTCTGCCCGACGCGACTCTCCCAAAGTTTCCAGCAAATCCTGGATATAGGGATTGTCTTCAACTGAAACTGATGTTGGTTTATACTGAGTGGCCATTGAAAGTAAGAGCAAAAGACCACCAATACTTAGCAGAGTAAAATACCTTCTCATTTTCCTTATAAGTTGAACCAGCGGCTGATCGTGAAACCTAAACGAAATTCTCCTTCGCTCCAGTCTGAAATGGTATAGGGAATAAAATCCGTCTCAAAGATGCCCGTAGCATTGGTCAAACTGATTTGAAAGACGTGCCCGCCAGTATCAAACTCAAAACCAAGCCCTACTGGTGGAAAGTAGCCATTCAAATTAGTGAGTGTTGGACTAAAAGGTAAAGTCACATCAGCTACCAAGGCAAAAACCCGAGTGATTTGTAGGTGCCCAGCTGCCCCCAGACTAAAGATGGTATTCTCGCCGTCAAACGGTACCAGATTACGGTGGGTAATTCCTGGTACTAGCTCAAAGCTAAATTCCTCGCCAAATTTCCGGGCCAGTACCAATTGAGCATTAAAGGCAAAACGGTGGGAAAACAAGGGGAAAGAACGAATCAAATTCGGTACCCCTTCTACCTTTTCTGAAGTACTCATACTGCTGGTCAAGACTAAAGCTGCCGAAATAGGTGTACGATTATCTGCTGTTTGGTACAAGAGTCGGTACTTGGCCAGTCCATTGAGTAATTGTCGCAGTCCCGCTTCTCCTTCGGGGGTTTGTCCCGAGCCTTTGGAGCGATATAGTCCTACGGTTAGTCGATCACTCAGTCCTATTTCCCCCCCGATAGCCACATCTGTAGCAGCCTCTAGTCCGTAAAAGGTCTGCCAGCCGCCGGAATCTCCAAATAAATCTCCGAAGCGGTGGCTGATTCGAATGTCCAGTTTCTTGGCGGGTAAGGTTTCTACCGAGTGGATATTCACCGCTCGGGTATCTTTAAAGGTTCGCTGGACGCGGTCGTCCTGCCCGGCTAAAGAAAAAGTAAAAAACAGGCTTAAACAGCCAATACAGAATAGTTTAGATAGGTTCATATCGGTGGGTTTTACTCTGGAAAGCCAGCAGCGAGCCAACAGTTGATTAATTCAATTTGAGCCTCCGAAAGGTCGGTAGGCCGCCCGGTCGGTGCGTCATTGGGCGGCATTCCCATATTAGGGTCTGTGCGGATATCGACTACCCGGTTACGAAACTCCCCCGATTCCAGCACCGGCAATAACCCCGCATAGGAGTTATATACACCGGGGGCATCACCCAGGTGGCAGCCGCTGTAGGCGCAGGATTGTTCGATGATGGATTCGATATCAGCGCTATAGGTCGGCATCACATTAGCACAATCCCCAGGGTCGGGTTCTGGCAACTGATCTGTGGTGCAAGCAACCAAGGAAATGGAGATGAATAGCAGGCAAAACCTGCCTAGAAGAGCAGCGTTGGGGAACATGTAAAAGTTGCTTTAAAGTATATACGACGGCTATCGGGTGAAAGTCTACGCAACCAAAATTAAAACAGGATTGTTTTGCAGCCTGTAACCACAAGACATAAAAATACTTTTTTCTTATGTATCCAATTGAGCTTACCCTGCCGATGTCCCGTGATTTGACCAACCATGGCTTTACCGCTCTGGAGTCTACCGAGGCTGTCGATCAAGCCCTCACCCAATCCACAGGAACTGCTTTACTGGTTGTCAATTCCGTCTGCGGCTGTGCAGCAGCCAATGCTCGACCTGGCGCCAAGTTCGCTATGCAAAACGATAAGAAGCCCAATCAGCTGTATACCGTTTTTGCCGGCGTTGACCAGCAAGCTACTGCTAAGGCTCGCGAATACCTGCTGCCTTACCCGCCCAGCAGCCCTAGCATTGCCCTCTTTAAGGATGGCAAACTCGTTCACTTCCTCGAACGCCACCATATTGAAGGTCGTTCTGCCGAAATCATCGCCGAAAACCTAAAAATGGCCTTCGATCGCTACTGTGACTAGTTTATTCTAGCACTTTCTAAAACAAATCGGGGTCTGCTTCGTCCTAAGAAGTAGACCCTGATCTATTTTACTATGTTGCTTCCCTTCCTACTTTTTTTTGGCAGCTTCTTTCCTACAGCCGAGGTTCCAGCCACTGGCCTCCAACTCATCTTTGAGCTGGAGGAAGCCAGCGAGCGTGGCACACTGAGAGTGGCAATTTTCGCCAGCGAGGCCGACTTCAAAGAAGATCAGGCGACCTACAGTAACAACCAATCCGTCAATGGCCCCGGAGATATTAGGATGTCCTTCCCCAATATCAGCTCTGGCACTTATGCCGTGGCCGCCTTCTACGATCGCAACGATAACCAAAAACTCGATCGCAATCTCTTCGGCGTACCAACCGAAGCCTATGGTTTTATCAACGAACCCGCCAGCAAGTGGCGAGCACCACGTTGGGATGAAATATCAACCAAGATTGAAGACGAAGAGCTCGAATTGCGAATTGTCCTGAAAAAATGGTCAGCGCGCTAAGCTAGCGGCTTAAAAAAGAGGGGTAGGATAGATGCCTTGATCTATCATGACCTGGAAAGAAGCCTGTACACGAGGCTTATCCTCCTGATAAGTCACCCCGTACCAACGATCCTCACTTACCAGGACTTTCACCTGCGCTGATCCGTCGTTTATCATACCGTCTACCAATTCGGGAATCAGGAATTCTGCTCTGGGCTGACCTACATGATCCTGTGCAAAGCGTTCAAATTCGGTCAGATTTCTATCGAAGATGCTGGGGTGAAAACCCCAGAAGTTCATCGACACCACATCTTTCGCCTGCAGCGGGTAGCGCTCACCATCATCTCCAAGATAACTGATAGCTCCGTCAATACGCTCAATTTTCAGCCGTTCCACCACTGACTCCAGGTGATGATTATCATCTACCTGGGCAACTCCTCGATTCACCGTTCCGTGATCCGATAAGGTATTATCCAAAATATAGCCCACCATACTCATTAACTGTGGGCTGGCTTCCTGATTTAAAAAGTCTGCCATCTGCTGGAAAGCCCGTTGGCCATAATAATCATCAGCGTTAATCACCGCGAAAGGCTCCTGAGTGACCTCCTTGGCTACGAGCATCGCGTGGGCCGTGCCCCATGGCTTTTCCCGCTCCGCAGACTCAATTCCTGCCGGAACGTAGCTGTCTTTTTCCTGAAAAGCATAAGCGATTTCAATTTGATCGCCGAAGTGCCCGTCGAACTTCTCCCGAAAAGGTGTTTCAATATCTTTGCGGATGATGAAGACGACTTTTCCAAACCCCGCCTTGATGGCATCGTAAATGGAGTATTCGATGATTCCTTCTTCCGATGGACCTACTCCATCAATCTGCTTCAAACCGCCATAGCGGCTACCCATTCCCGCGGCAAGAATGACTAAGGTTGGTTTCGACATTTTTAGATTTTCTTTAATTGCAATTACAGCCTTGGTGGAAATATTGGAGTGTGTGATCGGCTAGCTAGCGCTAGCATCCCCAATGATAGGAAATTTTCACAGCTCCGCATCTATCCAACTACCAATTATGAGCACTTGTTCGAGCGCGCCACCAAGCCAGACCGAAACAGCCGATCAAAGCCAGCAGTCCTACAATAAATAAGTCATTACGTAACCAAACCATTGCCGGATGCTCTGCCGGATAGAATGGTTCTACCAGAAGCATATCAAGGACAATAACCACCGCCATCGCCAGGATACAGAAAATGAAGGTCGCTCGCCCAAATTGTAACAAGCGGCTTTCTTGGGCAAAAAAGATCGATTGCAACAAGCGGCGATAAATACTTACATCAGGATAAATACGAGTCAATTCCTGCGCAATGTGTTTCGCCTGTTGAAAATCTTGTGTACGGTATGCACTTGCTGCTTTACGAAATAGCATGCGGGCAAAAACGTCTTCTCCCCGGTAAATTTTGATGTTGCGTTCTACCGAGGCCATTATGACCAGATCAACCATAAGCAAATGCCGGCGGTAGGCCCCCGTTTCAAATAGGGCATCAACATAACGAACCGTTAAATCAAAATACTCGTCGGGGTCCAGTCGCCCAACCTCGTTTTCCAGCTCCTCATAAGTGCGTATCATCCGCTGGTAATCCTCCGGATCAATGCCCGCAAAGTTGCGATACAGCTGTGAATAATGTGGCGCAGAATCAGGAATCATGATCGGGTTATATCAACAATTAAACGTGTTTTGCAAAAGCATCATTTCCCTTTTAACTGCTTTGGTTTAGGGTACTTCCGCAGGTATATCGCTCTGGTATGAAAAAAGTTTATCAGAATGCGGTCAAATGAGCTTCCTATAGATAAACTAAAGTTACGCCACCTTGTTATGAGATTGCGTAAATTCGCTCCCTTCTTTAGACTAAATCCAGACTCCCATCATGGGCCAACAACAACGTTTAATCTACCTGGACAACAACGCAACCACCCCCACTGACCCTCGGGTAGTAGATGCCATGTTGCCCTACTTCTACGAAATGCCCGGTAATGCCGCTAGCCGCAACCACCCTGCTGGCTGGCAAGCTGAGGAAGCTGTTGATTATGCCCGCGAGCAAATTGCCAAGCTGATCAATGCCGATACGCGTGAAATCATCTTCACCAGCGGAGCTACGGAAGGCGACAATCTAGCGATCAAGGGCGTCTTTGAAATGTACGCCCGTAAAGGCAATCATATCATTACGGCTAAAACGGAGCATAAAGCCGTTCTCGATACTTGCAATAAGATCGAAAAAATGGGCGGCGAGGTCACCTACCTCGACGTAAACCCCGAAGGGCTGATTAACCTGGAGGAGCTAGAAGCCGCTATTACCGACAAAACCGTTTTGGTTTCCATCATGTGGGCCAATAACGAAACGGGGGTTATTCAGCCTATGAAAGCCATCGGTGAGATCTGCGCCAAACACGGTGTGCTATTTATGAGCGATGCCACCCAGGCCATTGGTAAAATTCCAGTCGACCCACGTGAAACGGGCGTCCACATTATGGCTTTCACCAGCCACAAGATGTATGGCCCCAAAGGCGTCGGTGCCCTTTATGTTAGTCGTAAAAATCCACGGGTAAAAGTCACTAGTCAGATGGACGGTGGCGGTCACGAGCGCGGTATGCGATCAGGTACACTCAATGTGCCAGGTATCGTCGGTTTCGGTAAAGCTGCCGAAATTGCTCGGGAAGAAATGCAGGCAGACGCTGATCGTTTATCGAAGCTACGAGATAAACTCGAAGCGGCGCTAACCTCACAGTTGGAAGAAGCCTACGTTAACGGTAGCCGCGAGCACCGGATGCCCCACGTCACCAATATTAGCTTCAAGCATGTAGAAGGAGAAGGACTAATGATGACCTTCAACCAAAACATTGCAGTGTCGTCTGGTTCTGCTTGTACTTCTGCTAGTTTGGAACCCAGCTACGTCCTGGTAGCCTTGGGCCTCGGCGATGATCTGGCTCACTCCAGCATTCGTTTTAGTCTCGGTCGTTTCACTACCGAAGAAGATATCGACCGCACCATCGATATGCTGGTCCATGGCGTTAATCACATGCGTGATTTAAGCCCCATCTGGGAAATGTACAAGGAAGGTGTCGACATCGACTCCATCGAGTGGGCAGCCCACTAACTTTTCCTAACCTGTCATCTTTTTGGCCGCTATCTTTGTTCTAATTTTGCCTTAGAAATTATCCAAAATATCAACTACCATGGCTTACAGCGATAAACTGCTCGACCACTTCAAGAATCCACGCAACGTCGGCACCCTAGACAAGGGTAATGATAACGTAGGCACCGGCCTAGTTGGAGCCCCTGAATGTGGTGACGTAATGCGCCTACAGATTCAAGTAGATCCTGATACTCAGAAGATCACTGATGCTAAATTCAAAACCTTTGGTTGTGGCTCTGCTATCGCTAGTTCCAGCTTAGCTACTGAATGGCTGAAAGGGAAAACTGTAGATGAAGCATTGTCCATCGATAACATGGCAATTGTTGAAGAGCTTGCGCTACCTCCGGTAAAAATCCACTGTTCTGTTTTGGCAGAAGATGCCATTAAGAGCGCCATTAAGGACTACCAAGAGAAAAGTGGCCAACCCGTTACTGCCAGCCTCGAAACGCACTAAGTAGCCAACTGTCTACTTAGTTTTTTGCATCCACCTTTTTAATCACCACCTCTATGCTCTTTGTAGCTGATAGTGCTAAGGATAAATTGCAGCAAGTGCGGAGCAATCAGCACTTGACGGATGACTACTTCGTGCGGGTCACCATCACTAGTGGTGGTTGTTCGGGCTTAACCTATAACTTGGACTTTGATAACGAGCTCCAGGAAAAGGATCAGATCTTTGAAGACAATGGCGTTAAGGTAGTTTGTGACCTGAAGTCATTTCTCTACCTCTGCAATTCTACCCTAGAATTCAGCGATGGCTTAGATGGAAAGGGCTTTGCCTTTAACAACCCCAACGCTTCGCGAGAATGCGGTTGCGGCGAAAGTTTCGCTGTCTAAAGATTGATTAAGTACTAAAGAAATTATGGGGCCCGGTTCGCTTTGCGGATCGGGCTCTTATAATTGAAAGATACTCCCCCAGAGTTTCATACCGCCGTCAATGTAGATCGTATCTCCGGTGATATAGCTAGCTCCTGGAGATGCCAAAAAAGTAACCAGATTAGCTACTTCCTCGGTAGTTCCCAGGCGACCTTGGGGAATTTTTTCCGCTAGCCCTTGCTTCAATGCTGCTGGATATTGCGCTAGCCCACTCGAGTCAATTATCCCAGGAGCGACCGCATTAATGCGAATTCCTTGGCGGCCCCATTCTACGGCCAGGCTTTTCGTAAGATTATCGACCCCGGCACGAGCCGCCCCCGTATGTGCCATACCCGGAAAACCCCGATGGATCATCACGATGATATTGACGATCACCCCAGATTGTTGATCCTTGAAAAAATGATCGTAGAACTCCCGGGTCATATTCCAGGTCCCGTTTAAGTTATTGTTGATCACCGCGTTCCAGCCCTTATGGCTCATATCAGCAGCCAGGCTAGGAAATTGCCCACCAGCATTATTGATCAAAATGTCTAGGCGCCCCGCCTTTTGCCGAATGAAATCCGCAAGCGCAGCAATACTGGTCAGTTCTCTGATATCACAAGTATGGCCGTAGACTTCGCCCATAGGTTTGAGCTCCTCTAATGCTCGATCTAACTTTTCTTGTTTGCGTGATGCGATAAATACCCGGGCTCCGCCGGCCAGAAAACTTTTAGCGATGGCCAGACCGATGCCGGTTCCACCTCCGGTAACCAACGCAACCTGGTCTTTCAATATATCATTGGTAAACATTCGCTATGATACATAAAAAGTAGCCGATGAAAACGATTTTCATCGGCTACTGACTTAACTATTATGATCGATCGTAAACGGTCCCTCGCCCCTTGCCTTTTCGAACCAGGATCCCGGCTTTAGTTAGTTTATTGAGATCATATTTAAGGGTGTTGCGAGAGAGTTCAGGGATGAGCCGATGGATATCTCCAACAGACAACTCTCCTTTACGCTCAAAATACCGAAGAACACTTTGTTGACGCCTGTTCAAATACAGGGCTTGAGGTTCATAAAGAATTCGTTCCTGATCACCATCAAGCTTAGCGGTAACTCGCTCAATAGCCTTATGCAAGAAGATCAACCAATGTTGAATAGTCTCCTCTTGGCGCCCTCGAAATCTTTGCGCCAACATTAAAGCTTCATAATACTTAGGCTTATAGCGTTCAATTTCTTGCTCTAAAGAAGCGTATTGCACGAATTCGTAGCCGTTTTTAAGGAGCAACATGGTAGTTAGTAATCGAGAAAGACGACCATTACCGTCCTGGAAAGGATGAATAGTAAGGAACTCATAAATGAAGGTTCCAATCACTGTTAAGGGATGGATATTGCCTTCATTAATATGATTATTATACCAATCGATCGCTTTGACCATCGCGTCCGCAACATACATCGGTTCAGTGGTTTGAAAAATCACCTTTTCCTGTCCATTATGCTTAGCTACAACTCGATTACTTAGCGTTTTATATTCTCCTCGATGGTGCCTATCCTTTTGACTAAACTGCATCAATTGTTTGTGTAAACCTTTGATCATATTGATAGAGAGAGGAATTTCTTCGTAGCCATCTAAAATGATTTGGAGTGTATTGAAGTAGCCTGCAACTTCTTGCTCATCACGACTATCCAGTTTTTGCATTGCCAGATTCTGGATGAGGTCCGCAATTTCATCATCCTGCAGTTGTACTCCTTCAATCCGTGTTGAAGAACCAACACTTTGGACAGTTGCCAGCTGTCTTAACTCCATCAAATGGCCCGGTGTCAAGTCAGACCGATCCTGCCATCTAGCCAAGTAATCATCTATTCTTTCTGCCTTACGATGAATGACTGTCCAGGAAACATCATCAAATTTCAACAATCCATCCATTTATATCCAATTTTATCCAATAACGCCCAACCTTATCCAATAGTTTCCCGTATTTCGCATCCACCCGCTATCTTAGAGCTACCGCTACTCGATTTAATACTCAATATCTACACACTTCTAAACATCCAGTAGCACCGTGCCTACTATTTCTGTTCCTGCCCTATACCGGCCCTATCTGTGGTTACTTTTAACCCTCAAAGCCGCTCTACACCTTACAGCCATCATCAACGGCTACGGCATTCATCGTGATGAATTTCTATACTTGGCTATGGGTGATCACCCCATGCTGGGCTATCTCGAATGTTCTCCGATCATCGGCTGGGTAGCAGGTCTGTTTACTGCCATCTTTGGGAGTTCTGTCTGGGCCGCTAAATTACCCGTACTACTCATTGGTTTAGGGAGTGTGTACCTCGTACTCCGACTGGTTCGGGAGTTAGGTGGTGGTAAAAATGCGCAATTAGTGGCTGGTATGGCTTGGGTGTTCTCTCCAGCCTTTCTGGCTTCTAACTACTTATTTCAACCCGTCAGTTTCAACCAGTTTTGCTGGCTGTTAATCGCTTTTTGCTGGGTGCGGGTTGTGCGTTTGCAGCGTACGAAAGACTGGTATTTTCTAGGAGCGGCAGTAGGCCTTGGTCTTCTCACCAAGTACAGTGTAAGCTTCTACGTACTAGCACTCGGCATAGGAATACTATTATCTAGCGAACGCAAACTCCTTTGGCACAAGAACGCCCTGCGCGCTGCAGGACTAGCTTTCCTAATCGCCCTGCCTAACATCGTTTGGCAGCTGGCACACGGTTTACCCGTAGTCAACCACATGCGCTTACTCTCAGCATCTCAGCTGGTCTACGTGGGACCTACCGATTTCCTCATTCCTCAGTTATTGTTTCACTTCTGGGGCATCCTGCTCTGGCTACCAGGCTTATGGTTTTTGCTGCGCTCGGAAAAACTAAAGCCTTATCGCGCACTGGCCTGGGCCTACCTTTTTACCCTGATACTTTTACTACTCACCCACGGCAAGAGCTATTACAGCATCGGTGCATATTCCGCACTGATCGCCGCCGGTGGACTCTTTTGGGAAGATAAACTCGCTAAGCGAAGCCTTTATCTGGCGCCTGTTTTCCTACTCAATTTCTGGATTATTCCCCATGGATTACCGCTACTTCCCGTAGAACAGATGCAGCAATACGGCGTCTATATGCGCGACAATTGGGGGATGAGTGCACAGCTACGTTGGGAAGATGATTCGATACGTGATCTGAGTCAGGATTATGCCGACATGCACGGTTGGGAAGAAATGGTCGCTGCCGTCGCTGAATACTATCACCAACTCAGCCCGGCAGAACAAGCAGAGACCATGCTTTACGCAGCTAGTTACGGACAAGCAGGTGCATTGACTTTTTACAGAAAGAAGTATGGACTTCCGCAGGTGCATTGCTTTGACTCAAGCTTCCTGCTGTGGACTGATCCCGATATCGAATTCACTACCCAGATTGCCGTTGAGACGGAAGTAATTGAAGGCTCCAATTACTTTAACAAGGTGGAACTAGTAGCCCACCCCACTACCCCTTATGCTCGCCAAGAGCATTACATCTACTTCCGCTCAGCACCGAAAATGGATTTACAGCCGGAATGGGCCAGGATCCTGGAAGAAGTAAGTGCCGTCTGGATGAATGAGTGGTAGGATGATAGGATGATAGGATGATAGGATGGTGGGATGGTGGGATACTAAGATACTTTTCTGCTTTTCTTCAGTTCTCTTCTCATCTTCTTCACAAAAGGGGCTACGTGTACTTCGATGGTGTGCTGCTTACCGGCTTCGAAAGAACGGCTAATCTCGTCGCTGTCCGCTTCAGCTCTAGCAGCAATATTTGGAGGTAGTTCATAGTCTCCTACAATGTATTTAGCCGCCAGCTCCGCTTGTAAATCACTGTAGGGCCAAACTGCCCCTTGAGGTTGAAACAGTCCGATAAAAATCAAGCTGGGGTGTTCGGCGTGGAACATTCGCAGCCAGAGCGGTACCCGATCCGCTTCTTCGTAATTAATAAAGTCTCTGGCAAAAAAGGGTAACGAAATTTTATAGCCTGTTGCCGCCACAATGGTATCGTAGGTCGCTGTTTTTTGGTCTGAAAAAGTGATGGCTTTCCCTTCGACTTTTTCAATTCCTCGCTGGGGAATCACCTTTCCGTGGCGGATCTTATAGAGCAGTTCTGAATTGAGGGTGGGGTGAATAGCCGTAACGGCGGTCTTAGGCTGTTCCAGACCATAGTCTTGATACCGACCGACCTGGATTCGCAAGCTGAGTTTACGCAACGGTTCGGCAAAGAAGTTGGGGAGCCAGGCCATCCCTTTATTGAAGGTATCCGAGGGTTTTCCCAAAAAGAACTTAGGGATAATGTAGCGAGGTCGGCGTATACTGATGTCTACTCGCTCCGCTACTCGGCTAATTTCTACAGCACAGTCGGCACCAGAATTCCCGCTCCCAATGACCAAAACCCGCTCGCCGGCAAAGGATCGATTGTGTTTATAACTGTGGCTGTGTAAATAGCGACCGCTGAAAGCGGCCTTGATCTGTTCAGGATGGCGAGGCGTATTGTGATGGCCATTAGCAATAAGGAGATAGTCAAAACTTTCCCTCTCGCCCGAGTCAAGGGTAAGCACCCAAGTCTGATCGGCTTTTTTCTCAGCTTTTTTTACTCGGGTATTAAAACGGATGTAATCGTATAAACCAAAGTGACGGGCATAAGACTGAAAGTACGCTAAAACCTGTGCATGGCTCGGGTAGTCGGGATAGTCTTCCGGCATGGGAAAGTCCCGGTATTCACTCATTCTCTTAGAGGAAATGATATGCGTCGTTTCACAAACGCTACTGTGACTGGGCTCAGCACTGTAGATCCAGTTGCCTCCTACCTCGGAATTCTGTTCAAAGGCGACGACCTGCGGAAGTCCAAACTGCAAACAATTTTTCAGGGCCGTTATACCGCTGCAACCGGCACCAATGATGGCCACGCGCGCGTCTTTTCCTCTTTTCATAATTTTCTACTTAGCAAGCTCTGAAAACGATTGCGTGCTGAAAGATAAATATATCGATCAGCATTGACGGAAGGAAACCTCCCAATCTGAATACCTTGGCCGATAATCGACCTTGCGGAGTTGAATAAAAGCCAAGGGTATAGTCAGTCACTAAAGCTAGGCTGGTTTCAAATTCTGTGCTATCCCGCAAGGAAAAAGCTAGGTTTAAGCTGGTTAAGGATGCTTCCTGATCTGTTTGTGGCGTCAATTTACCGACTACGAAGAAGCTTATACCACGCAGAAAAAACCCATTTGAAGACCACGTATATCCTATAATTACTTCTCATAGCGCTTTTGTTGAAGCATGGATGCAGGCGCTACTCAAAATACATAGTGATCCATACTTTTTGCGGAACGCAGTATTATCGCACTACACTTTTACTAACTTAGTCCGGTATAATTTCAGCCCCATGCGCAGCTTCTGTATCCTGCTGTTTTCTGCTTTTTGTAGTCTCGCCCTTATCCGTTGTAGCCTGGAACAACCTCCCGAAGGCGATGCTGCCGAAGCGGCTTCCGCTCCGAATATCATTCTCATTTTTGCAGATGACCTTGGCTACGGAGACCTGGCCTGTTACGGCCATCCAACGATAGAGACACCCAATCTGGATCGTCTGGCCAGGGAAGGTCGGCGCTATACGCAGTTTTACGTAGGGGCGGAAATTTGTACCCCCAGCAGAACGGCCTTGCTGACCGGACGTTATCCCGTGCGCTCTGGTATGACCAGTAATCAACGCAGTGTATTATTTCCCGATAGTGGCGGTGGTCTGCCGGCTAGCGAATACACTTTGGCCGAAGCCCTGCAAGAGGCCGGTTACCGAACGGGCTGCGTCGGGAAATGGCACCTGGGCCACTTGCCGCAACACCTGCCCAATCAACACGGCTTTGATTACTACTTTGGCATTCCCTACAGTAACGATATGAGCCCAGAACAAAGCGACTGGGAAGGCGCCAAGAAATTTCCACCAACACCACTGATTGAGCAGGATAGTATTATTGAAAGCGAACCCGATCAACGACAAATAACCCGTCGGTACACCGCACAGGCCATTCGATTTATCGATAATGAACTCGCGCAAGGAACAGCAGAACAACCGTTCTTTTTATACTTTCCGCACACCTTTCCGCACGTACCACTCTACGCGTCGGAGCAGTTTGAAGGCAGTTCCAAACGAGGCCTCTACGGTGACGTGGTGAGCGAACTGGATTGGAGTGTAGGCCAGCTCTATCAAAAAATTCAAGATGCAGGTTTAGCAGAAAATACGATTATTGTCTTCACCTCTGATAATGGGCCCTGGCTGGTTATGCGGGAAGAAGGTGGCTCCGCCGGACTACTTCGCGAAGGCAAGGGTAGTGCCTGGGAAGGTGGCGTGCGCGTACCCGCCATTGCCTGGTGGCCCGGACAAATAACGCCCGCAGTGCCCCATCAAACGCCCTGGACTAGTATGGATCTCTACGCCGGCTTGGTGTCGATCGGTGGCGGTCAATTACCATCGGACCGGACACTGGATGGGAACCCTGAAATTGGGCGGGCCCAGCTAATCGGTACTGATAGTACGGCCTCCCGGGAAATTTTTTATTATCTCAACGAGCGACTTGCTGCGGTCCGATTCGGGGATTACAAAGCACACTTTATCACCTATACTCCTTACCGGGGGCAGTCTCACGTTCTTCAGGACCCGCCTTTGCTCTATAACCTTTCCGTAGACCCCAGTGAACAGTATGACATTGCTGCTGACCATCCGGAAATCGTAGCAGACTTGCAGGCACGGGCCAGAGCTCATTCAGCAAGCATTGAGCCAGTCATCAATCAGCTAACGATCCCTTTAGAGTAGTAGCCCGTTGGATATAACACAAGGTATTGATAAGCAAGCAGGTAAAACGAATTTATGATTCACTACTCTGTCTGCCTTTAGCGTAGACTATTTAAAGCTTTGAAAGAAAGAAAGGAGGCTAACCCATCACCATAGGGCTGCCTCCTTCCAAAATGCGAATAAAGTCTCTGATTAAATCACACCAGACTAGTGTTTGGTAGATCTAACCATTCAATCACTAAATCAAAATTCAATACTAATTCACTTTTATAAATCTTTTGCTGACTCTGGCCTGGCCAGTTTGCAGCTGGAAAATGTAGCTACCCGTAGGTAGCTGACTGATATCGATCTGTGGATTAGGTGAGCGGTATACACCCAATACCTGACCAGTCATAGAAATGATGCTTATATCAACCCGGCTATTGATTAGCTCTCCGGTTAACTGCCAGTTCAGTTGATCCTCTGCGGGGTTGGGAGAAATAACCAGCTGTCGACTTAGCTCATCTTCCAAATCGTCTACGTCACTGACGGTGTTGAAAGGAAAGGTCAATCGGAAGTCTGATTCGCCATCCTGGGATGTAGTGTTGGCATCCTTGATACCCGGCTGGTGCTGTAGCCAGACCGTGAATTCCCCAGTACCCAGCGAAGAAGTCGTAGACCAAGTTGTGATCAAGCCAACTGGCAGGCCATTCTCGTCCATGTCCTCGTAATTAATATCACCCGAGACATCAGCAATGTTTCCACTACCGGTAGGATCAGCAAAGATCCCTTCCGTGAAGGAGAAGAAGAATTGATGCTCATCGTCCTCTTCCAGAATTTCCGCGCCAATGTCTTCAGCACCATTAAAGATTTCAAAAGTCAAAGTATAGGTCTGGTTCTCTACTAAATCGATAGCCCCCATCTCCTCAAGGCCAAATGGACCTATTCCGTCGGGGTCTATCGCTACCACCGTCTCAACCGGTGCATCACCGTTCATCGGAGTAAAGATTAGAGTTACATCCGAAATTACCTCTTCTTCATTCTCACAGGGTGGTGCATCGGGATCTGGAATAAGATTGATTGGCCACATTAGCTCAAAGTCAGATTCGCCATCTTGGGCCGTGGAGTTTTCATCCTTGATGCCCGGCTGGTGTTTCAGCCATACCTCGAAAGTCCCCGTAGTCGTCTCTTCGTCACATTCCGTGACCCAGCCCGTTTCCAAGCCTACCGGTAAGCCATTCTCGTCCATATCGAGATAGGTAATCGTATCCGAGGCGTTGTCGATATTACCATCTCCGGCAGGACTTCTAAAGATTTCATCGGTAAAGGCGTAGAAGAATTGGTGCTCGTCGTCTTCCTCCAAGATTTCCGCACCAATGTCCTCATTATCTTCACCAAAAATTTCAAAGGTGAGGATGTACTCCGTGCTTTCCAGCAGCGTGATCTCACCCATCTCTTCAAGGCCAAAAGGTCCATTTCCGTCAGGGTCTATCGCTTCAACCGTAACTACATCTCCTCCATCTACCGGAGTGAAGATCAGGGTCACATCTAAAATCACCTCTTCTTCATTCTCACAGGGTGGTGCATCAGGGTCAGGAAGAACATTGATTGGCCACATTAGCTCGAAGTCAGATTCGCCATCTTGGGCCGTGGAGTTCTCATCCTTGATGCCCGGCTGGTGTTTCAGCCATACCTCGAAAGTCCCCGTAGTCGTCTCTTGACCACATTCGGTAATCCAGCCCGTTTCCAAGCCTACCGGTAAGCCATTTTCGTCCATATCGAGGTAAGTAATCGTATCCGAGGCGTTGTCGATGTTACCGTCTCCCGCTGGACTAGTAAATATCTCATCGGTAAAGGCAAAGAAGAATTGGTGCTCGTCGTCTTCCTCTAAGATCTCCGCACCAATGTCCTCATTATCTTCACCAAGAATTTCATAGGTGAGGATGTACTCCGTGCTTTCCAGCAAATTGATCTCCCCCATCTCTTCAAGACCAAAAGGTCCATTTCCGTCGGGATCTACCGCAGTGACCATCACTACATCACCTCCATCTACCGGAGTGAAGATCAGGGTCACATCTAAAATTACCTCTTCTTCGTTCTCACAGGGTGGTGCATCAGGGTCCTCAACCACATTAATTGGCCACATTAGCTCAAAATCCGATTCACCATCTTGGGCCGTGGAGTTTTCATCCTTAATACCCGGCTGGTGTTTCAGCCATACCTCGAAAATACCAGTGGTAGTCTCCTCTCCACATTCCGTAACCCAGCCCGTTTCCAAGCCTACGGGTAGACCATTCTCATCTTCATCAAGGTAAGTGATCGTATCTGCAGCGTTATCAATGTTACCGTCTCCCGCTGGACTGGTAAATATCTCATCGGTAAAACTATAGAAAAGTTGATGCTCGTCGTCTTCATCTTCGATCTCCGCCCCAATGTCTTCATCACCATTAAAGATTTCATAGGTGAGAATGTACTCAGTACTTTCTAGCAGCGTGATCTCCCCCATCTCTGTAAGGCTTAAAGGGCCTAATCCGTCGGGATCTACCGCAGTGACCATCACTACATCACCTCCATCGACTGGTGTAAAGATTAAGGTCACATCTGAAATTACTTCTTCTTCGTTCTCACAAGGAGGTGCTTCAGTATCATCTTCGATATTGATCGTCCAGGTCAAATCAAACAGTGATGTACCATCACCAATAGCTGAGTTAGCCGTTTTCATACCGGTTAAATCTGCCAAAACGACCCGCAGCATGCCACTAAGGTCATCATCGGTTTCCGTACATTCCGTAGTCAGATCGTTATCTAGGCCTATATCTAGACCTTGGGAGTCAGTATCTTGTGCATCAACATCGCCATTGAAAATACTTCCCATTAGCTGGAAGAACACCTGGTGATTATCCGCATCGTTAGTGACCTGACTAGTGATATCGTTGCCACCACTTTCGATAGCTACAGTCAAGTCATATTCAGTACTTTCCATCAGCGTGACTGGGCCATCCACAGCTAAGCCTCCTCCACCATCGGTAGCAGTGGCTGTAACGGTAGGGCCCATAGCTGGAGTAAACGTCAAAGTAACGCCTGTGATGTTATCCAGCTGAGCAAGAGCTGTTCCTGTGAGCATAAAAAGTGCCACAAAAAGCAGGTAAAACTTATTCATATTATGAATTTTAAGAGATAAAGTTGCAGTCATGTTTCTGTTTTTGGGGTGGTTTTGGGTAGTTGAGTAGATCGCTAAAGATGAAGAGTCATCGTTAGTAAAAAATTTCTTCCTAGATCATCCGCGAAGTAGCGAAGTCGATCAGTGTTGTTACGGTAGGCTACGTTGAATACATTACGCAATTCAAGCCGAAGTCCTAGGCTTTTCCATCTGCTCGTCCAGTTGAGGTGCGTTAAAAAATAAGCTGGAGGAGGAGGCAGCAGATCAAAATCTAGCACATCGTCGGTAAAACGAGTAACTCCTTGTTGACTAGCAAAGAGAAACTCTTCGACCGTAACAGTACGAGGGTTCTGAAAATGCTCGAAAGTGTAGTCAAAACTCAGTTGCAAACTCCCTTGAGACAGCCAGGAAATCTGGGGGTCATAAGTTAGGCTGTAACCCAACTGTGGGGGAGGTTGATTAGCGAAAAAGTCCCGTGGGTTTACTTGCTGAGACCACAAGAAACTACCTTGCACTTCGGAAGTAAACTTTGGAGAATGCGTAATGCGGCTGTCTACATCCACTCCCCAAAGCAGTGCATCCGTTTGATCATAGATGTAAAAGATGAAAAAGCCACGTGGTAGTCGGGTGATCCCGCCTGGTTTAGCGTATATGTAATTGGTGATGTAATTAATATATCCAGTTAGCTCTAGCTGAAAATTTTCCTGCTCCAGGCTGTAGGTGTTTATCCACTTGTAGCCTTGCTCAGGAGGTACTGGGCGATCTTCCTGGGTTTGGATGCCCTCGCTGGTGGTAATAAAATCGAATTCATCATCAATCGTGTATCGCCATAGCCCGTATTCTAAAAAGAACGAGTGTTGCCCAAAACGATAGAGCTCTGCTACATCGGGCGCCCGCCAGGCAGTGCCAAAATTACTGCGGAAAGTGGCATTTTTACCCACGGGGAAACTGACCCCAAACGTACCAGATACATTACGATATAGGATAGTGTTGCGATAAATAAGGTTATTGGGTTCTCGGCCGGTAATCACGGACTCCAACAGATCGAAACGTAGACCCGCTTCGATCTGAGTTTCACCTAAGGATAGCGATTCAATAAGGTAAACCCCTAAACGTTCTTCATCATAATTAGGGATAAAAGGCACCGTATTTGTCCCCGGCAAATTATCATTGGCCTTACTTAACCACTGAGCACCAAACCTACCCGAAAGCGCACCGATATCGGGGTGGATCCAATCAAGATCAACGCTATGGGTCCGTAATTCCAAGTCGATATTGGGTGCATCCGAACGACGTACCGCAAACTCCTTCCTCCGATTGATTTGATAGCCGTACTGAAGGCGTATTGAGTGCTCATTGCCAAGATAGCGCAGACTCGCACGATATTGATCATGTTCAACTTCGTGGCGCGGCCGAGCAATATCATAACTAAAAGGCATAGTCAATAAGGGCGTATCAAGAGCAAAGGCGCGCCGGATTTCATCTAAATTCCCAAAGGTAGACCCCCTAAGAATCCCTAAGGTTTGCTCATAGTGACTATAACTCGCCTCAAAATCGAGCTTTGAAAAAGGGTGTACTCGCAGTCGGCCAGAATAGCTACTCTCTTCTCTACCTGTATTGGTCAAAACATAATTAGGTGCCATTAGGTCACCCTGCTTGGCCCAAGATCCACTACCACCAATGCTCCACCACTTGGAACCTTTACTAAGTTCTACTGTACCTTCTCCAGCCTGACCATTTGTTCGACCGTGTAGGCGGACTCTTCCCGAAAAAGGACTTAAGAGATCTACTTCGGGTGGGTTGACCAACACCACTCCTCCTAGAGCATCCGGTCCGAAACGAACCGTTGCGGCCCCTTTCACCACTTCGATATTATCGATTAGTGATGGATCAATCTCAGGGGCATGATCTTCGCCCCAATTCTGAAATTCATGGCGCAGGCCATTATTAATAACTAGCACCCGATTACTATGCAAGCCATGAATAACTGGTTTGACAATATTCTGCCCGGTTTTTAAGGTACCTACTCCCGCAATTTGACTAACAGCATCACCAAAAGACTCGGAGCTAACCGCTTCTAGCTCTTGTCCGGATAGCGTAGAGGTAGTAGTTGTTATTAACCCACTTTGTAGTGAAGAAGCCTCAACGACCACACTTTCCAGCAAGAGGCCTTCTGGTGCTAGATAGATTTCAATAAATGGGTGATGAAAATCGTGGTGGTGCCTGACGGTCTTGTATCCTAGAAAACTAAAGGCTATGTTGTATTCATCCTCACAAAGTGAGGCAATTTCAAACAGACCCGCATCATCGGTTACTGTTCCTTCGCTGGTACCTTCCAACTGAATACTCACGTAGGCCAAAGGTTCTTCTGTTTCTGCATCATATACCTTTCCCTTGATCACATACGGACAATCTGGCGCAACAGCCTGCTGTGCAGCCAAACTCCCCACTAATAGATAGAGTAAGATCAGAAAACAAGACCGTGGATACATCCCAGCGATTGAGCTCTTCATTATGCGGTAAAGTTAAAGAATTTTTTGTTATTGCAACTTTGTAGCAATAACAAAAACTGAAGTGTTTGCTCCTCTTGATTCTGTTCTACTAGGAGTCGTATTAGGAAACTTTCTTTACCCTGACGGAAAAGCCCCATTTAAACTCTTTATCGATCAGAAAACTCAGTAGCTCCAGGCTTGATCCGTCAACCATTCTGATTCCCCCAGATTATATCGCTTTTGCAACTATAGCCCGGGGCTTTTCGAATAAGAACTAATTTTCGACCGTTCCCCTTCCTTTATTCGTCAGTAAGATGAAGGCTACCAATTAGGTAGCCATTTTTTCATCTATAAACTGACAATTATGTTTTCTTTAAAGCACAAAAATGCAGTAGTCTTTGCCGCCAGTGGTGAAATAGCTACCGCTACCGCCCGAGCTTTTGCTATGCAAGGAGCTCACGTTTTTCTCTCCGCACGTCGACTGGCACCTATTCAAAAACTGGCCGAAGAGATTCGGCAACAGGATGGTCAGGCACAAGCCGCCATCGTAGACGCTACGAACGAAGCTGCCATAAATCAATATCTGGATGGACTCGTTCAGGAGGCTGGCCCCATCGACATCGTTTTCAATGGCATTGGTTTGCGGGCGCAAGATGCTGCTTACGGTCTACCGGCTACTGAATTGAGTTATGAGCAGTTTTTGCTACCACTAAAAACTATACTGGGATCACAATTCCTTACTTCCCGGGTGGTGGCCCAACGTATGATTCAAGCACAGCACCCTGGCACGATCCTCTTGCTCACAGCCAGTTTATCTCGTTTAAAAATGGGTATGATGAGTGGAATTACCGCGGCCTGTACTGGAATAGAAGGACTAACCAGAAGCCTGGCTGGCGAATTGGGCCCATTTGGGATCAGAGTACTATGTATGAACCCCACTGCTATTCAGGAAAGTCGCACTATCCGCGAAACGAACGCCGCTAATGCAGCTCAGCTAGGAATTAGCCCCGAAGCATTAGCTGAAAACATCATGCGCTCTAATCTCCTCGGTAAAAGTCCTAGCCTAAATGATATTGGACAATTTGCCGCATTCCTTGCCTCTGACGCAGGTAGCATTCTCAATAGTCATATCGTAGATGCCGACTTCGGTAATACCACGGTTATCTAAGCCTATCCCTCCTTATTCATCCACTCAACGAGTCCTCCTGACTCGTTGAGTTAAAATATAGTTGACATGAATTTTACTCAATTTGGTAAATGGCTCTTTATTCTTCCTTTTGCGGTCTTTGGATTATTGCATTTTGGTCCATTAGAATATACCCTTCCTTACGTACCTGAATTTCTGCCTTTACCCAGCTTCTGGATCTATTTCAGCGGTCTTGGTTTACTCGCCTTTTGCCTTAGCGCCATGCTTGGTAAATTGGACCGCTTGGCTGCCTACTTACTAGCTTTGATGCTATTACTTTTTGTAGCAATAATTCATATTCCAGGGGCAATTCAGGGAGATTTTGTCCAGCTCATCGGTATCTTCCGCGATACCGCTATGGCTGGTGCCGCATTACTTTATGCTGAGTTCGTAGCCCGTGATTCTTCCCTGACTTTTACAAACCATCCGGCATGAGTCCCCTCGATCAATTTCACGTATTAGCAAGAAATATTGATGGTGTTCAAGCGGGGCAGATGTTTGGCTGGAACGGTTACAAGTTGAATCGAAAGTTCTTTATTTACTTTCAGGCATCTCCGCCAAAAGGCCAGGAAGAAACGGCTAGTTGTGCGATGGTCTTTCGATTGTCTTCTGCTGATGCTACCCTCGCTTTTTCTTTACAAGGTGCCGTTCCTTTTGATCCTGCTGGTGGGCGACCGATGAAAAACTGGGCTGTACTTCCCGATACCCTTCAAGAGCATTGGCCAGAATTCGTGGAACTTGCTGCTCACTACGTACAAACCCTTTAAACATGGATGATGTACTAAAACGCGCTATGGCCGGAGATATCAATGCCTTCCAGCAGCTCTTCGAGTCATTCCAACCACAATTAAGATCATTTATTTATCGCCTGGTAGCTAACCGTGCTGATGCAGAAGATCTGACTCACGATACTTTTGTGAAAGCCTTTGATAGAATCGGGAGTTTTAAAGGGGCGTCTTCCCTTAAAACCTGGGTCTTTCGTATCGGCACCAATCTCGCTAAAGACTTTTTACGCAGACGTAAGCGCTGGCCGGAAAACGCACAGGATCTAGCCAAGAGTCTAGCAATAGGCAACGAGGACATTCAAGAGGCTTTCTGGATGGCCCATAACACTTCGCCAGCCGGTCAGTATGAAATACGAGAGCACATTGATTTCTGTTTCACCTGTATTGGTAAGACGCTAGTCATTGAACAGCAGGTCGCCTTAATACTGAAGGATATCTATCAGTTTTCAGTAGTCGAAATTAGTCGAATACTTGACCGTAGCACCGGCGTCGTCAAGCATTTATTGATTGATGCTCGCAAGACGATGAGTCACATTTTTTCCAAACGCTGTGCGCTGATCAACAAAGAAGGGACCTGCCATCAGTGCACGGAGTTGGCCGGTATCTACAACCCAAAACAAGCTGAACAGCGGGAATTACTCAAATTGGAAATCGTGAAAGGGTCTAAGAAATTTGATCGAGAACAACTCTACCTAATGCGTGCGGAGCTCGTTCGCCAAATTGATCCGCTACGAGCAGCCGGTAGTGATTGGCACGAAGAAGTGATGCATTGCACCAGATTAGCTATCGGGGAAGTCGTGTAATGCTACTTTCTCCAATAGCTTAGCTGAATAGGTTGAGATAAGGGCGGAAAGCAAAGATGCGGTTGCGCTCTAGGCCAGAAATTTCATCTAATATACCAAGTTCTACGAACTGGTTAAGATATCGATTACTCGAAGTAGGAGGCATTTCCAAACGCTCAATTACCTGTTTTCTGTTCACAATGGGATACCTAAACAGAAACTCTAACAAGCCCTCCGCAATCTGTGGCTTTTTGTATTTTTTACTGATTAGTATTCTTAACTCATTCTTTAGATGCAGCGCCCCCTCTAAAGCTTTTGCAGATTGTTCTGCAGAAGTCTTTACACCATCAAGAAAAAATAGTAACCACTGCTTTAACCTATTACTATGAGAGACACCTGCTAAATGGTCATAATATAGGCTACGGTGCTTGTCAATGAAATCAGAAAGGTAAAGTGTAGGATGTTTTAATAAGCCATAGTGCAGAAGCTGTAGCATGATCAGCATTCTACCTGTACGCCCATTTCCATCTAAGAATGGGTGGATTGCCTCAAACTGATAATGGGTAATCGCGACACGAATCAATGGTGGTAGTTGTAAATTCTGATTGTGAATAAAATACTCCAAGTCGCTCAATAAACCTTCGATTTCCTCCCAGGGTGGTGGTACAATAACTGCTGTTTCAGGAGTTCTCCCCCCAATCCAGACTTGACTACGACGAAACTCTCCTGGTGATTTTTGTTTACCTCTTACACCTTGCATTAAGCGCTGATGTACCTTCTTTATCAAGCGAGTAGAGACTGGTAATTGTATCATCTCTGCCTGGGCTAATTCCAAAGCAGATATATAGTTTTTTACTTCTTCTCGATCCAGTCGCTGATTAGCACTTAGCTCCGTTTCAGGCAAGTATACCTCTTCTACTTCAGTACGTGTTCCCTCAATTCGAGAAGACTCTGTGGCTTCTTTTGCAACGATTAGCTTCGTAAAAGTATCGATATCAGCTAATAGTGTACCAAAAGCATCTAGACGCCCTAAAGCATGGTGAGCGGATGCACTAAGCGTTAGGACCTGAGGATCGTCGATCAACCAACTATCATTAACTAGCTTTGGAACAAAGATTTTGTAACCCTGCCTTTTAAGGAATTGCCCACTCTGGTAGTCTGATAATCTAATCATGGTTCCAAACTTTCATTTAAAACCAAAATGATAGCAAAAAAGTTCTTAATTCAAACAAGAAACCAAATTCTATTAATTTTGGTTCTTAAATTAAAAACCCGCCCTGAATAATCCAGAGCGGGCCTTTAGCTAACGGTAAGCTACCAAATACTAGTGATCCGTAAGCATTTTACCTTCTTCCAGGTAGATCTTAGCTTCTAGCTTCTCACGCACGGCTTTGAAAGCATCTAGTGTTACCTGAATGTCTTTATCCGTATGCGTAGCCGTAGGGATCATGCGCAGCAGGATCGTTCCCTGTGGGATCATCGGTGGCAATACCACCGAGCAGAAAATACCGAAGCGCTCACGCAGATCGCGTACGAGAGCCCCTGCTTCACCAACGGTACCTTTCATGTATACCGGAGTAACACAAGCCTCGGGGTTACCAATGTCGAAGCCAAGGTCACGCAGGCCATTTTGCAGTGCGTAGACGTTCTTCCACAGCTTTTCACGCAGCTCCGGGCGATTACGCACAATCTCCAGGCGTTTCAAGGCTCCTTTTACCATCGGCATACAGAGCGATTTGGCGAATAGCTGTGAACGCAGGTTATAGCGCATGAAGTCCATCAAGTACTTATCGCCGGAAACGAAGGCTCCAAAACCAGACATCGACTTGGCGAAAGTAGAGAAGTAGACGTCTACCTCATCCTGGATACCTTGCAGTTCACAGGCACCGGCACCCGTTGGGCCCATGGTACCAAATCCGTGCGCATCATCAACCAACAGGCGGAAGCCGTATTCTTCTTTGTACTGAAGAATATCCTTCATGTTCCCTTGCTCGCCTTTCATACCGAAGACGCCTTCAGTTACAACCAGGATACCGCCACCCAGCTCATCAGCTTTAGCACGTGCTTGCTTGATGCGGCGCAGGAAGTGCTCGGTATCGTTGTGCTTGTAAGCATACTTAGGCCCGGTGTGCATCCGGATACCATCCATGATACAAGCGTGGTTTTCCTTGTCGTAGACCACTACATCATTACGGCCCAACAGCACGTCGACAATCGACATGATACCCTGGTAACCGAAGTTGAGCAATACGGCAGCTTCCTTTTGGGTAAACTCTGCCAGCTCTGCTTCCAACTGCTCGTGGTAGTCAGACTCACCACTCATGATGCGCGCACCCATCGGGTAGTGCAAACCAAACTCCTGAGCAGCCTGAGCATCTGCTTCCCTTACTTCGGGCAACTGCTCCAATCCCAGGTAGCAGTTGATATTCCAGATGACCATTTCCCGACCGTTGAAGGTCATGCGTGAACCGGTCGGTCCTTCCAGCTTAGGAAAAGCAAAGTAATTGTGGGCCACGTCCATGTACTGCCCTAGTGGGCCCATGTGTTCGTGTACCTTATCGAATAAGTCTTTCATTATAGCTGCTTTAGCAGCCGCAAAGATACAATCTGTTACGTCAATGGATGGCTATAATTGAATAAGCTTAATTCAAGTCAATAACAGCTAATGCCAACCAACTTACCAATTGCTTCTAAAATAAGTACTCGATACCAAATCGCAAAGAACTCATATTGAGGTTAGCAGACCAGGAGTTTCGTATATTTTCAAATTCCCCATCACGATCAACTTTACTATCCTGGAGTCTGTATCCCCAGAAACCAAAACCAACGGTTACCCGCCAGCGACGATCTAATTGATACTTAGCTCCAGGGCTAAACCCGATTGAAACCTCCCGATCAAAAAATTCTGAAGCATTGCCTGGGCTCGTTATCGGGAGAATCTCTGTTTTCCCATAAGCGTAACTCAACTCGGGTTGGAGAAAAATGAGCAACCGATCATCGGGATTCACTAGAAAGCGAGCAATCAGTCCAATTCCCAGATTATTAAAGGTTAGTTCTTGGCCAATGATAGTGGTACCAGGAGGCTGGGGAATAACTAGCGTAGATATTCTTTCCGTAGCCCCCCTAGCGTACCTTAGGCGACCGCCGACTAACCAGCGAGGGCTGATTTGCCGCAAAAAAGCGGGCGCAATGGCTAGCGAGGAATTACCATTATCGGATTGAAAAGAGAAGTCCAACCCAAGGGCATTGAAGTAAGTTGGCGAATTACTTTCCTGCGCAGCAAGATTAGTAAGAAGAAGGCATAGGATCGTTAGATGTAAATAGCGCATAGAGGACTTGGTGTTTTACTTCAGTAACGTTAGCCTACTAGTCCGTTATTCTTATCTATCTTACCTTAACAGATGTAGATAATTGTATGAGCCTTGCATAGGCTTATTCGAAGTAGCAGAAGCTATAACCGTATAACTCCCTAATCATCAGTATATCATTTTAACTGAATAGTCCCCCTTCCAAAATTTTCTTTGATCAGTACACTTTCTGATCATCATGCGGGTAATACCGCCCCCACTTCCGGTTATAAGTATGCACTCGCTCCGTCACCTCACCAGACGGATCCACCAGCGGAAGTCCAAATAAAGACCAAGCATAGAGACTACCGTACAAGTTGTACACCTGGGTAAAACCACGCGCCTGCAACTTTTCCACCATTTTGTCAGAGCGATAGCCTACCGTGCAATACACTACTAGCGGCTGGTCTTTTTCCAGATTTTCCAATACGCTGTAGTCCGGTGAGTCATAGCCCAACAACAAGGCACCCGGCAAATGGCTAACGGCATACTCGGCAGTTTCTCGAGCATCCAGAAAGACGGGGTGGTCTAAGTTTTGTACTTCCGCAGGTCCAATCGTATAGCTACGAATCGGCACCAAAGAGGCTAGCTTTTCATTTAGAGGCGCATAACTCGTCTGCAAGCGTTCTGGCACTACCTGGCTCTGGCAACTTAAACCACTCAACAGCAACACCAAAAGCATTGTCATAGATACCAGCTGACTTTCTAATCGCATCATCATATTCTACTAACGAAAAGGCGCCCTATAAAGATCGTCTCCACTGGCGATTAATTACTTAGTCAGTATTGGTCACTTCTAACTGCTGAGGTCCTGCTCCCATCTGATCCGCAATGTACTGACGTCCGGCACAGAAATGCAGCAGCTCCTCCCGCACAAATTGACGTACTGGCTCAACTATCGACGCCGGATAGAGTAAATGCAAATTAGGCCCAGCATCCAAGGTAAAGTATAAAGGATGCCCAGTGTCCTGACGCCATTGCTGTACTGCTCGGATAGCATTAATCGTATTCGGCTCAACCAGCAGGTAAGGCGGACTAGAGGCCATCATCAATGCATGCAAGGTAAGCGCCTCCGATTCTAAAACTTCACCAAAGCGCTCCAAATCTCCAACCTCCAAAACCCGCAACATCTCAGAACAACGCCGTTTAGCCTGACCGTAGCGAACATCAGCGTAGGGGTTCGTATCCATCAGACCGTGCCCCGCCCGGCTACTTACACTTTTCTCACTTCTCGAGATCAGTAAGATGTCGTCGTGGAACCCTTTAAATTCGTCATGCAGCTGATCCGATACCGAAACGGCAAATTCTTCACTGCTGTCTGGTAAATCCGTCAATCGTCCCCAGACCGCAGCATTTCCGTAAACTGATCGGCAGGCGCTACCCGAGCCCAAGCGGGCCAGGAAGCTCGCTTTATGAAAGAATGCAGCTCTGGAAGACAGAGGCTCAAACAATTTTTCTTCCAGACTAACCAAGCAAAGGGCTAGTGCACTCATACCCGAAGCAGAGCTAGCAATACCAGCAGAATGTGGAAAGCTATTGCTCGTTTCAATCCGGAAGGACAACTGCCTCAAAAAAGGATAAATAGGGTAGAGGCGCTGAAAGTACTGTGCCGTACGTTCTTCAAAGTCCGGGCGACGCTCTCCATCCAACCGCAACTCAATTTCTGCTCCATCTTCACTTTTCGATCTTGCCCGATAATACATCGTCGTATCCGTAGCTGCAGCATCCAGCGTAAAACTAACCGAAGGGTTCTTCGGTAATTGATCACCATACTTCCCCCAGTATTTTACTAGAGCGATATTAGAAGGGCTTCGCCAACGGAGCGCTCCCGATACGAGCTGCTTGGAATCGATGACGAATTTAGGATTATCGTATTGCATTGAGGCAAAATTAGGCTAATCCCTAAAAACGAAGCGGCGAACCCTGTCCGGGTTCGCCGCTTCATACATATTAAATAATATTTAATATTAATTTGAGCCGCTACCCGCAGCTTCTTGCGCACGACGATCACGCTGCATGAGGTTCTCACCACTACCACGGCTACGACGCTGATACAAATCAAAACGATTCATTTGCGTACGAGCTGGATAGTAGTTGTTGTCGGCATTAATATCAGCCGTTTCCAAGTAAGGATCCAATACAATAGAAGTGACCTCCTGGTCGAAGACAAATACCTTACTGACCTCGCTGTAATTCATCCGCCAGACTTCTGCTGGAACGTGCTTCAGCTCCTTCGTACCATCAGCGAGGGTAAACTCAGCAATAATTGGCATTACCAAGCCACCTACATTTTCAAAATCAAGCTGATAGTAATACTTGTTAGCTTCCAGCACGGCACGCTCTTCTTCACTCAGTCCTTCCAAGTAACGTTGGTACTCCTGCTCATCAAGGACTGTTGATTCCAGTGGGTCGTAGTCAGTATAGAAGTCACGCAATGTCCGGTCCTGCTCGTCATAGGTAGCATCGATCTCTTCGGCATTCCGGACACTGCCAATCCGACGCGGGCCAGTCTCTTGCTCGGCCCTAGCCATTGGATTCTCAATTTCAGGATTCCGAGAATTCACCCGGAAGGGAGTAACCCCAGTCAATGCGATATCTACGTGATCGGTCGTAAAGAACCAGCCACGCCAGAACCAATCTAGATCAACTCCGGAGGCATCTTCCATTGTCCGGAAGAAATCGGCAGGAGCAGGATGACGGAACATCCACCGCTGAGAATACATTTTAAAAGCGTAGTCAAAGTTTTCCCGGCCAATAACGGTCTCTCGTAAAATATTCAATGCCGCGGCAGGTTTACCGTAGGCATTATTACCGAGCTGCCAAACCGATTCTGAATTAGTCATGATCGGGGTAATGAATGTCTTGTCGCCTCCCATATAGCTAGTGATACTGGCAGCAGGGCCACGGCGACTCGGGTAATCACGTTCCCACTGCTGCTCGGCCAGATATTGCATAAAGGAATTAAGCCCCTCATCCATCCAGGTCCATTGACGTTCATCACTATTGACGATCATAGGAAAGTAGTTGTGTCCCACTTCGTGGATGATTACCGAAATCATACCATACTTCGTACGGCGGCTGTAGGTACCGTCTTCTTCAGTACGACCGTAGTTAAAGCAAATCATCGGATACTCCATACCGATGCGCGCTGCGTTGATAGACCAGGCAACAGGGTAGGGGTAATCAAAAGTATAGTGCGAGTACCAACGCAGCGTGTGAGCCACCGCTTTTGTAGAGTAGCGTTCCCATAGAGGATTACCTTCTTTGGGGTACATCGACATTGCCATCACTACGCTTCCATCCGATTGTTCAACGCCCATGGCATCCCAGATGAATTTACGCGAACTGGCGAAAGCGAAGTCACGCACGTTCTCAGCTTTGAAGTGCCAGGTCTTCTCACGAGTGCTTTTTTCCTGCTCAGCCTCAATGGCCTCTTCCTGCGTTACAATAATTACAGGCTGTTCACGCTCTGCTCGAGCAGCTTCTAGTCGTTGACGTTGAGTGCGGCTAAGAATTTGATTAGCATTCTCCAGAGTACCAGTCGCTGAAACCTGATGATCGGCAGGTACGGTAATCCGTACGTCGTAATCCCCAAAGGTCAAAGTGAATTCACCACTACCTAAAAACTGCTTATTCTGCCAACCTTCATTGTCAGTATACAGTGCCATACGAGGATAGAACTGCGCGATGGTATAAAGGTAGTTGTCATCTTCTTCGAAATATTCATAGCCCGATCGGCCACCAATTTGCATCCGATCATTGATATTATACCACCACTTCATCTTAATTTGGGTAGTAGCACCTGGCTCTAAGGCAGTAGGTAGTTCGACCCGCAGCATGGTATTTACTACGTGATGATCCAGCGCACGGCCATTACCGTCCTGTACATAATCAATCTTAAAACCACCATCGAAAGAAGGTTCTAAGCGAGCTAAACCGCCCAAGGTCATGCGATCGTCCATCTCATTACGTCGCGTCTTATAGGTCTCAGAATCCAGAGCTCTTACATTCTGATCAAGCTGAATCCAGAGGTAGGGCAATTGATCAGGAGAGTTATTATGGTAAGTTATAGTCTGGGTACCATAGATCCGCTGATTGGCATCATCCAAGCGAATGTCCATATCGTAATCTGCTTGCTGTTGCCAGTAAGCATGACCGGGAGCTCCAGCGGCATTACGATAGACATTGGGAGTAGGCAACTCTTGATATAATTGCCGAAAGGGGTTGTGATTAAGGTTGCTCTCAGTTTGTGCTTGCAGGCTTCCAAAGCCCAAAAAGCAACATACAACCATTAGGTAGTATTGGCGCATTTGGCTGTTTAATAACTAGTAAAAGAATGACGCCAAATATAAGGGAGAATAGCTTAGCACTTTGGTTGTTTAACGAAAGTACTGGTCACTTATGGGACTAATGTGACCAACAACCAAGGGGATGTTCCACGTGGAACATCCCCTTGGTTATAACAAGATAAGAGTATACTTAAGCATATTTTTTAAGCAACCACCTCCTCAGAGGTTGATATTCCGTTCCCATCTCTATCGCAACTTTAGGTAACTTTTCTAAACGTGCCAAGCGTTCTGGCACCTCTATTTGCCCACTAAGAATACGTTCAACATCTGGTTTAAACTTTGCAGGATGGGCCGTTTCCAAGATAACACCACGAGTCCGGGGGTGGCTTTCCAAGTATTCAGAAAGTGCCAAATAGCCAATCGCTCCGTGTGGATCAATAGTATAAGCATACTTAGAAGCAACTAACCTCACTGCATCTTCAGTCTCTTTATCGGTATAAGCATAGCCCGAAACAGTCGACTTCATAGACTCCCAGGTACTAGTTGCCAATGGATCAAGACCATTGATTTGTCCATACAGATTCGCGATCCGGCTGAAGTTGCTAGGACTCCCAACATCCATAGCGTTCGAAAGGGTAGGGACCGAAGGACGAGGAGTATACACCCCGCTCTCCAGATAGGTCGGTACTACATCATTAGCATTTGTAGCTGCGATAAAGTGATCAATCGGCAAGCCTAAGCGTTGAGCCATTAAGCCTGCTGTAAGGTTGCCAAAATTACCACTAGGCACACAAAACACTAGTGGATCGCCACTCACTCCCAACTGTCGAACGGCATCGAAGTAATAAAAGGATTGTGGAATTAGACGAGAAATATTGATGCTGTTGGCAGAGCTTAGACGTAATTGGCTTCTCAATTCTTCATCAACGAAGGCCTGCTTAACCATCGCCTGACAGTCATCAAAAGACCCTTCAACCTCCAAGGCATGTATATTATGACCTAAGGTCGTCAACTGCTTTTCCTGCAATAAACTAACCTTCCCTTTAGGATAAAGAATAACGACTTCAATGCCTGGTGTTTGGTAGAACCCAGCAGCAACTGCACCTCCGGTATCTCCAGAAGTAGCAACCAGAATAATCAAATCCTGTTTTTCTTCCCGGTTAAAGTAGCCCATCAGTCGGGCCATAAAGCGGGCACCAAAATCTTTAAACGCTAATGAAGGACCATGGAAGAGCTCCAAGACATAGCGAGTATCGTCTAGCTTCACTACTGGAGCGGGGAAGTCAATTGCCCCGTAGACAATCTCCCGAAGATCATCATCAGGGATGGTTCCTTTGAATAAATGCCTACAGATTCGAAATCCCATTTCTGCCATAGAAAGCAATGGAAGTTCGTTAAAGAACTTTTGCTCTAATGGGGCAATACTTAAGGGCATATATAAGCCACGATCAGGGGGTAATCCCTGAAATACCGCCTCTGCCAAGTTAGCTCGTAGCTCCGGATTATTGGTACTATATAATTGCATCTTAGTCTTCGCTTACTGCTTACTAATTACTTTAACCCCTTCTTGATTGATAGGGGAAACGTACAATTGACTATCTACTCCGTTTTTGGCAAATGCTGCTTGCATCGCTTGACCAGCTGCCTGAGCTAGATAACCGGAATCACATAGACAAAAAACACTTGGTCCCGCTCCACTAATACTACAGCCTAAAGCTCCACTAGCTAAAGCTGCTGATTGGACATCATCAAAGCCTTTAATGAGTTGTTTTCGCTGAGGCTCTACCATCAAGTCTTGCAAAGATCGCTGAAGCAACAACAGATCATTAGTATATAATGACTTGATAAAAGTGCCCAAATTCCCCATCTGACCGATTGCCGTTGCTAAACTAACTTGCTCACTTAAAACGGCTCGTGCATCTTTGGTTAAGATTTCAATCTCTGGATGAACCACTGCTGCTTGCAAACCAAGAGGAACCGGCAACTGATGGATATCCAAAGATGAATTTGAGCGAATCAAAATAATTCCTCCCAGTAGAGAAGGTGCTACATTGTCTGCATGAAAAGCACCATCCGCTTTTTGCTCACCACCAACGGCGAAGTAGAGTAGGGCTTCTCTATCTAGCGGGCAGTCCAATAATTCATTGATCGCAACAACTGCACCGGCAGCACTTGCCGCACTAGACCCCATACCACTACCAAATGGCATACGCTTATGAATCTCAAGATCAATGCCTAATCCTTCTTGTCCAAGATGTAGCAATAGTTGCTGCGCTGCATAACCCGCAGTATTCTCTTCGAGACTATAAGGTAATTGCTTATTTCCGGTACCCGTGATCTTACTAATTTGTAAGCCTGTATGTTGGTCAGTAAGCCGTGCGACGATTTCATCACCCGGTCGCTGAATAGCAAAACCGAGAATGTCAAAACCTACCGCCACATTAGCTACCGTAGCTGGAGCCCAGACCCTAACTTCTTGCATAAAGATTTAGCTTATATAGTTTCCAATACGAATCACCTCTGAGAAAACTCCGGCCGCAGTCACCTCTGCTCCTGCCCCAGGTCCAGTCACTACTAAAGGACGATCAGAGTAGCGAGCTGTTTCAAAGACAATCATATTGTCGCTACCATTGAGGCCAGCAAAAGGACTATCCTTAGCAACAGCCTGAATACCAACACTCGCCTTCCCTTCATCTAGGCTAGCAATCATTCGTAGTAGATTACCCTCAGTCGCGGCTTCAGCTCGCATTTTTTCAAAGTATTCAGCCTTTTTCTCTAATTCGACGAAGAAATCGTCTACTGTAGGGGCGTTCATCACTGCATCAGGTAAAAAACCATTGATTTCAACCTGTTCAGATTCTAGCTCAAACCCCGCTTCTCTACTGAGAATCAGTATCTTACGCTTTACATCTTGACCCGATAAGTCGACTCTAGGGTCGGGTTCTGTATAGCCTTTATCCCGCGCTTCACCCACAATTTCATGGAAAGGCCGACTTCCATCAAAATTATTGAAGATGAAACTCAATGAACCACTTAAAACTCCTTCGATAGAATGAATTCGATCCCCACTATCCATTAAATCACGCAAAGTGGAAATAACGGGTAAGCCTGCACCTACATTGGTTTCGTACATAAACTGTACTCCTCGCTTGTTAGCAATCGTCTGTAGGCGTTGGTACTGAAGGTAGCTGGATGAAGTAGCGATCTTATTGGGAGTAGAGATACTAATGCTCTCTTCAAGAATAGCTTCATAAAAAGAAGCTATTCGAGGGTCAGCGGTATTATCGACAAAAATCGCATTACTCAAATTGAGTTCCCGCATTTTACCAATGAAGAGGGGAAGATCTACGGAAGTACTAGACCCTTTAAGAGAAGCAAGCCACTTAGCTAAATCGATGCCCTCTTCTTCAAACAGCATCTTCTTAGAATTGGCCAAGCCAACTACTTTTATTTCTAATCCGCGCTTTTCTCTTAAGTAAGGATTCTGTTGCTCAATCTGCTTTAGCAGTGTACCGCCGATCAAACCGACACCGACAATAAATAGATGTAAGGTTTTAACGTCAGACAGGAAGAAGGACTCGTGCAGCGCATTCAGCGCCTTATTCTCATCTTCCCGATTAATGACTACTGAAATATTGAGCTCACTACTGCCCTGTGCTATTGCAACAATATTGATACCGTTCTTGCCCAGCGCCTGGAACAGGTGCCCGGCGATACCCGGTTGATAGCGCATGTCTTCACCAATGATCGCTACTACACTGAGATCAGACTCCGTACGAATGTCATTTACGATCCCCAGTTCAATTTCATAGGCAAATTCAGAGCGTACGCGTTTTCGCGCCTTTTGCGCTTCTTCCGGTTTTACTGCAAAACTAATCGCATGTTCACTCGACCCTTGGGTAATCAAAATAATATTGATCCCTGCCTGAGCCATCGAGTTAAAGAGTCGAGCTGCGATCCCTGGTACACCAAAAAGACCACTACCCGAAAGTGTTAGTAGAGCTACATTATTAATCGAACTAATTCCCCGCACTGCCGATCCCGAGCGGCTGCTTTCCCTACTCACTCGGGTACCTGGAAATTCTGGCTCAAAGGTATTCTTAATATAAAGCGGGATATTTTGCTGCATAGCCGGAAGCAGGGTCGGAGGATAGATCACCTTAGCGCCAAAATGCGACATCTCCATCGCCTCCGCATAAGTCAGCTCGGGGATAGTCAGTGCCTTTTTCACTCTACGTGGATCAGAGGTAAGCACCCCGTTCACATCCGTCCAGATTTCAATACGACTGGCCTGTAAACCAGCGGCAAGAATGGAAGCTGTATAATCAGAACCACCTCGCCCTAAAGTCGTTGTTAAACCACCTTTAGCCGAAGCAATAAAACCGGTTACGACCTGCACTTTTGGATGCTCGGCGTAATACGATCGAATCTTAGTATAGGTCGCCTCAAACTCTACTTTAGCGGAACTAAAAGATCTATCAGTTTTTATCAGTTTTCGAGCATCAAGAAAGTCTGCCGGTAATCCGGCCCCAACCATAGTCTGAGCAATAATAAAGGCCGAGGAGCGCTCACCAAAACTCAGTACATAATCCATTGTACGTAGACTCGCCTCGCGCACTAAGAAGATACCATATAGCAAATTCTTAAGCACTTCGTGGCTCTTCCGAATTTTCTGGGCAGTTGTCTTCCTTAATTCTCCCGCGGGGATTAGAGCCTCGATTGCTTGCTGATGCCGATCTGAAAAAGCTTCAAATAGTGCTCCGTACTGATCATCGCCAATAGCAGCCAACCGACTCATTTCGATGAGACTATCAGTTACTCCGCCAAAAGCGGAAAACACTACCGTGAAGTGTTCCCCAGAAGCATACTCATGCTTGAGGATATCTACTACCTGCTGAATCCGCTCAGGTTTAGCCACTGAGGATCCGCCAAACTTTAAGACTTTCATAGCGCCATAGGTAAACTGCTCTGCACCTTCTGCCTCTCTGGATTAACAGGAAGCGAGAAGGAAAAGCAGCGTGGACAAAATGCAAGCTGCAAAGATGCTCAATTGTTAGCGTTTCGTCGTCTAGGCTAGGCTGCTAAGCAACGCTTTTTTACGACTCACCAATTAACTTTTTGAAGTGCCTGATTCTCTTTTTCCCGCATTTGCTGCGCTTCTTCTTCGGTTTTATCTCCTTGACCACAGAGATGCAATATGCCGTGTATGATAACTCGGCGCAATTCTTCTTCGTAAGTGCAAGCATAAGTCCGTGCATTTTCAGCAACACGTTCTGTACTAATGAAGATGTCACCAGCCACTCGGGGAGCTTCTGCCGCAGGGAAAGTAATGATATCGGTATAGTAATCGTGCTGGAGATATTGCCGGTTAATTTCTAATAAGTGGGCATCTCCGCAAAAGATGTAGTTCAGCTCTTCTAATACTGCATGCTCGGATTCACAGACACTGGCAATCCAAGGCCTTAGGCTCTGCTGCTCATTAAGGGGCGGTAACTGCCCTCCGTCCTCCTCAAAAAAATGAATTAAATCGCCAGACTCGGCACTAAGGTTTTCAGCCACTTAGAGGTGAAATTGCATTTCTACCGTGGAACCACCGTTAGAGTACTTCATCTTATCACAAAGCTGGTTCATTAGGAATACACCGCGGCCACCACATTTACAGAGGTTTTCTGGCTTGGTGGGATCAGGCAGTTCTTGGAAGTTGAAACCACTTCCCTGGTCCTGGACCTTTACGGCCAAGCCTCCTCGAAAACGGGAAAGTATGATAGAAACTTTTTTAGAGGGCTCACCTCCGTTTCCGTGAATGATGGCATTATTTACCGCCTCCGTTAGGCTGATCAGAAGATTAGCCTGTGTTTCCTGGTCCAGAGAGTACTGGGAAGAAATATTCTCCACCAATTTTTCAACCTCTGCTACTGAACGGGGGTCTGAAGAAAGCTCGGTTTTGAGCATAATTGTTTGAGTGCGTTCGACGGATTAGAAAAAAGCTTGGTCTTTCAGGGGCGGTTATTAGATGATCAAATAGCTAAATTAAAACAATAGATAGTCCAAAAAAGATTAGTAAGCTACTAGCAGTCAACTTATTAGTCGGTGCCAGCAATACAAAGCCCGAGAATCATAATATGGGAGTAAATAGCATTATTCAGACGTTTAGTTTCCTAAACGTCACCGCTCTTCGCTTGTTAAAGTTCATAACAATAATAAGGGTTAAGTAGCAAAAACGCAACAGCATGCTACTCGCTGGCCCCTTGTAATGCCTGGAAATACTGATTAACCAGTCCCTGGAAGTAGGGACTTAATTGCGGATTAACCCGCTTAAACATATCAACTTCGGCTTCCCGCTGGCGAATATATTCCTGTAGATTAGGTGGTAGTTCACGCCGACGCTGTTCTGCAGTTTCCGACTGGCGCTGCTCGTCCATATCCTGCTGGCGCTCTGCTTTCTCGAATTCCAGCATCCGATTCAGGATCTCTTGCTGACGCTGCATCATTTCGGTGGTAAGCCGCTTATTTACTAGATCTTCTTCCGACTGGTCCATTTGATCAATCAGCTCCTGCAGCTCAGCATTGCGGCCTTCACCATTCTGTTGGCCTTCCTGTTGCATCTGCTCTAGTGCCCGACGCAATGCAGCCTGTCGCGCTGCCATTTCAGCAAATTCACGGCTACTACCTCCTTCGCCATTTTCCATGCCCTGCCGCATACGCTCCATCGCGCCATTAAGTGACTGCTGAGCACTACTCCCTGGATTTTCGCTGGGTTTGCTACCGGGACTTTGACCTTGGCCAGGGTTTTCACACTGCTGATTGCCGGACATCATGCCCGACATCTGTTGCTGCATATTTTGCATCGATTCACTCAGCATGAGTGCCAGATCATTGAGGCCAGTCATAGCCCGCTGTTGGTTGGCAGCAGCCTGAGGCTTGCGCCGCTCTTCCAATTCATCGACTGAACGGTCCAGGTTTAGCCGGATATCAGCAACTTTCTCCGTGATAAAAGTTTCAATATTGAAATTACGCTTAGCTAGTGCCAACAAAGAATCCCTAACTAAGGAGAAGTCATTATCCAGTTGAAATTGCTCTTGTACCAATTCCACGTAACGAGGCGTATTAATGGTGCTCTGAGCAAAGTCATCGATTAATCGCTCTTGATCGAAGCTGATGTCTACGATGTTCTCTAGCAACTGACGGATAGCTTCCAGGTCTTCCTGCATGCCTTCCATCTGCATACTCATCATCGCACTCGACATACTGCTGGCCATCGACTTCATTTTCTCGCCCGCAGATTCTTGTGATTCACTGGCGCCTTCATTGTTCTCCTGCTCCAGTTGTTCCTGGCTTTCCTCCATATCCTGCTCAATGCTTTCTTCCATTTCAGAGGTCGAAGGCATTTCCATGGGACGCTCCAGTTCAGAGTTCATTTCTTCCATTTGCTCCATCTGCTCCTGAAGCTCTTCAAACTCTTCCTGAATTTCAGCCTGTTCTTCCTGTAGTTCTTCCTGAGGCGTTTCTCCTTCAGCAGTTTCCTCGGCCAGTTCTTCTTGTCGCTCCGCTAGCTCTTCTAGCTGATCGATCGTTTCTTGCATCTCCTGTTCCAGCTCTAGCTGCTTATAGAGTTCGAGCATGCGATCGAGCTCGGCTTCCACCTGCTCATCATTCATCTCCATCTCTTCCATCCGATCCAGAGCTTCGTCGCGCTCCAGTTCTTCCAGTAATTCCTGGATGTCTTCCATGAGCTGTTGCATCTCTTCGTCGATAGATTCTTCAAAGATTTGCTGTAATTGTTCCTGCTTCTGCTGGATGGATTCATTCTGAGGGGGCTGCCGCTCTAGGTTTTCTTCAAAAGACTCGCGAGCTTGTTGCATCTGCTCCTGTACCTGCTGTTGGCGCTCGGCCAGACGCTCAATGTCCTTGCGATCCTGCCAGTCCAGTTCTTCTTCTTGCAGTAGACGCTCTTGCATTTCTTCGATGTCTTCCTGTAGTTCACGGGTTTCATCGAGAGCTGCTTCCAGTTCGGCTTTAATTTCTTCTTCGGTAGCTTCGCTCAAAGCAGCGATCTCATCTAAAGTAGGTAGCTGGTGAGCCAGCACACCGGTACGGGCTGACTTAGCACCATTGACACCATCGTTGTCAAAGGTCTCGAAGTAGTAAGTCAATTGATCACCAGGTCCCAGATCTAAGTCTTGATTTAAGTCCCAGATGTAGTCGTAGCGAGTTTGCTTACTTCCGGGCTCCTGTAAAGGGATCGTAACTTCCTCTTCTTCACGACCATCTTCACCACGAGTGATACGATAAACTAGATTTACGGCGGTCAAACCATAGTCGTCAGAGGCTTCTCCTAGAAAGTAGAGCACATTTTGGTCAGTGCTATCCGTAAAACGTTCCACGCTGATCTCAGGATAGAGGTCAGGAATCACCGAGAGAGAATAGCTAACGGAATCTGGTGCGGGTAGATCTTCATTACTAATGTAGAGTCGGTAATTATCATTGCGCAGGGCACGCTTATTGAAGAGGTAGCGATTTTCACCCTGGCGCTGTAAGTCAGTCGCCTCACTTTCACTGACGAAACGCAGGGCAACTTCGTCCGTGTTTTCCGTATTAAATACCCAATCAATGCGAGTGCCATTGGGTACGTTTAGGTCGCCGATGTTGGCCAATACTTCGTCAGGACGCCCCAAGTAGGCAGGATAATCAAGTTGCACCTGAAAATCGGCAATACTGGGTTTCAGCAATACATCCAACTCATAATCGCGACTCTCTACAGCTCCTGATTTTAAGCGAAAAGCTTGGTCGGATTGTACATTGCTGAAACGATAACTGAAGGTATTGGGACTTTCCTTCTGGAGTCGGTAGGTATAGCCGTCTACATCGATAAAGACTTCTGCGGGTAATACCTCCCCTTCCACTTTAACCGTCAAGGGGAAATCATCGTACTGAGCTACCTGTAAGTCTTCGACCTGCGGAAGTACAAAAGAAAAAGGAGCAGGACGTTCAAAATCCTCGTTGTTACGAATCAGGCGATTGGTACTGTCACTGATCAGGCCCGGAGCCCCAACGATAATAGCCAGCAAGAGAAGCAGAGGTGGTAAGGCGTACTTGAGGTAACGGCGGTTTTGGCTCAGATCAATAGCCCGCCGAAAAGGAACGGGACTGATCTCCGCTGATTTCTGATTGATCGAGGCAACAATCAGTTCGGCTTGGCCGACTTCATCCGCTTGCCGGCGCAGCTGGAGTACGTTGAGTAGCTTGTCCTGTACGTCCGTGAAATGTTGACCAATAATAGTAGCGGCCTGATCATGACTGATGACTTTGCCCAGCCGAAAGTAGTGGAGCAAGGGTTGTGCAACCCAGCCTGCAATAGCTGCCAGGCTTACCCCTAGAAATGAGAACCACAGTACTTTCCGCATCCCTTTGGAAAAGTAAAATGAAGACTCTGCTAGGGTGACCAGCAGAAAAATCAACAGGACGAGACCGACCGTATAAAGGATGCCTCGGATCAGCTGATTCAGATAATATTTGCGGGTAAATTGATCCAGTTTTTGAATCAATAAATCGTAGTTGTTGCTTGGGGCCATACCTTATACTCCTAATTCGCTTAGTAACAAGCTAAAACAGAACACACAAAATAGCGAAAAGATTGTGGAAAGCTAGCTTAAACACGACAACTGTCGTTAAACCAGGTAGAAATTAATTTCCCGAGTTTTCCACGAGATTATCCACACTCTTTAAACTAGCACCTGGCCAGATTGAATAATTGAGATACAGAATCACCGTCAATAAGATTACAGCCATCGCCTGATGAGCAACGCCCAGGCTGACCGGTACTTCTCCTTGACTGTTGATCAGCGTCAAAATACCTAGTAAAACTTGAAGTAATAAAACAGTTATCAACAGGTATACTCCGCGGCGAAAGTAAGGACTAATTGCTTCCTTTAATGCACGATAAAAATACCATAAGCCAATGATAACCAGTAAGTAAGCGGTCATTCGATGACAAAACTGTATTAAAGCGGGTTGAAAAGCAGTACGCTCGTATTCCACAAGGTTTTCCACAGTCCACATTTCAGCTTGGGTCAATACCTCAGGAATAAAGCGCCCCCCCATATCAGGCCAGGTGGGAAAGGTCAAAGCTGCTCGGGCTCCACTCATGATTCCTCCCAAAATAATTTGTAGCGCAGCCACAATGGTCAGTAGAATTGTTGGCTTTTTCAACGTTTGGTGTGGAAAACCTGTTAGTTTCGGCTGCCATACTTTGTAGGAGAACCAAACCAATGCACTAAAGGCGGTAAGGGCGACCGATAAGTGCATCGTCAATTTATAAGCATCGACCCAGGGGCGATCCTCCAATCCGCTAGCTACCATGATCCAACCGAAGCTAGCCGCCAGCGCCGCAAGTAGGACAATAGTCCCTAACCAACGATAGGCCGCACGATTGAAGTAGCCTTTGTAACTAAAGAAGACAAAACCAATCACGAAGACCAAGCCCATGATGCGCGCCCACTGCCGGTGAAACCACTCCCAGAAATAAATGAACTGAAAATCAGTCATACTCATGCCGGCGAAGATCTTTTCGTATTGTGGCGATGCCTGGTACTTTGCAAACTCTTCCTGCCACTCGGCCTCGCTACTGGGATAGATTGCTCCGGTAATCGGCTCCCACTCCGTAATAGACAAACCTGACTCCGTCAGACGAGTAATACCACCGATAACTACCTGACCGAGCAGCATGACAATGCCCAGTAGTAACCAGTAGCGTACCGCTCTGGGCCAGGCTCCTCCCTGGCGACTATTGGCGTAAGGAGCTCTTTCAATCGCTGTTTCAGCCATGGTCTCTAATGGTTAGTAATAGATTTATTTTAAAAATTTTTTATTCCCTATCATCATTATTAGGGCTGTGGATTTGTTGATAATCCTCCAGAGGTTTTCTTGGATAGCTCGTTCTCCCCAAAATAGCTGGCTTTATCTACAGTTAACAAGACTCACAATCAATGAATTGCAAAGTTATCCACTCAGTTCATGGAGACGATCAACAGTAAAACTTTTTTACACTGAGCTGTGCAAATTTGACGAATAACTGTCAGTAAGGAGCGGAAAAAGCTGCGTGGAAAACTGTGGAAAGGTGGATAAGTGGGCTTTTGTACTTCCGCAGGTGGAAAGCTGTGGGAAACTCAGTAGTTATTCACGGTTTTCCACGAAAGTGTTGTTGAAAATCAAATCTTGCAAGTAGCTATTTTTCAGCCTTTTATGCGTGCTAAAAAAAAGCACTGTTGAAAACTTTGAGTAGGCATATCTCTCCATGTTCTAGCTTCTTAGAAGAGCTTTCCTTGTTCTACATCAGGCAACAACTTAAAGGACCTCCGATGATGTGGGGTCGCTCCATATTGGCGAATAGCCGCCCGGTGGGCTTTAGTGGGGTAGCCTTGATTAGTCCGCCAGCTATACTGAGGGTGTTGTTCGTGTAGCTGCTGCATGTGCTCATCGCGATGCGTCTTAGCTAAAATTCCCGCAGCAGCGATGGGCAGGTATTTCCCATCACCCTTAATGACACATTCGTGATCCAAGCCGGGGTAGTCGATAAAGAACTTACCATCGATCAGTAGAAACTCTGGATGTAAGCTTAGCGCATCAATCGCGCGGTGCATAGCCAGATAACTAGCTCGAAAAATATTGTGGGTGTCTATTTCAGCAGGGCTGCAACTAGCCACCGCCCAGGCAATAGCTTGCTCTTCTACGATTTGTCGTGCGATCATTCGCTGCTTTTCGTTCAGCTTCTTGCTGTCATTAATACGTTCATCTTTAAATGCTGGAGGCAGAATAACCGCAGCGGCAAAAACGGGGCCGGCTAGACACCCTCGACCAGCTTCATCACAACCGGCCTCTATTCTTCCTTTCTGTAGATAAGGTAACAACACAAGGTGCGAATTTTCGCTAAAGCTATATATTTATGGGTGCATACTGTTTACTAACAGCTGACAACTACCAACTAACAACTATCCCATGTGGAAAGATCTTAAGTACCTCCTCGCTTATTTGTTACCCACCGTGACGGTCATTGGTATGTACCTGGGCGGTAGCTGGGCTTTTGCTGGAGTGTTATTTGCCTTCGGTTTGCTGCCTTTGCTGGAATTGGTTTTACCCACCCATACGGAGAACATAGAAGAGACCGCTGAACTCAGTCGGTCCCGACGTCGCTTCTTCGACCTACTCTTGTATTTGAACCTACCTATACTATATGGTATAGTCGGTTACTATCTGTACTTGGTCAGCTTTAGCAGCTGGACGGTAGGCGAGTTAGTCGGACTTACACTAAGCGTTGGCACGATGATCGGTACGCTGGGTATCAACGTAGGGCACGAGTTAGGCCACCGCACTACTCGCTTGGAACAGTTAATGGCGCAGGCTTTGTTATTGCCCGGCCTATATCTTCACTTCACGATTGAGCACAATCGCGGGCACCACAAAAATGTCGCGACTCCTGCAGATCCGGCAACCTCCCGTCGGGGCGAAATGGTATATGCTTTTTGGTTGCGTTCTAGCATTGGCGGCTGGTTAGGGGCCTGGAAGTTAGAAGCGGAACGATTAAAGAAGCAGGGGAAACCCCCGTTTACGTTTGCTAATCAGATGCTGCGTTTTCAACTCGTGCAGCTGATTTATCTGGGGACCTTAGCTATCGCATTGAGCCCATATACAGCCCTGATGGCTATTCTGGCGGGTACCGTTGGTTTCCTTCTCCTAGAAACGGTTAACTACATTGAGCACTATGGCTTAATGCGCAAAAAAACAGCCAGTGGGCGCTACGAACCCGTCCAACCCATTCACAGCTGGAATAGTGATCACGAATTGGGCCGCATCTTCCTCTATGAACTGACGCGCCACAGTGATCACCACTTTAAGGCGACCCGCAAGTATCAGATCCTACGCCGCTTTGAAGAAAGCCCACAGTTGCCAGTAGGTTACCCGGCTAGTATGTTGCTGTCGATGGTACCTCCCCTCTGGTTCGCCTACATGAATCCGAAGTTGGAGCGGCTGGAAGAGCAGGAGCGTTTGGTGGCTTAGACTGAGCGGGTTTACTCCCTCCTGCGTCGGGAGGGTTTACCCGGCACTTTCGTGCCAGGGGTTTACATTTCGCCAGGGCGAAAAGGGTTTATTGCGGCGCTATGCGCCTTAGTTGTAAATGGGACTCGCCTACGGCATCGTCTTTCCTTCCTTCTTTTCTTCTTCTATTCTCTTAAATCTCCAACAGAGGCGACGGCGAAGCCAAGCCCTAGTTAAACCGCCGAGGCCTCTGGCCGAGTGCTAAACCATGATGGCGAAGCCGAACAAACCGAGGAGGCTCTGCCGACGACCTAAACCCGGCTACTGTCCCTCCGCCCGACTAATCATTTCCTCCATACTAATCACTTCTACCAAGCGATCATTTAGAATCACTGTTCCCGACTCGGTTTTACGTTGGGTTTCTACCAGTCCTAGTCCCTCCGCGTAGATTTCATAACCACTCAACCCGGGCTGAATACCACCTAAGCCTGCTTCCTCGATATAGAACTCGGCTACGAGTTTAAAGACTAATGCGTCATAGCTTTCTCCCATGACTTCGACGGTCGTATCGCGCTGATACTGCCGGTTGAAGGTGATGTTTTGGCGATTGCCCTGCGTTAGTTCGTCTTCGAAGCTCAATTTAACTACGTAGGCGGGCCGTTCGTCTGCTTCGAGGTAAAAAGGAAAGGCATTACCGGCTTCTACTTCGGCATTGACCATTGATAGCTGCCCCACGGAGTCTGGAAAAGCAATGGCCAGTTGTTTAAGCACGACGCCTTCATTAAATATTTGCTCGGTTACCTGCTGTCCCGGCTCGAAGTCGGGGAGATAGGCGGTCGAGCTGAGGTAGAGTGCGCTATCTTGATCAATCCCAAGGTAGTACCAGTAATTGGGGGCCCGGTTAGGTTGGTCAGGGTCTTGATAGACGTAGACTTTTCCATCCGTCATCGTCCGAATTGGATAGTAATAGTCGCGAATATCACGCCGAGCGTCGGAGCAGGCAAAGCAGGAAATAAGAAAGATGAAAAGGAAAAATCGCATGGATTGTATGACTAGCTGGAACGGACAAAACTAACCAATTTAAAAACTCCCCTCCCCGGTAAACCCACGCTCCGCGTGATAAGCATTGAAGTACCTTGAATGCCTGGTAAATTAGCTCTGTACTCGACCACGCGGAGCGCAGTCGAACCGTTTAGATTGTGGATTCGAATACTTATTCGCTTAACTTTAAGAGTACCGGTAATTGAACTACCTAACGATTGGAAATACCCGAGAAATGAGCAGAATCTATTCCTTTAGCTACCTTATTGTATTGTCTTTTCTTACTTATAGTTGCCAGTCTAATGATACACCAAGAGTTATACATCTGGACCTTCCAGAAATCGCTAGGTCATTTAATATTCTTGAAATCCTAGCGATACAAGATAGGCTTGTATTGAGAGCTAATGATCGACGCTTATATTTACTTGACGAAGATCATGGAAAGCTTATTCCGCTTAGGACCAATCTTAATCCTGGAGATTTATGGGTTCGAGAAGATTACCATTACCTAAGTACTGAAGATGGAGATTTTTACCGACCAGTTACTATTGAGACTGATAGCCTTTACGCAGAGTTGGTTTGTAACGATACCTTAGATTGTGACACTAAATTTTCACCGCCACTTCTGTTTGAAGATGAAAAGTATCAAGTGTACGCTCAGTGCAATGGAGAATTCGGGGGAGAGCTATATTTTAAAGATTTGAAGCTGGATAGATGGTCCTTATTTGAAAGTACTTGTGCTGTTCAGCTTGATGCTTTCGCAGGGGTATATTACATCTTTAATGCTTTACGACATATGGTAGGCAGTACCTCAATTGATAGTCTTAGTGATATTAATACTATAATGAACCTTCCATCATCTGGACCTCCATGGAACTTAAAAGATGATGATATTCTCGAGGCTCTAATTGATTCTTTGTGGGGATACCCCAAAGGAGATTCTACCCGCAAAATTACTGTTTACGACCGTATAGGGGAGCTCATTATAGCTGGAAGAGTAGACGCTGATGGAATTAAAGGATTATTAAATAAAGATGGTGCTCTTCTGGAAGGAAGGATTGAAAATGGATCTTTTTTAAGAGAGAAAACGCTATTTAAGCCTGCTGGACCTGTTCGATATCTTTACAGTGAACGTATACCTTCCGTAGTCTTAATTGGATCCGCCTTTCTTGGCGAGAAGAGACAACAACAAAAGCAGATAATGGCAATCGATATGAGCTATGGAAGTTGGATGATAATTGGGAAGTTCAGAAAATTTTTCGCGTCTATTGAAGTTAAGCGAAACAGTAAATGCTCGGTTGCAGAGCTTAATGTAAAAAACACACCCGTTGACTCAGCCAACATCCGTACTAATCCTAAAAATCCGCGTGATCCGCGCTAAAGAAAAGCTGCGCAGCAGCACCTAAACGGGCATCAAAGAAACACTATACAGTAGAAAGAAACACAACAACATAAAACAGACAACAATCCCCAAAACTAGAAGGCGGTACTTATGAATTAGTGGCCGTTTAAAACCTAAAGCAAACAAGAGATCGATAAGAAAGCCCACGAGGTATATCAGGTTGCTGTAAAGCATTATCAAGGTGCTCATCGAAATAATAGCAATTATATCTTCGAACCAAGAAGATTCAACAGAGCTCCAGTCATGGCTAATTAGTGATAGCACTACCAAGCTGATTATTGCCATGGCCAAGTTGAAGGGAACATGATATTGCTTCCACCACGCTACACTCTGCTTCAGATAGAGGGCTTTCTTGCTTGGCTTTTTTTGGATGAATAGATCGTCTATAGGATCTGTAGGCATTTTTAAACTTCAAGTTTATAGGTTGTACAGGCTAACGCAAGGCCGAGACCTGCGGGAGTACAATTTAAGAACCTACCCCGTCACAAAGTCACCCTTCCCCCATGAATCCCTGCCAGGCTGTCATTTTAATGACCTTGGCACCATTTTCGCTTTACTAACTGCGCTGCGCAATCCGTATCTTTGCGACTTTGGCCATTCAATGAAGATGAGCTGGGCCATAAACCAGCTTGACAGATAAAGAAAACCATGTTTAATTCCCTCAAAAAACTGTTCGGTTCCAAGCAGGATCGCGACTTGAAAACTTACCAGCCGCTGGTAGAAGTAATCAACGAGATCTACGATGGCTTATCCGAACTGACTAACGACGAGCTGCGTGCAAAAACCCAGGAATTCCGGGGGCGGATCGCTGAGTATTTGTCGGGAATTGACGAAGAGATCAATAAGCTAGAAGAAGCTGCTCAAGAAGAGGAAGACCTACAGGAAAAAGAAGTCCTCTTTCTGGAAATTGATAAACTACGAGGCCAACGTAATGAGGAGCTGGAAGTCGTCTTGCGTGATTTGCTGCCGGAAGCTTTTGCCGTAGTTAAAGAAACGGCCCGCCGCTTCAGCGAAGGGGAAAGCGTAACGGCCACAGCCACCGAGCTGGATCGACAACTGGTTGGGAACCCTAAGAAGTCTTACCTCCAACTGAATGGTGATCAGGTCGTCTACCAAACCAACTGGCTAGCCGCCGGTGGGGAAATCAGCTGGAATATGGTCCACTACGACGTGCAGCTGATTGGCGGTATGGTCCTCCATGACGGAAAAGTGGCCGAGATGGCTACCGGTGAAGGTAAAACCCTGGTTGCAACCCTACCGGCTTACCTCAATGGCCTAAGCGGACAAGGCGTTCACGTCATTACCGTAAACGATTACCTGGCGCGACGGGATGCTGAATGGATCGGTCCGGTAATGGAATTCTTGCAGTTGACCATCGATTGTATCGACCACTATAAGCCACACTCGCCCGAACGACGTGCAGCTTATAACTGTGATATCACCTACGGTACTAACAACGAATTTGGCTTCGATTACCTGCGTGACAACATGGTGCGCTCTAATGGCGAGAAGGTACAACGCCCTCACCACTACGCCATGATTGATGAGGTCGACTCCGTACTGATCGACGAAGCGCGTACCCCATTGATTATTTCTGGCCCGGTCACAGCTGGTGCAGATGATCAGGAATACACGGAATTTAAACCGGTAATCGAAAAGCTTTACAGTGCCCAGCGACAGCTGTCGAACGGCTTTTTGACCGAAGCGAAGAAGTTATTCCGTGAAGGTAAGATTGGAACGGAACCAGGTGAAGCCGGCTTCCCCTTGTTGCGTGCTTACCGGGCCAATCCTAAGTCTCGTCCCCTGATTAAATTCCTGGGCGAAGATGGTGCACGTGTACTTCTCCAAAAAACGGAGAATACCTTCATGGCCGAGAACAACAAGCGCATGGACGAGATCGATGCCGAGTTGCTCTTTACCATTGATGAAAAAAACCGTCAGGTAGACCTTTCGGATAAAGGGACCCAGTACCTGTCTAAGATGAACGAAGATCCTAATTTCTTCATCATGACGGATGTGGCCACTTCTATGGCGGAAGTAGACCAGCAGGAAGATCTTAGCGCAGAAGAGAAAGCTGCTGAAAAGAACAAACTGGCCCAGGATTTTGCCGTAAAATCTAAGCGCCTACACGCCATCAACCAACTGCTAAAAGCTTATACCCTCTTCGAAATTGATGAGGAATACGTAGTAATGGACGGTCAGGTAAAGATCGTTGATGAGCAGACTGGCCGGATGATGGAAGGACGTCGCTACAGCGATGGTCTACACCAGGCTATTGAAGCCAAGGAAAATGTAGAGGTCGGTAAGATCACCCAGACTTACGCTACGATTACCCTACAGAACTACTTCCGGATGTACCACAAGCTGTCTGGGATGACCGGTACGGCCGAAACCGAAGCCGGAGAACTCTGGGAGATCTACAAGCTGGACGTAGTGGTCATTCCTACCAACCGCCCGATCCAGCGCGATGACCAAAATGATAAGCTCTATCGTACCGAACGGGAGAAGATAAACGCTGTGATCGACGATATCGTAGGCTTAACCGAAGCTGGCCGCCCAGTACTGGTGGGTACTACGACGGTAGACGTCAGTGAAAAACTGAGTCGCATGTTGAGCATGCGCAAGATCGATCACAACGTATTGAACGCCAAGCAGCACCAGCGCGAGGCCGAAATCGTAACCGAAGCCGGTAAGCCCGGCAAGGTGACCATCGCCACCAACATGGCCGGTCGTGGTACCGATATTAAGCTGTCTAAAGAGGTATTGGATGCCGGTGGTCTGGCCATCGTCGGTACGGAGCGCCACGACTCTCGGCGGGTAGACCGCCAGCTGCGTGGTCGTGCCGGTCGTCAAGGAGACGTAGGTAGTAGCCTCTTCTACGTTTCTTTGGAGGATAAGCTGATGCGCCACTTCCAGACCGAACGAATGTCCAAATGGATGGACCGGGCCGGATTGAAAGAAGGTGAAGTTATCCAGGCTGGCCTAATGACCCGTGCCATCGAAAATGCGCAGAAAAAAGTAGAAGAAAATAACTTCGGTATCCGGAAGCGCCTCCTGGAATACGATGACGTGATGAACATCCAACGGGAAGCCATCTACCGGAAGCGGAATAATGCCCTGACTGGTGAGCGACTAGCGGTAGACATCAACAACATGTTTGATGGACTACTCGACGCCATTGTCTACGATCATAAGGATCGCGGCAATTTTGAGACCTTCCGTAACGCCATGGTAACCACCATCGGTGTCGACCCTCAGGTTACGGCAGAGGATTTCGAAAGTATGGACATCAATGAATTGAGCGATGTCGTACTTCT
>JBCCDS010000016.1:0-97467 GCA_039030655.1 Bacteroidota bacterium | reverse complement strand
TTCTGTGCTTGTTGTAAGGTCATCTCTCTAGATGCCCTAAAAGTAAGGGAAAGGCTTGGTATCAGTTGAGCGCATTACGGGGCACTGGTCAGAATAAGACTGTTTTATGCTTAGCAGTGGTTAGTCCAACAGTTGTGCCCATGCGAAATTAGGCTGCTTATTGGCCCGCACCATACTTATCCAAAGCAGGGTGAGGTGTTCTAGGTGTAAGGCTTGAGACAAAGCACCGGTATCAAGCGTCTGGAAGCCTAGGTCAGCGTTGAGACTAACGAGCTGCTGCTTGGCGTTGGCGTCATCTCCTGCAATCAGCATGCTTGGCGACTGTTCAACGGTACGCCAACGACCGTCAAAATTTTCGTAGCCGTAGATCGAGTAAGCTTTTACCACACAGGCATCGGGGGCCCATTGCTGAATTTTTTCTGCACCAGAAATAATACTGTCCAGGCCGTGTCGGAGGCCGGCACCGACCGGGTTGGTGCAGTCGACCAGTACTTTTTCATTGAATTTGAGGCCGTCAAGTACCGTAGTAGCCGCCTGAAAGGGAATTGCCAGAAAAATGAGATCCGCTTTATCAATAGCTTCCTGTATTCCTCGAACCTGAAAGGCTGTGTTTTGGGCTAGCGCAGCCTGTACGGAGCTGCTATTGGGGTTATGGTGGCCAATTAGAATCTGATGACCTTGCTGTTGGAATTGATGGGCAAGGGTAGAACCGACCTTCCCGATGCCGATAAATGCGAGTGTCATACTGTAGCTTTTGGGGGTGGATTAACTTAATTGCTCTACAACGAGTCTAGCTGCGGCAGCGCCAGAGTTTTGTTGCTGACCAGTGATGAGGTTGTCGTCTGCAATAGCATAAGCGGAAAAGGGGGGCGCAACCTTAAAGTTAGTCTCCGCAATTTTTCGCGCTTCGGTCTCGATCCGGTAAGGCTGGATTTTGGTTCCGGCAGCCTGATCGGCAAAATCTTCCTCGGCATCGGCAAAACCCGTCCAGGCTTTTCCTTTCACGATCAACTCTCCCGTAGATGTTTTTACCGTTAGCAGCAGAGTCGTAGCATGACAAACGACTGCGCTGGGTTTACCGGATTCATAGAACTGCGCAAATAATTGTTCCAGTTTTGGATTGTCCTTGAAAGTATACATAGGGCCTTGTCCGCCGACGAGAAAGATGGCGTCGTAATCCTGGGCCTTCACTTCTTGGATAGCAGGAGTAGCAGCCAGCAATTCCTGGAAAGTAGCCTGTTGCATATAGCCCAGCGAGATGACATCATGGGCAGCATAGCCACTGGCATCTGTCGGGTCAGAATAACTGTCCATGATCAGTGCGCCGCCTTCCGTAGAGGCAAGGGTAATCTCATAGCCAGCTTCCTGGAAAACGTGCAGTGGGTGCGTAAGTTCGGCGGCCCAGAAACCAATGGGCCAGCCAGTTTGGGCGGAAGTAGCGGGACTACTGGCCACCATCAAAATTTTCCCTCTAGCGGGCTGGCCGTGAGCGTGAACGTAAGCTTGAATTTCCTGAACTGAATTAGACATATTGTAGAACTTGAATGAATAAGTAGGTTGTCATGAAAATGAATCCAAAGCTGCTTTTGTTACTATACTTACTTATTTGTACTATACTTACTTTTTAGAAAGTATACTGTAAATCAATTGTTTATGCCTGAATTTATGCACGACAATAAACTCTATTATAACCCGGTAGAGTTTGCACTGGCCAAAATAGGGGGGACTTGGAAGATGCCCATCCTTTGGCGGTTGCAGGATAAAGTGTTACGCTACAGTGAGTTAAAACGAAGTATACCGCAGATTTCCGACAAGATGTTGACTACGCAGTTGCGTCAACTGGAGGCCAATGGATTCATCCATCGTCAGGTATATGCTGTAGTGCCGCCTAAGGTAGAATACAGCATAACGGAGCGTGGGAAACGCGTAATTCCAATTATTCATACCATTCGAAATTTCGGCCTGGAATTGATGGCAGAAGAAGGAATAGAACACTGATAAAAGTGTCTCTGGAATTTATGGTACTTTCGACTAGTATTTGTTCAAAAATCTACTGGTGAATACCAAGCATCTTAGCATTCAAGAAAGGCTACTGAATCTGCGACCAGATATCGTGTTTTTAGTCCTGGCAAGTAGTTTTGGCTTATTTTTTGTTTTTAGCAATCCACCGTTTCAGGGTCCCGATGAAGTCAATCATTTTTACCGAGCTTATGCCATCAGTACTGGGCAGTGGGAGCCAGATACTAGCCTAGATCGGCGAGGGGGGACGGTGCCACTCAGCGTGGTTCAAATGGTAGATACTTTCGCTTACTTGCGCTGGTACGCCAATCAGCGAACGTCGACCGAAAGGGTATTTCCCTTTAGTGATCGGCCTCTGCAACTAGAGCAAGTAGTTTTCAAAGACTACCCCAATACTGCTTTATATCCGGCAACTGTTTATCTGCCGCAAGCAGCAGTCATTGCTCTGTCCAGGCGATTTGACTTTTCAGTATTAACGACATTTAGACTTACTCGATTGGTCGGCTTATTGCTGTGGCTAGCTGTAGCCTTATTAGCGCTGCACTGGTTGCCGGCTTTCCGCTGGCTTTTTGTATTACTACTGCTATTGCCGATGAGTGTTTATACTCATGCTACCGTAAGTGCCGATACGACGGCTAACGTAGTGGCACTCTTGACAATCGCCTATTTACTGCGTCTGATTTTTGAGCCCAGGAAGATTGGCTATCCTCAATTATTAACTACGATAACACTGGGGGTGCTGCTTGCCTCTACTAAAATCTTTTACCTGCCAATTTTGGCCCTGGCATTTTTGATTCCACGGAAACGTTTTGAAGTCAAGGGCGGCAAGTGGGGTGCTACGATAATCGTAGCGGGATTTAGTTTGATGATGTTGGCCTTTTGGTCCGGCCGGCTCGACGGGATCTATCTGCCCTACAGCGAATATGCTATTGACTATCGGGACGGACTAGACTTGCCATCCGGTACTAATGCCCGGGAGCAACGCAGCCTTATTTCCCATTCCCCGCTTCGCTTACTGAAAGGTACGTGGAACAGTATTAGTGATGCCGGTGAAATGTATTTCAAGAGTTTCATCGGCACCTTAGGTAATTTAGATACCCATTTACCCTGGGTGGTTATCATTTTTGCCTACCTAAATTTGATCTTTGTTGGGCGTTTAGATCGATCGATCCGCCTGGCACCCGACCTTAAGCAGAAATCTCTATTTGGAGGGGTTTTCCTTTTGTGCTATGTATTGGTTGTCTTTTCTCAACTGCTTAGTTGGGAACCGGTCGGATCTACCACGGTAGGGACCATTCAGGGGCGTTACCTGATGCCTTTTGCTCCTCTACTGTTTTTGTTATTAATTCGCCAGGGCAAACCTAAAAGTTGGTTGGGAGCTTACGTTGCGGCAACCGCCGCCCTCTTCTTGTTTATTAGTGCAAGCGTAATGTACCAACGCTATTATGAGGTGCCCAATGCTGCCCAGGTGACGAAAGTATACTGTGATGCCGAACTAGCTTGGGACAAGTACTACTGCACGGAAGGTGATTATCCATTTTTGCTCGATTTTTCGCGTGAAACCCGTTCAGACGAGGCTGCTCGTTCGGGGGATTACGCCGCAAAAGTTCGCTCACCTTCCTGGGCCTATGCGCTATCCTGCCACCTATTCGATTGCCATCCGGGAGATACGCTAAGTGCTCAGGTATGGAAAAAGGGAGCTACTGGACGGATCGTGCTTACCAGCAGGGATAACAGCTCCTTCTACCGGCAAGAAGGAACTGCGGATTTAAATGAAGAAGATTGGTCGCGTCTAAGTTTGGAAGTTGTCCTACCGGCTGATTTTATACCAGGCCACGGTTTGACTTGTTTTGTAACTAACGCACAAGAACAGGCCGTTTATTTTGACGATTTTCAGCTACGTTACGCTCGCAAAAAGCCATAGCTAAGCTTGGGGCAATTCCTTAGTAGACCGCTAATAAAAACCTACCTTTGCCCCTGCAAACTACTACCACCTACCACTGTGTACAAGAATCAAAAAGTTGTCGTCGTACTGCCCGCTTATAATGCGGCACTGACTCTGGAGAAGACCTACCGGGAAATTCCTTTTGATCTAGTCGACGAGGTCATTCTCTGTGACGACGCCAGTAAGGATAAAACCTCTGAACTAGCCCGCAGTTTGGGGATCGAGCACGTGATTGTCCATGAGAATAATCGGGGCTACGGTGCTAACCAGAAATCACTCTACCGAAAGGCATTAGAGGTCGGTGCGGACATCGTGATCATGCTCCATCCGGATTACCAGTACACCCCGAAGCTCATACCGAGTATGGTCAACATCATTGGAGAGGGGCTGTACCCCGTGGTTTTAGGCTCCCGGATTTTGGGGCGCGGTGCCCTGGCCGGGGGAATGCCACTCTATAAATACATCGCCAACCGCTTTTTGACGGCCACGCAGAATTTTCTGGTCAACTACAAGCTCTCGGAATACCACACGGGTTACCGCTCCTTTAGCCGGGAAGTACTGGAGGGCATCAATTTTGAAGCTAATGACGACGATTTCGTCTTCGATAACGAGATGCTGTCCCAGATCATCTACGCTGGTTTTCACATTGGCGAAGTGACTTGCCCCACGAAGTATTTTGAAGAGGCCAGTAGCATCAACTTCAAGCGAAGCATGAAGTATGGCCTAGGGGTTCTAAGGGTGTCTCTGGTGCATCGCTTGAATAAATGGGGGATAGTGAAGAGTAAATTATATAATTAGACAGTGCGCGGTGGTGCAAGATGGTAACTACTACTTATGATTGCTATTAGCGGTATTTAATACACCGACTGTGAGAGGGGGAGACTAGGGGAGGGGTGTGCCTGCTTAAACGGACCATTTGTCCGGTGCTCGCTGCATATTGACGAGCATACCAATAATTCGATCGTATTTGCGATCAAGTTCCGCAACCGTTTGGGGAGGTAAGTAATTACAGTCTCGAGCATAATCCAGCCAAGTTTGTGATTCTGCAGCCTCTCCCTCACTCTCATTTAATTTGGCAATAAATGATTTAGGGTATCTTCTTTTTCGGTAGGCTTCCGCGAAAATACCGCAAACAGCTCTGGAACATCTACGCAATTGACTAGTAAGGCTATATTTCTCGTCTGGGGGGAAAGCTTTAGTGAGTTCAAAAATTTCCATGCTGGTTGAATACGCCAGTTTATAAACCTCCAACTGGCGGTGATCTCTAAAGTGCATAGGGTTGTGTTTTGAAAAAGGCAATTAAAACTCCATCAAGCTACAAACTGTTTCCAACTTTCAAAGTCCCAAAGTCCCAAAGTCCCAAAGTCCCAAAGTCCCAAAGTCCCCTCCATGCCTACACCTGCGGAAGTACAAAAAACACTCAACACCTACGCCGATAAATACAACCATTCGGACTTTATCGCAGCGGACCCCATCTCCATTCCTCATCGTTTTACGCGTTTGCAGGATCGGGAAATTATCGGATTCTGGACGGCGATGCTGGCCTGGGGGCAGCGGGTAACCATCATCAATAAGGCGAATGAATTAGTAGCGTTGATGGGCGGTGAACCCTATGCCTTTATCCGTGACCATCGGGAGGAGGACCGCGCGCGTTTTGCCGATTGGAAACACCGCACTTTTCAATACACGGATACCCTTTATTTTTTGGAGTGGTTGCAGCGCTTCTATCGGGAGCAGGAAAGTCTGGAAACTGCCTTTAGCGATCATTTGGCACCGGACGAAGAGGACATTACGGCAGCACTTGTCGGCTTTCATGAGCAATTTTTTAGTCTGCCATTCGCCCCGCAGCGAACGCGCAAGCACGTAGCTACACCCGCTCGTAAATCTCGCTGTAAACGCCTGTGTATGTTCCTGCGCTGGATGGTGCGCCAGGATAATCGAGGCGTCGACTTTGGTCACTGGACCAATATCAGGCCCAGTCAGCTTTGTATGCCTTTGGATGTGCACGTGGAACGAGTAGCCAGACGGCTGAATTTATTGCAGCGCAAGCAAACGGATTGGATTGCTGTGCAGGAGCTGACGAGTCGTCTGCGAGCCTTTGATCCTGCGGATCCGGTCCGCTATGATTTTGCGCTCTTTGGACTAGGTGTCTTACAAGGAGACGAACTCTGATAATGAGTTGACAAAGATCACCACCTTCTACTGGTTGTAGAGTTGTATATTTGTCTACTAGATTAATGCTAGTTAATCAATAAAACAAAGCATTAGCATCACATGACTAATGCTAGCATGGTCTAGTGATATGTGTTTTTTATAGAATCTCAATGAACATTAAGCTGACCAAGAAATATCCCGGTTAGCCCCAAAGACGACCGATTATGAAGTACAGTTATCTCAGCTGTTTTTTCTTATTACTAGCTGCTCATTCTGTTATTGCCCAAGAGGTCGATATCGATGTGTACCGAACCTTTAATGGTACTTCTAATAATTTGGATAACCCAGATTGGGGAGCAACCCATACGGCTCTACTGCGCATCTCTGGAAATGGTTTTGCGGATAGTATTAGCGCGCCTGCAGGACCTAATCGACCCAATCCGCGGGCAATATCTAATATTTTATTTGAGCAAGAAGGCTTAATTAATGATCCGTTAACGCTTAGTGACTACTGCTGGGTGTTCGGTCAATTCATTGACCATGATATTGCTTTGACTGAAAATAATGAAGAACCACTAAATATCCTTGTACCCTCTGGAGATCCTGATTTCGATCCTTTAGGGTTCGGAACTGTAGAAATCCCTATGCGCCGCAATATCTTTATGGAAGGTACTGGTTTGTCCGTAGATAATCCTAGGCAATATCCGAATGAAATCACCGCCTTCATTGATGGTTCTGCTGTCTATGGCTCTGACCAAGAGCGAGCTGATTGGTTGCGCACCTTTGAAGAAGGTAAGCTAAAAGTATCTACAGGGAATTTGCTACCATATAATACAGTTGATGGAGAATTTGGCAGCGAACTAGATCCTACCGCCCCCTTTATGGGAGATGACGTAGGTATGGCGACTCGTTTATTTGTTGCTGGAGATATTCGAGCAAACGAAAATCCTCTACTAATTGCTTTCCATACCCTATTCGTACGGGAGCATAATCGACAATGTGATTTATTAGTTGCCGAATACCCTGATTGGACAGATCAAGAGCTATACCTGTACGCTCGAAAAATCACTTCAGGATTAATTCAATCAATCGTTTATAATGAGTGGCTGCCGACAATGGGGGTTAATCTACCGGCCTATTCTGGCTATGATCCTACGGTTCATCCACAGTTAGCTAATGTTTTTTCTGCGGCTGCATTCCGTCTTGGACACACCCTGCTCAATGGTAATATTCGCCGGGTGGATGCCGCTGGGGAAATTCTGGCTGCAGGTAATTTGCCGCTACGTTTCGGATTTTTTAACCCGAGTGCAATTGCTGAGGTAGGAGGACTAGAGCCTTATCTGCGAGGCATGGGGCAGCAGAACCAGCAACAGATGGATGCTCAGATTGTCGACGATGTGCGCAATTTCCTCTTTGGCCCTCCAGGGGCGGGAGGTTTGGATCTGGCTTCGATAAATATTAATCGTGGGCGTGAAAGGGGACTGCCTTCATTTAACCGGATTCGACTTGCTTATGGCTTAACACCCTATACATTCATTGAGCAAGTCAATCCGAATGTAGCAACCTATGCTCCTTTATTTCAAGCTTATTTCGGGGATATTCGTCGGGTCGATCCATGGGTAGGAATGTTAGCAGAGGAGCCAATGCCTGGTGGATTGTTTGGAGAGACCATCCTGAAGATTATGGAAGTACAGTTTGGTGCATTGCGTGATGGAGATCGCTTTTTTTACCTCAATGATCCGCTACTGACAGAGGAAGAAATTATGATGATAACCAATACAAGTTTGCGGGATATCATCATGTACAATACTGATATCAATCAACTTCAAGACAATGTCTTTTTGACCACTTCCTTTGATGCGGTTTGTGATAATATGACCCTAGATGTTTCGGGAGGGATTCTGGTACAAGGGACCTGGGATCCGTTATACGATACCAGAGTTGACCATTTTATTGGAGAAGAAAATGTAACGAATATCATTACTAATGGTCTTGGGGTCTATAGCTTCTCGGAACTCTCAGCTTGTGAGCCAAATGTACTGACTGCCGAACGCAACGATACCTGGATCAACGGTCTAACGGTACAGGATATCGTGATCATTCAGCGTCATATTCTTGGCTTAGGAACTTTAAGCTCTCCCTACCAGTATTTAGCAGCTGATGTTAATTTTAATGAAGATATTTCAGTGACAGATATTGTTGCTATCCGACGTCTGATTCTCGATCTAGATCAGGAGTTTGGCGCAGATCAACCTTGGCAGTTCGTTACTGCAGGCTGGAGTTTTAGTGATCCAGATAACCCTTGGGCTGATGAATTTCCGTCTACGCTCAGGCTCGCAGAAATTCCTGCAGCACAGCACAACCAAGGATTTGTAGCCTATAAGCTAGGCGATGTAGATGCTTCCGCCAGTCTAAGTGTCGGGGGCTTAGAGCGGATTGCGGCAGAATCTGAAGAATCAGAAGCGGCCATCGAATTAGTCTACGTTGACCAGGCTGTGGAAGCAGGTGAAGTGTTCGATCTCAAGGTTATGATTAGCCCAATAAGTGATGCTAACATTGATGGCCTTCAGTTTGGTCTTGAGTTGGGAGACAAGCTAAGTATAGAAGCCTCCCCTGATATTCCCTTCGGCGAAGCAATCTTTGCTAATACTGCGGAAACTGGTGAACTACGCTTCGTTGCTGAATCTTTAGAAGGGGCTGTTACTCATTTCCATGTTTTACTGCGTGCCAGGGAAGATATGAGGGTTTCTGAAGAGATCAGTATTTCTACTTCTTTCCCTTCATTGGCAGTGACAACGGATGAAAAGCCAAAGAGTATTAGGCTTCAAGATCGACTCCCAGAAGAGATCATGGAGAAGGTAGCTCCCTTCGTATTCTATCCTAATCCCTTTGATACAGATATCAATCTAACCTTCAATGAGCCACTCGTAATCCCTACAAGTGTAGAGTTAGCGGATCCTAACGGAAGAGTAGTTCGACAAACCCTGCTACAACCTGGAACTAGCCAACATAAATGGTTTGGTAGCGAAAGATGGGCTGCAGGCCACTATTGCTATTCTGTCAGAAGTGGTGGTATGGAACATGCTGGCTGCTTGGTGAAGCACTAAGAAATTGATTGGATGCATATAAATGGCCAGTCGCTTACCAAAGCGACTGGCCATTTATGTAAAAAAGAACCTCTGGTTCTACCACCAGAGGCTCGCTTTACACTCACTAGTTTATGAAACTTAAGCCAACATAATAAATCGCGCTTCGGAAAGCGCTTTATTGTTTAACCGCCTGAAAGATTGATTTGTTACGCAGTTGGTTGGTTAATGGCGAATTTTTTTTCGAAAAAGTGAAAACTTTACTTTGATTTAACTAACGACCTGTTTTTTGCTGCGGCGTAATTGTTTCCACCAAAAAAGAGGATTGACCAGTTGCTTACGCAATTCAAAGTCCGTATACATTCGGCAGAGCAGCTCGATAATCTTAGGATTGTCGGCAATGATACCCGTGAGGAAATTGGTGATGCGTTGGTGTTGCATGATCTGTTGTAATCGATAGCTGAGCTTGAGTTCCGTACGTAGCACGCGCTTGATGCGTTTATCGTAGGCCAGGAGATATTCGGCGTCAAAACGCTGCTCGGCTAGACATTTTTCGGCTAGTTCTGCGGCGATAAATCCGCTGTAGGTGGCATTTCCAATTCCCTCGCCAGTGAGCGGGTCTATCAGGTGGCCGGCATCTCCGGTAAGGAGGTAGTGATCACCGGATAAGCGACGGGTTTTCGAACCGAGCGGCAGGCCATAACCTACCGTTTTATCAATCGGCCGAGCATTGGCGAAACGCTCGCGAAATTGCTCACTCTGGATGATGTTGTCCAGCTCTTGGCGTAGATTGAGTTTTTTCTTCTTCAAAATATCTGAACGCATGCCCAGGCCAATATTGGCTTGACCGTTGGGGAGTGGGAAAATCCAGAAGTAGCCCGGGTTATAGTCCTTCAAAAAATGTAGTTCGATAAAATTGTCTTGGTGAAAACCCGTAACTCCTTCATAATAGGCTCGTACCGCTGCAGCGTGGTGGCGCCGGTCAATTTCTAGACCAGCTTCGTGACGTGCAAATTTGGAGTGTGCTCCCGTTGCGTCGATGAGCAGGCGACAGTCCAGATCAATACTGCCATCCGCACTTTTGCAATGGTAGCCTCTTGCCGTTCTTTCGTAAGTCTTGATTTCCTGTCCCAAATGGAGCTCAATATCTGCTCTGCGCTGGACTTCCTTAATGAGGAAATGATCGAAATCCGTACGCTTACTGACGTAGCCTGGGGCTTCGTCGGGGATACGTTCATAACCCACCTGGAAAGGAAGTTCAATCAGTTTTTTGGAAGGCGGGTAAAAGCGAATGCCCCAGACATCAGTAGGCGTAAACTGCTGCCGAAAACGATCCATAATAGCAGGATCAAGACGATTGAGTAAAGTGCTCACTTTCCCACTGATGGCATCACCACAGATCTTATCCCGAGGGAAGCTTGATTTGTCAATCAATACGGAGGAAATCCCTAGGAAGGATAGTTTCAGGGCAGTGGCGCAACCAGCGGGGCCGGCGCCAATAATGGCTATGTCTACTTCTCGCATCGCCTCAAATTACGACCTCCTCCGCCAAGCTGCACCTCGATTAACGGAAAATCCGACTGATCTGCGTCAGATGTTGGTCAAGCTTTGCTTCCAGGTCGTTATGAATACGTTGATAATCCCGATTGAGGCTGCCTACGGTATATTGCTGTAAGTGGTTGTTGAGTTGTCGCAATTGATCACGGAGCAGGCTTAGATAAGCGGTGCGAAAATCCACATCGGACAGTTTATCCAGCGCATCTACCTGGGCTTGCATATTAGCGGGCAGTTGAGCGCTAATACTGAAGTCGTATTTACCACCTAGTTGATAGAGATCGTTAAAGATCTGCCGATAATCCACCCGGACACTTTGTAGCCATTCTTGTTGGGTTGGTCGAATGAACCGTCCTTCGGCCAGCTCTGCTTGCGCCATAAGGCTGACTAATCGTGGGGCTAAAAATTCCGCCAGTTCTCGTCCTCTGGCCAACAATATCCTACTATCGTTCTCCACCTCTAGCACTTCTCGCCCTTCTTGTAAGTCAATCGGTAACAAAGGGCCATCGGCAGCGTGGGGATCGTTGCCGTCGGTTCCTGAAGTACAGGCACTGACCAAAAGTAGTAACAAGCAAAAGCGAAGCAGCATAGGCTCAAACATACGCTTATACTTCCGTGACCTGAAAGCCCAGCAAGCCTAAGTCTTGATAAAAATCAGGGTAAGACTTGATGACTACCATTGGGTCCTCGATCTTTATTGGACCTAGAAGTGCCAAGGGAGCAAACGCCATGGCCATGCGGTGATCGTGATAAGTGGCAAAAGTCGATGGCGTTGCAAAGCTGGCTTGTCCTTCCTGTAGGTAGTAAGTCGTTCCGCTTTTGCCCGCTAAACGAGGGGGGAGCTTAGAGAGGAAAACGCCTACTTTGGCCAGTTCCGTTTTTAGCGCGGCTACTCGGTCAGTTTCTTTGATGAAAAGAGTTTCCAGGCCGGTATACAAACCCTGCACCCCGGTCGCAGCACAACTGACCGCAACGGTCTGGGCAATGTCCGGACACTTTAAAAAATCTTTTTCGAGTAAAGGGGGATTTGTACTTCCGCGGGTCTTCACGATTCTAAGGCCAGTTGCGTTGAAATGACTTTCAACACCAAAGGCCCGGTAAATATTTACGACGGCGCTGTCTCCCTGCAAGCTGTCTGCGAAAAGGCCATCAATTTGCAAGTCAGCTTCTGGGGCGATAGCTGCTAGTGAATAGTAGTAAGACGCAGCCGACCAATCTGCTTCGACTACAAAAGGAGTAATCGTTGAATCAGCAGCTAGGTTAGGACCGGCGTAAGTACCGGGATTTACCCTAATGATATTACTTTCTTCGGGCCAATCGTAGCTGGCGCCAAAGCGAGCCATCAGGGCCAGGGTCATCTCGATATAGGGCCGGCTCACCAATTTACCTTCCAGTTCGATTTCGAGGCCATTAGGTAAAGTCGGAGCCAACAACAGTAAGGCAGAAATAAATTGGCTGCTGGTTGAAGCGCTAATTTTTAGTTGGTAGGTGCGATCTAGCTCAGTGTAGCCAATTTTGAGTGGTGGATAGCCTTCCTCGCCCAGGTAGCTGATATCAGCGCCAAGTTCACGCAGGGCATCGACCAGAATGCCGATGGGGCGTTCTAGCATCCGCTTACTTCCGGTCAGCGTTTGATAACCGGGCTTACGACAGAGGTAGGCGGTTAAAAAACGGTAGGTGGTGCCGGCAGGGCCAACATCGAGGATCGTATCATCGCTTTGGAGGATGGCTTGCAGACGTTGGGTGTCGTCAGCGGCAGCAAGCCGTTCGATAGGGAAGCTTTGCGGCGATAGCGCCTGAATGATCAGAGCTCGGTTAGCAATGCTTTTGGAACCGGTCAACTGAATCCGGCCGCTAAGTAGCCCTTCGGGGCCCTGCAGTAGGTAAGTCATAATTTGCTTTGACCGGGGCAAAGCTAAGTGCTAGCTTGGAAAAAGTCGATAGGTTTAGTCACAGCCCAGGTCTTGTCGACTCTGTTCGTCGTGATTAGGCATGCAATTACCCGACAAAACGCTGGCGGGCGCATAGCGTTCCAGATCAGGGTCATGCAGTGCTTCTTTTAAGAATTCGACCAGGTCATTGATCTCTAAATCGGTAAGACCCAGCGGGTGGAAGTACTCTGAGATGTACTGCTGTGGCACTCGATGGTTTTGCGGTTCTCCGGCGTTGAAGTACTGAACGACATCCCGCAAATCCTGCATACTACTGCCGTGGAAATAGTAGGGCATGTCCTTGAGGTTATAGAGCTGGGGTACTTTGAAAGCATACATATCCTCGTCGCGTCGGGTGAAATCACCACGACCTAGGTTGCGGCTGTCTTCAGGGCCGGTGCGTAATCCTCCGATGTCGCACAGGTCATTGACGCCGATGGCGTGGAAAGTATTGGAGTTGAGGGCCGGTCCATTATGGCAGCGGTAGCATCCCGCTTCTCCAAAAAATAGGAGGGCCCCTCTTTTTTGCTGGTCACTGAGCGCCTGATGGTTGCCCCTTAGCCATTCTTGCCAGGGGGCTTGGTTAGGCAGCAGGGTACGGATATAAGCAGAAAGAGCAAAGCTCATGGCTTCGCGACCATAGCGGGCGTTGTTGGGCCAGTCGGTAAAAGCGGCGTCAAAAAGGTTGCGGTAGCCGAGCGTATCCAGGATGTAATCGTCTACGTTGAGTCGGTGCGTGTGAGTACCTTCTATATTTTGAGCTTCCAGACCATCCAGGCCGCGAAAGTTAACTTCCGTAGCAGGATCATGCACGCCCCATACTTCCTGCACCTCGGCATTGTCACCGAATGCACCGAAGCGACCGGCCCACATGGAGTTGGTCACGTAGGCAGTACCTAACATAGAAAGCGGGCGGGCGCCCTGTGCATCAATGTCTTCTTCTTCGTAGTAGTCGACCATCCGACGGCCTTCTCCATTCAGACCAAAACCAGCAGCTCCATCGGCAATACCCTGGGGAGCTCCAGGAGTGAAGGCTGCGCTCGGAACGTGACAGCTGGCACAGGCAAAAGTGCCTTTGAGACGCTCGTCTCGGGCGTCGATGCCCAGGGCAGTCTCAAAGAATAGCATTTGCCCTAAGGCTACTTTCTCAGGAGTTAGGGGATTACCCACCCCTGTTGGAATATTAGCGAGATCGGTCTCGTCGGGTAGGAGATAAAAGTCGAGATTTTGCCCACCACTTAGGCGCATTAAGGTGCGCTCTAATTCGAAGTCGAGTGGGGCTTCTGCCTGATCCTGTGAACAAGAAGTAAGTCCGCTCACCGTCAGTAGTATGGCCAATACGAAGAGTAGCGTATTCGTTTTCATTGGAATTACGATCAAGTGTTGTGTAGTTCTAAACTTGTGCTCTACGGTAAGGAGTAGCCGCTCTCTAGGCTGAAGGACTCAAGCGAGGCAGTATAATCTAAGTATGAGATATGCTATAAATTGGCGTAGTGTGCCCGTTGTTATGCAAATATAACCAGTCGGATCAACAAATTCAGCTTTATAGTGCTGTCAAATTACCAGATTTTTAAAAAAGGGACATTGAATCGTAGGCTGAGCGACCAGATCGGCCAATTGGCAGTTGATTTGTGGCGTTAAAGCGTAGCTTTGCAGCCGTTATCTGTTTTATCAAGCAACTATGTTAAGAATCGGCTTATTAGGGGTTGGGCATCTCGGAAAAATTCATCTGAAATGTATACAACTAGCCCGACAAGACTTACAATTGGTAGGGTTTTATGATCCTAATCCTGAAATGGCTCAGCAAGTAGCGGATGATACGGGGGTGCAAGCCTTTACTTCTGTGGAGGACTTGCTGGAGCAAGTCGATGCAGTCGATATTGTTACGCCTACGCCGACCCACCACGCATTAGCCAAACAGGCTCTGCTGGCTGGCAAGCATGTATTTGTGGAGAAACCACTTACCCATACCTTGTCAGAAGCACTCGAATTGATGGAGATCAGCCGAAAACAGAGGTTGTTGGTGCAGGTGGGGCACGTAGAGCGTTTCAATCCAGCAATGCTGGCCTTGCAAGAGCGCTCAGTAGATCCCTACTTTATCGAAGCGCATCGCCTGGCCACTTTTAATCCTAGGGGCACTGACGTCAGCGTGGTTTTAGACTTGATGATCCATGACCTGGATATTATTCTAAGCCTGGCGAAGAGTGAAGTGGCTGATGTTAGGGCCAGTGGCGTTGCAGTAGTGAGTGATAGCCCGGATATCGTCAACGCCCGAGTAGAATTCGCCAATGGTGCGGTTGCAAATTTGACCGCTTCGCGAATTAGTCTTAAACAAATGCGCAAAATCCGGCTGTTTCAGCCAGATGCCTATATCAGCCTCGATCTCTTGGATAAAGAGACGCAGATCGTGCGTTTATACGAAGCCGACGCTACGGATATTCCTGAAGAGGGGCAGGCTTTTCCGCTCGACACCCCTAAAGGTCCCCGTATTATTCACGTCAATCAACCCGAGCTAGGACCCGTTAATGCTATTCAACTGGAATTAGAAACTTTTGCCCGCTCAGTTGCAGCTGGTGAACGGGCAGCAGTATCTATCGAAGATGGCTTTAAGGCCCTGCAATTAGCCCAGCGCATTACCGAAGTAATGCAGGAGAAACAGGATCAGCTGCCGGCACCCCAAATACCAAAATCATGAAAGCGGTATCACTAATAAAAACCTTAGTCGGAATTTGGATAATCGTTATAGGCCTAGGCTGTAATCCCGAAGAACAGGAGCCTGCCTACGTTACTTTTGCCGGTTTTAACCTCACGGTAGATACAGGAGAAGGGAGTAGTAGTGCGGATATTAATAACGTATGGGTATTTGCCGATAATACCTATCTGGGTACTTATGACCTACCTGCTCGAATTCCTATGCTATTAAGTGGACCTACTAGCTTGCGCTTTGAGGCAGGGGTAAGAGAGAACGGCCTATCTCTGACGCCACAAATTTATCCCTTCTACCAGTCGGTAACCCGGGAGGTGGAGTTAGTACCGGGAAGCACCGTCAATATCGGTCGACAAAACATCGGCTATCGCTCCGAAGCCGTCTTCGGTTTCGTAGAAGGCTTTGAGCCCAATCGGCCGAGGGTCTTTACGGAAGTCATTACGGGTGAAGGGCCGATTGCACCGACAACTGAAAATATTTTTCAGGGTGATGCCAGTGGTGTCATTCGCTTATCGGATTCTTTCAGTGTAGCGGAGATTCTTACTGAAGTTGATTTTTCGGATCTTTTTGATTTTGGAGAAGAGCCACGGCTATGGTTGGAAATGGATTTTCTCTCGGAGGCGCAAGGATTGGTTGGAATCGTTGGCCCTGGGCAGTTGGGAGACATTGTAAGGGCCTACAATCCGGGGTTTTTAGCTAAGGATGAGTGGACCAAAATTTACTTCAATTTGAGCGAAGTCTATTTTGAATCTCAATTAACCGACTTCCGCGTGGGGATATCCGTTTTACTTCCTGAAGAGGAAACAGAAGCCAATGTTTACCTGGATAATATCAAACTAGTTTACCGCTGAATTCTCCCGCACCACATATCGTAATCCTTCCAGATACGGTCCATTTGCGTCGGCGAGACCGTTGGTTTTACGTTGCTGGAGACTGGGCTGCTGCTTTATTGGCCTGGGTGCTTTTTTTTGTAAATCGCTCCTGGCAAGAGGCGGGGCAGCAGGATTGGTTGCGTATCTGGACCGACCAGAATTTTCGCCTGGGAGCTATTTTTATCCCTTTGGCCTGGCTGTTGTTGTATGCACTTTTTGATCAGTATCGTGATATTTATCGACTGAGTCGCTTACGTACTCTGGCACACACCTTTTTTCTAAGTATCAGCGGTAGTATTGTGCTCTTTTTTACCCTGATTCTGGACGATCAGGTGGACGATTACCGCACCTACTACGCCAGCTTGTTTACCCTGCTTTTATTACATTTCGGCTTGACGTTCATCTCCCGGATGGTGCAGTTGACCCGGGCGAGTCGTCGGCTTAAATCAGGTAAAGTCACCTTTAATACCCTGATCATTGGTAGCAATGAAAAAGCGATGGAAGTCTTCGGAGAGATTGTAGATCAGGAAAAAGGTTTGGGTAATCGCTTTGTAGGTTTTGTAGGCCCAAAGAATGGCGGGCAGGTAGAATTGGCCCGTCACTTGCCCAGTCTTGGCGAGCTTGATCGGCTGCGGGCTGTTATTCAGGAAGAGCGTATCGAGGAAGTCATTATCGCCATAGAAACCAGTGAGCATGATCAGTTAAAGGGGATTCTAGACGTCCTTTTCGAGTTTAGTGACCGGGTATTGGTGAAGATTATTCCTGATATGTACGACATCATGCTGGGGTCGGTAAGGATGAATCATGTCTTTGGTGCCGTGTTGATCGAAATACGTCAGCATCGTCTTCCTGCCTGGCAACAACTATTTAAGCGGACCTTTGATGTTTGTGTGTCGGCGGTACTTTTGCTTTTGCTCAGCCCGCTTTATGCCTATATCGCACTGCGAGTTCGCTTCAGCTCTCAAGGACCGGTCATTTACCAACAAGAACGGATTGGCCGTTACGGAGCACCCTTTACTATCTATAAGTTCAGGTCGATGTATTTAGATGCGGAAGCTGGGGGCCCAGCCCTGAGCTCGGATACGGATAATCGTTGCACACCCTGGGGAGCGACAATGCGTAAGTGGAGGCTGGATGAATTGCCCCAATTCTGGAACGTATTAATCGGTGATATGTCATTGGTCGGCCCCCGGCCAGAGCGCCAGTTTTACATCGATCAAATTGTGGCACGTGCTCCCCACTATCGGCACCTGTTGAAAGTCCGACCGGGGATTACTAGCTGGGGGCAAGTCAAATATGGCTACGCCAGCAATGTTGATCAGATGATTCAGCGTTTGAAATTCGATATCTTATATATCGAGAATCAATCTTTGGCGTTGGATTTCAAGATCATGTTTTATACCGTACTCGTCTTATTACAAGGAAAGGGCAAATAATCCCCCTCAGCGCTTATTACCTTTGCCGCTTTAGTGAATTCCTGCATGCAGCGACGATTACTTGTACACGACCATAGTAGCAACGATGAACGGCCAGTTTACGTAGTTGGCTCGTTTAATGATTGGCAGCCAGGCCAGGAAGAATACCGCATGGAACCGACAGAGCGCCCGGGCTACTTTCGCCTTGAACTGGATCTAGCCCCCGGTACCGAATGGGTAGAGTATAAATACACTCGCGGCGGTTGGGATGGCGTAGAACTGGATGAACAGGGGGGCTACGTACCTAATCGGCGAAAGATCATCGGGCAGCAATGGAGGCATACCGACCACGTGAGTCGTTGGGCAGGAGAACATTATGTATTTCCCACTGAGCTGCTGCCCAAAATTGAAATTATCGATGAGGAATTTGCCATCCCCCAATTAATTCGCACGCGTCGGATCGCAGCACTTTTACCCCACGATTACTACGAATCCGACAAACGCTACCCTGTACTTTATCTGCAAGACGGACAAAATCTATTTGAAGACACCGCTCCTTTTGGTAGTTGGGGAGTGGATAAACGACTAGCGCGTTTAAGTAGCCGCCAACAAGGCGATATCATCATCGTTGCTATCGATCACGCGGAAGCTCAACGCATGTCTGAATTTACCCCTAGCTTTAGTACTATTCTGGGGCGGGGAGAAGGCAAAAAGTACGTTCGTTTCTTGGCGGATACCCTCAAACCTTATGTTGACCAACACTTCCGCACCTTGCCCGACCCTCCCAATACGGGTATTGGCGGTAGCTCGCTGGGCGGGCTGGTTTCTATCTATGCCGGTCTGATGTATCCAGAGGTTTATGATAAATTCATGATCTTCAGCCCTAGCCTTTGGGTTACTCCGGAATTACCCTGGGAACTCATTGACCTAACCAACGAGTTTGACGGACGCATTTACCTCTACGGTGGTGCTGCGGAAAGCGCAACTATGGTAGAGCATCTTGAACGCTTCCGGGATCAACTTTTAGCACAACCTGGCGCTGCCGAGGTGAAAGTATTGCTGGAAATTGACCCACTAGGGCAACATAATGAAGCTCGCTGGGGGCAAGAGTTTCCTCGGGCCATTGAATGGCTCTTTTTCGATCACCAATAATCCCAAAAACGACATCCATGAAATTACGCACGAGTACTAAAGAAAGCTCCCTTGCTACTACGATTTACCTGGCTGCGACCACCGATCAACTTCCAAATGATACGGCGCTAGTTGCTACCTTTGCTCAGCTGAGCCCACAAACCCATGGCTTAAATATAGGTGAGCAGGGAGAACTGCGCTATTGCCTGCGCGTTGACCCAGAAGCAGGTTACGAAAAATGGCTGGAGGCTGCCCGTTTGCTGAGCCATCAAAGCTGTAAGCATTGGTCGGAAGATTTGGTCCTGGATAGTTACCTAGATGGAGAGGATAGTCCATTATTAAGTGCGGTTGTCGGGGGGCTTTCTCTAGGCCGCTATCGTCCGGGCAAGTGGAAGTCGGAAGCGTTGACTAATCAACCAACATTTAATTTTTACGTAAGGAAGAAAGGAAAAACTGCAATAGGTAATTCCAGTACAGACCCCTTACTGGGTACTACAGAAGCTGAAGCTGTTGCTACTAAGGCTATTCGCCAATCACTGCTGCTGGCTGAAGTGGAGCTGCGAATGATGGATCTAGTGAATGCCCCGGCTAATAAGAAACGTCCTCAAGATTTGGCACGATGGGCAGAAGATTCTGCTCGAACCTATAACTATCAGGCTACCATTTACGACAAGCAAACCTGTGTCGAAATGGGGATGGATGCCCTCCTGGCAGTAAATCGTGGTAGTGAAGATGGCGCGCAATTGATCGTGTTGGAATACCGCGGCAAAGGAGTCGCTGAGGGCGCTCCAACGGCCTTGGTCGGAAAAGGCGTCACCTTTGATACTGGTGGATTATCCATCAAACCTGCTACGAATATGCACCTGATGAAGTCGGATATGGGCGGAGCTGCGGCCGTACTGGGTACGATGGAAGCTGCTGCTCGTCTGGCCCTGCCTGTACATCTGGTAGGTATCGTGCCTGCAACCGACAATAGCGTCGATGCGCTAAGCATCAAACCCAGCGACGTGATTAATTCCTACAGTAAAAAAACCATCGAAATAATTGATACGGATGCTGAAGGTAGATTGATTCTATCTGACGGTTTGGCGTATGTAATTAAACATTTTTCGCCAGTGCGGATAATTAGCTTAGCTACCCTTACGGGCAGCGCCGTACGAACCTTCGGTTACTATTGCGCAGCCCTCTTTAGCAAGGACGAGCAACTGGCACGTAGCCTACAAAAAGCTGGAGACCAGACCGGTCAGCGCTGTTGGCCTTTACCACCCTGGGATGATTATGCGACTCACTTGAAGAGTGATGTAGCCGATATCAAGAATTACAGTGGAAAACCGATTAGTGGAGCAATCGATGCCTTCAAGTTTTTAGAATTCTTTACCGACGACCATCCGCATTATGCCCATCTGGATATTGCAGGAACAGCTCTCAAGGCAGGCCCCTACGCTTCTGACCGACAGGCCACCGCCTATGGCCTACGATTATTGATCGAATGGTTAGGCAGTAAACAAGAGTAGCCTTCGAAGCGATTTAGGCTTATTTCTTGCTGACGAGCGAAAAGCCAAGTAGGTTCTGGCAAGCTGCCTTTTTGAATGCATAGCCCCAGCTATGGACGAAAAAAACAGCGAAGCCCAGGTTTTGCTTAGCTTTTCGCGCAGTCGGATTACAAAAGTCTAAATCACTTCTTCGTATAAAAAGGTTACCTAATAGGTATTGAGCAGCTAACTTTTCAACAAGCTGAGATTTGTTCATCAAAGAGTCGTTTTATTGAGCTTTGGTAAGGTGAATAACATAATTAGCCGAAGGGTCGAACCCTTTAGCTGATCTTTGGGTTGTAGGGCCAGATGCATTATTAAACTCAAAAAACCAAATCTATGTTAAGAAGTAAATTCTTCTTTAGTTGGGCATTGTTAGCCCTATTCTTCGTCGGCTTCAGCTCTTGTGATGATGACGACGGTACTGAAACCCCACCACAAACTATTACTGAAATTGCCGCTGGAGATACTCAGTTCTCAACACTGGTAAGCCTACTACAACGTGTTAATCTGGACGCTACGCTGAATGGTAGCGGCTCTTTCACCGTGTTTGCACCTACTAACGCTGCTTTCACCGCTTCTGGAATCGATGCGAGTCAATTGACTGACGAGGAAGTGACTGAAGTACTACTCTACCACGTAATTGGCGGCCTAGAATTACCTTCTGCCGATATTCGTGAAGGACAGACCTACGTTACTTCCGCCGCCGAAACTGGTCCAGGAGGTACTCAACTCTCCCTCTTGGTCGAGAAAGATGCTAATGGCGCTGTGTCGGTAAATGGTACTGCCAACGTTTCCACGGCAGATGTGGAGGCTAGCAATGGCGTCATTCACATTATTGACAATGATATATTATTACCCCTAGACGTTGTAGGACATGCTGCGGCAAATAGTGAATTCACCTCTTTAGTGGGCGCTCTGAGTACTGCTCCCGGCGGCTTGGTAGCCTTGCTACAAGCTGACGGACCTTACACGGTATTCGCTCCACTTAACAGCGCTTTCGCGGATATCCAAACTACCGTTGATGGCCTGACGCCTGAGCAGCTTGCTACGGTACTGACTTATCACGTAGTGCCTGGCTTGAACGTACGTGAGGCTGCTTTAACCAACGGGCAGGTCGTACCAACAGCAGCTACGGGTGAGACCTTTACGGTAAATATCAATGGCGAAGATGTAACCATTACGGATGATGCCGGTAACGAAGTGAATGTTGTCCTGACGGATGTGCAAGCGACTAATGGTGTTATTCATGTCTTGGATAAAGTCCTGTTGCCATTCTAGGCTAGATTTTTTCTAGAAGATATAAACTCATGCCCCGGCTTCAGCAGAAGTCGGGGCATGCTTATTTTACCCCAATGGAAACAAAGCTGAAGTTTGGAATTGATCTGGGCGGTACTAAAATCGAAGGGGTGGTATTGGACGAAGCAGGCCAAGTCTTGCATCGACAACGAATTCCCACTGAACGAGAAGGAGGTTATGAGCACATCCTTTCGCGAATCGTCAACCTGGTGCAATTGCTAGAAAAACAGCTAGGGTATAAAGCCGCTCAAATTGGAATTGGAACGCCGGGTACAATTGATCCATCAACAGCCTTGCTAAAGAATGCCAACACCGTAGTCCTGAACGGGCAAGCCCTGCAAAAAGATTTGCGTAATCAGTTGGATCGACCAGTAATTGTAGCCAACGATGCGAATTGTTTTGCAGTCGCAGAGGCCCGACTGGGCGTAGTGGCCCAGGAAAAACCAACAGCGCAGACGGTATTTGGCGTGATTCTAGGTACAGGCACCGGAGGTGGCCTAGTACTCAACGGACAGGTGTGGGGCGGCGCGCATGGAATCGGCGGTGAATGGGGCCATATGTTCCTCGACCATTCCGCCGGCCATTGTTATTGCGGCCGAGTAGGCTGTGTCGAGGCCATTATTTCCGGCCCTGCTTTAGAGCGCTACTACTGTACGCTAACCGGTAAAAATCTAAGTATGCGTGAAATTGTACCGCGCTTCCGCTCAGGAGAAGATGCCGCAGCTATAACTACAATGAAACGCTTCTTTCATTTCTTCGCGAAAGGCATTGCCAATGTCCTGAATGTCCTTGACCCAGATGTTGTCGTCATTGGCGGCGGTCTGGGCCAAATTGAAGAGCTGTATACCGAAGGCGTGAGCCAGGTAAAGGAACATCTTTTTAATCCCCGACTCGATACGCCTTTTTTACGTCCAGCTCTAGGAGATAGTGCAGGGGTTTTTGGCGCAGCCTTGTTGGTCGATTAAATTTTCGTTTCTTACTGAAAGAATGGACTGATTTTGGAAGAAACACCCGAAAAGCAAACGGAAGCAGAAACTCAGCTAAGCAAGTGGTTAGACAGCATCCAGCAAGACAGCTGGCAGCTAGAGCTACTGGTGTCGGGCTTCGCCATCTTCCTCCTGATTGGTGCCATTGAGCCAGTGGGCAGTTATGAGGTCGATCTTATGGTTTTGTCTACCGAGTCTGACTATTCGCTCCTATTGGCCAATCTATATTATCCGGGTCGGATTGCGCTCTACTTGTTGATTATCTGTTTGATCGGTCACGTCCTCTTGCGCGGCCTTTGGATTGCTGCCATCGGACTGCGTTATGTTTCGGGCGATATTGATTACGAGCAGCTGGGCTATAAACCCAAGTTCAAAGCGTTTTTGCATCGTCGGATCGGGCCCTTCGATGGCTACATCGGGCGCTTAGAACGCGCCTGTAGTGTTGCTTTCGGGGTTTCCTTTTTGGTGATCTTTGCCTTGATTAGCCTTGCTTCCTACATTTTCTGCACAGCGGTGCTGCAAATCCTGATTAGGTTAGTGGCCCAAATGGATTCGTGGGGAGATGCTTCATTGAACGGCGATGATATTTTCGGCCTTCTGGTCGTACTAATCGGGCTGATTTACCTGATAGATTTTGCCTCCTTAGGATGGTTTAAACGAAAAAATTGGTCGCGGCGTTGGTATTATCCAATTTATCGTTTGATGGGCTGGCTGACGCTGGCACGGGTCTACCGACCACTCTATCATAATTTGATCGATAATCGGTTCGGTCGTCGGCTGGGTATCATGTTGCCGATCGTACTCTCACTCACCCTGCTGGTGGTTTCATTTCGGTACGTAGGTCATACTTACTATCCTATCGACAGCCTGACGGGTAGCACCATTCGTTCCAGTTGGTACGATGACCTTGAGCGAACAGCGCGAATGGATGGGGTCTGGAACATCACCCTGGATAGTCGCTACGTGGGCGCCGATAATTACCTGGAAATATTCGCACCCTATTTGCCCCGCAGTCAGGATCAGGTAATTAAACATCTCTATCCGACCTTGACTCCAGGACGAAATACGGGACTTAGACTGGATGGGGTTGTCACCGTAGGTAGTACCGCCAATAACGAAAGTGACGCAGATAGCCTTCTGCAGGCATTGAGTTCAATCCACGAGCTTTATCTCAATGATAGCTTGATGGAAGACGTTTCCTGGCGGTTCTATTACCACCCACAGCGGCGTCAGCGTGGCTTACTTTATGTGATGCCGGCCCACGATTTATCTCGAGGAGAGCATCGTATTAATGTCAAGCGACAGTGGTACAATGAATCACGTGACTCCCTCTATTGGGCAGGCACCAGCCAGATTAATTTCTACCGCTAAGCTTTTGCAGTTATTTTAGCGGCCTCGTTATATCTATTTGTACTTCCGCAGGTCTGAACAGAATCGAGATCGTCCCGACCAAGTCGGGACTGCGAGAGTCGAGACCTAGACTAAAAGAGTCTCGACTCTCGGTTCTCGCAATTTCAGACAGCGTCTGAATGGTCTCGGCTCTCGATAACACCTGCGGAAGTACAAAAAATACACCCAAAAATTTATGGATCACCAACTGTATGATTTCGGAATGATTGGCCTCGGCGTGATGGGGCGTAACTTTTTATTGAATGTTGCTGATGATGGCTTTGGCGCATTGGGCACTGATATTGATGCCGAAAAAATTGCTGCACTCAATGAGGAGGCGGGAGAAATGCGCGTAAAGGGTGTCGGTACCCAACAAGAATTTGTGCAGTTGCTGAGCCGTCCTCGTAAGATTATGCTCTTGGTTCCGGCCGGTAAAATAGTCGATGCGGTCATTAAGGGCTTGGTCCCCCTGTTGGACGAAGGGGATATTATTATTGATGGCGGTAACAGCCACTACGATGATACCAACCGGCGTTATGCGTCGCTTAAAGAGCAAGGCATTCGCTTTTTAGGTACTGGGGTGTCCGGTGGGGCAGAAGGTGCTCGACGTGGCCCAAGTATCATGCCAGGTGGTGATCGCTCAGCCTGGGAAGCAGTACAGCCCGTATTAGAAACGGTTGCTGCTAAAGTGAAGGGCGAACCTTGTGTGACTTATATCGGAGAGTCAAGCAGTGGGCACTACGTGAAAATGGTGCATAACGGAATTGAGTATGGCCTGATGGAATTGATTTCAGAAGCTTATGATATCCTGAAACGAGCCGGAGGACTGGATAACGCGCAGCTCCACCAGGCTTTTAAAGGCTATAATGAAGGTCGACTGGATAGTTATTTGATGGAAATTTCTGCTGCCATTCTAAAGCAGAAAGATTCAGAGACTAGTGCCGACCTCATCGATATGATCCTAGATAAGGCTAAACAGAAAGGAACCGGAAAATGGACGAGCCAGACGGCAATGGACCTGGGTATTCCCATTCCGACTATTGATGCAGCAGTAACGATGCGTGGTATCTCCTCATTAAAGGCCTTCCGGACGATGAGCAGCCAGCTGCTGGCCGATGTCCACCCTGATGAGCGCCCGCTTCAAGGAGAAGGTCTAGTTGAAGTGGTAGAAAAAGCCCTGTATTTTGCTTTCGTCTGCTGCTATGCTCAGGGGATGCACCTGCTGGCAGAAGCCAGCGAAGAACTAGAGTACAAGCTGGATTTGGAAGGCATTGCTAAAATCTGGCGAGGTGGCTGTATTATCCGAGCGGGGCTACTTGAGAAAATACGCAAAGCTTACGATGCGGACAATAGCCTTAAGAACCTCATCGTCAGCCCGGAGTTTCGCGATGATTTAGTAGCGAGCCGCCAAGCAGCTGGTGAAATTTTACACCTAGCTACCGAACGGGGTATTCCCTGTCTTTGCCTGGCTACGGCGGTACATTATTACGATGCTATGCGCACCGAACGTCTGCCCTTGAATATGGTGCAAGCCCAACGCGATTACTTTGGCTCACACACTTACGAACGAATTGATCGAGAAGGTTTCTTCCACACGGAATGGGAAGGTTAACATCAGTCATCCCAAACTGTGATTCGCTGCTCTAACCTTACAGTTTAAAGGCTATGCAACAGCGCTCTGCAATGGTTGAACCCTTTTTGGGGACGCAGATTTTTTCTTTTTGATTGGCTTGAGCTTAAGCTCGTACCTGGGCTAAAGCTAGTTTTTTCAAAGCGTTGTCGGTAGCATCATTGGAGCGGATGACCACTCACCTACGGCTCGTTTCACGGATTTTGGTTGCTGCTATCTTTATCGTCTCTCTGGTTTATCCAGTTAGTTGAATCTTCTATTCTCCTTAAATTAGGGACGACTCATGTTTTAAAAGGAGGGGTGAAGCTGTCGAAACTCTCGGAGGGTGATCATCCGTTGGGTCTCCTCATCCCAGAGCTTATTGAACATCATCCTTAGGCTACGCCAGAAGGTGATGGAGGTTACGTAACGTTGAAGTATAGGGTTCTCCTTGGCACAGCGCCGCAAATTGTAGTTGGGGATGCGTGAGCTAAGATGGTGGATGTGGTGGTAACCAATATTCCCCGTTAAGAAGTGCATAATGCGAGGCAGCTTATAAAAAGTAGCTCCGCGAATCGCCGCAGTAAGGTAGTCCCAGTTGCGCGACCAGCGCATGTAGGTGTGCTCATGCTGGTGCTGCACATAAAAGAACCAGAAAGCGATAATGCCAAAGAAGAACAGGATGCTGCCCTGGATGAATAGAAAAGCTTTCCAGCCTAATAAGAATCCAAGTCCGATGTAGACCAGCAGCATCAGTAAATTATTGAAGTGTTGCTTGCGATGGATCGGTCCCCAACCCGGAAAGGAAATTTGCGGTAGACGCTGCACAATTCCCAGGTAGAGAATCGGCACGATAACAAAAAGCACAAAGGGGTGGCGAAAGGCCCGGTATTTGATTTTACCCCAACGGGTAAGGTTGCGGTATTCGTCGACGGTTAAGAAATCGATGTCTCCAATGTCTCGGTGCTCTAGCTGACCAGTATGCCCATGGTGGTAGCTATGTACCCGCGCCCAGTAGGTATAAGGGATAGTGCTGAAGAAACTACAGACGTAGCCCAAAGCATCGTTAGCCTTGCGTTTGTCGAGGAAGGAGTAATGCCCGCAATCGTGCTGGATGATGAAAATCCGGACCAGGAAAAAGGCATTGATAACCCCCAGTAACATGGTCAATAGGATAGAGTAATCGAAGCAGATGTACATCAGGACCCACAGGGCTAAAAAAGGGCCAAAACTAGTGACGATCTGGCCAATAGCTTTACGGGTATTCGCTTTTTGGTAACGAGCAATGATCGACTTCCAATTAGCGAGATTAGTCTTTAACTCTTGCTCAATATTCTTAGTGCTCAAAGCAAATACTTATCGGTGTGAAGAAAATTTCAAAAACCGTTAAAAGGGGCGAGGCGGGCTTAGTTGTGGGCTTAAATGTACGAAGACTAGGTAAATAACGACTCCGAACAGCTATAGTTGCGGGTGCTAAGTACCGATAGTTGACAAAAAAATAACGGGCTTCGATCACAACCGAAGCCCGTTATAATAATTCTGTAAGTGCTAGGGTGCTTACTTCCGTCCAATAACCAGAGACTGAATGATCCGCTGAGTATCACTTTCAATCACTAGCCGGTAATTTCCAGCAGGAAGCTCACCCAGTTGTAGACGGGTTTGCTGGAAGCCAGCCTCTTGATGAGTCTTAGGTAATTGCTGGATTAGGCGACCGCTTTCGTCCATAATGGAAAGCTGAACGGGACCGGCAGATTGCAGTTGATAGCTGACTGAAACCTGATCGTTGGCGGGATTAGGAGCCAGGTTAATTTGGTCGAAATCACTAATGGTAATCTCAGCTTCAGCAGGAGATGTTTCGATGGCTAACATGAGGAAGGCACGGGCCCGGTGGAAATTACGATCGTGGTCAAGTGCTTTATCGATTTGCTGCTGGTCCTCTTGATCAGCGGCATGGGGTCGAGGGGGGTGATGCCTATGGTGGCCACGTTGAGACCGAGGGTTGGGGCCTTGTTCTGGGCGAAATTTCTCGCGAATTTCTCGCAAGTCTCTCCGCCATTGTGACTGAAGATCAGATAGGGTCGCGAGGGCAGCGTCAATTTCCTCGCGGTATTTTTCGGTCAACTCGTGGACGCGTTCTATTTCAGCCTGGTGTTGCTCCCGCCATTCTTCGTGGGCTGCCCGACGCTCCTCGTGTACTGCTCGACGTTCTTCAAAAGCGGGTGGTCCATCAAATTCATGGCGTGGGTGCTGAGCTAATAGCTCGCGGAGTTCGGCTAGTTCTACGCGATCTGTAGCTTCGATTTGTGCTTCCAGCTCCCGACGAGCCTTTAGGCGCTCTGGTTGGATCTTTTCCTCGTGGTAAGCCTTCATGGCCTCGCGCATAGCTAGGCGTTGCTCCCAGCGATCTTCGCGCCGGTCCATTCTTTCTTGATGGTGCTCTTCGCGCAGGTTAATCAGATAAGTGCGTTGCTCTTCGCTAAGGACTGCCTTAGCTTGTTCCCGACTCTCTCGATGCAGTTGCCGAATTTGATCAAAATCGAGGGGCTCAGACTCACGTAGCTGCTCGTAAGCGCTTTGTGTTTCTGTATGGATTTTATCGAGCTGCGTGCGCTGATTTTCACTGAGCTGTAACTCGGTTGGAAGGAGGTTAAAACTCGCTTCCATCCGGCCAGGTCGGCCTTCCTGGGCAGTTGCCAAGACAGGAAGAAGAAGTAGCCCAAGGGCCAGCGTAAATTTTTGATACATAACTATGGATTTAATAGTCGGACTATCTAATGGATAGCTTCCTTACCATAGATGCATTGGTTAACTGTTGGTTTAATCCAGCCCTAGTAATTCCATCATCTTGTCGTAGATGGCCGTATTCTCATAGATGCCGCCAAACTGCTCTGCTCCGGGACCGAAGGCGAAGACAGGAATAAGGTCGGCCGTATGATAATCGGAGGTAAATGCTGGCACGATACTGTCGCGGGTAGAGCCGTAATTGATGGCGTACCCTCCTGTTTCGTGATCAGCAGTAACAATGACAAGGGTTTCTCCATCGGCGATAGCAAAGTCGAGGATTTGGCCTACGGCTTGATCAAATTCCAACATTTCACTGACGATGTATTCATGATCATTGGCGTGGCCTCCCCAGTCAATTTGCGAGCCTTCAATCATTAGGAAGAAACTACCTCCTTCTCCCGCATGCTGTTTTAAGAAGCTGGGGGCTAAGGTAGTCGCTGGGAGGAGGTAATCCCGCCCCTGGCTGTAGGGCAGCGGCTCTCCGTCGGCAGTGAAATAGACGAAGTTTTGATTGGGATTGGGACGCATTTCGGCCAACTCTTTACCTAGATGATTTTCCACCCGATAATCTCGCCCTCTTAGTTCGGTGATCAGATTACGTTCGTCATTTTCTCGGCGGGAGAAATATTTATAGCCTCCTCCGATGAAAAGGTCGATTTCGGTATCGAGGAAGTCGAGGGCAATGTCTTCGTAGTTCTTGCGGTAAGGATCATGGGCGATAAAGCTAGCAGGAGTGGCATGTACAATGCTAGAGGTAGCGATTAAACCCGTAGCGAAGCCTTTTGCTTCGGCAATTTCTAAGATAGTAGGAACAGCTACCGTATCAGCATTGACTCCGATAGCTCCATTGTAGGTTTTTACGCCGCAGGCAAAAGCCGTAGCACCGGCAGCAGAGTCAGTAACGAGGTTGTCACTGCTATAGGATTTATGCAATCCCATGACCCTGAATCGTTCTAGCTCCAACTGATCGTTATTGGAATAGAGACCTCCGGTGATTTGAGAAACACCCATCCCATCCCCAATCATGAGGATGATGTTTTTAGGCATTGCCGCTGCGGGGGGAGCGGGAGTAGTAGGAAGAATGGTCACCGAGGGGGGAGGTTCCGTAGCCGGAGGCTGCCCGATAGTTGGTTGAGGCGGTGGCGGGCAGGCCATAAACCCTAGCACGATGAAAATTGCTGTGACAAAGCGCATAGAGGAAGACTTTTGCAGCAAAGATAGGTGATGCCCTGTAGCTCTAACGATCATTTCCAAAAGCTTAGGATGTACTTAACCTGCAATGACGCCCGTCAGTCGATAGCGTTGACCGGGTAATACATCGAGTAGTCCTTTACATTCCATGGCGAGTAGTTTACCGGCTAATTGCGCTGGGGAGAAGTCAAGCTCTCGTTTCAGTTCGTCAACGGCCAATTCGGCTCGTTCTTTGAACTGGGCTACAATTTGACTTTCGTCAGGGCTGAGTTCGGCGAAAAGCTGTGCTTGTTTGGCGAGCTGTGTTTGGGGCCGCCAGTTGAGTAGCTCTGCTACATCTTCTCCACTACAAATCATGGAGGCTAGGCCACTTTTAATGAGTTGATTACAACCGGCGGTATGGGGGTGCCCACCACGGCCCGGACAGGCTCCGACGGGTTTGTTGAGTTCTGCAGTCATTCGGGCGGTAATTACTGAGCCGCCCTTTGTGCCTGATTCAACCACTACGGTGCAATCAGTAAGCATGGCCACGACCCGATTACGCGCGGGGAAGTGTTCACGTTCGGGCTTTTGCCAATAGGGGTAGGTACTCAATACACCTCCGTTTTCGAGCATTTGCTCAGCAGTGCGTTGATGCTCACTAGGGTAGATCTTGGCGTGGCCACTGCCTAGTACCGCTACGGTGGGGAGCCCTAGTTTAATAGCTGAGCGATGCGCCTGAATATCAACCCCGTATGCAAGCCCGCTGATGATAAGTGGTTGGAAATCGACCATGGGTTCCAGCAAGCGTTCTGTTTGCCGAATACCTTCGCGGCTGACTTTTCGGGTACCCACTACGGCCAGACTGCGATCAGGACTAAGGTTTACCTCTCCCTGGGCATAGAGGATCAATGGAGCCTGCTGATAGACCTGTAGATTACGGGGATAGGAAGAATCTGCGAAGTAGTAGATTTGGATGCCCTTGCGCTGCGCATATTCCAGAATGGCTTCGGCTTCTAACAGCGGTTGAGGAGCTTGGAGGTATTCGATGGTGCGATCCGCGATACCGGGGATCTTTCTCAGCTGTCGGGCCGGAGTATGGAATACTTCTTCGGCGGTGCCACAATGGGCGATCAAATGACGACCCAATAAAGGACCAACTTGAGGTACGCGGCTCAAGGCAATGGGGTATAAACTTTCGGATTGGAGAGACATGAGTGATAGGGTTGCACGCGAGGGCCACAACGTTTTGATCCTGATAGCTTCCGCTACGCTCCGATCCCGCGACCCCATCCGAAGAATGCAGCGTGAGGATCAAAAGCTCCAGGGAGTGGCTCGATCCCGAGGGGCGAGGATCTCGGCTGCGCTACGACCTGCGGAAGTACAAAAACAACAATGAAAAAATGGGGACAGTAGAGGAGCATTTCGCTCGGGGTACTCATGATTAGTCAAAGATACGTATTGTTGATTTTAATTTCAACTTTTTGTGGGTAATTCTCCTGTCTTTTTACCCTAATTTCGTGCCTGGATTCAGGGCCGAGTAATCGCTGATATTTTACATCCAAGATCTAATCACTAACCACTCATCCCATGGCAAAATCAAAAAAATCAAAAGGCAGCAATATGCAGACGCTGTTTGTAGGTGTCTCTATTGTAATGATGTTGCTGCTGATTTTGGCCGTACGTTCTTGCTCTAACTCGGAAGGAGAATACTCTATGGTGGGTGAAGAGGAGGCTCGGCAAAACTATCTGGATAGCTTACAGACCGCTGAAGAGGAAGCCGCGCGGGAGGCTGAGATACAAGCCCGGGCTGAAGCCTTACTGCGTGCCCAGACCCAGCCCCCGCTGGGGGATAGTGTGATCCGTGAACCGATCCTGGGAGGTGGGCAGGTAATTCGTCAGGCTTATACCCCACTTTACGTTTGTACTGATTTTGCCAACGTCCGTTCCGGGCCGGGCTTGAACTTTGGTAAAGTTGAACGCTTGGCACTCTACGATGAGGTGGAGTACCTAAATGAGAAAACGGATTCTACCTACCAAATTGATTTAGGAGAAATTACGCCCGATGCGCCCTGGGTTAAAATACGTACGAGCGCAGGCAAGGAAGGCTGGGTGTACGGCGCCTGTGTTCACTATTATAAGTACCGCCTGGAAGGCGTAGAAACGGACTAAATATGCGCTTGAAAACAAGCATCAGCTCAGTTGAGCTGGCCAAAAAACTGAACGGGCGTTTAATTGGGGCGCCAGATCTGGTACTGCACGGCATTAATGAAATTCACCACGTTGAGGAAGGGGATATCACCTTCGTCGATTTCCATAAGTATTACGACAAGGCCTTGTCTTCTGCGGCGAGCCTGATACTTATTGATCAGGAACGGGAAGCGCCGGCGGGTAAAGCCTTGATTGTGCTAGCAGCTCCGTTTGTGGCTTACAATCAACTAGTGCGCGAGCAACGCCCTTTACGGCCACTTCGGGTAGCCATTGATCCCTCGGCAAAAATTGGACCAGGTACGATCATTGAGCCCGGTGCGGTAATCGGTCCGGACGTGCAGATTGGCGAAGATTGCCACATTCATGCCAATGTTGTAATCGGAGAGGGGTGTACAGTAGGTAATCGGGTCGTTGTCCAGGCCAATACGGTAATTGGGGGAGAAGCCTTTTATTTTAAGCGGACTTCCGCAGGTATGACCCCCTGGCGAAGTGGTGGTAGTGTAGAGTTGCAAGATGATGTAGAGCTGGGGCCTGGCTGTAGCATAGCACGCGGCATCTCTTCGACGACAACCATCGGTTGCGGCTCTAAGCTAGATGCCCTGGTGCAGATTGGGCACGACTGCAAAATTGGTGCCCATTGTCTACTCGCCGCACAGGTGGGTATTGCTGGTAATACAACCTTAGGCGACTGGTGTATTTTGCAGGGGCAAGTCGGCGTAGCCCAGAATCTAAATATTGGGGAACGCACGATCATCCTGGCAAAAAGTGGAGTAGGGAAAGATACTGAAGCAGGAGTAGAATACTTTGGTATCCCGGCTCAGCGTGCGCGCTCGGCTTTTCGCGATCTAGCCATGCTGCGGCGCCTTAAAAATGAATGAGGCTGCTGAATAAATTAGCTTCGGTATTGACCTCTGGCCAAGAGCCTGTTGGGAAATCCGATAAATCAGGGCTAACTACCTTATGCCTGAAAATCAATTGATGCTAAATCTCTTTCAGCCAATAGCAGGACGCTCTAAACAAATTCATCCGGCAAATCCACGGCAAGCAATAAAGCTCCGCAGGAGCCAACAATAAAAAAGGCGAGTTAGCTAGCTGCCAACTCGCCTTTTCAGCAAGTATTTCTGCTTAGCGCTTATTGATGCGCTGGGTACGCAGTACGCGATTTTCTTCATCACGCATCTGTACTACGTACATGCCACGCGGTAAATCGCCCACGTTGTAAGTACTGCCTTGTAAGTAGGCAAAGCTGCGCACTTCACGACCAATCATGTTGACGACACGAATAGTCTTTACTTCTTCACTGTAACCCAGCTGGAAGTACTCTACCACGGGATTGGGGAAAACCCGTAGGTCTTCGGCCTGGGCAGATTGTGCGCTCAAATTGAACGCCATTCCACAAAAAAAGAGGAGGAGTAAGGCGTGCTTCATCTCGTGGGATTACGATTAATGTTATAAATGTAAGTTAAATCTCTGGGCTTGGGTTCATGACATTAGTACGACAACAGAAATTTAACACTTGCAGTGCAATAAATTAGGAAATGGTGGGTGGATGACATGGAGTGGTAGCGGTATGGTACAGTACAGGGTATTGGGTACTTGGTATTAGGTAGGGCTTGTAGTAATTTGAAGCCCTTCTTTCATACCTCAATGCCAATACCAATGAAATACGTTACACTTAGCCTACTTTTTTTCCTATCGTCTTGCACATTGTTTGCCCAAGATGAAGCTTCTCAACCTATTCTTCTTGATCGATCTGTCTTATCGGGAGTCGGATTAGAAAGCATAGAATTCCCTGAAGAACCCGAACGAGAATTCTTTCAACGTCAGCTTTACCGGGGGGCTGCCATCAGCGTATATGTAGTTTCCTCAGGCAACTGGATCAATCAGATGGATAATTTTCCCTTTGACGAATTCGTATACATGTTACACGGCGAGGCCATTATCCGACCATCTTTTGGTGCAAGCCAAACTTTCCATAGTCGCGATTTTATTTTTGCGCACCGGGGTTTTACGGGAGATTGGGAAATCCACGGCGGTGAGCATTTTCACTATGAATTGTCAGTTATCTCTAGTAGTCGAGCCGATGCTCAATTAGCCGCAGAAGATTTACGACACAGCAAGTTATCGGCGGCTAGCTTATCCGGCCTAGAGATCGATCTGAACGAAACGGGCTCTTTCGAGCAAACACTAGCAGAAGGAGTAGAACTAACGGTCAAATTAATGGGCGAAGCACCCAGAACCATCAATCTGCGGGACACTCCAGAGCAACTTATCTATCTCTTGTCAGGTCAAATTAGTATCCAGGGGCAATCCGGGAACACCCAGGAATTTTACAGTGGTGATTTTTTTATTCTACCGCAAGATTGTGAGGGGATTTGGACTTCCGCAGGTCATGGCCTGATCAAATATTTGAGCGTGAACCGCACAACATAATGAAGGCTATCCGGCATCCAATGCCGTTTTAGCTGACTGCGATTATTTCGCACTTAACTTTCTCCAGCTACATATTTGCGCAGGTGTAAAGGAAAACCTTATCTTTGCGCTCGCTTTTGGAAAGATATTTCCTGGGCATCTTGGCGCGGTAGCTCAGCTGGTTAGAGCGCATGATTCATAATCATGAGGTCGGCGGTTCAAGCCCGCCTCGCGCTACACAAAAATTATCTCCTTTCGGTGAAATCCGAAAGGGGATTTTTTACTTTTTAGCCTTGAGTTCTCCAACAGGATACTAGATTAGGATTTGTAGGTCCGTAGATGTAAGTTGAATTATTCTGTTCGATGAGTTGGATGGACGGATCAATCCAACATGTTGCCACAACAACTATTTCTAGCTGCCACCAAATCCTCAAATCAAGCGCTTATATCCCTCCTGACTTCGCAGAAAAGCCAGCTTTGATTGAAACAGTTCCCCGATCTTACCCGCGCGCATTTTAGCCTCTTCTGCTTTTGGGCCGCTAAAGTGCGCATCTACCGTTTGACCAAACAGCAATAACCAGCGCTCAAAGTGGAGGTCTTCAATGGGTAGTAAGGCGTGTTTGGCAAAGGGACGACCCCGATAATCATGTTGGGCAAAAAGGACAGAGTTCCAAAAACCGTACATCTTTTCCAGATGAATGGGCCATTCTTCGTCAGGAATGCGAGCAGCAAAGACACTGCCCAAGCGGTCGTCCTTTCGGACCTGCTGGTAAAAAGCATTGATGAGTATCTTGATGTCGGCCTTGTCGCGGATGTCAGTCATGCTCTACCAATACTTAGTTCCTTCCCTAATCAGTAGGAGTTTCTAGTTAACAACTAAGTAACTGATAATTATTAACTCGCCCCTCGAAACTGACAATAATCATCTAGCAGCAAAAAAGCTATGCAGCAGCCTACTCTTCTTCTTGCGTATCTGCAGTCAAACTCCACAATTGATGCCCGTCGATAAAGTGAAACCACTTTAGCAGTCGCTTGATGTCACTGGCGTGTACGCGGTCCTCATCGTAATTAGGCAGGATGTCACTCAGGTATTCAAACAAGACCTCCTTGCTCGCATTGGCGGCGGGAGCCGGATTGTCCTCGGCCTGATCCAGCATGCGCTGAAAAATAACGGTCAGTGGCTCCGCTTCGCCATCATCCGTATAGACCGCCATGCTTTCCAGCGGCGCAAACTGGTGCTTACGCATGGGAGCAAAACGACGCTTATTAGTATCAAGCGCTTCTACAATCAAGCCATTCTTCCGCTCAGTTACTACCGTGTACAGGCCAGGCAAACCACTTACGGCCAAGATTTGATCTAGTTTCATTGGTGCTTTATTATCGGCGGCGCGAAGGTACGAGCTTTATTTTTTGTACCTAAGCTGCTAAGTATTGGGTTTTGTACTTCCGCAGGATCTAGGCCTTGCTATCGACTTGTTCAGCCCGATACAAGTACAAAACTATCTGCCAAGGCCCAGCCTATTTTCTCCGAATCCTAAAACCCTGGCGAGAAAACAAAAATGATTAAATTTTATAATAAAAAACAAAATCACTAACTTCGCATTTGAGAAAGCCGTCGAGCAACCTAATTCAACATGCTCGTCAAAACCCTTGCCAGCGCCGTCGAAGGCGTTGATGCCCGCACCATCATCGTCGAAGCTAATGCTGGCGGAAACGTTCAGGATGGAAAACCTTGGTACAATGTCATTGGTCTGCCAGATAGCTCCATACGCGAAGGTAACTTCCGGGTAGAAACTGCGATCAAAAATAGCGGTTACAGCTGTAAACGGATCAAAGTTATCATTAACCTAGCGCCAGCTGACGTCCGCAAGGAAGGCTCTGCCTATGATTTTCCTATCGCGATGGCCTTGCTCCAGGCCACCCGTGAGATTGAAGCTCCCGATTTAAACCGCTACATGCTGATGGGAGAACTCTCCCTCGACGGCAGCTTACGCCCTTTAAAAGGTGCGCTCTCCATGGCCGTACAAGCGCGTAAAATGAAATACAAGGGTATTATACTACCTAGGGTAAATGCTCGCGAAGCAGCAATCGTCAGCGATCTGGAAGTAATCGGAGTAGGTTCGCTGCTGGAAGCGATTAATCATTTTTCTGGCAAAGAGCCCATCGCGGCTACTACGGTAAATACGCGGGAAGAGTTCTTTAATAATCGTAGTCAATACAAGGTCGATTTTAGTGATGTGCGCGGTCAGGAGACCATCAAACGTGCGCTCACCATTACCGCTGCTGGAGGGCATAATGTCATTTTGATTGGTCCACCGGGTGCTGGAAAAACCATGCTAGCTCGTCGCTTGCCCACCATCTTGCCACCCATGAATTTGCACGAAGCACTGGAGACTACCAAGATTCATTCCGTAGCCGGGATACTTCCCAAGGAAGCCGCCCTGGTAACCAATCGGCCCTTTCGTGCGCCACACCATACGATCAGTGATGTTGCGCTTGTCGGTGGGGGTTCTTTCCCCAGTCCAGGCGAAATTAGCCTAGCCCATAATGGTGTGCTGTTTTTGGACGAACTACCTGAATTTAAGCGGACTGTCCTGGAAGTCATGCGCCAGCCAATCGAAGAACGCCGAATTGTAATAAGCCGGGCTCGACATACTGTTCAGTATCCGGCTAGTTTTATGATGATTGCCAGTATGAATCCCTGCCCCTGTGGTTATTTCAACCACCCAGAGAAAGCCTGTAGCTGCAGCTCTCAGGTCGTACGGCGATACTTGAATAAGATCAGCGGTCCTTTGCTGGATCGCATTGATCTTCAGGTCGAAGTCACCCCGGTACCATTGGATAAGTTGGCAGCGAAAGAACTTCCTGCGGAGAGTAGTGCAACTATTGCCGAAAGAGTACTGGCCGCTCGAGATATCCAGTCAAAGCGCTATGAAAATTTCCAGGGTATTTACTGCAATGCTCAAATTCCGAGTCGAATGGTACGCACGATCTGTAAGATCGATACTGCGGGGGCTACTTTGCTCAAGATGGCTATGGAAAAGCTCCAACTCTCCGCCCGCGCCTACGACCGTATCCTCAAAGTAGCTCGTACCATCGCTGACTTGGAAGCGGCTACCAAGATTTCGCCCGAGCATTTATCGGAGGCTATCCAGTTTCGGAATTTGGACCGGGAGAGCTGGGGGGAGCATGGGTAGGGGCAAGCTATGATGTCTTGAGTTTCACGCAATGGGCGCAACGGATATCCGCAACGGGCGCAACGAAATGAATAGTTTATGAGAGAAAATGAAATTGCTAAGTTAGTCTTGGATCAGGTCCTTGTTCTTCATCGGGAATACGGACCAGGTCTATTTGAGTCTGTTTACGAAAAAATTCTACTTAGCCGTCTTAGATCGACTGGTTTAAAAGCTGAACGTCAAGTCCCAATCTACCTAAATGAAGAAGGGCTAAAGAGCGAGATCGCTTTCAGGATGGATATAGTTGTTAATGAAAAGCTGATTTTGGAACTTAAGAGTATCGAAAAGCTGACGAAGCTTCATCGTATGCAGCTACTCACCTACTTAAGATTATCGAAGCTTAAATTAGGTTTGTTGATCAACTTTAATACAGAATATGTATTGCGGGAGGGGATGCAGAAAGTAGTAAACGGATTATAATGCGTTGCGTTCGTGGCGAAAGATCGTAGCGTCCTTTGCGTGAAACAAACTTACACCTTCTTCCTTTCCCAATAATTCTGCTCTTCGACCTCCTCCAGCAAGGTCAAATAAGAATGGTAACGCAATTCTTCCACTTGCCCATCATCAGCTTCGACGGAGGCCTTTACGGCGCACTTGGGTTCGTTGCGGTGCAGACAACTACCGCCGAATTTGCATTCCTCACTGAGGGCAAAAATTTCGCGGAAGTTGTGGGCGACATCCCGAGGAGTGAGATAGTTGAAGGAGAGTGTCTTAATTCCGGGGGTATCGATCAGCTCACCACCAAAATCCAGTTCGAAAAGTTCAGCAAAAGTGGTGGTGTGTTGTCCTTTACCACTGTAATCGGAAATCTCCCCGGTTTTTAGTTCCAGTTGAGGTTGGATGGCATTGATCAGGCTAGACTTCCCCACCCCGCTTTGGCCACTCAGCAGGTTGCGTTTATCTTTTAGTAGGGCTTTAAACTCAGCGAGCCCTTCCCCCGATTCAGCACTAACCAATAATACTTCGTAACCAATATTCTGGTACAGGCCCGCCAGGCCACCGTAGAGCTCGCGTTCGTCCTGACTGAGGAGGTCTGCTTTGTTGAAGACAATGACGGTGGGAATATTAAATGGCTCAGTCATGAGCAAGAAGCGGTCGACAAAGCCAAGTTTGAGATCCGGATCGACGATAGTCGTGATAAGGACAGCCTGGTCAATGTTACTGGCTAAAAGATGCAGATCGTGTTTACGGCGTGGACTTTGACGGACGACGTAGTTGCGGCGAGCTTCGATTTTTTTGATGGCTGCGGTTACTTCATCTCCTGAGTTGTCGATTTCTACTTGCACCCTATCTCCCACAGCAACGGGATTGGTAAGCTGTAGATCGTCCTGGCGGAAGCGACCACTCATTCGTGCATTGATCAGTTCTTGCTCCCCTTCTTCAAGGCGGACCTGATACCAACTACCGGTAGATTTTATGACGGTTCCGTACTGCATACCGTTTGCAATAATACCCAGAACTGGTGGAAGGTTGCTTGAAGAGCTAAAAAAGAAAGCGAGGATATCAGGTATTTAGCTGTTTACCCTTTGAGCTACCTAGTATATACTATAACTAGCCTATTGCTTATTTCCTTTAAGTGGAGCTCCAGACTATCTTTTGGGTAAATACATAAAAAAGAGGCAACGTCGTTGCCTCTCAATAACCCCAAAAAACCAAATGAAAACTATTCTTAAGTGAGTAAGTGCCATATTTATGAGGCGTCTCACCACTGACAAAGAAAAACTAATTTTCCAACTGGCGCAAGAAATTGCCTGCTTTTTGTTATCGAAATGTTAAGATTTCGGCTGAAACACTAACAGAATGTCCCGGTCAGGTCGCAAAGTAATGAGTGCCTTAGGAGGAATGGGCGAACTGTTGGACCTGCGGAAGTCCCAACCTCTCAACAAATTAAGCAAGACGATTTTCATTTCCAGCATGGCAAAGTGATTACCAATACAAAGCCGGGGCCCACCACCAAAAGGGAGGTAGCTAAATGGATGCCGAGCTTTGCGGTGCTCCAGAGCCATCCGTTCGGGGCGAAACTCATCTGGCTGGTCATAAAGCAAAGGAGAACGGTGAATACCATAGATATAAGGGACGATCACATCATCTTTAGCTAGGGGAATGCCTTCGACTTCATTATCGGCCAGCGCAATGCGATCGGTTACCCAGGCTGGAGGGTATAGCCGCATGCTTTCTTCAATTACTTGCTGGAGGTATTGTAGGGCCTGTAGGTTCTCCAAATTGGGAGCGTCATCACCCATTACCTCGGCGATTTCAGTCTGGCATTTTTTAAGAACTTCTTGGTGGTCAGCCAACAGATAGAGGGCCCAAGCCAGGGCGTTGGCACTCGTCTCATGACCCGCCGCAAAGAGAATCATGATTTCATCGATGAGCCGTTGGTCATCCATGGGTTTGCCGCTGTCTTCGTAGCGACTATCCAGTAGCATCTGCAGCAGATCTGGTTTAGTTTTACCGCTGCCCCGCCGCTCGTCAACGCGCTCCAGCAGCTGCCGTCCTATGTCATTAGCTAGCCGGCGGTAGCGCTTCTCGTAGCCCAAAAATCGCATGATAGGACGCAGGAACGGTAAGCGTATCGGATAGATGATGTAGGCCTGCAAAGTGGTGACGGCTTCGCTGAATTCAACGACTTGCTGAGGGGTGAAGCCATCGGTGAAAATGGCTCGTGCAATGATCGAAAAGGTAAGTTCGGTGGTGAAGGCATGCGCTTCGATCTTGGTTCTATTTTGGTGGGCCGGTAGAATGAGTTGCTGAATTTTTTCACTAGTTTCAGCTTGCATCTGGTCAATGAGCGCGCGTAGTTTTTCGCGGTGAAATCCTGGCTGAATCAAACGTCGCTGTCGCAACCAATCCTGCCCGCTATTCGTCAATAATCCACGGCCCAGATAGCGAGCCATTTGATCAGTTTGGATTTCTGATTTCTCATACTGTCGGTGACCGCGCTGGAGAGCGTGTTGAACAACCGCAGGGTCAGTAGTTATCAAGGTTCGTCGTGCTCGGCCAGCTTTAAGGAAAAAATTTGGCCCATATTCCTCCAGGTAACGATCAAATCCCCAGAGTGGATTGCGGGCAAAGGGGATGAGCCGCCTTAGCGCCTTTAAAGTAGGAACGGTGGGCGGAATGGAAGCCATGATTACTTTTTGCGTTCGACCACGAAGTTAACTAACTGTTCTAGAGAGGTTCTGGCAGGACTCTCTGGGAATTGATGTAGCAGCTCAAAAGCTTCTTCTCGGTAGCGATTCATCACCTCGTTGGCGTATTGCATACCACCGCTATTTCTAACAAAATCAATGACTTCGGCTACTCGTTTAGGATCATCATTGTGCCGTTTGATGATGTTGAGCATCTGCCGCTTTTTTCGCCGATCTGTTTGCTGTAGGGCATAAATCAGTGGCAGCGTCATTTTTTTCTCTTTGATGTCGATGCCAAGTGGTTTGCCAATATCGTCGAAGCCAAAGTCGAAAAGATCGTCCTTAATTTGAAAGGCCATCCCGATCTTCTCTCCAAAGAGGCGCATTTTTTCGTGAGTCTCTGAGTCTTGCGTAGTGGATGCAGCGCCGGCTTCGCAACTGGCAGCAATGAGTGAAGCCGTTTTACGTCGAATGACGTCGTAATAAATGTCCTCGGTGATGTTGAGTCGGCGTGTTTTTTGGCTTTGTAGTAATTCTCCCTCTGCCATCGTTTGCATGGCTAATGAGATAATCTCTAGGATGCGGTATTGCTTATGTTCCAGCGCCATTAGTAAGCCACGACTTAGGAAATAGTCGCCGACCAATACCGCAATCTTATTTTTCCAAAGTGCATTGATGGAGAAAAACCCTCGCCGCTCGTGCGATTCATCGACAACATCATCATGAACCAGGGTAGCAGTATGCAATAACTCCACCATAGAGGCCGCTACGTAACTATTATCGGTTGTTGGTCCGCATACCTTAGCTGCGAGGAAGATAAACATGGGGCGGATTTGCTTGCCTTTGCGTTGGACGATGTAGTAAGTGATACGATCCATCAAAGGGACTGGCGACCGCAAGGCTGCCCGAAACCGCTTCTCAAACTCGCGCAGCTCTGCGGTAATCGGCTGCTTGATTTGGTTGAGTTGTTTTGACATAGGCTGGGAGCGGCAGGGCTAGTTCAATCGCCAAAAGTAGGGCATAAAGAGTACCAATATGGTAAACAACTCTAAGCGCCCTAAGATCATGATGAAGCTCAGAAAAAGTTGAATGGTACTACCCAGATGAGCGAAATTATCAGTGGGGCCTACTTCTCCTATTCCGGGGCCAACATTACCGAGGCAGGTTGCCATTGCGCCAAGTGCCGTCATAAAGTCTAAGCCCATTAGGCTGAGAACGATTGATCCCAAAACGAAAATGGCTAAATAGACCAGTAAAAAGATGAAAACGTGAACGATTATTTTTCCACGCACAATCTGTCCATTAATCCGTAGCGGAACGATGGCGTGTGGGTGTAAAATACGTTTGAATTCAAGGGTTGAATTTTTGAAAAATACCAGGTGACGAATGACCTTGATTCCTCCACTGGTCGAACCCGCACAGGCTCCTGCAAAAAGGAGTAAGAAAAAAAGCATGGTCAAACTATCCGCCCAATTGGTATAATCAGCGGATACAAAGCCCGTGGTAGTAATCAAACTGACGATTTGAAAGAGCCCGTCACGAAAGGATTGCTCCCACCCTAAACCAGTTGCATGTTGGACTTTGAAGCCTACAATGGCGGCCAAAACTAGAACCAACCATAGGTAAGTACGGAATTCGTCGCTTTTCCAAACGTCACGCCAGCGCCGCTTGAAGCTAAAATAGAGGATTGAGTAATTGACCCCGGCCAGAAACATAAAGAGAATAACTACGTACTGGATGCTTGGTCCAAAAGCAGCCATACTGGCGTTTCGCGTACTGAAGCCTCCTGTGGCCATAGTGGTCAAAGCATGATTTAAACCCTCGTAAAAACCCATGCCCATTAGGCTTAGGATTATCGCCAGAATTGCGGTTAAACCAACATAAATCAGCCACAGGCGCTTAGCTGTTCCACTGATGCGCGGGTGGATTTTGTCAGAAGTAGGGCCCGGCGCTTCGGCAACGAATAGTTCAATACCTCCAAAGCCTAAGAGGGGGAAGATGGCTACCGTCAGAACGATTATGCCCATACCGCCGATCCACTGGGTGAGGCTGCGCCAATAGAGGATATCTTGGGGTACGACCTCGATATCGTTGAGTACGCTGGCACCGGTAGTAGTCATACCAGAAACGGTCTCGAAAAAGGCTTGTGGTACGCTTGGGATTTCTCCACTCAATAGATAGGGCAGCATCCCAAAAGAAGTCATGGTCAGCCATCCCAATGCTACAATGAGGTAGCCCTCACGTTTGCGTACCGTTCGATCTACACCCCGGGTAGAAAGGAAGCCTAACGTGCCCAGGCCACAGCAGATCAGGCCACTCCAGAGCAAAGAAAGAGAGGTGGGAGTCCGAAAATACCAACCAAATGGGAGTCCCGTCCACATCAGGCACCCAATGATGAGCAGTAAAACGCTCAAGATGCGGCCGACTGCTCCGAAGTTGATCATTATTTGAAGAAGGTTTCCAAACGACTAATGGCTTCGGGCAGCGCAAAGACAATTACCCGGTCGTTTAATTGTAGTTGGAAATCTCCGTTAGGGATCATGCTCTGTTCACCCCGAATAACACCTCCGATGATGGCAGTATCCGGGAAGTGCAGCTCTTTGAGAGGTTTTCGGGTCAGTTTATTGTTTTTGGTAACAATATATTCGATGACCTCGGCATCGACCCCATGAAGACTGGTAATGGCCTCAATTCTTCCTTTACGTACAAAACGAAATATGTTATTTGCCGCGATCAGCTTTTTATTGATCAAGGTGTCAACTCCAATATCTTGGCTGATATGGACGTACTCCTTGTTTTCTACCTGAGCGATGGTTTTATAGACACCGTGATTCTTGGCGGTTAAGGAGGCAATGATGTTGGTTTCACTGTTATCCGTCAGTGCGATAAAGACATCCATCTGAGAAAGTCCTTCTTCCTCCAGAAGGTCGAAGTTGGTATAGTCACCATTGATGACCAGAACGTTGTTGAGCTTCTCAGTTAGGTTTTTACAGGCCAGATTATCTCGCTCTACGACGGTAACACCGTACTTGTCCTGGAGGCGAGCGGCAGTAGCAACGGCGAGCGAAGTTCCCCCCATGATCATCACGCGTTTGACCTTTAGTTTGCGTTTACCCACAAACTGCTCGATCTCGGACTTGCGCTGAGGGCGAGTGATGAAATAAACATGATCATTGGCCCGAAATAGCGTATCACCACGTGGTATGATCGTACGTTGCCCTCGCAGGATGGCAATCGGCATCAAGTCAGGTTGGCTGCGGAACTGTTCGATGTCGCGAAGGTGTAGGCCTATGAGATCGCTTTCTCCATCCAGCGTGATACCCACCAGCGACAATTTCCCATCTTCGAAGTCGAAGGCATCGGTGAAGGAGCATTGCTTGACGAGGAGCTCGATTTCTGAGGCGGCTAATTGCCGAGGGCTGATCAGGTGGTCGATCCCGAGCGAGCAAATGGTTTCCTTAGCGTCACATTCCAGATACTCTTCGTTGTTTACTCGGGCAATGACTTTTTTGGCGCCTAGCTTTTTAGCTAGAATAGCCGTGATCAGGTTGGTCTTTTCGGAGGTGGTTACGGCCAGGAAAAGGTCGGCGGAGTTCACTTTTGCGCGTTCCAGTACTTCCAGACTAGCAGCATCCCCTCGCATGCTTAAAACATCTAGGTGAGTACCCGCAAAATCAAGCACCTCCTGCTCTTGATCGATGAGGATGATGTCTTGGTTTTCGTAGGAAAGTAATTCTGCCAGGTGAAAGCCGACGTCGCCGGCACCGGCAATGATAATTTTCATAGCCTAAAGGCTTGATTTTTTCAAACAGCGCAAAGATGAGTAAAAGTGACGCTTTTTTAATCTCTTTCGTGTACCAACAATAAACACGAATTAGGAGGCGTAAGTTCTTATAGAAGAAATAGAGAAACTACTCACTGATAGATTGCCAACATGAACAAGCCTCCCTATCGTATTCTGGCCGTTTGCCTGGGTAATATTTGCCGAAGTCCGCTGGCCGAGGCTCTTTTGGAAAAAGAAGCTAAGCAGAGAGACTTAAACTGGGAAGTTGACTCAGCAGGTACTTCGGGTTGGCACCAAGGTGAATTGCCCGATCCTCGTAGTCGTGCCGTAGGACAGCGTTATGGACTGGATCTGACTAAGCAACGTTCGCGAAAATTGCTGCCTAATGATCTAGATACCTTCGATCTAATCCTTGCGATGGATCGGCAGAACGCCCGAAATATTCGACTGCTGCTTAATGGTAGCGAACCAGGCCGGGCGGCCATTGAAGAGATTTTAACTTACGCAGGTCTGGCCGAAGAACACGGACCAGATGTCATCGACCCCTACCACGATGATAATGGATTTGAAGGTGTTTACCACTTGTTGGCTCGTGCCGCAGCGGTGATTGCTGACCGCTATGAAGCGGAACAATTGGATAAACACTAAATTCGAACAGTGAAAAAACATAAGATCCTCAACGATCCCGTCTACGGATTCATCAGTTTGCCCTATGGCTTACTATTGGACCTGGCGGAGCATCCCTACTTCCAGCGCTTACGCAGGATCAAACAGGTAAGTCTGACGCATTTAGTCTATCCGGGGGCTTTACATACCCGTTTTCATCATGCGCTGGGTGCTTTGCATCTGATGACGGAGGCTATCGAATGCTTACGGTCAAAAGGGGTGATCATTACCGACGAGGAAGCAGAGGCTGTTCAGGTTGCTATTCTACTGCACGACATTGGTCATGGGCCTTTTTCTCATACACTGGAGCATTCTCTAATTGAAGTACATCATGAGGAGTTATCTCTCCATTTTATGGAGCGGCTAAACGAACAATTTCAAGGACAGCTTTCTTTAGCTATTGAAATTTTCAAGGGTAATTATCACAAGCAATTTTTAACTCAACTGGTTTCTGGTCAGCTGGACATGGACCGGATGGATTACCTCAATCGTGACAGTTACTTTACGGGTGTAGTAGAGGGAGTAATTGGCAATGAGCGCATCATAAAGATGCTTAATGTGATCAACAATCAGCTGGTTGTTGAAGAAAAAGGCATCTACAGTGTAGAGCGATTTCTGACATCCCGACGCATTATGTACTGGCAGGTGTATTTGCACAAAACCGTCCTTTCTGCAGAACAAATGCTAATTCGGGTGATGGAGCGAGCTCGTGACCTGATGCAAGCGGGGCAAGAGTTTTGGGCACCTCCTTGTCTTGACTTTTTCCTGCGTAATCGGTTGACCAGCGCTGACTTTACCAATAATCGTAATGAGTTATTGGAGCGTTTTGCAGCTTTGGATGATACAGATATCGCATCGGCGATAAAGAACTGGCAGCATCACGCTGATCCCTTGCTTTCTTACTTGAGTTGGGGCTTGATCAATCGTAGGCTTTTTCGATTGGAGTTTAGCGACCAACCATTTGAGGCAGGGTATGTAGCAATGATTAGGGAGCGCTTACAACGGTCACGCAAACTACCAGATGGAGCGGAGAACTACTTTTTAATTCAAGGTCAGGAAAGCAATACCGCTTACTACACGACTAAGGATGAAATCCTAGTATTGACGAAGGCTGGGCCGGTGGTGCCCATGTCGCAAGTAACGGATTTTAGTATCCAGCCGAAGACCTACACCAAGCATTTTTTATGTTATCCAAAGGAAGTTGGATAGAGGGCCTTTACGGGCAATTGGTTCTGTTTGAAGGAAGTGGACTTCCGCAGGTATGATGCTCCTGCCGGATACTCTGTTCAAGTAACTCCCTGGTGGGCTAGTATTCGAAGCGAAGGAGAAGAGGGAGAGGTTTGTCTTTTTTGAAAACTTTTTGACCAACGGACTGGTCAAAATTGGGACTTAATACCACTAGCTAGACCCGAATCTCGCGATTCTTTCCCTGTTGCAGTTTATCCCGTACTCTATTGGCTAGACTATTTTTCACTAGCCAGCAGGTCGAAGCCCACGGGCCTCTTCGAGTAGCCGCTAGCTACTCGCGTTCTATGTTGTGTTTCATGTTTTCAAATATAATCATAAATGTTTGTTTATTGACAACTGTTAGCTTTCCCTTATCATTACGCTTATGGAACCGTTCATAACAAATGATGCCGTAGTCTTTGGCATCCTGATGCTGGTCTTAGCATTCGTCTTTACCACCGCTGCTAAGGAAGAAGGATTTTGGAAGCGCTTCTACAGTATCGTACCGACGCTGTTGATGTGCTACCTGATTCCTGCCTTGCTAGCCTGGCCACTGGGATTAATCGGCTATAGTTGGTATGACTATGAAGCCCTGAGCCAAGCCGTGACGGCTGCTGGCTTTGATGCTCCTCCGGTAGCCTCCGTCACCGAAACCAATCTCTGGCTGGCTGAGCAAGGTCTCAATGCTGGTGATTTTAGTGGTTTCCTGGAAAAGACCAAGTTATACTTTATGGCCAGCCGGTATTTGCTGCCGGCCGCTCTGGTTTTATTGTGTCTTAGTATTGACTTCAAGTCTTTCCTCAAGCTAGGCCCTAAAGCCCTAACAATGTTTTTTGCGGCGACCATCGGTATCGTAATTGGTGGCCCCATCGCCCTACTCACCACTACCTACCTGTTTCCTGATTTGATTACCATTCCTGCAGAGCAATTACCTGGAGGCTTAGCCACGATCGCGGGAAGCTGGATCGGAGGCTCGGCCAACCAGACAGCGATGAAGGAAGTCTACGAGGTGGAAACAGGACTGTTTGGGCAGATGGTAGTGGTCGACATCATCGTGGCTAACCTATGGCTGGCTGTTCTCTTATACCTGGCTAGCCGGACCGAGCGCGTCAACCGTTGGCTGCGGGCAGATAACAGCTCCATCGAAGAACTCAAGCAACGGGTAGAAGCCTACGCTGCCTCCGTAAAGCGGATGCCTACCACTACGGATGCCTTCCAGATGTTGGGCGTTACCTTTGGTGCAGTGGGACTGGCCCACTTCTTAGCTGATTTTATGGTTCAAGTCTTTGAGCCGTACAAAGTTGCATTAGATAAAGCAGGCTTACAGACCTTATACAGTGGGTTCTTCTGGTTGGTGGTTATTGCTACCACTGTTGGCTTAATCCTGTCTTTTACCAAGCTACGGCGCATGGAAGGAGTAGGCGCCGGTCGTTGGGGTACCGTTTGCATCTACATACTAGTAGCTACTATCGGAATGCAGATGAATATCGGTGACATCCTGAGTAATCTTGGACTGTTTGTAATCGGCATTATTTGGATGGCTATCCACGTCGGTATTCTTTTGACAGTGGCCTACCTGACCAAGTCGCCCTACTTCTTCGTTGCCGTCGGCTCACAAGCTAATGTAGGAGGAGCTGCTTCAGCACCAGTTGTGGCCAGCTATTTTAGCCCAGCGCTGGCTCCAGTAGGTGTATTAATGGCCGTAGTTGGTTATGCCGTTGGTACCTACGGTGCCCTCCTTTGTGCCTGGTTAATGGGGGCATAACTACTGTGATGAAACAACCCGAATTTCCCTCGATCCAACGACTAGCTATTCGTCTTACGGCTGCGGCCGAGCGGCATTTACGATCTGGCCATCCCTGGATATTTGACCAATCCGTAGAGCGAGTTAAAGGGGTAGGGCGCGTAGGTGATCTTGGTCTGGTCTTCAGCCGAAAGAAGAATCAATTGCTGGGTATCGGTTTGTATGATCCTCATTCCCCGATCCGCCTGCGAATGATTCATAGAGGGAAAGCACAGATTGACGCAGCTTTTTTTCGTCAACGCTTGCAGGAGGCGATGGACCTGCGGAAGTACAAATTAAATGATACCTCCCAGGGAGCAATTACGGGCTACCGTTTGCTGCATGGTGAAAATGATGGCTTCCCGGGCCTTGTCGTCGATGTCTATAATCAGGTGCTGGTCGTCAAGGTCTATAGTGCGGTATGGGGCCCGTGGCTAGCGGATATTCTTACTGCGCTACAGGTTTTTTTTCCCGAAAGTGCTATCGTAATGCGTTTAAGTCGACAGCTACAGAATGCAGATAACTGGCCGGTGCAATGGGCGGACGGAAGCGTTGTACGTGGCGTCTTAGCCTCTGCCGAAGTCATTTTTCAGGAGTACGGTTTAGGTTTTCGGGCCAACGTCATTGACGGACATAAAACCGGTTTCTTTTTGGATCATCGACACAATCGGAGGAGGGTAGGGGAGTTGGCCAAAGGGCGCAGGGTGCTGGATGTTTTTAGCTACGTAGGAGGCTTTAGCGTGCATGCTTTAGCGGGAGGCGCCTCGGAAGTGGTTAGTCTGGATATAAGTGCCCAGGCTCAGGCAGAAGCAGCCCGCAATGTAGCCTTGAACGAGTTGAATAGTGAGCAGCACGAAGCGATGGCTGGTGATGCTTTCAAACTCATGGGTCAAATGCTGAAAGCCGGGCGTCGATTTGATTTAGTGATTGTTGATCCACCCAGCTTTGCCAAGCGCGAGCGCGAGCGCGCCGGTGCTCTCGAAGCCTACCAGCGGCTCGCTGGTTTAGCCATTCCTCTAGTCGCGGACGGAGGCATTTACTTGGCAGCCAGCTGTTCGGGCCGTATTCAATCAGCAGCGTTTTTCTCCGTTCAGGAAAAGGCCCTGCGGCGTAGCCAACGTGACTGGCGGGAATTGGAGCGGACCTTTCATGATTTTGACCATCCAATCAGTTTTGCGGAAGGGGCGTATCTGAAGTCGGTCTATTATCAATTACAATAGGGCGTTGAGTATATACACGGTCTTGAAGGGATTATTTTTTCCTAATCCCTCCAAGACAGGTAATAAACAGCTGATTGCGTAAACTAATAGCCCGGATTTTGGGTGGCATTGGGATTTATATCTAACTCCCCTAAAGGAATCGGATATACCAAGTTCTTGGGTATTTCGATTCCGAAATCTTCTCGATCACTGGAAAAATCAAAGCTGGCTAGGTTGATATGGCCAATTTGATGCCAACGACGTAAGTCTTGCCAACGGATACCACCTTCGCCAGCTAACTCCAGTAAGCGTTCATTTTGTATCCAGGCGCGTACTTCATCGGAAGACTCGCCAGTAAACTCATAATTAGCAGGCGTAAGGCCTAACGAATCCATGCCCCTGGCACGCGTTCTTACTGCATTGACCAAGTCTACCGCTTCACTCAAATCACCACTGGATTCAACAATAGCCTCGGCTTTTAACAAAAGAATATCGGCGTAGCGCATCAGTCGTGGGTTGTTTAATGAACCTACGCCAGTGTTTGCTTTTTGATCGCCAAGTACGTACTTGGTGAAAGCGCGGTCATCGGGATTAGCCGTTAGGGGTAATCGGGGATCTGCGGGGTCAAAAGCGGCAATCAACTTTTCAGTTGCGATGAAAGGCGGCGTACCAAAGAGGCTGAAGTGATTTTCGTAGTACCCCCAGTAGGCAGAAGTAGAACCAACGCCACCCTGCTCGAAATCATTGGGTAGCCAAACATTGTCGGTAGCGGGTTGACTAGCTTGGAATTCGAATAGGGATTCGGCATTGTTTTCGGTAGTGGCGTCGAAATTATCAGCGAAATTAGTCACCAAGCTACGGCCGGTAATTTGATCGATGGCGTCGATGGCTGATTGGTAATCGTTCTGATTATTCGTCCAGGCGGCTCTACTGATTAGTGCTTTCGCTAAAAGTGCATGGACAGAGTTATTGGTAACGCGTCCCCGTTGGTTGTCGGGCCACTCAGTAGGTAATAGGCCAACGATAGATTCCAGATCAATGATGGCTTGATCCAGCAACTCAACGCCCCGACTACTTGCTTGAAAGATGACAATATCTTCGTCGGCGAGGCCAATCCGCTGTGTAATAACGGGGGCTGTACCGTAATAATTCCAGAGCTGAAAGAAAGCCCATGAACGGAAGAATAAGGCTTGGGCACGATGTTCTTCCTTGAGGCCAGGGGTAGTATAAACTCCTTCTTCTTCAGCAATTTTTTCTAAAACGGTATTGGCTCGATTAACCAGTTGAAAATTTTGCTGATAGTAGCGACCAATAAACTGAGAACCTGGATTGAGCGTAACGAATACCTCATAGGGTGACTGGCCGATTGTGGTCACATCATCTCCTGGTAACTGCCAAAAACCGTGCATGGGATTATTCGCATTGAACCAGTAAATATCCGTTAGTTTGGCATAAACGCCCGTAATGGCCCGTTCGAACTCTACTTCATTTTGGAAAAAGCTGGCTTCGGTTAGTGATCCGGGATCTAAATCGAGTCGATCTTCAGAGCAAGACCAGCAGATGATTCCAATTAGCGCTAAACAGGTAACGGGTAAAAGAATAGTCTTAGATAGCATGATGACAATTTTTAGAATGAAGCATTAATACCAAAGATGAAAGTCCGAGCCGGAGGAATAATGTTTTCACTACCTAATCTCTGGATGGCTTCGGGGTCGATGCCGGTCCAATCTGTGAGGGTAAATAGGTTAGCACCAGTGAAGTACAGTCGGAGAGATTGAATAAAATTAACCCCCATGTTAGCCACGGGGAAATTGTATCCTATTTGCAAATTTTTAAGTCGCAAAAACCCGGCGTTCTCCACAAAACGGTCGCTAAAACGTAGGTTTCCGGGAGAGCTAACTATGGCTCGAGGTAGGGTAGCATCGGTGTTTTCAGGTGTCCAGCGATCTAAAGTCGTTGACCAGTTATTGTTGCCACGGCCACACATACACTCTCCCCTGGCACGTTCAAAGTTAAAGCGTTGTACACCCCCTACACCTTGGAAAAAGATGGAGAGGTCGAGATTACCATAACCGAAATTGAAGTTAAAACCGTAGAAATGGTCGGGGATAGAATTACCGATGAAGACGCGGTCGGCTGCATCGATTATGCCGTCGGGTTCCATAATCACACCTTCAGTACCATCTTCTTCCGTAACGGTACTAGCGACATCCTGGAAGAATACATCACCTCCCATTTGCGTATTTCCAGTGATTCTATCGTCGATTTGCTCAAAGTAGGCGGCAGCTTCTTCGTCGCTATCAAAAATTCCACCCGTTTGGTAGCCCCAGATATAAAATAGTGGTTGACCTTCTTCGACCCGTCCGTTTTCACCTCCGAAGGCCGTTCCGCCATTGAGGCTTTCAACTCTATTGCGAACCGTTGTGAGGTTGCCAGAAAAGCCATAGGTGAACTTGCCAATCCGATCCCGATAACCAATGGATAGTTCCACCCCTGAATTACGTACACTAGCCACGTTCAAGATCGGTTGGTTTTCATTACCAACGCTTAGCGGTAAACTGGTTGGCTGGATAATTCCTTCCGTCAGGCGATCATAGTATTCAAAGGTGAAGTTCAGTTTATTTTTCAGTACAAACCCGTCGACTCCAATATTAAAAGTTTCAGCAGTTTCCCAACCGAGATTAGCGTTGGGTAAGTCGGGCAAGCGCGCACCAAATTGTAAGCTACCGATAGGATTGCCATTTCCGGAGCCAAAAGCGTAGTCAGGTGTGAAGGAGACCTGGGAGAGGAAAGCAAAAGATGCCGTTTCCTGATTACCTAGCTGGCCCCATCCGACGCGCAATTTCAAGTCGTCGACAAAGCGGCTATCGCGTAGAAAGCTTTCGTCACTGATCCGCCACGCAGCGGCGACACTTGGAAAAATACCCCAGCGATTTTCAGGACTGAAACGCGAGCTACCATCTCTACGGATGGTGAAGTCTAAGTAGTAGCGTTGCGCAAAGTTGTATCCTATCCTGGCCATATATCCTTGTAGACCGTTGATTTCCCTTACCCCGGTTGTAGCGGTAGATAGGTTGGGGCCTGTAGCCACTCTGAGGTTTTCATCAGCACTGACTTGTTGTCGGGTAGTAATGCTAGACCCTCTGAAAGTCCAGCGCTGGTCCATGGCATTAAGTAATACGTTAAAGTTGTGAGCTCCAAATGAGCGGTCGTAGCTAAGACTGATTTCCTGTACCAGATTCCAGTTGCGGGTAAAGGTCTCTGAATAAGTACCCGCACTAGTGCCGTCATGTCCTTGATAAGGATTGTCGGGGGTCTGGCGAAACATAAATCGATTGAAATCAATAAAAGATTCTTGGGTATTGGAGTACCAATCTGCACTGATCGTACCCCGTAATCTTAAATTTTTGACAGGCTCAACTTCTAGGTAAGCAGAACCCAGATTGCGAATGATATTGTAGTCATTTTCATTAGTAGTTTGCTCACCAAAAGGATTTGTTCTGGTAGCATCGCCCCACAGTAATCTAGTGTTCGCAACTTCAAATAACGCCCCGGAGGCTGGATCATTCGCATCAAAACCAGGATTAGGCTCGAAGTCAAGTTCAACCACTGGGGTTGGACTGCCATCCTCATTAAAAGCAGGCTGCCAGGGAGAGGTCGTTGCCGCATTGAGCAGATCACCTCTAGTATTATCTTGTGCCTCTACATAGCCGATTCTAAAGCTCACTCCTGTGCGAATATAATCCGATACCTGGCTATCAAAATTACCTGCGAAGGTGTAGCGTCTGAGGTTATTTTCGATCAAAGTACTTTCCTGGTATCCATAGCTACCCGAGACAGAGTAAGTAGTGGACGCACTTCCTCCACTAACCCGTAGACTAGCGTTATGTAGAGCCGCATTATCATTCAGTAGTTCTTCTTGCCAATCCGACTGAGGAAGGTCGCCAAGGTAGTCGGGGCTACTAGGGTTGAAAAACCCAGGTAAGGTTTCATTAGGGTCATTAGCATAGGCGTCGGTAAAGAGATCAACAAACTGTTGCGTGTTCAAGACATCGTAGCGCCCTACTGCTTCTTGCCAACCATAGGAGGCATCAAAACTGATTCGAGGAGCTCCGCTTTGCCCTTTTTTGGTCGTGATTAAGATTACACCATTAGCAGCCCTAACGCCATAAATAGCCGCGGCTGAAGCATCTTTTAGGACAGATACAGACTCGATGTCACTGGGGTTGATTAGACTCAGTATATTGATGGTTCCCCTTAAATCACCCTCACGGCCATCTTCAGTACCAGAAGCAAATTCTGTTACGGGAACGCCATCTATCACGTATAGTGGTTCCGCATTTCCAAAAGTGCCAATACCGCGGATCTGAATTTCGGGTCGTGCTCCGGGATTACCTCCCGGGGTGGAGATATAGACGCCTGGTAAGCGCCCTTGGAGAGCTGCTTCGGGAGATAGAGCTGGAGATTTCGCAATTTCTTCTGCATCAATGGCGGATACTGATCCGGTGAGATCACGAGCAGTACGGGTACCATAACCGATTACCACTACTTCATCCAGCGTTTCACTGGCAGAACTCAACACGATATCAATAACTGTTCGATTGGCGATCGCCACGGTTTTCGTCTCATAACCGACATAGCTTATGAGCAGGCTTCCTGTTAAATCGGGAACGTTAATGCTATAGTTGCCATCTATATCAGTAACTACGCCAATGCTTTGATCAGCTGAAGACTGTACAGTAGCACCCACTAAAGCAAAATCATCTTCGTCTACTACAGTTCCTCTGATATTGACCAGATTAGGTGTATCAAGAGACAGATTAGAAAATAAGTTGGTAGATACTAACTCGGTTTGCTCCGTGATACTGGGTACGGAGATCAGGTGTTGATTGGATGGAATTCGTGGTAGTTCGTGTTTTTGGTCAAGCTGTATTTCCGGACTGTCCAATTCGTCTGTATAAGCAATGATGTAGCTGACGGGCGATAGCTGTTGGTAATTGAGAGCAGTTGATCTTAGCAGATGGTTTAAGACCTGCGGAAGTCCAATTTCATTAAGTAAAGGCATACGCACTTCATATTGCCTGATCACCTCCGGATAATAAGTGAAGAATACTTGATACTTTTCTGAAATAAGATCTAAAGCCTGCTCTAGATTGATCACCTCCTCGTTGGACTGCCATTCGCTATCAAGTGAGCTTAGAGAGGAAGAATGTAGGTTGGTGAGCGATTGCCCCGTAAGGGAATAAGTAGCAAGGCTCATCGCCGAAAAGAAGGTAAAGAATAGTATTATGGCTCGTTTCATATCGAAATTTAGCTTTACACAGTGAAGGAAAGTGTATACGTCAATAGGCCATGAGATCGCTTAATCTTTGTTAATAGGAGCGCGGTCTAACCAAATAGAGTCGCTGCGCTGCTCAATTGTAAAGTCGCTTGGTGCCAGGGCTTTTAGGGTTTGAAAAAATTGATTGATATCGTTGGTTGGTGTACTAATCGTTAGCTGGCGTTTAGCTAAGTCGGGATTGCTGATCAGTAAAGGATGACCAAATATTTCTTGTAGTCTATCAGCAATTTCCTCTAAGGTTTGGTCTCGAAAGACTAAGTATCCTTCTTTCCAGCTCAGTAAACTGTTCAGGTCGGTATGCGGAGTAGGTACGGCGTTTGCCGCTCCACTGTAGGTTATTCGATCGCCGGGCTCAAGCTCAATAGACTGTACTTGACCGAGCGTATCTTTATAGCGGATAGCGACTAGTCCTTCTGCCAAAATGACTTCTGATTCGTAACCTCGTTGGTAGACGTTAAATTGAGTACCGAGTACCTCAACCTCCATGCCACCGCTTTCTACGATAAAAGGGGAACCTTCCGTTTGTCGTTGAACTTTAAAAAAGGCCTCTCCTTCTAACTCCACTCGCCTTTCTTGTATACCATTCCACTCACCAGCAGGATATCTCAATTGAGAATTTGCATTGAGAATTACTTCCGATCCATCGGGTAGCATTACCGTTTTTTGCTCACCGAATAAGGTGCTTACTGCGATCCAACTAGTTGATGGTTCCGCTGTGGGTAAAAATTTAGTGAACCCAACTACTAGAATGATGACTGCCGCTGCAGCAGCAATCCAGCGAAAATAGCCTTGAGATGAGCGGTTCTGAGTAACTTTTTCATTACGAGTGAGAAATCGCTGGTAAGCCGCCGCCGTTTCTTCTTGACTTGGGACTTGATGTTGAAAGTGGGTATGTAATGCCTGGATACTCTTTCTAGCCTCAGCTTGTAATTCAGCTTCAACAGGATCATCATCAGCTAATCTACTCCAGTACGCGACCAGCTCGGGAGTTGGGCTAAGTACAAATTGGAGAAAATCGTCATTTGTAATTAACTCGGAATACCGGGATGAAGAGGAAGGATCGAATGGATGCCCTTCGAGCATAGTTTAGCTTTTGTTTGTAACCAGAAGCTATCAGTCGTGATTTTGTAACCCTCCCTGAGCAAATATTTTTCTATCCAACCAAATTAAAAATCCAAGCCAACCCAAGTAGAATGAAGCGTGACCGCAATTTCTTTAGGGTGCGATAGGTCAAATTGCGAGCTACCTGCTCCTTAATGGATAAAATTTCGGCAATTTCCCGGTAGGAAAGTTGTTGGTAGTAGCGCAGTTGGAGTATTTGACGCTGGCGAGGGGTTAAAGCACTCATCGCTCGATGAAGTTCATGATAGTTTTCAGCCCTCGTTTCTGATTCCATGTAGTCATTCAACCAATTAGAAGTCGTTGTAACTTCCTTGCCAGTTAGGGATTGTATTCTTCTCCTTTCTTTCTCCGCTTCTCGGTGCATATTCCGGGCTACGGCACGAAGTAAGTAGATCTGTGGATTATCCAATTCAAGCAACTTGTTGGGATTGTTCCATACCCAAATCAGGAGGTTTTGCACTACCTCTTCGGCTAGCGAAGGCCTAGCTAGTACCTGCATTGCACTGAGCTTTAGCTTTGGGTACAAATATTTGAAAGCTTGCGCGAAATCGTCTTCACGTTTGCTCTTCAACCAAAGTGATAAATAATCAATATCCGTACGATCCATTTTACTTTTTGGGCAGTGCACCAGAAGTGAATACTAAAGCCTAAAATCGATAATTAAGCCCAAACCATTAGCTTTGGTACGTCCAAAATTTCTATTTAATGTATCTTACTCACGGTAGCTGCCCAGCTTTATAAAGTAATTATGAACTAGTCTAACTGATTTTGGTCAGCAAAATCATAAGGTCAAGTATTAAACTTAGCCTGATAGTCTTTGAACTACGTGAGAAAGCTGAAATTTTCCATCAGCATTGGCGCAAGGTCTCATCTGAATTAGAGTTCACAGCTTCTTTTTTAGTGATCGCGGTAGCCACTTAGTAAATTTCAAGATAGGAGAATTAAGCGGGCAGAAACGTAAATTTAGTCCTGAATCCTCCCAGACTTAAAAAAGTGTTAAAATTCACTTTTGGTTAGCTCTTTCCTGATTTCCCTTCGTCCTGTCTGCAAACCTTTACCTCAAATACCCTTCTCAATGAAGAATTCATGTACCCTCTCCTTAATCATTCTAGGCCTCTTTTGCCTCACGCCCACCGCTAACGCGCAACTAGTACTTAAACAAATCAGCGCTTCCTTCGGCTTTGATCAGGATATGCTGAATGATATGTCTGGTAGTTACCTAATTGACGCCGGCCAGCAAGATCAGTTGACCTACGACTACAGCGAAATGAACCTAGAGCCTACAGACGCCTATAGCTGGATCTGTGAAAACCCACACCTCCGCCTGATGACAACTTGGGTCAACCCCAAGGCTCCAAATGTAGAGTATGGTGCTAACCTTCTGCTCATCAGTAATCGTATCGATGAGATGTCTTATCGTGGTGAGTACACCGGTCTTGGTCAGCATAACTACCTTAATATTTCACAGACCTCTAATGAAGTTGCAGCCGAAGCGACAATAGGCTATCGTCTGCGAGGTAGCCGGGTTTTTAACCTGGTCGGTTTTGCGGGAGTAAATGCTGGTTATCACTGGGGAGATGTCTATATCAGAGGTAATGTTCCCGTTTGTAACGATAATCAGGTCATCTGGCGCTCCGGCACGGATACGCAAGCACCCTGCCCCTCAGAATACGTCAGTGATGTAGCAGCAGCAGACGGCGGTATTTCCTTGCGCGCATTTGCGGGCGTTAAAGGAAGTATCACGATCGCTCAGCGATTAGAATTAGGAATTACCTTCCGTCGTGGTGTTGGTCTACGTACCGTAGGTGAAGCGCAAACCCAGGGTACTACCCTGATGAGCCACTCGCTCTCAATGGGTTGGAATCTGTTCCGCTAGACTAGATCTTTTACCCATTAAAAAAGCCCCTCCAAACTGAATTCGGAGGGGCTTTTTTGATGGTTGTAGTGCTTAGCGAGCCTGCTTACGCAAGGCAGCACGGGCCAAAGCCAGAAAGCGATCTTGAGCCATGGCACCCATAGCCGTATGCACCACATTACCATCTCCGTCGATAAAGAGATAAGTAGGCATAGCGCGCACGCGGTACTGACGGGCTAAGGTAGGTCCCTCTCCGCGCTCGACATCCAACTTGAGATTGATGAAGTTGCTATTGAAAAAATCACCGACCTCTGTTTGGTTAAATACCCGACGATCCATCATCCGACAAGGGCCACACCAAGTAGCGTAGGCATCAACAAAGATGAGCTTGTCTTCGACTTTGGCTTGCGCTAATAATTCTTCAAAGCTGGCATCCTTTGAGAAATCGATGCCGCTGGCATCCTGTGCTTGCAGGCTGAATACCGCTAAGCAGCACAGAAGGCTGAGTATAGTTTTCATGGAGTTAGATTTTATTAATTAGACAGCTATACTCAAACCAAATTGCTATGGAAAACGATATTGAGTATATACGCGGTCTCAAAGGGGGTATTTTTCCAAACCGCTTCGAGATCGGTATAACGCTGTAAGATGGCACTAAGGTATAAATTAATTACGACAATTGTCGTAATTTGGATAAAATTCACCCTTCTTTACCCATCCAGTCGTATAAAGACAACAGCAGTTGCTCTTGATCAGCTAGTAGTTGTACACTTACTTTCTCTTTGGAAAAAGTTGATTCGCTTGGGGCAGATGGTTGTTCCAGCAGGCTGAAAAGGCTACGTCGTTCCTGAGGACTGAAACCAGCGAAGGTGCGACGTAATAAAGGTAGGCTTTCTTCAAATACCTCCCAACTCAGGCTAGCTACCCACTGATTGATTAGCTGGCGTAGGGGCTCGTAATGCAGCAATAATTGCCCGCTAGAACGCAGAAAGCCAGCTACCCAGTGAGCAACATCTTTGGCACCATTAGCTGGAGATAAGGCCCGGTAGAGTTCTTTTTCGGTAGTCAGCAGATTGAACCGCTTTTGATCAAAAAGTAGCCGCCAGGCTAATCCTCGGGGAAGCGGGTGGCTAGCAGGGTTTTGGGCCAGCCGCATAAGGCCATCTTGCCAAAGTTGTAAAAGCTCCTCCTGTTCCAGTTGGGCCAGGGCATAATTGGCCTGGCTTAGTGACTGACTAAGGTCCTCGGCTTGATCATCATCGATCTGGCTGGCAGCGGCACTTAATCCTGCTGTAATTCGGGGCAAGAGTTCATCGATAAGCAGTAGCAATGCACTGGTATCCGTCTTGCGACTATCGCCATAACGGCTGGTGTTGACTAGCGTAGGCAGTGCCTGCAAGAGCGCATTGATATCCCGGGTTTGGGTAGCGCGCAGCCGAAGGCGATGCAACAATTTAGGCACAATTGTCACCAAATCGGCTTGCAAGGCCTGTAAGATGAATTGCGCCAAACGGGCCACACTATTTACTTCCTGCGCAGCCTCTAAGCTAAAGCGACTGGCGGCTTGAGCAATGGTGTTGCCGTAGCTGCTGCGCTCTAGCAGTCTAAGGTTAAACTCTGGTTGCCACTCCATCAGCCAAATTTCCTTGAATGACCCCAGGCTATTGGGTCCTAAAGGCTGCAGTTGGCCCCACTCAATTTTTAATAGGTTTAAGCGATGCAGTAGGTGGGAGATGCGTAAATGATTGGACTTCCGCAGGTCTAAACCTCCCCTCGCTTGCGTTTTAGTGGCGCGTAAGTAATGCTGGCCAGTAACTTCCCAGAGCTTCTTCATTCGGGTGGCCTTCAATTCCTTTTGTAAGTCAGCCAGTAGCGGAACAGTACTTACTCCTTCGGGGACCTTTCCTACCCGTTCACCCAAACTCAGTTTCTCTCGGATCAAATGGAGCCGCTCCTGAGCACCAGCTGCTAGGGTACTAAGTGCCGCCTGCTGCAATTCCGCTAATCCGGGGAGCTCTTGTTCGCGCATGCTGGCCAGACTACGCGCCAGCTGCACGCCATCAGCAGCCTGTGCAGGAGAGGCATCGAAATCCTGCTCGCGCAGCAATTGAGCTGCCGCTACCATCCAGTGTTCAGTGGCCTTTTCTGGGTGTTTGAACAGTAGGCGATACCATGCTGGTGATTGTACTCCAGCACCATAACCACTTTCGCGGGCTAAACGTGGATAAGACCAGGGAACCCAGGCGGCTGCAACTTTAATCTTTGGCAACCCCTTTAAACGTGCCCGATCTGCTTTGACAGGATAAGCCGCTAAATTGGCCAGAGCCGGTCCATGCCAGGCCCCGACAATGACTGCAATACGCTTGTAGTCGCTTTTTAGCGCTTTGCGCAGTGCCAGCCGCATGTGTGCTTCTCTACGGTGCGTTTCTTCATCGACGGCCGCCGGATAGCTATTGCGTAATTCGGTAATCAGCTCCAGCAATTGTAGGAAAGTATCCTGATCACCTTCGGCTCGTTCCAGCGTAGCATCCCACCAACGTTCACTATCGGAATAGCCAGCGAGCTCCGCGGCCAGCGAGAGTGGATCACGACGCAGCCTTTCGGCAATTAATTGATCAGGGTCAGCTGTGGGGGCTGGTCGGAATAACTGAAGCTGTTCTTCAGCTCGATGCGCCAAATAATGTCGGGCGGGTAAATCAATTAATTCCAGGGGGACCTGCCGACGCCCCGCCCAGCAGATAGCCTGGTATTCAGGACTAAACTCGGCAAAAGGCAGGAAACTAGCCTGGTCAATATCCTTGTCGTTGTACAACACTAAGGCAACCGGCGGTTCCATTTCCACATTGTTCAGTTTGCCGACAATGCTTTGGGCATCGGCGGGGCCTTCAATGAGCAGCAAGTCGGGTTGCCAATCTTCTAGGCTGGCTAGTAAGCGGCGTGCTGAGCCAGGTCCGTGATGGCGGATTCCAAAAACTCGATAGCGATCATTGTGGGGCATTAATCGCTACTGCTTATGTCGGTTGAAATGCGCTCCAACTCTCGCATGAGGTTGCTCAATTCATTCTGAAAGACAAACTCTATCCTTCGGTTGGCTTTCCTACCATCGGCAGTCGCATTGCTGGTCAATGGAGCATATTGGCCGTAGCTACTGGCACTGAGGCGACTGGCACTGAGGTAGTAGTCTTCGGTAAATAGCCGAGCGAGGGTCGTAGCGCGTAGGGCGGCAAATTGCCAGTTGTCAGTCCTGCTGCTATTACTATTGTCCGTATGTCCTTCGATGCGGAGCTTGAGCAGCGGTTCTTGCCCCATGACCTCGGCAATAGCTTCCAGTATTATAGTAGCTGCTTCGAGTAGGCGGCTACTACTATTGGTTCTGAATAATAAATCCTCCTGTACGACTAGACTAGAGGCTCCGGCTTTGATCCGAGTGCGGAAACCTGATTCTGGAATTGCTCTATCTAGGCGGATACGTAGATAAGTTACTACACTATCACTGAGTGCCTGGAATTGTACTTGAGCTTGATTGTAGGCTGCTTGTAATAGTTGAAGTTGGTCTTGTAAATCAGCGCGCTGATCCTGGAGCTGACGTATTTGGGCGCTTAAGCTAGATTGGGTATTCGATACGTTTCCCTGGAGCTCATCAATCTGCTGGGCTTGCTCTACTAGGCGATCTTCCAGTTGTTGTTGATTATTTAACAAGTAGGCATTACCGCCGCGCTCAAATTGTAGGGAGTCAGAAAGTCGCTGGAGGAGTGATTCTCGCTGGTCGAGGCTATCTAGCGTCATCTCAAGAGCCGTGGCGTATCGGGCAATCGCCTCGTCATGCTTTTTTCGAGTAACGCAGGCCGTTAGCAAAAAAGCAAGAGCTAGTAGTAGGATACTTCTAGAATAGGATAACAAAGTCAGTAAGGTTTTGTGGCTTGGGATGATCACAAGAGTGAAGTCCAAACATAAGCTTTCCCACTGGAAATATCCGGTACTATGGAGCTGCTTAACGTACTAAGAGTCGCTTTACGCCTTCCCGGCCTCCTGCTGTTTGCAGACGGATGAGATAAACTCCTGACGCTAAATCACTAGTCGGTAGTCTAAATTGGGCGACTCCGTTTAACTGATAACTGGCCAGTTCTCGCCCGTTGAGATCAAAAAGCTTTAGCACTTCGATGGGATTTTCGGCAGCAACGCTGATTTGGCTGAAGTCATCTGCGGGATTAGGGGCCAGACTCCAAACTGGATGATCTTCCGGTTCACTAGTCGAGGTGCAGCTATTGAAGCCTGCGGTGCTGAAGGCTCCAGTACTACCGCCACAATTACTAGCAATTTGTAATTCGAAAACGGCACACTGATCCGATAAGTCGAGCTCGAAACTGTTGCCACTGACTTCGACGGTCGTCCATTCAGAGGTGCCCAGTAAACGATAACGCAATACATAGTCTCCCCCCGGCGCTGCGGAGGCCGTCCAGTTGACCACTGACACGAGATCATCCGTCAGGTCAATCCAGATCCGGTCTGGAGCAACACAGCCGGGGCTTTCTACAATCCGTACACAGTAGTCTTCAATTTCCCCAGTGCGGGTAGAAACTGGGCAAGCACTATTGACATTGCTGAACTCCATGACTATGCGCATGCGGGTTAGGCCCAGTGGCGTATTCTCTGGAATGAGGATATCACCGCGGGCCGCTTCTCCTCCGGCAGCACTTTCTTCAAATACGATTTCATTACTGGAGAAAAAGCCGTTCTGGTCCAGGTCGATCCAGATTTTAAACTCTTCGCTAAAGGCCGTACCTGAATAAGCGGGCTGGCCGCTAAAAGGGTATACGCCTCCAGGCACTAGCTCGGGGGCTTCGACTCCCAAGCCATAGTTGCGGTAGCCCAGCGGTTCTGCCTCAGAAAGCTGATCGAGCAAGTTGCCGAGATTGACTTCCGAAATCCATTCAGAACTGTTGTTGAGCGTAGGTGGCTGACAATAGTCGGCATCCAGGCAAGTACCGCAACCACTGGTGCTAAATTGCTGGTAAAGACCAAAGTTGGTAATCGCGGTATCACAGTCCGTTTGGATCTCGATTTCGTAATCACTACATGCCTGAAGATTGGTCAAAAACAGACTGCCGCCGAGGGCATCAGTTTCCAACCAGTCTCCGCTGCCAACGATTCGGTAGCGTAAGTTATACTCGGTAGCAGCTAAGACAGCAGGCCAATTAAGAGCAACAGCGGAAGGAGAAAGTATCTCTATTCCCAGGTCCAGAGGTAAGTTGCAACAGCCATCAGTAATAAAACTGGTAATAGGGCCACTGCCCGAGGCTGCGGTACAATCCGTCAGTAATTGGTACTCATAGCTAGTACAGCTGCTTAAACCCTCCAGTAAATAAGGAGGGCTGACATCGCTCAAGGTGACCCAATCCGAACTGCCGCTGGAGCGATAACGTAAATCAACTCGGTCTACACTACTGATGGTCGACCAGTTGATGCGAACAGCATTGGCTCCTTCCAAGCTAAGCGCTTCCGAGCTGGGCGCTAGGCAAGCATCACAAAAACTCATCAGCTCCATCATAGCATCATTGATATTGAGCCGACCGCCGGTTACGGTGATGGTAGCCAGATCGGCATTAGCTGTTACACTGTTGAGGATGGCATCCTTTACGAAGAGCGCAGCACCGGCAGGATCACTCTCAAGTAGTTCGCCGAATGCCGAGCAGGGTGCACTATAGAGCAAAGCAATGGCACCAGTTACGTTAGGTGTAGCGGCCGAAGTACCATTAAATAAGCCATAGTTACTATTGATCGTAGTCGTGAAAGTATTCTCGCCATAGGCCCCCAGGTCGATGGAAATATTGCCAAAAGCGGCATCAGTTCGCTTCATATCATCGTCGCGTAAGTTCGTTACGCCAATTAGATATTCGCTAGGGCAAGTCGTGGGAAGGTCTCCTTCCTGCTCGACATCCAAATTTAGATTTGCCGTTGCACCTACGTTCAGTATGCCCTCTTCGCCAAGTACATCATAGAGGGCGCACCAGATTGGGCTATCCTCTGCCTGACCTCGATCTAGTCCCCAGCTGGCGTTAGTAGCTACTACATAGGCGCCTTCTGCTCCTCCGGTAGAGTCATAAGCCATTCGAGCTTCCAGTGCATAAGAATAGGCCTGGATGACTTCGCTCTCTGCAGTTTGAAAGCGACTACGTACCACCATCATCTGTACATTCCAGTTGACGCCAGCGACTCCAATAGTATTATTACCTTCTGCTCCGATCAGACCAGCAACCGAGGTGCCGTGAGCACCACCATCTATATCATTGTTCTCAAAACGAGTGTCCCAGCCCATGACATCATCAATGTAGCCATTGTTGTCGTCGTCCATCCCGTTTTCAGGTATTTCATCCCGGTTAATCCAGATCTGGTTCATTAGGTCGGGATGATCTGTATCGACACCATTATCAATCACGCAAACGACGATGGTGTCGCCATTTGCAGTCAAGCCGCCAGTTGTGACATCCCAGGCAAATTCTGTGTCGAAATCAGCGTCGATTAGCCCTCCAGATTGGCCGATGTTGCGATGTTGCCACTGTTGACCATAGAGGGCATCGTTGGGGGTATTACGCAATTTAACCAAGCGATTTCGTTGGCAGCTTAATACCGCCTTTTGTTTTTGGAGGTCATCTTGCATCCCCATTAGCGCGTGCTCACTATGATCAAAGCGGAGCAACCAGATGTTGAGGGGTATAGAGAGCCGCTCGAAAAATTCGATGGCTGGTTGTTCTGCGGCCCAGCTTTTCCCATCTATAGTTTCTTGAAGCTGTACAATCAATTCACCCTGACGGTGATCGAGTAGCTGGGCGGAAATTGAGAAAGAGAACAATAGGGAGGCCAGCAGGCTAAGTAGATAGCGGGAAAAGGACATGAACGGAGTTGTTTCAACAGGGTACCTAACAATTAACGACTTCTAGCTGGAATTGGGTGAGTATTAAGACGATCAATTTCGTCATACTAGCGATAAAACACAGAAAGGCTTTGACCGGAGAGCCAAAACCTTTCTTTTACCCCATTCGAGGAATATCGTGCTGCTTTATCCTTAGCCGTTCATACCAGCCAGGAATTCATCATTACTATTAGTAGAGCGCATATTGCGCATCAGGAATTCAAAGGCTTCCTCTGGCTTCATGTCTGCCAGGTGGTTGCGCAAGACAAACATCCGCTGGGTCATGTCACGACCCAACAAGAGGTCATCACGACGAGTACTGGAGCTCGTAAAGTCAATCGCAGGGTACATTCGCTTGTTAGCCAAGCCGCGATCAAGCTGAAGTTCCATGTTGCCCGTACCCTTAAATTCTTCGAAGATGACCTGGTCCATTTTCGAACCAGTTTCGATCAGCGCCGTAGCAAGGATGGTCAATGAACCTCCACCTTCGATATTACGGGCAGCACCGAAGAACTTTTTAGGCTTCTGTAGGGCATTTGCTTCTACTCCACCGGATAAGACTTTGCCACTAGCTGGTTGGACCGTATTGTAGGCACGAGCTAAACGGGTAATGGAGTCCAGAAGAATACAGACGTCATGCCCACACTCTACTAAACGCTTCGCTTTTTCCAAAACGACGTTGGCTACCCGTACGTGGTTATCTGCGGGCTCGTCAAAAGTCGAGCTGATCACTTCAGCTTTGACACTGCGTTGCATGTCGGTTACTTCCTCCGGCCGCTCATCAACGAGTAGAACAATTAGGTAGGTCTCAGGATGGTTCTTAGCAATGGCGTTGGCCACGTCTTTGAGTAAGAAGGTCTTACCCGACTTGGGCTGTGAAACGATCAGACCACGCTGTCCTTTACCGATTGGCGCAAAAAGATCAATCAAGCGAGGACCGTAATCTCGGCCAGTACCGTTGCCGGAGAGGTTGAAACGCTCCGTGGGGAATTCTGCCCGTAGGTAATCGAAGGGTACGCGATCACGGATGTCAGCAGGATCAAGGCCATTGATCTTGGTGACGTTGATTAGTGCAAAATACTTTTCACCTTCTTTGGGTGGGCGCACTGGTCCGCGTACGGTATCGCCCGTACGCAAGCCAAAGGAACGTACCTGAGCCGGAGAAACGTAAACGTCATCGGGGCTGGTTAGGTAGTTGTAATCAGCAGAGCGGAGGAAGCCATAGCCATCGGGCATCATTTCCAGAATGCCTTCGCCTTCTACCATTCCGTCTAAGTCAAAGCTAGGGCGGACTTCTTTTTGCGGTTTCTCCCGGCGGCGGTCGTCGCGATCACGACGGTCGCGGCGGTCACCTCGATCCCGTACACGCAGGCGACGGTCTCCGCGCTCGTCGTCGTCGTAGTTGTCGCGGCCGCGGCGGCCACGGTTGCTACGATTGCCGCGCTCCTCCTCGTCGCGCTCATTGTCATTGCGACGGTTACGGCGGCGGCCATTATCTTCCCCATCCCCATTGTCGGAGCGGCGAGAACGACCGCGGCGGTTATCCTTTTCTTCTTCGCTTCCTTCCTTAGGCGCGTCACGGCGGCTGCGAGAATTTCGGCGTGGTTTATCGGCCTCTTCGGCCTCTTCCTTATCGGAAGCGCTGCGACTACGGCTGTTACGGGCAGGCTTTTCTTCGCCGCCCTCTTCGGTTTCCGAACGACGGCGTCCACGACTAGCGCGGCGTGGTTTATCGACCTCTTCCTTTTCGTCCTTGCTGGAGCTGCGGCGTCCTCGGCTGCTACGCGTGGAATTTTCCGTGCTCTCTTTTTCTTCTTTAGGCTCAGCACGGCGGCCTCTGCCAGTACGGCGTGAAGGGACGCGATCTGTATCAGATGCAGAAACGGGTTCTTTGATGGATCCAGCACCCTGCACGGCCTGATGGTCGAGAATGCGGAGGATTAAATCTTGTTTGTTGAGCCGCTTGTAACCGCTGAGGTTCATTTTTTCTGCCAGATCCTTTAATTCTGGAACAAGCATTGCGTTCAATTGCGCGATGTCAAACATTACTGTCTTGGTATAATGGTATTCATTCGTTCGCCGCTTCGAGATATGAAGTAAATAAGTTGGGAATAAAGAAGGCTAACGCTACCCCTGAAACGAGCCGGGCGAACGGTACGGTATTTCAGAAGACGGAGTAGTGAAGTCTGAGGATGATTCACGCTAAAAATCTTGGGCCGCAGTGTGGCGATAGGGAAAACTTAAGGCCGCTATCTGAGCTTCGGTGGAACTTCCACCTCAACATCTGACTTATAGTACTGCGAAGAAAAAGCGCGAAACGATTGATCGGAAACGAAAAGCTGCCGGACGGCCGCTTGGATTTCGTTATCGAGGACACACCAAGGATCACTTTACCTTTGTGCACCCCAAAAGTACACTATAATTCCTGAGACCTTATAGTATCTTTGCAAAAAAAACCGCTAAGTGGCCAAAAAGTTGCCCGGCCACTGTGCTTTAATAGCTCACTATGTTACAAATTAGCCGCCTGCGCAACGATCGTAAGGCCGTGCTGGCCGGACTGGCCAAACGTCAATTTCCCGAAGCTGAAGCTAGCATTGATCAACTGTTGCAGTTGGATGATCAGCGCCGTAGCCTGCAAACCCAGTTGGATAATATGCTGGCCGAGCGGAATCAACTCTCCAAGCAAGTTGGGAGCCTCTTTAAGCAAGGGAAGCAAGAGGAAGCTAACGCTATCCGCGAACAGGTAAATGAGCTAAAGACCAGCGCCGCTCAAACGGAAGAACAACTTACAGCTGCCAAACAACAGCTGCAGGACTTGCTCGTGAAGCTGCCTAATGTCCCTCAAGCTAGTGTGCCGGCCGGCGTCGATGAAGCGGATAATGAGGTCTATCAAGAGCACGAGGGGGAACTGCCCCAACTAGGCGAGGGGGCCAAGCCACACTGGGAGCTCAACGAAGAGTTTCGGGTTTTTGATCTGGAACTCGGAGTACGTACCACGGGCAGCGGTTTTCCTCTTTTTGTCGGCCAGGGGGCTCGCTTGCAACGCGGACTCATTAATTACTTCCTGGATCGAGCAACCGCAGCGGGTTATACCGAATACGTAGCCCCACTGCTGGTCAACGAAGCGACAGCCTTCGGTACCGGTAGCTTACCGGATAAGGAGGGGCAAATGTATTACGTTGGGGCAGATGATTTCTACCTTATCCCAACAGCAGAAGTGCCGCTGACTAACATCTACCGGGACCAAATCTTGAATGAAAGCGATTTTCCTATTAAGCTAACGGGCTATACTCCCTGTTTTCGGCGCGAAGCGGGTAGCTATGGGGCGCACGTACGTGGCCTCAACCGCGTGCACCAGTTTGATAAGGTAGAGATCGTTCAGATTGCTCATCCCGAGCAGAGTAATGCCATCCACCTGCAGATGTTGGATCAAGTAGCATCTCTGCTTAAAGAACTGGAGTTGCCCTTCCGAATCTTGCGGCTGTGTGGGGGCGACCTGACCTTTGCATCTGCCTTGACCTACGATTTTGAAGTTTGGTCGGCGGCCCAGCAGCGCTGGTTGGAGGTGAGTTCCGTTAGTAATTTCGAGACCTTCCAGAGCAACCGCATGAAACTGCGTTACCGGGGCGAAAACGGTACCCAGCTGGCACATACACTGAATGGCTCGGCCCTGGCGCTTCCACGAATTATTGCCGCTCTGATGGAAAATAACCAGACCGCAGACGGTATTATGCTGCCTAAGGTCTTGCACCCTTACGTAGGTCTAGAGAACTTGAGTAGGGTTTAGTCCCTGCCAATCTTCAATAGAGTATTAACCTACACGCACGGTTCACACCTGCGGAAGTGAAAAAAAAAATAGCCCTACAGGATGACATTCGTTGCTGCCTGAATAGGGTGAAGTTTTGTACTTCCGCAGGTGTCCATCTTTATCGCAAATTAGCGCTTAGTCGTCGACTAATTTGGTCTGTTTATATTTATCGGCAAACCAGCTTAACTTACCAGCTGTTTCGATAATGGCGTGACGTAGGGGCGATCTCTGCGTCAACCAATTAGCTAAAAGAAAACGCATATGATGGGCGGAGGATATATGATTTACATTGTGATCACAGTAGTTTTTACTTTGATCGGCTCTGTAATCAGCAACCGTTTGAAATCAAAATTTAATCACTATTCACAAGTGCCGATGGATAATGGGCTCAGTGGGGCGGAGATCGCCCGGCAGATGCTCGACCATTACAACATTCGTGATGTGAAGATTGTCAAAGGTCAGGGTTTTTTGACTGATCATTACAACCCTTTGTCTAAGACGATTAGTCTAAGTCCACCAGTTTATGATGGTCGTTCGGTGGCCGCCGCGGCCGTAGCCGCGCACGAATGTGGTCATGCTGTGCAACACGCGGAGTCTTACGTCTGGCTGAAAATGCGCTCGGCGGTTGTGCCAGCAGTCAAAGTTGCGACAAGTGCTCAGCAGATTCTGCTCTACTTTGCGCTGGGTGCATTAGGGGTTGGTGGTAGTCCTACAGTTTTGCTGATTACGATTGCAGCCTTTGGGGTAACGGCGCTATTCAGCGCGATTACCCTACCCGTAGAGTTTGACGCTAGTAACCGCGCACTCGCCTGGCTGGATAGCAGTGGCGTAGCGAAGGGACAGCAACACGCCGGCGCGAAGGATGCCCTCTGGTGGGCAGCGATGACTTACGTCGTAGCAGCCCTGTCTTCCTTTGCGGTATTGCTATACTTGATTACTATTTTCCTGGGTAGCCGGGATTAGGATAATTCACTTACATTACCCTTACTAACCAACACGATTTAACAAATGGCAGAAGAACTTTTAAGTGAAAAGCTGGAGGAGGCCAAGATCTTGATGGGTGAAAGTATTGATCACCTAAAGGAGCAGCTAATGAAAATCCGGACGGGAAAGGCTAATCCCGCTATGCTCAACGGTATCATGGTGGACTACTACGGTACGCCCACCAAGTTAAACCAAGTGGCTAACGTCGGAACTAGTGATTCGCGTACGCTTACCATCCAGCCCTGGGAAAAGTCGATGCTTGGCCCCATTGAGAAGTCCATTTTTGAAGCTAACCTGGGCCTTACCCCGATGAATGACGGTGAAATGGTGCGGATTAACATTCCACCATTGACCGAAGAACGTCGTCGTGAATTAGCAAAGAAGGTGAAGGAAGAAGGCGAAAATGCCAAGATATCTATTCGGGGGTCCCGCCAAAAAGGAATGGATGCCATCAAGTCAGAGGTGAAAAACGGCTATCCAGAGGACGCCGGCAAACGACTGGAAGGAGAGATGGAAGGCACCACTAAGAGCTTCTACGAGCAAGTAGATAAACTAGTAAATGCGAAGAGCGAGGAAGTGCTGACGCTCTGATCCTTGGTTCTAGCAGTATCAATTAAGCGATGTCAAAACCGCTATAAGTCGTTGGGCAAGCAGATTTCTGCTTGCCCAACGCTCATTTTAACGTCATCTTAGGAGGAGTTTTACGCCTCTTAACGTCCTTTAGCCCGATATTTAGGGCATTAATCTTTCCAGCCCACCGGAGTGGTGCTAAACTTATGAATCTATGTCTTCGAAGCTGTTTTCTCGCCTTGGCCTTTTTGCCCTTGTCGCCCTGTTTGTTGTCAGTAGTAGCGCTTGTCGCGCTGATGATGATGACGGTCCCGGTGATTCTACCGTTGAACTACGCAAGGATGGTAATAATGTAACAGGACCAGTATTAGGATTTGGTTACCATGAGTTTGCGGTGCGCTTTACCCGCGACGATGTGCAAGACCTGGTTGGTGGCAATCTGGAACGTGTACAGTTTTTTGTAGGGCGTATCCCCGCTCAGCTGGAGGTAGTGGTATATGGTGCTGGTACGGCCACGACTCCTGGTCCTGTGCGTTATGAGGCTGATATTACCGCACGGATTACAACTACAGGTTTTCGGGAGTTTACCTTGCCAACGCCTCTGCCCATTTTTGATGAAGATATCTGGATCAGTATTGGGGTCTTACTCAATGAATCTAGCCAGTCGATTGGTTGTGATGCCGGCCCAGCTCAATTGGGTGGCGATATGATTTTTCGTTCCACGGATCAGGATTGGGGGACTTTTGAACAACGCACTGGTGAAAGTATCAACTGGAATATCCGGGGCATCGTGAGCCGGCCCTAGTAGGGGGCTGCTTCGTCCGCCCGACGACGAGCAAAAGGGTTTGCGGCTAATTATTAGCACTAATCCTTATATTTGGGAAGTATTATTCCCATGAATAAAAAATCGTGAAACGACTGCTGTTACTACTTCTGTTGGGCCTGATTTTATTGGCCCTGCCTCGGTTGTACCCTAGTGAGGACCTCCCACTGCGGAGGACAGATTTCGCCATTGAGGGCATAGATGTTTCGCGCTATCAAGCAGATATAGACTGGGAGGTGGTGGCTGCTGCTGATTTCGACTTTGCTTTTGTAAAAGCAACGGAAGGGCTCTCTCACATTGACCCCAAGTTTGCGCTGAATTGGTTAGACCTTCAGCAGGCCGGCATGCGTAGAGGAGCTTATCATTTTTTTCGCCCTGAGATATCTGGTGAGGACCAGGCTTTTCACTTTATCAATACCGTGGAATTGGTGGGAGGGGATTTACCTCCCGTCCTGGATGTAGAAGTGATTGGCCAATTGAGCAGCGATGAGCTGGTAGGACAGATAGAAGATTGGCTGGAGTTGACGGAATTGCACTATGAGGTGAAACCGATTCTTTACAGCGGTCAAAAATTTTATAACCGACATCTCGCTGGTCGATTCGATGACTATCCGCTGTGGTTAGCCCGTTATGCGGATCGCAAGCCAGTAGCGGCCTGTGGCCGGGAATTTCAATTTTGGCAATATGCAGACCAGGGGCAAATTGCAGGGATTGAGGGTAATGTAGACCTCAACGTTTTTACGGGCGATGCACTGGATTTACTGGAGCTCTGCATCCCATTACAGCCATCTTTCGAAGAGCCTGCCCAACTGGTGAAATAAGTAGCACGTATCTTTGCCCTCCAATCTTTTTATCATGCGATTATCGATTTTAAGCTTGCTAATCTTGTTTAGCCACCCTCTTGCTAGTCAAGGCATAGAGTTTTTTCACGGTAGCTGGGAAGAAGCACTGGAAATAGCCGAGGAGCAAGACAAACTGATTTTTATAGATGCTTACGCCAGTTGGTGTGGGCCCTGTAAGCGGATGTCGCAAAATGTATTTCCGCTAGAAGATGTAGGAGAAGTCTTTAATAACAACTTCATCAACGTCAAGCTGGACATGGAAAAGCCAGAGGCGCTCGAGTTTCGTCGTAATCATTCGGTAAGTGCCTATCCAACCTTGTTTTTCGTCAACGGAAAGAATGAGGAAGTCCACAAGTCAGTCGGTGGAAAAACAGGGCCCCAGTTGATTCAACTGGCGAGTGAAGCGCTATCCTTAATGGATGATCTGGAAGCTTTGACCACCGAATACGAAGCTGGAGAACGCAATGCTAACTTCGTCTATCGTTATGTGCGGGCCTTAATTCGACAAGGGCAGCCACACCTCAGAGTGGCCAATGATTATCTGCGCACACAGTCCGGAGCTTTAGATCAGCCAGAAAACCTGCGACTAATTTTATTAGCAGCGACGAATACGGATAGTCGAATTTTTCAGCTGTTGGTAGATCATCAGACGAACGTTATTGCAGCGACTTCTCGGGAGCAATTCGAAGAGCAGGTGCGCATGGCTGCAAAGAATAGCATGAGCCGTGCAGTAGAATTCCGCGATGCTGATTTACTGGGCGAAGCGGCCGATCAATTAAAGAAGGTCTTACCCCAGGAAGTTGAAGCCTTTGAATTGGAAGGAGAATTACGTCTGATGGCCGTTGGGGTTAATGCCCGCGATTTTTTCAAAGCGGCCCGCGATTATCACCGTAAAGTGGCTAGCAAAGAAAGGGAACAACTTCGCTGGCTATACATGCAATTAGTGGGTAGCAAGTTTCTCTCGGATTCAAAAGTGATGGATCTGGCCGAAACGGTTGGATGGGAATACGCAGAACCCAGCGAAGATTTTGCGGACCTGTACCGTTTGGCGGACTTTTTACGTGCTCAGGGACGGGCTAGTGCTGCTTTACGGGCAGCAGAAATGTGTCTGGATCGTCTTCCTGAGGGAGATGCTAATCGTCGCCGAGCAGTTAATGCACTGATCGAACGTATTGAGCAGGCTAACTAAGTATGGCTAAGGCTGCACGTTTTTTCCAACAATCACAAGCCCGCAATGCAGGGCCGGTGCCCGTATTTCCTCCAGAGTTGCTGGAAGGCCGCCCAATGCGACTAAATAAGTTTCTGGCTCATGCCGGCTTAGGTAATCGGCGTGTGTGTGAGCATTTGGTTAAAGCTGGCCAGATCAAAGTCAACCAGGAGCTAGTCAAAAACCCGGGCCATCTGGTCGAGATGACGGATGAGATAGCCCACTTAGGAGTGCCTTTAAAAACTCGTCCCGGACTGGCTTATCTGCTCCTCAATCGAGCTGCTGGCCTGGAGGAGGCTGAGTGCGGACAATTAATTCGTCATCCAGATTTGCCGGAAATAGACTGGCAGTCGGTTTTTGATCGTGGACCAGGCATTGCTGGTTTGAGTTTACTGACTAACGACCATGGCCTAAATTCCTATTTGCGATCGGTAGCTGGTCCTACAACTGCCGCGCTGAAGTTACTTTTTCCCGAAGGAGAATCCTTGGCCACCCAGGAGATTAGTCTATTGGGAGCAGCTGCTGATCAGCCCCAACGAGTTGTAAACGCGCAAGCTGATGGAAGCGGATCGTTGCGTCTGGCGGCGAGTGAATTGGTTTACCTAGAAGAAACTATCGCTTCAGTATTTAAGTCAGCAGTAGTAGCGGATGTTATCCAGTTACTACAGTTTGATAAGCGCGATTTACCACGTGGGTTTTATCGGTTCTTGCAGCCTGAGGAGATTCGGCAATTGCGACATTTCTCCTAAGTCTGGCCAGATTTCCACATTCCGCCGTTATTGTTGATAAGTCCTGCTGTAAAAGGCTTACAGTTGGACTACCTTTAGGCTTTCTATTCGTCCTCCCTGCAATTTTTTGCCTGCATGACACCTACGAGTAATGAGGTTAACCTCTTTTCCATTCAGCAAAGCCGCTTTTTAGCGGAAGAAATCTCAGCCGCTTACGGACAGCGACTAGGTGAAATTAAAGTATCGCGTTTCGCTGATGGTGAGATGCAGCCTATTATCCAGCAATCGGTTCGGGGCAGCTATGTCTTTTTGATCGGTTCTACTTGTCAGCCCCATGATAATCTGATGGAGCTGCTACTAACTATCGATGCTGCTCGCCGTGCTTCCGCAGGCTACATCTGTGCAGTGATACCTTACTTCGGCTACGCTCGACAGGATCGCAAGGACAAGCCACGAGTACCCATTAGTGCTAAGTTGATCGCTAATCTATTGGAAGCTGCTGGAGCAGATAGAATCATGACCCTCGACTTTCATGCAGATCAGCTACAAGGCTTCTTCGATATTCCGGTAGATCACTTGAAATCAAAGGCAATTTTCATCCCTTTCTTTGAGCAGCAGGACTTGAGTAACGTCACCTTCGCCTCGCCGGACGTAGGGGGGGTGAAGCTGGCTAGAGATTACGCTAAGTATTTCAACCGCGAGATTGTCATTTGTGATAAATACCGGCAGCGAGCTAATGAAATCGCTGGCATGACCTTGATTGGAGAGGTCGAAGGGGCAGACGTGATCATTTGTGATGACCTGGTAGATACTGCCGGGACCCTTTGTCGAGCAGCCCAGCTCATCATGGATAAAGGAGCTAAGTCTGTACGAGCAATTGCGACTCACCCCATTCTGTCGGGTAAAGCCTACGATAACATCAACAATTCTGTGCTGAGCGAACTGATTGTTTGCGATACGGTGCCGCTGGTGGAAGAATCCGATAAGATCCGGATACTGTCTTCGGCAGATTTATTTGCCAGAGCAATCCGTAATACGCATACCAACGAGTCGATCACCGCTCTTTTCGTTTAAATTGATAATTTATTTGTGTGCTTAAAACGCGCATAAATAAATGTTTATCCCTACCTTTGCGGGCCGAAAAGTCAAGAAAGCTATGCAAGCAGTCGCCATTGACGGACAAGTCCGCGAAAATCTGGGTAAGAAAGCTACCCGCGCTACCCGCCGCGAAGGCGTTGTACCTGCCGTCCTGTACGGAACAAAGGATCCCATTCACTTTACCCTTAAGCCATTGAGCGTTCGCCCGCTCATTTACACGGCAGAGTTTAAAGTAGCTGAACTTAATATTGATGGTAAGCAGCATCGTGCTATCGTGAAGGACGTACAATTCCATCCGGTATCTGATGCGATCCTGCACATTGATTTTCTTGAGCTGGAACCCAAGCACCCCGTTAAGGTGGCCGTTCCGGTTACCTTCATCGGTTCCAGCCCAGGTGTACGTGGCGGTGGAAAGCTACAGCAAGTTATGCGCCGCATCTCCATCAAGACGACTCCCGAGCACTTGGTGGATAACTTAGTACTAAGTGTTGATGGCTTGGAGTTAGGTCAATCTATTCGTGTACGTGACCTGCAGGTGCCCGAAGGAGTTGAAGTACTAAACCCTCCTGCTTCTCCGGTAGCCATGGTAGAAATCCCACGTGCGCTGCGTTCTGCAGCTACAGCTGCTGCCAAAGAAGAGCGGATGGGAGGCGAAGGCGAAGAGGCTCCCGAAGAAGAGGCATAGCCACTCGAATACTCAAGGCCCTCATTGGGCTGATACTATACTTACGATTCAAAAGAGGAATGCAGACACTCGCTGCATTCCTCTCTGTTTTTATACCGTTTCCTAAAGATTTCCTAAGACAGTACCCACTGATGCAATAGCAGCTCTTGCTTAGTGGTTGTGGAGTAAAGTGTAATAAAATATCACCCTTGAAGTCATCAATACGCTTGCTCAGCCTTTCGTGCGTGCTACTGATCAGCCTTGGTAGCTGTGGTCTATTCCAGCCCGTCAGTTCGAGTAATAGTGGCTCAAACTCTAGCCGCCCTCGATCGGTTACGCCTAGTTCAAATTTACGGTCTACAGTAGTAGTAGAAGCGGAGCGATTGTTAGGAACTCGTTATAAATACGGAGGTAACAATCCGCGTGAAGGATTTGATTGCTCTGGATTAACTGTATGGGCTTACCAACAGGTAGGTTTAAGCCTACCACGTACTAGTCGGACGCAAGCTACTCAGGGAGAACGGATCCGAGAGTCGGATGCCCGTCCAGGAGATTTAGTGTACTTCAAACGCAATGGAACAGTCTTCCATGTAGCAGTCGTTATTGAGGCTGGAAGAGGAGAACTATGGGTCGTTCATTCAACCAGTTCGCGCGGGGTCATCCGGGAAAATGTAATGGCCTCTTCCTACTGGCGTCCTAAAATCGCGGGAATACGTAATGTGATCGGCCGCTAAACCTAAGCGAGCAGCTGTAGTAAACCATTCAGAGAAATATGTACTTGCTGTGGTCGGGCATTAAGGTCGTACCGAAGCTCCTGCATGGCCTTTTCAATTAAGAAGGTCTCTAATAAAACCCTCAAGTCACGCTCGTCACTAGGTAGTAAACGACTGTTTTCAGGGGTAGCTTTTCGGTAGGCCGTCAAAAGCTCAGCGGCCATACAACGGGAAGTAACCGCCAACCAATTACTGAGGTGATCAAAATTGCGTTTAGGTAACCCCTGGAATTCATCGCGGATCATTCCCGCAGCATAATTAAATGACTGGATAAGGTTAGCCAGGTCTTTAGCAGGAGATCTACGCAGACGTCTCTGACTGTAGCTACTATCGGGGTCGCCGTCAAAGTTGCGGATAATAAAACCATCTCCTCGTAGATCGATTTGCTCTAGTGTTAAATCACCGTGCAAACGAATTTTGTCGGACTCAATTTTATGATCAAAAACTCGCTTAAGACGCTTTTCCAAGACGTCACGTTTCTCGAGTAGAGCTGCTGCCAGGGACTGATGTTCTTCGTCTAGTTGCGCCTGACGTTGCTGTAAAAGTGAAAAGGTTGAGCGAACTTGGCCCTTAAGACCAGCAAACAGGCTGCGCTGATAATGTAGGGACAAGGCCTCCTTTTTAAAATTGGGGCTGCCCAGATCCCCAACTAGACTATGGAAAGCTGCGATGGTTCTTCCCAGCTCTGCAATCTTAACTACGAATGAAGAACGAAGCATTTCTTGAATCAGCTCCGGCATATCCTGATAGACCATCGACTGGGTGAGGGGTACTTCCGCAGGTGGAGTAACCTGCTCGGATTCCCCTTGGTTCTGAAGGTCTGAGGCTAGGTTGCGGAATTGGTTGACTACGTACTCCCAGGCATTCCCTTCAATCTGCTCCCGTTGTTCTAAGACGGCTACACTGAGTTCCTGGTTAGATTGGCGCGGATAGCGAATCGTACCCAGTACCTGGGGAGAAGAAGAAAAGCCACGTTGATTTAGAGTCTGTTTTATCTCTAAGTCGGGGCTGTCCTGACTATCCAGACGACGGTAATACTTAATCCGCAAATCTCGCGATCGCAGTAGCATGTATTCAGGGCCAGAATGCTCAATCTGTAGCTCTTGCTCATTCAGCACCTGATAGGCCTCCGTTGATTGGAAGACAAAATCAGGGCACTCACTTAATCCGGCCTGTAAATGATGGCGGTAGTCAGGGTCGTACAGCGCATCGAGCAGTAAAAGTTCATTATCTCCAATCTGGATTTTCCCGATGTATTCTTCGCCGTGTTGGCTATCCCATTCGTGGCGCATGGCAATGGGAAGCTGTACTAGATCTGGTAAGCCTTCCTTGTATTGTAAGCTCAATAACAGCCAGCCAAACTGACGGTCCTGCAGCTCGTGTAGTTGGTGTTCGAGGATGGTCACCTGTTCTAATTGATCCGCCAAGGGGCCGATCCAGGAAACACTAGTGAGATAGCTGGGGAGCAATCGTTTTTCCAGCGTCTTTAAATTGCTGCGACTAAACAACTCTTCGGGGTCGGCGGCCTGAAGATGTACGTTTTCCAGATCACGCTTATCGGTCGGCTGTATACTAAGCGCTTCGATCTGCAACCAGTAGTAGCCATGGCCAGCTATGGTTAACTGATATTCGTCTTTGCCAATTTCGGAAAAGTAATTCCGGCCAAAGACTTCGCGAACTTGCTGCCCTTGATAAGGTGCTAGATCAAGAGAAACGGCCTGAGCGTGTCGGCTAAGGTTAATAACCGCCACTACTGTTTCCTCGCCATATTCCCGTACGAAAGCCAGCACCCTACCGTTGTCGGGCTGTAAGAACTCAATACTACCGCGACCAAACACCTGGAATTCCTTTCGTTTTGAGAGTAAGCGGCGCGTCCAATTCAGAAGACTATTAGGGTTGGACTGCTGACGCCTTACGTTTATCCAGCGGTAGCTGTACTCTGTGTCTCGAATAACCGGTAGATAGAGTGAATGTGGGTTGGCCTCGCTAAAGCCAGCGTTCTCATTGTTGTTCCACTGCATAGGGGTACGCACCCCATCACGGTCTCCCAGATAGTAATTATCACCCATACCGATTTCATCACCATAGTAGATAACGGGAGTACCTGGCAGGCTCATCAACAAGACATTGAGCAGCTCAATCTTTTTGCGATCGTTATCCATGAGCGGGGCTAGGCGACGGCGGATACCCAGATTGATTCGAGCCGTTTTATCGCTGGCGTAGACCTTGTACATAAAGTCCCGCTCCTCGTCGGTGACCATTTCGAGGGTCAATTCATCGTGATTGCGTAGGAAAGTTGCCCATTGACAGTTTTCGGGGATATCTGGCGTCTGCTCAAAAATATCAGTGATGGGGTGACGGTCTTCCATCTTGATGCTCATGTATAGGCGAGGCATCAGTGGGAAGTGATAGTTCATGTGGCATTCGTCGCCATCTCCAAAATAACTGGCACTGTCTTCTGGCCACATATTGGCCTCGGCCAGAAAGAGGACATTGTCGTAATTGTCATCAACGTGCCGTCGCAGCTTTTTGAGGAAAGCGTGGGTTTCGGGTAGGTTCTCTCCATTGGTGCCTTCTCGTTCAAACAGATAGGGGATAGCGTCGAGTCGGAAGCCATCGATACCCATTTGCATCCAGTAATCCAGAATTTTAAAAATCTCATCCTGGACAGCTAGATTGTCGTAGTTGAGGTCCGGTTGATGACTGAAGAAACGGTGCCAGTAATATTGCTGGGCTACGGGATCCCAGGTCCAGTTACTGGTCTCGGTGTCGGTAAAGATGATACGGACATCCTGGTATTTTTCGTCAGTGTCACTCCAGACATAGTAATCCCGTTCCGGACTGTCCTTAGGCGCGCGTCGGGCGCGCTGAAACCAGGGGTGCTGATCGCTGGTGTGATTGATAACTAGCTCTGTAATGACCTGCAGGTTGCGGGCGTGCGCTTCGTCGAGAAAGCGTTTGAAATCATCTAGGTTGCCATAGGCCTCACTGATGGTATAGTAATCAGCTATGTCGTAACCATCATCGCGCAGGGGAGATGGGTAGAATGGTAAAATCCAGATGGCGGTAACCCCTAGTTCTTCCAGGTAATCCAGTTGTTCGCAGAGGCCGGCAAAGTCGCCGACACCATCGTTGTTGCTATCAAAAAAGCCCTTGATATTGAGTTCGTAAATAATGGCGTCTTTATACCAAAGTGGTTGGCGGCGGTAGTTGCTGGACATAGGTTGTGCTTGATGCTTTTCGTTAGAACCGACTTAATAGCTTGAATGTGCAAAATTATTAGGACTTCCGCAGGTGTAGGCCGGATTAAATAATTTTTGTTGAGAGAAGAAGAACATCACTCTCTTCGACAAATTAGCACAAATTAATTATTGCTTTCAGGGAACGTTTTGGGCTATTTTGATCTGTGGAAATCTTAGTCATCCGCGCTAAAAAATTGCTACGCAGTAGTGAGAGGAGCTATTGAATGTTGAGTTTGTTGAACTTTGATCCATCTGTTAAGTCTTAATGCAGTCTAAACTAATTGTGACTCCCCTGCGGCGACCTTTTTTGAACGCGGATGACGCTGATTGTACGCAGATTTTGCGCGGATGTTTCTTGCGAAACGGTGGTGTTTCAAGGGGAAGCTGTGGGTGGGCTCGTCGTGATTTGTCTTCGCGCTATTAGCCCGTGCAATTGGATGTATAGCGGATGTGTTTCGGACTGAAGTCCTCAGCAGATAGTCTATCCTGATCTGCGAGTCGTGCTTCAGCAAGATGATATCCGCAAAATCAGGGTTATCTGCGCTATAGAAAGGCTGCACAGTAGCGAGCTGCAACTTATCGGCTTAGGTCTCCACCTGCGGAAGTACAAAAAACAAACAACCCGAATAACGACTGTGCGTTATCCGGGTTGTTAGATAATCCGAAGGAAGAATTGGCAATTAGCCAGCTATTTCTTCCCGGATCTTATTCAAAGCACTGCCGGCGCGTACCCAGCCGATCTGGGCGGCGTTGTAGGTGTGCGCTACCTCGAACTCGTCGTTAGTACCGTCGTGGTGGTCTAGTTTGATGGTCAGGTTTTTGCCTGGAGCCATCTGGTCGAAGTCCTTGATGGTAACGATATCGTCTTGGCGCACTTTGTCGTAGTCAGCTTTGTCCACGAAGGTGAGGGCCAGCATACCTTGCTTTTTCAAATTCGTTTCGTGGATACGCGCGAATGATTTCACGATAACCGCGTTTACGCCCAGGAAACGAGGCTCCATGGCAGCGTGCTCACGAGAAGAACCTTCACCCAGGTTTTCTTCACCGAAAACAACCGTACCGATGCCTTTGGCCTGGTAAGCTTTTGCGGAATCCGGTACGGCTACGTAATCGTTGTTGACGAAGTTCAATACCTTATTCGGCTTGTCGTTGAAGAAGTTGATGGCACCCGTATAACAGTTTTCAGAAATGTTTTCGAGGTGGCCACGGTACTTCAGCCAAGGACCAGCCATAGAGATATGATCCGTTGTACACTTGCCTTTCACCTTGATGAGTACGCGCATGTCTGTCACATCATCCTGAGTGATAGGGACGAATGGGGTCAGCAGCTGCAGACGGTCAGACCCTGGGTCTACATTTACGACAACATTGCTGCCGTCTTCGGCGGGTGGGTTGAAGCCCCGGTCTTTGACGTCGAAACCGTTCGGTGGGAGCTCGTAGCCGGTGGGTTCATCGAGCATCACTTCTTCACCTTTGTCGTTGACGAGGGTGTCGGTCATTGGGTTGAAATCCAGACGGCCAGCAATAGCGATAGCGGCTACTATCTCCGGAGAAGCTACGAAGGCGTGGGTGTTCGGATTACCGTCGGCACGCTTAGAGAAGTTCCGGTTGAAGGAGTGGATGATGCTGTTCTTTGGTGCGTTCATGGGGTCGTTGTAACGCGCCCATTGGCCGATACAGGGCCCACATGCATTGGTGAAAATTTTAGCGTTGAGGTCTTCGAAGGTCTTAAGGATGCCGTCGCGCTCCGTTGTGAAGCGAACTTGCTCGGATCCTGGGTTGATACCAAATTCTGCTTTGGTCGATAGTCCTTTATCGATGGCCTGACGGGCAATAGAAGCGGCCCTTGACAAGTCTTCGTAGCTAGAGTTGGTGCAAGAACCGATGAGACCCCATTCTACGTCGAGGGGCCAATCATTAGCCGTTGCTCTTTTTGTCATTTCTGAGCCAGCAGTGGTAGAGAGGTCCGGGGTAAACGGCCCGTTGATCAGCGGCTTCAGCTCGGAGAGGTTGATATCGATAACCTGGTCGAAGTACTTTTCTGGTTCGGCGTAGCAAGCTTCGTCAGCAGTGAGGTGCTCGCGTACTTCCAGGGCAGCATCAGCAATATCTTCGCGACCGGTTGCCCGAAGGTAGCGGTCCATGCTTTCATCGTAACCGAAGGTTGAAGTAGTTGCTCCGATTTCTGCGCCCATATTACAGATGGTGCCTTTACCGGTACAGCTCATGCTTTTGGCACCTTCACCGAAGTATTCGACGATGGCACCCGTTCCACCCTTTACAGTAAGGATGTCGGCAACTTTCAGGATGACGTCTTTTGGAGCGGACCATCCGGAGAGTTTTCCGGTAAGTCTTACTCCGATCAGTTTTGGGTTCTTGAGCTCCCAGGCCATACCAGCCATCACGTCAACTGCATCTGCGCCACCAACACCGATGGCGACCATGCCTAGGCCACCAGCATTTACCGTGTGGCTATCTGTGCCGATCATCATACCGCCTGGGAAAGCGTAATTTTCCAGTACTACCTGGTGAATGATGCCTGCACCGGGCTTCCAGAAACCGATACCATATTTGTCAGAAACGGACTCCAAAAAGTTGAAGACTTCGTTACTGGTGTTGATTGCGTGTTGAAGGTCTGCATCTGCACCAATTTTGGCCTGAATCAAGTGGTCGCAGTGGACGGTAGAAGGAACGGCTACTTTGTCGCGGCCAGCCATCATGAATTGTAGTAGGGCCATTTGAGCGGTGGCGTCCTGCATGGCTACGCGGTCAGGCGCGAACATAACATAGTCCTTTCCTCGGGTGTATTTTTGTAGTGGACTTTCAGAGTGCAAGTGGGTGTAGAGGATTTTTTCCGCCAGGGTTAGGGGGCGGCCGAGTACGCGGCGGGCCTCAGCTACTTTGCCGGGCAATGCCTCATAAACCTGCTTGACGAGGTCGAGATCAAAGGCCATATCTTATCGTGTCTTTAGTTGGTCTGTCGTATTGGCTTTAGGCATTAGTTATACAACGCCTAAAGGCTAAAAAAGTCGACAAATGTACTGGAAATAAGGTGGTTTTGGAAGTGGAGGGGGGTAGATTGGTGTTGTGATCTAGTTGAACCAGTTCAACCAATGTACTGGTTCAACTGGTACAATCAATGCACACCCCTCCCACTCCGCCTCACAGCAGCCCCTAATAACTCTATCAACCAAGCCTCTTTAAATCCGCTTATTGCTGACTAAGCCGCCATCGTCATATTCGAAAAATCAAAATAAGCGACTAGTGCTTCCTGATAAATCCGCAGACGTTGCTCTATCAGTTGATAACCTGCCGTCCCAAAAGGAGTAGCAGCAAACCTCAAAAGCCCCGCTCTTTCTAAATATCGGAGATGCTTGGAAACAGTTGCTGCCGATAAAGGCAAACGATCTACTACTTGCGCTGACTCCAGCACGCCTTCCTGAGCCAATAGTTCTACTATCCTCAAGCGGGCAGGGTGAGATAAAATGAACCCCAACTGAGCGACTTCCTGAAAGTGCTCCGAAAACAGATAACGTTTAGCTTGCGCCATGTCAATAAGATTTAAAAATAAAAAGTGTTTATAGAGTCAAAAATAAACAAAATAAATAAAAAGCTCCCGCTCCTATTACTCAAGTATCAAATAAGAGATAGTACTTTTGTGCATAACCACAGCATTATCTTAAAATGCCCAATACGCCACTAACACTCGGGGAATTTATCATCAGCAACCCCTCCCACTTTCAATACGATGCAGATGAACTCGGTCGTTTGCTCAATTCCATCCGCCTCGCTGCCAAAATGGTGAACTACGAAGTCAATCAGGCCGGATTGGTAGACATCACCGGCTCCGCTGGGGAGGTAAACGTGCAAGGAGAAGACCAGCAAAAGCTAGATGTATTTGCCCACGATACTTTCGTAAATACGCTGGTGAATCGGCAAATTGTCTGTGGAGTAGCCTCAGAAGAAAGCGATGACTTCATCACCGTAGCAGGCCCAAAAAATCGGCATCTCAATAAATATATAGTCTTAATCGATCCACTAGATGGTAGCTCTAATATTGACGTTAATGCACCGGTAGCCACCATTTTCTCTATCTATCGCCGGGTGTCTCCGGTCGGTACACCAGTCACCATAGATGACTTCTTGCAGCCTGGCAATTTGCAGGTAGCGGCGGGCTATATCCTCTACGGTACTTCGACCATTATGGTTTATACCACCGGAAACGGCGTAAACGGCTTTACACTGAGCCCTTCTTTAGGTACCTACTACCTTTCTCATCCCGACATGAAAATCGCCGAAGACGGTCATATCTATTCCGTCAACGAAGGGAACTACGTGCATTTTCCACAGGGAGTAAAGAATTACATCAAATACTGTCAGCAGGAAGAGGGAGATCGTCCCTACACTTCCCGTTACATCGGCGCCCTTGCTGCTGATGTTCATCGCAATTTGATCAAAGGAGGAATTTATTTATACCCCAGCTACTCCGGTGCTCCAAATGGTAAGCTGCGCTTGCTCTACGAGTGCAACCCGATGGCCTTTATCGTCGAGCAGGCCGGGGGCGCCGCCTGCAACGGGTTTCAGCGAATTATGGATATCAAACCTACCGAGCTGCATCAGCGGGTACCTTTTATCTGTGGAAGCGCCAACATGGTAAGAAAGGCAGAAGAACTGATGAAGGCCACCCACGGTGAAGACGGTAAAGCATTAAACCGCTGATTGACGAGGGTTGGTCGAAAAAAGTAGTTGTTGCGTACGCTAAGCACTATCTAGCGATATAGAAAACAACTAGAAAAGCATGTTACTAACCACCACTAATTCCCTCGATAATAAGGAGATCCTCGAATACCGTGGCATTGTATCCGGTGAGACGATTATCGGAGCCAATCTCTTTAAAGACATCTTTGCCGGTATTACCGATATCGTCGGTGGCCGCTCGGCTTCTTATGAGAAGGTTCTGAAAGAAGCCAAGGATAATGCCATGCAGGAGATGATCGCCCAAGCCCGCGAACAAGGCGCCAACGCCATCATCGGGATCGATCTGGATTACGAAACCCTGGGGAAAAGTTCTTCCATGCTCATGGTCGCAGCCACGGGCACTGCTGTCGTTTATCGCTAATAAACAAGTCCTTCTACTCCAATTAAGAAAAGCTTTAAGCTAAAAGCTTGAGCAACCAATTCTTCTCTGGGAGTCCCTCCGCGGATTTGACCTCTTGCTTAAAAGTAGCGGTAGCCTTGGAGTCATAAGGGTTAAGGCGACGATACTTATGGAGGTATTTCGTCAGTTTGCGATAAGCTTTGTAGTGGTAGCCCAAGGTGTCTTTGCGCCGGCGTAGATAAATGTCTAAGGCGTCCAACTGGGCATCAAACAGTCGTTGATGGGCCAACTGCTGCGATACTCGCAGCTGTAGAACCCGAATATTGAGGGTGGTCAGTACATCTTGATCTTTGGCGGACTGGAGTTGCTCCATCGCCAGGTCCAGTTCTCCCTTTTCGTAGGCTAGCCGAGCTTGGTTGAGCGCAGTGGTCGACTGACGATAGGTCGGCGAGAGCCGCTCGGCATAAGTCTCGATAAAGATGGCTGCTCGCTTGATGGCCCCGGCCTTGAGTGCCAGGGCAACTACATTGTTGAAGGTAAAGCGGGAGAGGTAACCCGCTTCTAGTAAATACCCTTGATCAAAGCCAAATTGATAAAGGTCTAAAGCAGCATTGCCCGCTTGCTGGTCGCCGGCATTAACCTGCCGAATACAATAATTGATACCCAATAATATCAGATCGCGCGCTTCGGTCTTGCTGAGAGTTTCGACCTGCGGAAGTACAAATTGAAAACGGGCAAAAGCGGAAGAGTCCTGCTGAGCGGACAACATCATGTAGCAAGCGTGATACAAGGCTAAAACCAGATCGTCATTTAATTGGCGACTCAAGTTGCTGGATGCCAGTAATTGAGGTAAAACCCCCAATTGTAAACTCGCCGGCTCTAGTGATTGAGTCGCTAGCCCGTGGCAGGCCAGCCGTAAGGCTTCTAGTAAATAGTTGCGTTCCAGTTGTTGATTCAAACGGTTGAAGTCAGCTACGCGCATGCTGCGCTGGCTCATCTTGTATTGGATATCCTCCCAGCCGATCTCGTATTCGAGTTGTGCCCGCTGACAACCGTCCGGCCAGTCCGATCGCCAACGCTTGATCCGACGTTGAGCGGCGGCATATCGCTGATCCTGCTGTCGTTTTCGCAACTGCGACTGCAAGCTTAACTGGCGCCGACCCTCGTCGAGTCTTGAAGGTTCGTAGATACTTAGAAAATGTTCCAGTAGTTGTAGGAAATCACTTTTCAATAGGCGCCAGCGGTTATCAGCATAAGGCTGATGGGAGTAGACGTACTCGTATAATTTTTCCTTGCCTTCAATGCCTCTCGCAAAGGCTAGCCCCAGGCGCATCAGCTCCACTCGTTTGTTGAAATAAGGCGACTGTAGAAACTCTAGCCAATGGTTTTTTTCCGCTTCCGTAAGTGTATCCAGTAAATTGAGCAGTTGATCAGCCATGATTAATTTTAAAGGCAGCTACAAAAATAATTTTAAATTATTGATAATGAGTTATTTAAAATAACATATAGCATATGTTTTGTCTACAAATATCTATAAATGTCTTTGCTGCCCTCTTGTTTCATCCGCACTTTTGTCTTGTTGCCGAGTAATACCGTTCGAAAACGGAACGAAACCCTGCTTAGCTACTGAAGTGATTGAGACTTATTTCTTACTGGCGAGCGAAAAGCCAAGTAAGTTCTGGCAAGCTGCCTTTTTGAGTGCATGGCTCCAGCTATGGACGAAAAAAACAGCGAAGCCCAGGTTCTGCTTAGCTTTCCGCGCAGTCGGATTACAAAAGTCTAAATCACTTCACTATGTGAAAACCGGCTTTGCCATAATTATTGATAATCCCATGAAGTATTTCTTACCCCTATTTCTTTCGCTCTTTTTAGTGCCGCTTTCTGCCCAAACGGTTGACCTTTGTCCGGCTATTCCAGATCAGGAATTTGCCGCCGGAGAGAGCTTTAGTATTCAGATTCAGACTACGGGTTTTACCGATATGGTCGCCCTCCAATTCACAGTTGCTTTTGATCCGACGGTGCTTAATCTGGATGGTATAACCGCTGATTTCGGACAAACCTCTAACCCGGCACCGGGAGAAGTACGTTACATTTTTGCGGACATTGCTCAGACTGGCGTTACCGTTATTGATGGCAGTAACCTGCTTACTCTGGATTTTACGGCTATTTCAGCCGTAGCTGCTCCTCAGATCACGATTACTGATACTCCCTTGCCCATTGAAGCCCTGGCTGGCGAAGTGGTAGATGGCGTGGTCGTCGCGGCGGAAACCATTGACGTGAGTATTTGCGGAGTGCCTTACGTACCGCCAGCCGGACCGGTGTCGCTTCAGCTGTGTCCTTTCGGCACCGTTGGTCCCTTTGCGCCCGGCGAGCAGGTGGAAGTATTTCTGAATACAACGGGCTTTACTAATATTCAGGATCTGCAGTTCACCATCAGTTACAGCTTAATTGACTTTTCCTTCGTCAGCTTCCAGCAAGCGACGCCCATTCCTGGTCTGACCATTGAGGAACCCGTCCAGGGACAATTGGCCTTCGTATTCGAGACCGACGTACCAGAAGGCTTAAGCTTGCCCGATGGACCCAATAACTTTTCGATTATCCTGGAAGTACAAGAAGCAGTAGAAGTTGCGCAGGTCGCCATCACAGAAGGCGCGGTTCCCATTCAGGGAAGCCAGCTGGGTAATCCTGATTTGGACATTCGCGTTTGTGGTGCCAATGGCGGACCGACCGGAAGCGGCGCGCCGGACATCTGCCTACAGTACTTACCTGGCCCCTATAGTGCGGGGCAGCAGGTAGAGATTGATGTAATCGTCCACAATTTTCGCGATATATCGCTAGTCGACATGCCGCTCTCCTTCGACTGGTCTCAGTTATCTTTTAATGGCATCGCTTCAGCCGGTCCGGTAACGTCCACTACCGGGGTAACCTGGCAAGAGTCGATAGAAGGCCTGCGTCTGATCTGGATCGATTGGATAATTGCTGGAACGCCATTGCCTGATGGGAGCAGTATTATAACCTTCTCGCTAGAAGTGCAGGAAGATATGGAGACCTTACCGGTCTTTATTGACCCGGCGATGGGTTTGTTTGTCGGCTCTGCTGCTGCAGGGGAGACACCACCCGAATTCGTAACGGTTTGCGAAGCAGCCTTTGTCAACGGGATACTTGCCAATATTGTCAGCCGGATGCGTGCCGCTCCTGCTGGCTGTACAGTCGCAGAAGAAGCTCCGGGTATGCCCGGATGGCGCCTGGAAGTAAGCGACGAAAGTGGCGTGCTTAATTTTAGTACTTCCGCAGGTGCACAAGGTGACGGTTATTTGGTGCTTCCTACCGGTGATTACACCTACGAATGGATACCTCCGGCCAATCCGGCAGCTTGGAGTATTTGTCCTGAAGGAGGAAGTTTCAGTGTAGCGGGAGAAGAAACGGTAATTAACATCGATGGTGTCGCCAATCCTGCGCTGGAATGCAGTGAGACTTACGTGCGCGTATCCTCCACTAATTTCCGCCCCTGTTTCGAGAACAATACCTTCTTTCTGTACTACGGTAATTATGGCCCGGAAATAGCGGAAGCTGCGTACATCGATCTTACGCTTTCTCCAAGCTTTACCCCGCTGTCCTCTTCTCTGCCTTACACCGAATTGCCCAATGGCGATTATCGGTTCGAACTGGGAGATCTGACGGTTGGCAGTACGGGCAACATTTCGATTGCCGGATTGATCGATTGTGATCTGCCCGTGGGTTCTACCCTTTGTGCTACGGCCAAAATTTCACCTAATGGGAAAAATTGCCTGCCAGCACCCGTTAACTTTTCGGGAGCAGAACTACGTGCTACTGCCGAGTGTCTCGGAGACGAAATTCAGTTTTCTATTACCAATGAAGGTGATGGCCCCACGGGCATGCTGGACTTTGTGGTAGTAGAGGACGTTGTGATTTATATGGAAAATAACCTGAATTTGATGCCGGGAGCAACGGAGTATTTCTCCGTACCCGCTGATGGGAGTACTTACCGATTGGAACTGGCCCTACCCGAAGACGCTCCCTATGAAACCCAGGCCCTGGCCATCGAAGAAGGCTGTGGAACTGGCCCGATCAGCCTGGGCTTTGTGACAGCACTGCCGCTTTTAGACGGGGATCTGTGGCTAGATCGCTACTGCCAGGAAACTACCGCTGCTTACGATCCCAACGATAAGCAAGCCCTACCCAAAGGTGTAGGCGATAATCACCTCATCGCTCCCAATACCAGTGTCGACTACAAAATCCGCTTCCAAAATACGGGTAACGATACGGCTTTTACGGTGATCATTCGCGATACCATCGATACGGAGGTCTTCGATTTAAACACCTTAGAATTGGGCGCAGCTTCCCACGACTTCTTCCTCCGCCAGACGGGCGACAATGCCCTGGAATTTGTCTTCAACAATATCCAGCTGCCCGACAGTACGATCGATGAGCCCAACTCTCATGGCTACGTTCACTTCAGTATCGATCAGCTGGCCGATTTGCCCGATGGTACGCGCTTGAGTAATCGGGCCGGGATTTACTTCGACTTTAATCCGCCAATTATTACCAACGAAAGCTGGCATATCGTAGGGCGCGACTTATTATCCACGAGTGTGCGCAACTTCAGTTTAACCGGTGGCCCGGTAGCGGTATATCCCAACCCTTTCGAGTCCAGCTTACAGTTGGAACACGAAGACTGGCCGGGCACGCTGACCTTCGAGCTTTTCGATCAGCTGGGCCGTCAGGTCTTCACCGCCGACTTACTCGATAGTGGCAGCCGGGTGGAACTGCCCGCCCTACCGCTGGGGACTTACCACTACCGCCTAGTCCAGGCCCAACAGCTCCTGCAAACCGGATTGTTGGTAAAGGATTAAGGGCTGCCAGGCTAGCCTTAGATGAATAACCTCCGCAACCAATAAAAACTTAGTAGAGTCTTTTCGAGATTACCTGAGCCCTGAATTTGAAAGCCCACGGCGCCGCAGCTGTGGGCTTTTTTGTTATATTTAGTTGTCTTTCATAATCCCGTTTGCATCTATGAAATATATTTTTTTAGTGTTTGGTCTTTTCTTGACCAGCACCTATTGGTACACATTTCAAGCACAGGTATCCACCCCAATTGTAGACTTCTGCCCAATTATACCCCCCGGTCCCTTTGAAAATGGCCAAATTATTGAGGTGCCAGTTTTAGTAACTGGCTTTTCAAAAATTAATTACTTCAACGTACCTATTGGATTTAATTCCTCTTTTCTTTCGTACGTCGGTGGAAATGTAGTAACGTCCAGTGGTCTTCCTAATTCCACGATCAATGCTGCTATTGAAGCTGATTTTATCGTGGTCGATTTATCGAATCCTGACGGACAGGATTTTACTTTGACGGATAATTCTTTGTTGTTTTCTATCAGGTTTCGATTTTTTCTCCCACAACAGTCTCTTGAGGCAACGGATCTATTTATCGCCCAGGATCTATTCTTTTTTCAGGCCTCCGGGCTTGAGGGAGAAATGGAAGTTTCGGTTTGTGGAAGTGTCTATATACAAGGACCTTTGTGTCCGTTACCAGGGGAAAACTGTGTCGCAACCAATGTTGTCGCCCAAATGAGTCTCGACGAATTATCCAACTGTAGCCCGGCTGAAGAAAACTTGAAATTATCTGGCTGGGATGCTCAGTTCATCTCTTTCAACAATCAAGATACGTTTAGTATTAGGACGAATGCTGATGGAAAAGGCTATCTGGCTTTGCCGGCGGGTACCTATTCTTACCAGTGGATACCCCCAGTATATCCGGACCTCTGGGGGCTTTGTTATACGTACGATGCTTTTACCATTGATGAGGTAGATACTTTAATCGTGATTGAAGATTTGGCCGATCCTGCAAATATTAGCTGCTCGGAAACATTTGTAGGTCTTTCTTCCAGCCTTTTACGGCCTTGTTTCACGAATAATCGATTTCGAATTAATTATGGAAATTACGGCCCCAACGTAGCTGAGGATGCTTACGTGGATTTCTTTCTTTCGCCTGTTTTTGAAATTCTCAATACATCAGTTCCATATACTATACAGACAGATGGCTCGTATCGATTTTTCATTGGTGACTTAAGTGCCGGTGAGACTGGAGCAATTTCCGTTGTTGGTCGACTTGATTGCGATTTTCCAGTAGGCCTGACTCTTTGTGGTTCGGCCTTCATCGGTCCTAATGGAAAAGATTGTGCCACACCCGCTCCTTCTTTTGAGGGGGCTGAATTAAGTGCTACGTCTGTCTGTCTTGATAATGAAGTACGTTTCAATGTAATTAATGAGGGTACTGGTCCTACAGGTCTGCTTAATTACTTGATCATAAAAGATGATCTGGTTTTTCAGGAAGCCTTATTGGATTTAGCCGCTGGTGAAGAAGAATTAATCACGGTGCCTGCCGACGGAAGTACTTATCGGCTGGAAGTAGCCTTGCCTTCCGATGCACCTTACGAAACTCAGGCCCTTGCCATTGAAGAAGGCTGTGGAGGCGTTTTAGTGAGTCGTGGCTTTGTTACGGCTTTGCCCTTGCTGGATGGCGATCCTTGGCTGGACCGCTACTGCCAGGAAACCACCGCGGCTTACGACCCCAACGACAAGCAAGCCATTCCCAAAGGCGTTGGTGAGAACCACCTCATCGCCCCCAATACTACCGTCGATTACAAAATCCGCTTCCAGAATACGGGTACCGATACGGCCTTTAATGTCATTATTCGCGATACGATCGATACGGAGGTCTTCGATTTGAATACCTTAGAGCTAGGTGCTGCTTCCCACGATTTCTTCCTGCGCCAGACTAATGGTAATGCCCTGGAATTTGTCTTTAATAACATCCAGCTGCCGGATAGCACCATCGATGAGCCCAATTCCCACGGCTACGTCCACTTCAATATTGATCAGCTGGCTGATCTCCCCGATGGGACGCGGCTGAGTAACCGGGCGGGTATTTATTTCGACTTTAACCCGCCAATTATTACCAACGAAAGTTGGCATATCGTAGGGCGGGACTTACTCTCTACCAGTGTGCGCAACTTCAGTGTGCCGGGTGGCCCCGTTGCCGTTTACCCCAATCCTTTCCAGAATGGCCTACAGTTTGAGCACGAGCAATGGCCGGGCGCACTGACTTTCGAGCTTTTTGATCAATTGGGCCGCCAACTATTCTCGGCGGAATTACGCGATAGTGGTAGCCTAGTGGAGCTACCAGCTTTACCACAAGGCACTTATAACTATCGCCTGATTCAGGCCGATCAACTGCTGCAAACGGGCATGTTGGTGAAGGATTAAGCGCTACATTTTGGAGCTTATTTCAAAATCCGTGGAACGAGCCACAGGCGAGTGGTCATCCGCTCCAATGCTGCTACCCACAACAGCTTGAAAAAATCAGTATTGATTCAAGTACGAGTTTAAGCTCGAGTCGATCAAAAAGAAAAAATCTGTGTCCCCCAAAAAGAGGGTTCAATCATTGCGGAGCGCTGCTGCGCAGCCGTTTTTGTGCGCAGATGACACTGATATATGCAGATTAGCGCGGATGTTGGCCGTGGCCAACAGTTTTGAAAGCTTGATGCTTACGCTTTTTTAGTGCTTTTTCCGAAGGATAGCTTGGTAGCAATCGATGTAAAGCCGATCCTTGCAAAATTGAAATTTTGCACAGATCTCAAAACTGGATAAACCGGAGACTGTAAAGATAGTAGCGATCAAAATCCGTGGAACGAGCCGCAGGCGAGTGGTCATCCGCTCCAATGCTGCTACCCACAACAGCTTGGAAAAAAATCAGTACTGGTCTAAGTACTAGTTTAAACTCAAGTCGATCAAAAAGAAAAGATCTGTGTCCCCCAAAAAGAGGGTTCAATCATTGTAGAACGCTGCTGCGCAGCCTTTATACCGCAAGGCTAGAACGGAGGCCCAAAGTTTGGGAGGACTCATGTTTCGGTCTGTCTCAATCGGAAAAGCAGAATTTGTACACTCAGGCTTGGTAGTCGGTCAATTCTACTTTTTCGTTATCTAATAGTTGGATTAAATCTTGGGTCGTCAGGACACCCACTAATTTGCTACCATCGACCACGGGTAGTGCATGAAATCGATTGAGGGCAAATATATTAGCTGCGGTACGGACACTATCGTCCGTTTCTAGCTTAGCTAAGCCCGCTGTCATTAAATCTCCCACGCAGAGACCAGCGCGACTATCGTCATCAATTTCTAACAGCTTTAAAAAATCGGACTTACTGATCATACCCTGCAGGTCACCTTCCGGACTGACGACGGGCAGGTGGTGGATCTTATGCTTTTCGAAGAGTTCTTTGGCGAGGCCGAGTGGAGTATTGGGCATTACCGTGACCAGTTCCGTACTCATAATTTGATTGACGCGCAATAGTGGATTCATTATCAGGACTTTTGTTGACCATCCAAAAGTAGGTGCAACGGTGGGTCAAAAAGATGACAATTGTCACCTTTGCCAGACTACTTGGTCATGGAGTAGAGGAAGCATGACATCTATTGAGATAGATCACTTTTTCAGATATTTAGTTCATGATTAAAAATTACCTAACGGCCTGCGGAATGTTCTTCGTTCTGCTACTTCTTCAGTGTACTTCTACTCGCACCCTAGCTGATGATTCCCCCTATGCCGGAGAGCAAGTTGTTCCCCTAGGGATGGTTCTGAAATTGAATTCCGCGGCTCTCGGGGAAGCGCGCAAACTAAATGTTTATCTGCCTCAGGGCTACCATACTGATTCTAGTATGACCTATCCCGTTATATATCTTTTGGATGGTTCCGCTCACGAAGACTACCCCCACATTGTAGGTCTGGTACAGTTTCTTAACCTCTATGAAATTCTCCCTCCGGCAATAGTAGTAGGTATCGCCAACGTAGATCGCTATCGTGATTTTACTCACCCGAGTAATGATCCAATAGACCTTCAGGAATTACCCACCAGCGGAGGATCGGCGGCTTTTATAGATTTTCTGGCAGATGAACTCCAACCCTACATCGACCAGCGTTTCCCCACCAATGGCCACCGTAGCCTTATCGGACAGTCGATGGGCGGCCTGTTAGCTACCGAAGTCTTATTCAAACGCCCTCAGCTATTTCAAGACTATCTCTTGGTGAGCCCCTCCCTTTGGTGGGATCAACAGTCAATGATCAACAAGGCATCTACTTATCTCAGTGGCATTGACCTCGGTTCAAAGCGGGTTTTTATTTCTCTGGGTCAGGAGCACCCCACCATGCACGAAGTAGCAGACAAACTAGCCGCTGCTCTTAGGTCTTCAGGCCAGTCAGAGCTAGAGGTAATTTACCAGCCATTACTAGCAGAAGACCATGCTACTATCTTGCACCGGGCCGTATACTTGGGTTTTGAAACCTTATATAAATAAGCTCGGGAGTAGAGAATCAAGATCGGCTTGCCTGCGGCGGCCTGCTAGAGTAAAGAAGCAAGACCCGGTTTTGCTGGAACGACGCTCACCAATTTATCCAATTGAGGTCGCCCTTGGGCGCCGAATGTCATGAAAGGTCTCGAAAATCAGCTTGCTGATCGATCTCGACTCTAGCAGGCAAGCGAAGCGACGCCGATCTTGAATCTAAAAACTACATCAACACCCCATTCACCGCCTGAATACCTTCCGGAATATCCTCATCGCCAATCATTTCGCGTAGGTCAATTTCAATGACTCGACAAAGTGACAGCATTGGCACATCATTGCCTAAACCTTCGAAGGGGTTTTCGGAATAATCTCCTACCAATTCCATGACAATGTAGACCCAACCGACTAACATGGAGAAGGGGATGCAGAGCCAAACGGAGTAGCTGCTGCCCAGGCTGGCAAACTCCGATACCATCCCAATCGGGACCAATAAAATAAACAGTACTACGAAGACTAAACTCAGAGCGCCGTATTGCCTTGGAAGCGGAAATTTCTTGATGCGCTCGGCCTTACCCTGGTGCTCGTAAAAATGATAGAGTACGTTTTGCATTTCCATGTGCCGGAAGTCATCGACTAAACCCTGTTGATGTAAGTCTTTCAAGTCTTGAGCTTGCTGATCCAAAATCTGGGTAGCCGTATTGGTGTGGTTGATCAGACGATCGTGTTCCGAGGCTGGCAGGAAGAAACGCAATTGCTCCTCGGTGATGTCATCCCCCATCAGACCGACGCCGTAGGTGTTGCGTCGACGTTCCGTAACGCGGCGTACGTGGAGGTTTTGATTGATGTGTTCCCAGGGAGTAGGGATGAGCAGTTGGGAGCGGAGGGCATACAACCAGGCAATATGACGATAGATCAATGTTTTTCGTACGCGTTGTAATTCTTCTTCTGAGACCTCGGCCTGGCAAAAATAGTTAGTGACAAAAGCCTTCGAGATGCTCCCCCAGTTACGGCTGCTATTGACGATGGCTCCCCAGATTTTGCGACCCTCCCAAAGCCGGTCGTAGGCTTGGTTGTTCTTAAAGCCGAGATAAAAGGCAACTGCTGTACCGATTACGGACAAGGGTAACCAGGGAATACTCAGCCAGGTCCATTGCGTAAAGTGATAGAGAGCAGTGATCAAGGTGGCCCAGAGTCCGATCCAAATCAGATGGCCGCCGGAGAAGCGCAAAAGCGCCTTAGGGCTGAAGTTCTTGTTGATATACATAGCGCTGCTTTCAGGGAAGGTAAGGAACTTGCGGGATTGGATACCGAGGGTCGAGGATCTCCGATCCCGATTTCGTGCTCCCAGCACTCATCGCGGATCAAAACCTCCGGGTGACGTTTTGACCTGCGGAAGTACAAAAAAATCAAGTTGCTGTTTTCGCCAAGCTATCAATTTGGTGGGTGAAACTCAATAACTCCGCTTCTCCCCATTGTTTGCCCATCAACTGGTAGCCAAGGGGTAGTCCCGAAGTAGTCGCACCCGTCGGAATCGCAATGGCCGGCAAACCGGCCAAATTGGCCAATACCGTGTAAATATCAGCCAGATAATTGGCAACGGGATCATCGGTTTGCTCGCCAATTGCCCAGGGCAGGCTCGGGCTTACGGGCATTAATATGAAGTCATACTCGTCCAGAATGGCTCTGAGCCGCTCACTGATCAAACGGCGTACCTTTTGCGCCTGGGTATAGTAAGCATCGTAATAGCCACTGCTCAAGACAAAGGTGCCGAGCATGATGCGTCGCTGCACTTCGGTGCCAAAACCCTCGGAACGACTACGGCGGTAGGTACTTTCCAAATCTGTCGCCTTGGGACTGCGGTAGCCGTAGCGCATGCCGTCAAAGCGACTTAGGTTACTACTTGCCTCGGCTGTGGTGAGCACATAATAGGCCGGAACGACGTAGTCAAAAAGGTCGAATTCAACCGCTTCAATCGTATGTCCTGCGGAACGCAACTGCTCCATGGCTGTGTGAAGGCTGGTAGCCAGTGCAGGGTCTAGCTTATCTGCTTCCATAATTTGCGGGAAGTAAGCAAGGCGGGCTGGCCGGTCCATTTGCTTGCTGATACTGTAGGCGGGTACGGGCAGTTGGGGAGCCGTAGCGTCAAATTCATCGGCTCCAGACATGATCTCGAAGCCCAGTGCCAGATCTGCGGGGCATTTTCCCAGCAAACCAATTTGGTCAAAGCTGCTCCCGTAGGCGATCAGCCCGTAGCGGGAAACACGGCCGTAGGTAGGCTTCATCCCGTAGAGCCCGCAAAAAGAAGCCGGCTGCCGCACGGAGCCACCGGTACTACTACCGACGGCCAAGTGGCAGGTATCCGCCTGGACGCTTACGGCCGCTCCGCCACTACTTCCGCCCGGTACGCGGGTTGGGTCAGCGGCGTTGCGACTGGGGCCGTAGTAGCTGTTCTCATTGCCGGAACCCATGGCGAATTCATCGCAGTTGGTTCGGCCGATCACAATCGCATCCTCGTCCAGTAGCCGCTGCAGCGCCGTTCCGGTATAGGGCGCCACAAACTCCTCCAATATCTTTGAGCTGGCCGAAACCCGGTGGTCGGCGTAGCAAAGTACGTCTTTGATGGAAATGATTACCCCGGCTAAACGCCCGAGCGGTCCCCCTGCTTGTCTGCGGGTATCCTGCTCTCGGGCTTGTTGGAGGGCTTCTTCGGCAAAGACCTCCACGTAGGCGTTGAGGTGGGCCGTCTCCTGGATTTGATCCAGATAATACTGTACCAGCTCAACGGTAGTGACTTCCCCCTCAGTCAGGGCAGCTTGTAATGTGGAAATGGAAGGATATTGCATTGGAATAGACTCAAAGTCGGGGCAGGGCAAAGCTAGCAAGATAATTGATACGCAAACCTACCCGGTTTCTACGAGCACCGCGTGTGAAACAACAATAGATCTCCAGCAAGTAAAGCCCCGCAGGGCCTACCAAAGCTGTCTTGCCTCTTACCTCTTGCAGGCGAGCGCAGCGACGCCGATCTCGCGTCTTTACTCCTTACTTCAAAGCTACTAACAAGGCCTCCATACCCAGCTGCTCTTGCTCCCCACTTGCCATGTCCTTCAGACTGTAAACTTCAGATTGCACTTCTTGGCTACCGATCAGAATCACTTTTGGCACGCCGCGTTGGTCAGCATACTTCATCATTTTCTGCACTTTGGCGGCCTTGGGGTAAAGGTCGCTGTTGATCCCTGCTTGCCGCAGCCGGGTAACTAACTTAAATCCGTCTGAAAGAATTTCCTGGTCCAGGCAAAGCACCAGGACGCGCAAGCCCGCAGTATTCTTCTCCGGAAAAAGCTGCAGCTCTTCCAGTACGTCATAGATGCGTTCCGCTCCGAAACTGATGCCTACGCCGGGCATGTTCCTGCCGCCAAAAACCTCAGTCAGATCGGCATAACGGCCGCCAGAGGCAATGCTGCCCATTTTAATCCCGGGATGAGCGGCGGTATCTACCTCCACCTCAAAAATGCAGCCGGTATAGTAGTTCAAACCACGCGCCAGCTTGACATCGAAGACCAGGGGGTTATTGGTTGTGCCCACCAGCTTGAATACTTCCTGCAATTCAGCTAGTCCTTGTTGACCCAGCTCGTTATCTTTTACCAGCTCGCTCAGCTCGTCCAGTTCGCGGACGTTCAGAAATTGCTCAATGATGTTTTGTACTTCCGCAGGTATGCCCCGCTTGCTGAGTTCATTGCGCACCCCGTCAAGGCCAATCTTATCCAGCTTATCAATGGCGATGGTAATGTCCATCATCTTATCGGC
>JBCCDS010000015.1:0-97973 GCA_039030655.1 Bacteroidota bacterium | reverse complement strand
GTTTATTGTAGACAAGGTAGCGCTCGTTGCCCGCGAACGTGAAGTAACGGAAGCTGCCCGTGCTGCCATGTTGCAAGAACTGGAGAATGCCTATATAGATGATTATCATAATTCCAGCCCTAATGCCACTTACGCTTTAGCACTTTGGTTTTATGAGTTTGATGCTGACAACTGGTTCTCCTGGGAGGGCATCCAGGAACAAACGGCCGTCTATTTTGATCACAATTCGACTACTTATCCCTGGTTCATGGAGCTGTATTTTTTTAAGGGCTTTACGAATCGGGGTATCGTCAATCCCGGTATTTGTCCGGAAGATCTACCGGTGGTGGTCAATCACGCAGAGCAAAGCATCAGTTTTTGGGTAAGTGCATTGTATGATTAGGGTATTTTGAACATGGAGAACATGGAAGTTAATTACTTTACTTCTTGATGTTCTATATATTCTTGATGAACTAGATGTAAAAGTTGTATTGAAGCAAACAGCTTACAGCAACTCATCTACCTCCCGCACTTGTCCGGGTTGTAAATTCCCGATTTGCATTCGCCCGACGCTGACTCGAACCAGACGTAGGGTGGGAAAACCCACCGCTGCGGTCATTTTACGTACTTGTCGGTACTTGCCTTCCCTGAGTGTGATCGCCACCCAGCTGGTAGGTCCGTGGCTGGGGCCGCGTACTTGTCGATCCTGCGCCAGTGGTGGTGGTGGATTCAATAGTTGAACCAGGCAGGGTAGCGTCGTGTAATGACCTTGAGTTAACCGGATGTGGACACCTTCGGCTAATTGTGCAATGGCTTGTTGGGTAATCCGACCATCCAGCTCGACGTAGTATTCCTTTTCGACGGATTTATCCCTTATGCGCTCGCTTACTTTTCCGTCGGTCGTCAACAGAAGCAGGCCCTCCGACTTTTTATCCAGTCGCCCGATGGCCATAGTTCCCGGAGGAAAGTCAAAGAGGTCTCCCAGTAGTTTCTTATTGCGGCGCTGGCGCTCCCGATGCTTAAACTGGGATACGTAGCCATAAGGCTTGTGCAATAGGAAGTGGCGCTGCTGCTTGCTCACAGTTTATTGCGGTATTTGTCCAGTAATTGCTGCTCTTTCTTACTAAGGCTTTCAACACCTTTTTGAGCGATCTTATCTAGGATTTCGTCTAGACTTTTTTCTGTTTTTCCAAGAGGTTTTCGGTTGCGGATTCGGGCAACTTCCTGCCCCCAGTAATTGTCTACCAGGAGCATGGTCGGATTGCGGATCAATAAGACGAGGAAGGTCGATATCGGCACAACGACTAAGAGGATCATCCACCAGTTTTCCGTGATTACCGAGGGTCGAATAGCCATCGTTAAGAGGGTGCCAGTGAGTGCACCGCCCAGATGAGCTTCGTGGCCGATATTGCCAAGCTGCGATTTAATGCCATAAATGGAAATTAGGACGTAGGCAATTCCAAATACCCAATTCTTGATTTCCAGCGGTAATAGTACGAAGGAAATGGAAGAAGTAGGGTAGAGGATGATGGTCGCAAAAATGACGCCCGACACCGCACCGGAGGCACCAACGGCGGAATAGTCGCCGTGACTGCGATGAATGTAGAGGGCGAGTAAGCTTCCTCCCAAAAGTGAGGCGAGGTACAGAAAGAGAAAAGTCCAGATCCCAAGTAGGTGTTCCAGAGAGATGCTAAAGGCCATCAAGGCGATCATGTTGAAGCCAAAATGAATCCAGTTGGCGTGCAAGAAACCGGAAGATAGCAGCCGGTCGTATTGCTTACTCTTGAGGATACCATCGACCATAAACTTATTTCGATCGAAATAGTGCGAATGCCTGAAACCGGAATAGGTAGTCATTGCGGTTAGTAGCAAGATCAGGGTGCCAATGATACTTCTTTCCATCTCTATTTAACAATCAAACTTGCTAATTCACTAAAGGTACCGCTGGCATTGATGGCTCTGATAACGAAAAAAGGAGGCAAGTCCTGGCTCGATTGAAAAACGAATTGGTGGCCGTAAACCCTTTTTACCGCTTGTCCGGGGGCGTAGACTTCATAAGCTACCACCCAGCTCCCTAGCGTAGGGTCGGAGGCGGCTTGCCAACGCAAAACGTAACTTTCTTCGTTCTTAATAAGCTCTAGCTTGGTAGGTGCTTCGGGCGGGGTCAAATCAAGCTCTGGGGCAGGGTACATCATCAGGGCTTCAATTTCGGCGGCGATTACCTCATCTTCCCGCTCTTTTTGAATGTGACCTTGCTGCCGGTCCTTAGTCGGATCCCAGCGGCATTCCCCGGTTTCACTGAGGGTGATGGTGCCATTGGTGTATGCCCGATAATTGTCGGCTTCTCCTCTAATGGCATAATGCAAGGCGCACTGGTCATTGCTGTGTCTACTGATATCGTCGGCGCCTCCCCGGTATTCAAAATGCCGCTCATAACTTCTACGGACAATATGATTCTCGGCCAGCTCTTTAAGCCCTTGTCCAGTGATTACGTTGCCATTGTTGGCGTTGTAGTAATCGCCGTTACCGTTTTCCCATCCTGAAGCGATAAAGGGAGCCGGGCAGTTTTCAATGACGAAGCGACACATCCGGTTGCGCTCTTCGTTGAGGCAGGACCAATCGGTATAAGGGCATAGTTTCGTTGAGCCTCCCCAGTTGGTGCGATCATAACCAGCATGCTGGAGGAAATTGCCGCCCATGGTAACTACTTGTTTGATTTTCTCGCGCACCAATTCAATACCGTCCAATTCACTGAGCTCGTCCGCTTCTGACTGTAGCAGACCGTAGAAATTGTGCATGGTGCCGATAATGACCACGGTAATGCTCTTCTCTGTAGCTGTGGCTAGGATTTCCCGGTATAATCTTACCCCATCGAGACTCTCTTCCCAGTTCTCAAGGCCGCGAGGATAGTCCCGGGCGATATGGAAGTCATAGGTGTTTTCCGTAGCATTTATTTTTTCGGCATAGCCGTGATAGTCACCCACGGGAATTGCCATTCGGTTGTAGAAGTAGTTGATGGAACTGATGCAAAGAGCAGACTCCTGCTGATTGGTAGAATTTATGATGGCCAGGATGTCACATTCTCCCTGGCTCGCCATGCTGTGCAGCATGGCGATACAACCGACGTCGTCGGGGTCGAAGGAGGGGTCTGTATCTAAGATGACTTGTTCCTGAGCAGCTAGGAAGCAGCATTGTAGCGCAAGTAAGCTAGAAATGAATAATGATTTCCGCATGTAAAATTGATTTAGAAATTACCTAGCATAAATGCTTCTAACTCTTGCTCCATTTCAGCTTGAGGGTAGTTGAGCTCCAGGTAAGAATGGAGTGAGTTGTCACGGGATACCCAGCGATTACCACCAGTAGAATCTGCCAGGCAATAGCCATCCGTTACGCGTTGCCAGTAGGTGCCGACGCCATCGCGGATAGCGTAGAGGACCGCAGTTTGATCGAAGGTGGAGTTGTCGTTGATGTGACCCTGGAAGTTGTCTTTGACCCAGGGAGCGTGCTGACTAAAATGGTAGAAGCCTAAGTACAATGGGGAATCCTCCGGTAGATCATTAAAGACTTCACCGGTTTTTAGGCCGGCTCCCAGCTCTGCTCCAGAAAAAGTAATAGGCAGTTCCAGTTGGTCTAAAACGTAGCGCGTGACGCCTGGCATATCACCATCGAAATTCCATTCTTGCTCACCGCTGGGGAAATTGCCACCCATGATGACGAATTCTTTGACTTTGGCGTGAATCAGATCACTGCCGTTTAGTGTAGAGTATTCGTCGGCCGGGGAATCCAGGAGAGCCTTGATATTCATCAGTGGGCCGACGGTGACAATGACGAGGCTTTGATCATCGGCTTTGCTCAGCAGTTGACGATATAGTTGGGTGGCTTCGGGTACGGACTGGTGAGTAGCGTCATGGGGCAGCTGATCGGCAATTACTTTGGAGTGATTCCAAGGGGTAAGGTGGGCTTCCCCAGCTCGTCGGCCAATAGGGATGTCGGGGTTGCCGTAGTGTGTATTAACGGCATCAATAGCGGGTACGGAATAACGCTCTAGGTTCCAGCACATGACGGCTAAGAGATCAACTTCTCCCTTGTTTTGGAAATGGTTGAGCATGGCTAAGGCCCCTAGGTCGTCGGCGTCGCCACCGAAGTCGGTGTCAAAAATGAGTTGTGGGACGGCAGAACTGGAGGTACAAGCAGCCAGCCAGCAGCAGGCGATGCCCATCAGCCAGGCTGAAAACGGTAGTTTAATCATCTAATTTAAAATTGAGGGTATCCAACTGCTTTGATGAAGGTAGGCATAATGGTAGATTTTGGATAGGAGAGCTTAGTGAAAGGTGGAGGATTTCGTGCTCCCAGCACTCACCGAGGATTAAATCCTCCGGGGGACGATTTAACCTGCGGAAGTACAAAAAAGAAAGAAATTAGTTGAGTCATAATGCTTACGAAACAAGAGCTTGAATAGCTGCTAGGTGTCGTCATCTTTGCTTAGTTTTGAGGACGCACTCCTAGTGAGCGCTAAGCTGTCTATTACTACTAAAATTTCCCGATGAAAAAGACCTTTGTACTGCTGCTGGCGCTGGTGCTCTTCAGTAGCCACGATATGTTTCTGAAGCTGGATACTTACTTCCTGCCTGCGAACAGTTCGGCACAGATAAAACTCTATAATGGTACTTTCGATCGCAGTGACAATACCATCGCTCGGGACCGGATGTTAGATGCCAGCCTGGTGGGAAATGGCGAGCGCAGCGAAGTGAGGGAGGCCCAGTGGAGCGAAAAGGATAGTATGACGATCCTGAGCTTTGAAACGGGTGCTGAGGGTACTTGGGTGGCTGGAGTCTCCACTCGGCCGCGCGATTTTGAAATGGCCGCTGCCGATTTTAATCAGTACCTGGAGCACGACGGTGTATTGGATATGCTAAACTGGCGTACGGCTAACGAAGCACTAGAGGAAGATGCCGTGGAGCGCTACTCCAAACACGTGAAGGCTATCTTTCAGGTAGGTGATCAGCGAAGCGATGACTGGCAGACGGTACTCGGCTATCCGATCGAGTTAGTACCCCTGGCTAACCCCTATGAACTGGAAGTAAAGGATGTGTTGCAGCTACAGTTGCTTTGGCAGGGAGAGCCCTTGGGTAATCAATTGATTTATGCCGATGTAACTAGTCCTACTCACGGACACAGCCACGATCACGATTATAGCGATGATCACGCACATGAGCACAGTGCTGGTGGCGACCATAGCCACGCAGGAGATGAAGGGCATAGCCATAGTCATGAGGCTGCTCATGATCACGCCCACGGAGATGATCACGGACATGGTCATGCTCACGGAGCGGATAGTCATAGCCACAGTCATGAGTCGAAAGTCGAAGAAGAAGACCATAGCCACGCCAATGAAATGCTGTTTCGCACGGACGCGAACGGGCGATTTTCACTGCCGATTAGTACCGAAGGAATCTGGTACCTGCGCACGATCTATTTGACCCATTCGGATGAACCGGGCTTAACCCACGAATCCAACTGGACTACGCTCACTTTTGAAGTCGGTCATAGCCATGGTGAGGGTACGCACACGCACGCTGATGGGACGGAGCACGAGCATCATCATGAAGACGAATTGGGAGTGCCCAGCTACGTTTTCTGGCTGGGAAGCCTGGCCCTGATCGGTGTATTGTTTTTCTGGTTCAATCGTAAGCAAGGATGAAAAGAATAACCACTGCTTTTTTATGGCTGCTGTTGCTGGGCTTGCCACTGGTGGCTGCCGCGCATGGTGTAAGTGATGCTGACCAGGAAACCCTGAGTAATGGTGGGCTACTGGCCTACATTCTAGTAGGAGCCAAGCATATGTTGACTGGCTATGATCATTTGCTGTTTTTGGCCGGGGTGATCTTTTACTTGAATGGCTTTAGAGATATCGTAAAGTTCATCACGGTATTTACCATCGGTCACAGTATTACCCTAATCAGTGCCACTTATCTAGGGATTAAAGCTGATGAGCACCTGATTGATGCGGTAATTGCACTGAGTGTGCTCTATAAAGGTTTTGAAAACCTGGGGGGCTTTGAAAAATACTTCAAGGCTAAGTCGCCGAACCTGCTGCTGATGGTCTTTTTGTTTGGTTTGATCCACGGCTTTGGTTTGTCGACCCGCTTGCAGTCTTTCGACATCGGAGCGGAGCAGTTTTTAGCGAAGATTGTCAGCTTCAACATAGGGGTTGAATTGGGCCAGGTACTGGCCTTGATTCCCATTGTTTTTATCATTTCTCAGTGGCAGTCGCGCAAGAGCTATCAGTCCTTTTACAAGGCTATGAATAGCTATCTAGTGATTGCGGGAATCGGCCTGTTTATCTACCAGATGTACGGATATTTTGGTGGTTAAAGACGGAGTTTAGTCTGACTGATAACCCAGCAGCTGGAAAAGCTGCTCACCGCCTGCTAACCAGTAGGGTTTTTGCATTTCCTGGGTCCAGGCCTGGCGGATAGGCTCATTGATATGCAGCCGAGAATCTCCCCAGCCCTGTCCGGCCCACATTGGTTGTTGGTCCCAGTAGGTGCTGATGTAAGCCAAAGCCTTGATACGATCGTTTTGGTAGATTAGTTCAAAGAGAGGAGCAAACCATTGTTCCCAACAGCTGGTGCCATCTACCTCTTTTAGATCAACTTTAGGGGTAGCTTCGGCAATCATGATGGGCTTGTCATGGTCTTCTGCAAAGGCGCGCATCCGTTGGCCAGGATTGGGCCCATCAAAGTGGGAGTAGCCCACCCAGTTGACGTATTCGTCGCCGGGGTACCAATCTTCAATGTTGGGCAGATTGATGCCGGCGGATTGCCAAACGTAAGCGACGTTGTCAACCTTCTGCTGGTCAAAGATTTGTACGATACGCTGCCAGGCTTTAATGAAATGCTTGGGTTGATAGTCATTCCATTCGCCTTCAAATTCGTAGCCGATGCGCAAAAAAACGGGGCGTTGACTTTGTTTGATCCATTCTGCCAGACGAATGATCGCGTCATCATGCTTACCCCTCCCTATCTTTTTGAGCTGTCCCACCAGGTACAGACCGATGGATAAACAACTGTGACGAAAACGGTCATTGTCGAGATAAGCTTGAGCGTTAACGGTACCGGCCCCCCAATTGGCGGCACTATTCAGCCCTGCTAAACTGGGTATGCTGGTGTAGGTGGTCACTCCCGCAGGTCGAAGCGAAGCGGAGATCCTCGACCCTTGGGATGAAAGCGTCTCCCGGTGAGGATCAGGAGACGGAAGTTCTGGGAAATGATCATAGTAGCCGTCCTGATAGGTGTCGAGCCCGCCAACAGCACTTAAATCCTGGCCGATAATCAGGAGCTTTTGTCCGTCGGCCGGCGCAAATTTGGGTGCACCGAAGGCTGCGCTTTGCTGGGCGGGTAGTACGCTATAGAAAAGACTACCCAATAAGGCGAAAAGCGTTTTTGTACGCATTTCAATCTTAAAATTGAGTATGATGTCGGACGGGGAATTGCTCAGGAATTTCTTCCTTGTTTTCCCCTAGGTTCTGGCGTAGGTCAATCTCAATACCACGGGCGATGGTAGAAATGGGGACGTCGTTGGCCGTTCCTTCAAAGGGGTTTTCACCGGTCCGACCGATCCGCTCCATAGTATGGAAAATCCAGGCCACGATGACATAAAAAGGAATGGAAAACCAGACGAAAAGCTTGCCAATTAGTGGATTAGTATCTATTAAGCCCGCACCGATTTCAGCAAATTGTGGGACTAAGGCCATGGGCAATAATAACACAAAAATCCACATGAAGAAATGGTTGAGCGTCGCGAAATGACGGGGGTAGGGAAAGTTCTTGATCCGTTCGCTTTTTCCCTGCAACGTGAATAACTCTTGGAGCACACTTTCTAGCTGTAAAAAGGAGAACTCCCAGATGACCCCTTGCTCTTTGAGTTTCCTTAGGTGGTGGGATTGCAGGTACAGCAGGGCGGTTTGCTTGTTGTTTTTATCTAGTGCGTAAGCCAGGTCTTGCTTGGATAAGTAGGGCTGTAGATCTTCTTCTAGGGAGGCATCTTTTTCGGGCGGACGGATGTCCCACTCACGGTTGGTCCGTTCGTTAGCGACAGTTTCCCAGGGTTTGGGCATCCGCATGGCGTGGCGTAGTGCGGTCATCCAGGCAATATGGCGGTAGGTGAGGGTTTTGATTTCGTGCTGCAGTTCTCCTTCAGAAAGCGGACTATTGCTGTGCTCGTTAGTCAACATATCCTGCAGGAACATGCCGAAGGTGCGGGAGGTATTGACGATGCCTCCCCAGATTTTCCGGGCTTCCCAGATCCGACCATAGGCCGAGTTGTTTTGGAAGCCTATGACAAAGGCCACGGCTGTGCCGATTAAAGCCAGGGGCGTCCAGGGTACTTTCAGCCATTGCAGATCGAGGAAATAATAGAGTGCGGCCCAGGCTGAGATCAAGCCAAAAAAGAGCAGGGTTTCAAAGCGGGTCCACCAGGCCATTTCGCCGGCGGTGTAGGTCTTCTTCGTATGCATGGAGTGAAAGTAGGGATTAATTACAAAGCTTGCTTCTTAGGATGTGCTAAATCTAAAGATGATGACCATGAGTGTCTAGGAATCAGCAGCTCCTCGTTTATTACTATTTTTTTTGGCGCAGATTTTATCTGGAGGGAGCAATAGGCTCTAGCTTGTATGGAAATAGCATTCATGGTGAATTGCCCTTTGCGGGAGAAGTATTGATTTTGCGGATCCGCATTCGCCGCGGGCTCATTTTGATTTCGGTTGCTGGCGAGCTTAGTGCCCAGGAAAGCTTAGCCCCTCTCCCTCGGAGAGGGGTTGGGGAGAGGCCTACTCACTCCTCTTCATTGACCGGAGAAATCATGATATGCGCCCGATGAGTACCGGGATTCATGATCCAGGGGTGATTGGGGGCAATCGGTGATTCCGGCAAGCCGGTAGAGGCCGCGGTAGCAAAGGGCATGTAAACCACGTAGCGGTAAATGGCTTCATTGACCTTGTTGTTGGCTGGATCGTAGCGAGCGTCGGGGCCATAGTAAATATGGAGGGTTGCACCGGTTTTTCCCATATCTAGCTCTCCGGCTTTTGCTTCCTGTTCTCGGATATCGAAGATCTCATTGGGGTTCTTGCCTTCGGCTTTGAGCTCGCGCCCACGGGCCATAAAAGGCTCCAGGCTTTGGTGGTAGCAGGCTGCGCTAAAGCCCTCTTTATTGGGGTCATCGGCCAGGCAGATGAGTAGGTTAGTACCTTCCTTAAAGGTCACAAACTCACCCGCCATGTTATAACCGATTACTTTACAGCCTTCCCGGTCTTCTTCGGGGGCGGCCATCAGCGCGGTGGCGATTAGCGCCTCGTCGGTATCGATGGGGAGGTAATTGGCGGCTGGTTCAGTTGGTTCAGTCGCGGGGGGCTCTTCAGCTGGTGCTTCAGCTTCAGTTGTCGGCCCGCAGGCTAGCAGTAGGGTGGTGAGGAGTAGAGGGAATAGTAGCTTGCTCATTTTGTGTGCTTTAGTTGGAAGGATGCGTACTCAATGCTCGTCTAAAATACCTTATTTATTTCATGTCAAGTCTTAAAGATTGAAACTTATGCCATTGTTAAGCTTCCTATATTTGGACAGTGAAGTCCCTAAGCAGTTTCCCTGATCGACGATACCTGAAGTATGTGTGGTGCGTCTTATGCGTACTGCTATCCATATGTGGGTATAGCCAGACGAAGATCGAAGCGGACCAACTCACAATTGACGATGGGCTTTCGCAAGGATTTGTACAAGCCATCCTACAAGATCAGGAAGGCTTTATGTGGTTTGGTAGCAAAAATGGCCTGAATCGATACGATGGTAGAGAATTCGAAATCTTCACACACGACCCAGACAACCCGTTTAGCATATCTAATGATGGGGTAACCAATATCGAAGAACAGGGTGATTTCTTATTGGTCGGAACTTATGGAACGGACTTAAATCTATACCACAAAAGAGAAAAAAGATTTTACCGAATTCCACTTGTCCTAAAAGACATCCAAGAATTCAATGGTGTATCTACGATCTACAAAGACTCTGCAGGTCAGTTTTGGCTCAATACTGGGCCTCCCCATCAGTTAATACGCCTCCATTTCCCAACGGATTTTTGGAACGAATTTCCACAAGAGCCTTCTTTACTACAAAATATTGAAGTTGTACTCGTATCCAATGACTTTCAGCAATTCGGCCAGTCAGAGGACCCCAATTATCTAATTATAAAATCAAACGACAACAACAATTGTAAAAAAATAAATATCCACACTTTAGAAACCAGTGCGTTGCCTACCGAAAGCCCTCATTCCTCATTGGATAACTTTTATACACAAATACGTCCAAAATTAGGCTTCACGTATTCACCAAATGGAGATTTCCTTCAATTGTGCAGGAAAGCAAACAATCAATGGGCGCCCATTTCTTCTAGCCTTATTTTCAGTCTTAACTTTTATGTTCTCGAAAAATTCAACAAGATTTTATTAATTAATTATCAAAATAATAATTTACTCTTGTTTGACATTGATCACTTGTTAAATGCAGGGCATGTAGACGAATCCTTAGCCGAGTACATGGTCAACATAACAAATCCATCTCTGGATCTTTACATTGATCGATCAAACGTAATTTGGATTGGCACGAATGGTCTCGGACTCCGGAAAATAAGCCCAAGAAAGCTAACGATATCCAGCTACTTCTCTGGTTATTCGATTAGTAGTCCCATTATCGCTTTTGCAAGTCGCGACTTTTATATTCCTGGAATCGGGGCTTCTCCAACCTCCGAAAATTCAACTAATTCTAAGTGGACTGAAGACTTTATAGATAATGCTGAATTATTTAAATTTAATTTTTTAAATCAAAATACAAATGATTATTGGCTGACTATTGTTACTGAGTCAGAATTGATAATTTATCAAATCCAAGATAGGGTAGCCGTAATAAAAACACAAATCCCCGTTATTAACGAATGGGGATTGGGTGAGTTAGTCATGATTCAAGGACTAGACCAAAAACTATACATCAGCCATCCAAACTTCTTTATGCAGTATGACCCAGCTACAAACACGCACCAACTCTTCAAATTGGAATTAGCCGATAAGATCATCCAATATGTGTTAGATTTCGAACAAACTATAAATGGCTTGTTTTGGATAGCTACGCCCAACGGCTTGATTAAAGGACAATCTGACAATGGAAGCTTCACATTCGAGTTGGTAGAGGCTATGCGAAATGATGCATGTGCAAGTTTACTTGTCGATCCTAAAGACCCAAATATCCTATGGATTGGAACTAGAGGTAGAGGCTTAGCACGGCTCGACTCTAGAACTATGACCATTGACCGCATAGATTCCAATGATGGATTACCAAATAATGTTATTTATGCGGTATTGGGCGATGAGGCAGGAAATTTATGGCTCAGCTCAAATCGAGGAATTATCGCTTACAATCCTGCTACTGGCCGGATCAGAAACTTTACATCCGCAGATGGGATGCAAAGCAATGAGTTTAATACGCTAGCCTACGGTAAATCCCCTGATGGCACACTTTTTTTTGGTGGCATCAATGGTTTGAATTCTTTTCGGCCGGAAGATCTTCGAGACAACTCTTTTCAGCCAGTAGCTCGTATCACCCAATTGGCGGTAAACAATGAGGTCATACACATACAAGACAGCACCTCCATTTTAGATATTGCCATTGAGTATAGCAATGCCATAACTCTGGATTATTCCAATAACAGCATCAGTTTAAGCTTTGCTGCTCTAGAATTTACTACCCCCAGTAAGAATACTTTCAGCTATTACCTGGAAGGAGCTGAAGAGGAGTGGACGCACACGACCACCGAAAATCGTGCATCATATTTAAACCTATCACCAGGTAGCTACACCTTTAAAATAAAAGCAGCCAATGGAGATCTGGTTTGGGGAGATCAGATCACCAGCCTGGATATTATCATCTTGCCACCCTGGTACCGATCTAATTTAGCTTATGCCCTTTATGGACTCTTATTCATACTGGCCTTATGGTATTCCAGGCGAACTCAAAAAAAACGGCTCCTACTTAGGTATGAGCTGGCAGCTGAGCATAAAGAGGCAGAACGCCTGAAAGAACTTGAAAGCTTTCGCTCGCGATTCTATACCAACATCACGCATGAATTCCGGACACCGCTTACGGTCATTTTAGGTACTGCTGAACGTTTAGAAGGCCAAAAACACCAAAGCAATCCAGAAAAAAAACAGCTATCCCTGATTCGCAGAAATGGAAAAAACCTACTCAATCTGGTGAATCAATTGCTTGACCTTTCTAAAGTCGAGCACAATAAGCTGGAAGTAAATTACCAACAGGGAGACATCCTCCGATTTATCCGATATATTCTGGAAAGCTATTATTCGCTGGCTAACGCCAATAATATCTTGCTCAAGCTAGAAAGCAATGAGACTGAAATTTGGATGGATTACGACGCAGAAAAGCTCCGTCAGATTATCTCTAATTTGTTATCTAATGCGATCAAATATACCCATTCCGCCGGCAGGGTTGTACTGCGGATCATGCAGCAAACTGAGGCATTAAAAATTGAAGTAGAAGATACTGGTAAAGGAATTAATCCCGATCAACTGCCCCATATTTTCGAGCGATTTCACCAAGCTGATGACGATGTGGCCAAAGCGGGCGGTACTGGAATCGGATTAGCCTTGGCTCGAGAATTAGTACACTTGCTTGACGGAACAATTGAGGCAGCAAGCGAAGTTGGAGTTGGCTCTGTCTTTACCGTCATATTGCCAATCAGACAAGAAGCAGCTCTACAAGAATTTGTGGCCTTAGACCAAGCAGACAACGAACAAATTGAAAAAGGAGAAAAAATAGAAAAAGTAGAAAGTATACCATCCTTACCAAGTTTACTAATCATTGAGGACAACCTGGATGTAGTAGAATATCTTAGTTTATGCCTGGAGTCTCGGTATGAATTGGCGTTTGCATATAATGGGCGGGCAGGTATCGATAAAGCAATGGAGTTAAGCCCAGATTTAATCGTTTCTGACGTAATGATGCCGGAAAAAACCGGTTTTGAAGTCACGGAAATTCTCAAGCAAGACGAGCGGACGAGTCATATTCCTATTGTGCTGCTAACGGCTAAGGCAGATTTAGACAGTCGACTGGCAGGCTTGAAACACGGAGCCGATGTGTATTTACCAAAGCCTTTTAATCAGGAGGAGCTCTTGGTAAATTTGGATAATCTCCTAGCCATCCGCAAAAAGCTTCAGGTCAAATACCAACAATTAGCGCTAGCCCCAACTGACCAGATGCTGGCCGCTTCTGCCGATGATCAGGAGCAGCAGTTCCTAGAAAAACTACGTCAGTTTCTAGAGCAAGAATTGGACAATGCTGAGCTAAAAGCCAGCGATGCGGCTAAGGCTGTCGGGATGAGCCGATCTAATTTGTATGCCAAGCTTTCGGCCGTGACCGGCCTGTCCTTCAACCTGTACTTGCGCAGTGTACGCTTGCAAAAGGCCAAGCAGTTGCTACAACATACTTCTTTGTCGGTTTCAGAGATTGCTTACCAGGTTGGCTTCAGCCGGCCCGATTACTTCAGTAAACAGTTTACCCGGCAGTTTGGCACCTCGCCGAGTAGTATGAGAGAATGAGGAGCGTTGTTTCGTAAATCACTCATAATGAAGGGGTAATAGACCTCCTCGGACAATATCACACATCTTCTGGACAATAGGTCAAGTCCTCAGACAATAGTACAATGGAACTGGACAATGGGTAAATCCGGGTCGAGAGTATACCCTGAATTTTGGGGAAACAATCGTTCTAAAAATGAATGCTACCCAATTTCGCAGTACTCGCTTAATAGCTTTTCTACTTGTTTTCGTCGGCTTAGTAGTTCCTCCGATTCACGCTCAGGTTGGCATAAATACTGATAATGCCGCGCCGGACTCTTCGGCTATGCTCGACGTTAGGTCAACTAGTCAGGGTTTCCTCTACCCGCGAATGACTACAGCCCAGCGGGATGCCATCAGCAATCCGGCCATAGGCCTAAGCATTTTCAATCTGGATGACCAGTGCACGGATATCTATGACGGTACGAATTGGATGAAGGATTGCCCCCTACGCTTGACAATGGATTCTATAATACCCCCTGCGAACAGTATTTGGATCCAGAAACAAAATGCTCCATTTGTCGGTGTAGAAGGAGCTGTTTCCTTTTCCATTAATGGCAAGGCCTATGTGGGAGCGGGTAGAATAGATGAATTTAACACAATTACAAATGAATTCTGGGAGTATGATACCGAATCCGATTCTTGGACTCAAAAAGCAAATGTACCAGGAGGAGGACGATGGGGTGCAGTTGGATTTTCAATTAACGGTAAAGGATATATTGGTACAGGAGTTACCTCAGGTGGTTTCCTTTCAAAAGATTTCTGGGAATATGATCCAGACACAGATAGTTGGACAAGTATAGAACCTTTCCCCTACCTAACAACAGAAGCCGTCAGCTTCACGATTAATAATCGTGCATTTGTTGTTGGGCCAAGTAGTTCAAGCGAGTGTTGGGAGTATGATCCTATGTCGGGCTGGATTCAAAGAGAAACTCTACCGGATGAGACACGTTCAGAGGCTTTTGCCTTCTCCCTAAATGGTAAAGGCTACGTCGGAGCCGGATTTACAGGCGTGTCTTCAAACTCCGATTATTTCTACCAATATGACCCAACAACAGATACCTGGACTCGAAAAGCAGATTTTCCAGATACCTCGGCTGAAGGATTTTGGAACGCCTCAGCTTTCACCTTAGATGGGAAAGGATATGTTGCATCTGGCAGTACCGTAAATTTTACTTTAACCGAAATAAATCCAACTTCCTTTTTTTACGAGTATGATCCTAATTCGGATGCCTGGCTACAAAGGGACGACTTTCCCGGTCCAGCCAGACATGGTGCAGTTGGTTTCACCGTCAATAACCGAGCCTATATCAGTACCGGTCTTGCAAACGATAATAATAATTTTGTTTTTCTCAATGACCTCTGGGAATTTAACAATTTAACAGCTACTCCAATCTATCAAGCCTTAAATCCATCAAATGGTGTGTTACTGCCTAATTCCTTTATCCTTGATACCGATTCAGATACACGAATACAGCTTGAAGAGTCTGCTGACGAAGACGTTATTCGATTCGATGTGGCAGGTACAGAAGCAGTATTAATTTCTAGTAACGGAAACGTTGGCATTGGCATCACTACCCCTTCTTCCGCATTGGATGTCAGAGGTAGAATTACTGCAGATTCCCTTTCAGGCGATGGCTCCAACCTGACCAATGTTCCTGGTGATGATCTCGGTAACCATAGCGCTACAACCAATTTGCAACTGGCTGCTAATTGGTTATCTGGTGATGGAGATAATGAGGGTGTTTATATAAATGATTCAGGTCGGGTGGGTATAGGAACAAACACACCGAATCCAAGTGCAAAACTAGAAGTCTCAGCAACTGATGCAGGTTTCTTACCCCCAAGAATGACAAGCGCACAAAGAGCAGCCATTATAAATCCAGCAACTGGATTACTGGTCTATCAAACGGATATACCTAAGGGCCTATTTGAATATGATGGTACACGATGGAATTTAGTTGCCAGTCTATCAAATGGTAGTTTAACTACGGAGCCCCCTACTAATGGTTCTACAATTCTAGATGCTAATCAACCCCTTGCCAATACTAGTGGTGTCACAATTGGATCAGGTGGAGTCTGGCAGTCTTTCACTGCTGAAAATACCGGATTTCTGAAAGAAGTAGAAATTGGATATGCTGTCGCTAACGGCCCACCCTCTGGATCTACAATTAGAATTTACGAAGGTGAGGGCACTAATGGTCTTTTGCTTACATCACAATCTTTCCCGCCAGCTAATACCACAGGGTTTATAAGATACGCTTTTAGTAACCCCGTGGGTGTTTCAGCAGGGCAAAAATATACGCTCTGGGTGGCTGATCCATCTGCTGGATGGGATTTTCGGGAACTTCCAGGGCCATACGCAGGTGGACGTCCCAGTGCCTTGATCTTTGAAATAGGTCTTGATTACGATTTTACCTTCAGAACTTACGTTACATCTGTTCTTTCTTTATTAAACGCTAATCCAATAAGTGGTGATGTGGGTATTTCAAATGACCGCCTTTACATCGCAAGTAACGGAAATGTTGGCATCGGAACTACCTCTCCCCAAAGTAGGCTCGATATTGAGGGTGGACTTACCGTTGGCAGTAGTTATTCAGGTACAAACACAGCGCCTGCAAATGGAGCTATTATTGAGGGCAATGTAGGAATTGGAACAAACACCCCAAATTCTTCTTTGGAGGTAAATGGCAACATCGCACTTTCTAATGCCAACCTTCCAATGGGTTTAACTACAGAAATTCCAGATCCAGCAACACCGATCCTAAATCTGAGCGTAAATGCATTATTACCCAATGTTGAGGCCAATGCTACAGGTGGACTATTTCGCATTGACTCAAGAAGTGCATTTCTGACCCCCTTGTTCCAATGGCTATCAAAGCCGAGTGGACAAGTAGGTCCAAGTAATGAAGATATATTAATGGTACTAAATGAAGAGGGAAATCTGGGAATTGGCACCTTCAATCCAATCAGAGCCAAACTGGAAGTTATTGGATTTAATACCTCAAATGTAGGTCCTTATGGTTTTCTTGGCTCAGCAGGAAACACAGGTACTGCTACTGCCCTTGCTAATTATTCCATTTATGCTGATGCGAGGATTGCTGCCTTCGAGTTCAATGCCTTCTCAGACGCCCGCATCAAAAGCATCCTTGGCATCTCCAACAGCCAAGATGACTTAGCCACTTTGATGGGTATCCAAATCACGGATTATCAGCACATTGACACCATCCAGCAAGGTACAGATATGCACAAAAAGGTCATTGCCCAGCAAGTAGCAGAGGTCTTTCCACAGGCCGTAACCACCAGCACTACCGAAGTCATCCCTGATATCTACCAGCGGGCCAATCTCCTAGAGGGCTGGATCGAACTGGCTACAGACCTTCGAGTCGGAGACCGTGTCAAAATCATCACGGAAACCGGCAACGACATCCACGAAGTCATCGCTGTCGAAGACTCCCGCTTCCAGCTAAGTGGACTCCAAACGACCGCTTCGGTTAGCGGTGATACTTCAGCAATACCAAGTACCCCGTACCAAGTACCCCGTACCCTATTCGTCTACGGCCGCCAAATCAACGATTTCCATACCGTCGATTATGAAGCCATTTCCATGCTCAATGTGAGTGCAACTCAAGAACAGCAAAGAAGGATAGAAGCCTTGGAAGCTGAAAATGCCCAGCTCCAAAGACAAAACGAAGCATTCGAAAACCGCTTATCGCAAATAGAAGCCAGGCTACAAGGCAATTCGATCAGTCGAGCCGATAAGTAATCTTCTAACTGATATAATATCTCAACAATGAAAAGGATAATCACACTGCTGATTATAGCCTGTACTATGGCCAGTATTCAGGCTCAGGTTGGTATTAACACAAATAATACGCCCCCAGACTCGTCGGCTATGCTCGATGTGCAGTCTACCAGCCGAGGCTTTCTATACCCTCGCATGACTACAGCCCAGCGAGACACCATCGATAATCCCACTATAGGCCTGACCATCTATAATTTGGATGACCAGTGTACAGATTCCTATGATGGGTTACGATGGTTAAAGCAATGTGGTAACACATTTACGAATGGGGTAAATGCACCCGCCGATTTTAGCTTCCAAGATATGAATGCCTCAATTATTCCTGGAATAACTAGTGCTGTTGCCTTTACGCTTGGCAATAAAGCCTACCTGGGAACGGGTGAAAACGGACTATCTGCTGCTGTATTATTAAAAGATTTTTGGGAATTTGATGGTATTAGCTGGAATCAATTGCCGCCACTTCCAGACGACTTTCTGGAAAGAGCCAGTGCTGTTGCCTTTACACTAGGGAATAAAGCTTATGTGGGAGCAGGCCGCAATTCTAATTCAGAGGTATTAAAGGATTTTTGGGAATTTGATGGTACTAGCTGGAATCAATTACCAGCACTTCCAGACAATTTTGCAGCCAGAGGTGATGCCGTAGCCTTCACATTGGGCAATAAGGCATACATAGGTACAGGAACTAGTCATTCTGATGCCAACTACTTCAAGGATTTTTGGGAATTTGACGGCACGAATTGGAGTCAACTTCCAGTACTACCTGATGACTTTTCGGCTAGAGGCGATGCCGTAGCCTTTACACTAGGAAACAAGGCCTTTGTAGGTACTGGTCGTCTTGGCAATAGTCGATTCAAAGACTTTTGGGAGTTTGATGGCTCAAACTGGAATCAACTTCCAACACTACCTCCTGATTTTTCGCAAAGGTCTGACGCCATTGCATTTACCCTAAACAACGCTATAACCTATGTTGGGGGAGGAAATTCTCCTGATAATGTACTGGATAGTTATTGGCGATTTGATGGCCGTCAGTGGATTCAATCGCCAGGTTTAGTACCCCCTATTCTAAATAGACCGGATGCGGTAGCATTTACCTTAAACAATTCTGCTTACTTAGGAACCGGCGATAATTCATTTTTCGCCTCACTTGTTTACAGGTTAAGCCCTAATAATTACTTGCAGGCTATTAATTCTATTGGACAGCTTTCCTGGGAGAATATTAAATGGCAAGAAATTAACGGCAATCTTATTCGATCTAATGGTAGGATTGGCATTGGAACTGAAAATCCAACGAATGGGAAGTTGACTATAAGAGGATCTGGCGATCCAATCTCTTATATATACACCTATCTTCGAAACCAAGTACCTGCAACGGGAAGCTTATCCGGAGATGTATTTTCGACAATCTGGGCCGATGGGCGGATAACTGCAGCCGAATTCGCAGCTATCTCAGATACCCGTGTAAAAAACATCCTTGGCATCTCCAACAGTCAAGATGACTTAGCCACTTTGATGGATATCGAAATTACCGATTATCAGCATATTGATACCCTACAACTGGGTAGGCGAACCCACAAAAAAGTCATCGCTCAACAGATAGCAGAGGTCTTCCCACAAGCCGTCACCAGCCGTGCCACCGAAGTTGTCCCTGACATCTACCAACGAGCCAATCTCCAAGATGGCTGGATAGAACTGGCTACTGATCTTCAAGTTGGCGAGCGCGTCAAAATCATCACAGAAACCAGCAACGACATCCACGAAGTAATCGCCGTCGAAGACACCCGTTTCCAGGTAAGTGGACTCCAAACGACCGCTTCTGTTAGCGGTGATGCTTCAGCAATACCAAGTACCCCGTACCAAGTACCCCGTACCGTATTCGTCTACGGCCGTGAAGTCCACGACTTCCACACCGTCGATTACGAGGCCATTGCTATGCTCAATGTGAGTGCGACCCAGGAGCAGCAAAGACGAATAGAAGCTTTGGAAGCTGCAAATGAGCAACTACTGCTTGACAATACAGCTTTGAGGCGGCTAAATCAAGCCTTTGAAACCCGCCTAAATACCATTGAAACGCTAATTCAAACCCAGTCCGAAGCCAGGGCTAATTAATCATTCCATTAAAAATAAAATAATGAAAAAGATAATCACACTACTGATTATAGCCTGTGGTATGTCTAGTATCTATGCACAGGTCGGCATAAATACAGATAATGCCGCGCCGGACTCTTCGGCTATGCTCGACGTTCGTTCCACTAGCCAGGGTTTCCTCTACCCCCGCATGACGACCGCTCAGCGGGATGCCATCAGCAATCCGGCCATCGGCCTGACCATCTTTAATTTGGATAATCAGTGCAGTAACACCTACGATGGTTTTCAGTGGCTGCAAAATTGCGGTTTAGTTTTCAGCAACGGGACCTTACCTCCACCTGATTTTTCCCAGATACCTGATCTACCTGCAGCTTTCCAGGGTCGGGAAAGTGCTGTGGCTTTCACCCTGGGCAATAAAGCTTATATAGGTGCGGGCTTTGATGGAGCAAATCACCTAAAGGATTTTTGGGAATTCGACGGGACAAGTTGGAATCCACTACCCGCACTACCGAGTAGTTTTCAGCCCAGGCGAAATGCGGTTGCTTTTACCCTTGGCAATAAAGCCTATGTAGGTACGGGTTTTGATGGAGCGAATTACCTAAATGACTTCTGGGAATTTGATGGGACGAACTGGAATCCCGCTCCATTTCCATCAACTACCTTTATACCTAGATTTAGAGCTGTGGCCTTTACCCTGGGCAATAAAGCCTATGTAGGTACGGGGGTTAATGGAGCAAATTACCTCAAGGATTTTTGGGAATTTGATGGAACAAGCTGGAGCCCCACAAATGCACTTCCTGCCAATTTTCAGACTCGTGAAGGCGCTGTGGCATTTATACTTGGCAACAAAGCCTACGTAGGTACAGGCGCTAATCAAGACCTACTCAGAGATTTTTGGGCATTTGATGGTAGCAGCTGGGATCAGCTGCCCGAATTGCCACTTGAGTTTCCGACAGGATTCTTTTTTGAAAGATATAGAGCTGTGGCCTTTACCCTAGGCAACAAAGCCTTTGTCGGTACTGGTTTTGATGCCCAACTCAGTGAATCAAATAATTTTTGGACGTTTAATGGCTCCGGTTGGGACGCAGTTCCTAATATCCCACCTGACTTTTTAGGGAGAGATTATGCTGTTGCCTTTAGCTTAAACAATCAAGCCTATGTAGGTACAGGTGCAAGGCTAAACTCCTACCTAAAGGATTTCTGGGCTTTTAATCCGTCCAACTTCGTCCAATATGTCAATTCAGATGGTGAAGTTAGCTGGGTAAATTCTGAGAGCAATACCCAAGACCTAACACTCAACTTATCTAGTAATATTTTGAGCTTAAATGGTGATGCGACAAGCGTAGATTTAGGTCAGTATGAACAAGACATATCACTTGATCTATCGACCAATAGTTTAAGCTTAAGCGGCGATGACACAGCTGTAGACTTAAGCCCCTACGCACAGGACTTATCACAAATAAATGACACTTTAAGATTAAGCGGTAGTATATCTACCGTTGACTTAAACCCATACATCAACAACTGGGAAACGGCTAATGGTAATGTGTACAGAAATAGTGGAAATGTTGGCATAGGAACGAATACCCCAAATTCTGCTTTGGAGGTAAATGGCAACATCGCTATTTCTAATGCCAATCTCCCAATGGGTTTAGCTACGGAAGCTCCAAATCCAGCAACACCAATTCTCAATCTGAGTGTAAATACATTATTACCTGGTTCTCAAACTAACGCCATAGGCGGAATTTTTCGGATTGACTCTAGAAATACCAATAATGCGCCCCTATTTCAGTGGCTAAGAAAGCCTATTGGTCAGCTCTCCCCCCTTTTCCAAGACATCCTCATGTCACTAGATTCAAGTGGCAATTTGGGTATTGGTACAGCTACTCCTAACTCTAGCGCAAAGTTGGAAGTTTCTTCAACTGATGCAGGTTTCCTGCCCCCAAGAATGACCAGCGCACAAAGAGCAGCCATTACAAATCCAGCAACTGGGCTACTGGTCTATCAAACGGATACACCAAAAGGCCTATTTGAATATGATGGCACGCAATGGACTTTAGTTGGTAGTAATCTATCAAATGGTAATTTAACTACGGATGCCCCTACAAACGGTTCTGGAGTACTAGATGCTAATCAGCCCCTTTCCAATGGGGCTTTTCCAACTCTAGAAACTGGTGAATGGCAATCTTTTACAGCAGAACATACAGGGCTTCTGAAAGAAGTTGAAATTGAATTTTCCAGTCTTGCAGCCCCACCCTCTGGACCTACCATTAGAATTTACGCAGGAGAGGGGACTAATGGTCTTTTGCTTACATCAGAGACTTTCCCGGCAGCTAATGTTACCGGATTATTCAGAATCGCATTTAGTAATCCCGTGAGCGTTTCAGCAGGACAAAAATATACGCTCTGGATTGCTGATGGGTCTGCTGCATGGTCTACCCAGGATCCAGGGCCATACGCAGGTGGGAGACCTGGCTTTCCAGTCGGTGGTGGAATTGGTTTAAATTACGATTTTCAATTTAGGACTTTTGTCCAGCCCATTCCATTTCTACTACTAAGTGCCGATCCAGTAAGTGGTGATCTAGGTATTGCAAATGACCGCATCTACATTTCAGATAACGGTAATGTAGGCATTGGCACTTTGAGTCCAACCAGAGCAAAACTGGAAGTCAGCGGATTTACTACCTCAAATGTAGGTTCTTACGGCTTTCTAAGCCCAGCAGGAAATACAGGTGCTGCTTCTGGCCCTGCTAATTACTCCATTTATGCTGATTCGAGGATTGCTGCCTTCGAATTTAATGCCTTCTCAGACGCCCGCATCAAAAGCATCCTTGGCATCTCCAACAGCCAAGATGACCTAGCCACTTTGATGGATATCCAAATCACGGATTATCAGCACATCGACACCATCCAGCAAGGTACAGATACCCACAAAAAGGTCATCGCCCAGCAAGTAGCCGAGGTCTTTCCACAGGCGGTAACTACCACTACTACCGAAGTTATCCCCGACATCTACCAGCGGGCCAGTCTCCGAGATGGCTGGATCGAACTGGCTACAGACCTGCAAGTCGGAGACCGTGTCAAAATCATCACGGAAACCAGCAACGACATCCACGAAGTAATCGCAGTTGAAGACTCCCGTTTCCAGGTTGACAATCTTGACATAAGGTCCGCCGAAGGCGATGGCCAATACCTGGTACCAGGTACCTCATACCCTGTACCCTTCACCCTTTTCGTCTACGGCCGCGAAGTCCACGATTTCCACACCGTCGATTACGAAGCCATTGCCATGCTCAATGTAAGTGCGACCCAGCAACTGGCCCGAGATAACGAAGCCCTTCGAGAACGCATCAACCAGCTGGAGCAACAACTACAGCGATACGGTGAATTATCACAACGCTTAACCGCTTTAGAGGCTGCTGTTCAGACCAGCATCAGCACGGAAAAGTAAGCTCTCCGGACAACCATTAAATACTGAATTATGAAAAGGATATCTCTCATCCTCATAGGCTTTTTGTGCCTGGTTGTGGCGGGCTCCGCTCAAAACAATACTCTGATCATCGATGGTGGCCACGTTAAGGTAGTTGGCAGTAGCAACATCGTATTACAAAACACCCAGTTCATCAATAATGGCAACTTCGATGCCGGCACTGGTCAAGTGAGCATTATTGGTTCAGCTACCGACGCGCAATCGGCCATTGGTGGTAGCAGCCAGACCACTTTTTTCAATTTACAACTCAATAAATCGAGTAATGGTACGCAACTGCTAAATACCATACTGGTCGATAACGAGCTACGCATGAGTCTGGGTAATCTCGATCTCAATGGCAACAATCTACAATTGGGAACAGCCAATGGTATCATCCTAGGCGAATCGGAGACTAGTCGCATTCTAGGGCCAAGTGGCGGCTTTATACTAAAAACCCTTTCGGCCAATATGCCTGCTGATTTAAATCCGGGAAATATGGGGCTTGTACTAAGCTCGGCCGACAACCTGGGAACATTCACGCTCAGACGTGGCCATGTACCCCAAACCGTATGTGGCGGTGCCCAGGGTATCGCCCGCTTCTTCGAGTTTGATGGCATCACTAGCTCTAATATTAACCTCAACGCCCAGTTTCAATACTTCGATGCCGAATTGAATGGGCTACTGGAGTCTAATCTTGGTTTCTGGTTGTTTAATAGTGGCTCCTGGTTAAATCTGATGGAAACCAGTAATGATCTGACTGCAAATATTTTCAATCTCAATAACCTCAATCAGCTATCTTCCTGGACTTTAGCTCCATTCGATAGTTCACAGCCAGTTATTACATGTCCGGCGGATACAAGCGTAAATAATGACCAAGGACTCTGCTCTGCGCTTGTAAACTTGCAAGAAGCAATGACTACCGACAACTGCTTTAGCTCTGATATAAGCTACACTTTAAATGGCTTAGCTATTGACATTAGCAATAGTTTAAATGTCCCAGTCGGTATTCATACAATCAATGCCTCTGTTCCAACTTCACAATTCGGCGACTTCATCTTCTGCGAATATCAGCTTACGGTTAATGATACTGTGCCACCAAGCATTTCTTGCCCCAATGATACAGTCCTATTTAATGATCCAGGACTTTGCTCGGCCACTGTGAATTTACAGCCTGCTATAGCTTCTGATAATTGTGGCATTCTAAGTATCGATTATTTAGCGCCAGGGGCGCTTCTGTCCAGCGATAGCAGTGGCCAATTCCCTGTAGGGAGTACATCTGTTATTGCTACCGTTAGAGACTCCTCCTTTATTCAAGCAAGTTGCAGCTATCTTGTCACGGTCCTAGATAATGAACCTCTTGTTTCATCGTGCCCCACTGATACCAGTTTAACAAGCGATCCCAATTCTTGCAGTGCACTCGTCAATTTACAGGCTGCTACAGCAACTGACAACTGCTTTACCCCCAGTATCAGCTATACCCTCGGTGGAAATATCATTAATATAGATAGCAGTCAAAGTATTCCCGTCGGTATCTCTACAGTCAGGGCCATTGTTCAAACGCCACAATCCACTGAAATCATCTGTGAATATCAGGTCACGGTAATTGATAATGAAGTCCCTACTCTAGTTTGCGCTACTGATACAAGCTTTATCAACATAGGTCCTGGCTGTTTTAGTGCCTTTAGCGTTCCGACTGCCGTGGCCAATGATAATTGCGGAATGCCTACAATAAGCTATTCCGCAACAGGAGTCATACTAGATGCTAATAATAGCGGCAATTTCCCACTAGGAACTACCATCGTGACGGTTCAGGCCACAGATGCTTCGGGAAATCAGAGCAGCTGCCAGCAATCGATTACAATCATAGAGCCGGTGGCTCCTCCTGGCAGTTACTACGATCAGACGACTTGTCAGATTACCCTTTGCCCCCCAGGTACCTTCTGTCCTGGTGCAACCACCGATCCTATCCCTTGCCCTAATGGCTTTGGAAGCGGTCCTGGCGCTACCGAATGTTTTGACATTGATGAATGTTCGGAGGGCACTGCCAATTGCCCACCCAATTCTTTCTGTGTGAATACCAATGGCGGATTTGAATGTCAGTGTAATGACGGATACCAGGATGATGGCAATGGCAATTGTGTCCCCATTTTACCAGCCATTAGCTGCCCGGCTAACATTAGTGTAAATGCAGATCCTGGTTTATGTGAAACCATTGTCAACTTTACAGCGAGTGATACTGCCGCTGCTGCTGAAGTAGTCATTACCTATTCTCAAGATCCAGGTACAGCATTCGCCGTCGGTACCAGCACAGTTACCGCAACGGCTACGAATAGTACGGGTATTGATCAGTGTAGCTTTACTATTACTGTAGTTGATCAGGAAGGGCCAATTATTAGCTGCCCAGGGGATGTCACCCTAAATAATGACGAGTCTGAATGCTCAGCTATCTTTAGCTTAGCAGCAGCAATGGCCAGTGATAATTGTGCTATTTCTACCATTAGCTATTCAGCTGCTGGCATTAGTTTGGATTCTATTAATAGTGGCACTTTCCCACTTGGTAACACACTGATTACCGCCTCGGTGCAAGATCCCTCGGGCAATTCAAGCAGCTGTACTTACCAAGTCACTGTTAACGATACCGAAGCACCGATCTTGATCAACTGCAACCGTGATCCCATCACGGTCAATGCCGCAGCGGATGCCTGCGGCGCCACGGTCGATTATGACGACATCAGTGTAGATGATAACTGCCCTGGGGCAAGTATCACCTTCGCTTCACACAGCCTGACCGGCGACTTCTTCCCAGTTGGTACGACCACGGTCAACATCCAGGCGGCCGATGCGGCAGGCAATCAGGCCGATTGCATTTTTGAAGTTACCGTCCTCGATAGCATAGCTCCACTTGTGATCTGCTCACCAACTAGCGTGCAGCTAGATAGCTCAGGCATAGGCACCATCAGCAGCAGCGATGTATTTGTCAGTGCTTCGGATAACTGCGCAGTGGATAATAGCACGCTTAGCATTAGTCAGTCTAGCTTCAGCTGTAATGATGTAGGAAGTGTTGGCGTGACGGTTTCGGTATCGGATGTCAACGGCAATTTAGGCAGCTGCGTAGCTGCGGTGACGGTAGTCGATCAGTTGGCACCAACGGCGGTTTGTCAAGCAGCAACGGTAATGCTGGATGCCAATGGGGTAGGGACGCTATTGGCCCAAGCGCTGGACGGTGGATCCAGTGATAATTGCGGTATTGCCAGCTTCTCAGCCAGCCAAACCAGCTTCGGTTGTGTGGATGTAGGTGATCAAACGATCACGCTCACGGCCGCGGATGCTAGTGGTAACAGCGCTAGTTGTAGCGCTACGGTAACGGTAGTGGATCAAGTAGCACCCACGGCCATTTGCCAGGACATCACGTTGGATTTGGATGCTAGCGGCCAAGCTAGCCTGACGACTGCCCAGATCGATAATGGATCTACCGATGCTTGTGGTGTCGCTAATCTGAGCTTGGATATGAATAGCTTTGATTGTACTCAGGTAGGACCCAATACCATCACCCTGACCGCCATGGACGTCAATGGCAATAGCAACACCTGTATTGCTAATGTGCAGCTCCGTGATCTTATCGCCCCAAGCATGACTTGCATCAATACCAGCATCAATCTGGATGCCAGTGGGCAAGCGACGCTACTTTCTGTACATGTAGACGGCGGCTCCAGCGATGCCTGCGGCATTGCCAACCTAAGTGTGGATGTTTCAAGTTTTGACTGCTCAAATGTAGGTCTGAATACGGTGACCCTAACGGGAACCGACGTCAACGGTAACAGTAGTACTTGCACCGCCACGGTAGAAGTGATCGACAATGTAGTACCGTTAGCTAGTTGTCAGGATGCGGTTGTGATTTTGACTTCCGCAGGTGTGGGCCAACTTTCGGCCTCAGCGGTCGATAGTGGCTCTACGGATGCTTGCGGAATAGCTAGCACGAGCTTGTCCCAAACGAACTTTAGTTGTGCTGAAGTAGGTGATCAGTCCGTCACGCTGACTGTCACGGATGTAAATGGCAATAGCGAAAATTGCTCGGCTACAGTTACAGTAGTCGATCAAACGGCCCCAACAGCGGTTTGTGTTGACCGCACGCTTATCCTGGATGCCCAAGGCCAAGCGAGTATCACCGCTGCGGACTTGGATGGTGGTTCAAGTGATGCCTGTGGCATTAGTGGCTTTAGCGCCAGCCAAACCAGCTTTAGTTGTGCCGATGTTGGCGATCAGTTGATCACCCTCACGGTAAGTGATGTCAATGGTAATAGTGCCAGCTGTATCTCCACCGTTTCGGTAGTGGATCAGACAGCTCCGGTGCTTAGTTGTCAGGATGCAACCGTCACCCTCGACTCGGTGACGGGCCTGGCCGTACTGAGTGTAGCTGATGTGCAGGCCGGGATCGACGAAGCCTGTGGTGTAGCTAGTGTTAGCATTGACACGGATACCCTGAGTTGTAACAATCTGGGCAGCAACAATCTCGTGACCTTAACGGCCTTAGACGTCAACGGCAATAGCAACTCTTGTCTATCTACCGTTACGGTAGTCGACACTACTGCTCCAACGGCGGTTTGTCTGCCCCTGGTGTCGATCATTCTAGGTGGCGACGGTACGGGTCTACTGGCCGCATCAGCTACCGATAATGGCTCCTTTGACAACTGCAGTATCGCCAGCTTCAGTCTGAGCCAGTCCAGCTTCAGTTGTGCTGATGTAGGATTGAATAATGTCACGCTGAGCGTTACTGATAACTCTGGCAATAGCGATAGTTGTGCCGTGACGGTCAACGTAGCCGACAAATCGGTACCCTCGGCCACTTGTCTGGATATTGTGGTGGACTTAGCAGCTAACGGGCAAGTAAGCATCGAACCAGCGCAGGTCAACGATGGCTCTACGGATAACTGCGGTCTGGCTACGCTGTTATTGGATCAAACGGATTTTGATTGCAGCCATATTGGTGAAAACAGTCTTGTTCTGACCGTTGTGGACTCGCAGAACAATGCAGATACCTGTCAAGCAACGGTGACGGTACAAGACGTGAGCGCCCCCACGCTGATCTGTCAAGATGTAGCTGTATTTATCGATCCCGTCAGCGGTCAGGCGAGCTTAAGTGCTAATCAGGTAGACGGTGGTTCAAGTGATAACTGTGGCATAAGTAGCCTGACCCTTAGCCAAAGTAGCTTTAGCTGCGCTGAAGTGGGCAACCAGGTAGTGACCCTGACTGCTACTGATGCTAATGGCAACAGCGCCAGCTGTTTAGCCAACGTCACGGTAAGTGATACGAGTGCAGCGCTGTTGAGCTGTCAGGATTTGGAGCTACCATTATCGGCGGATTTAGGACTGGCCAGTATTCAAATTAATGATGTAGCCACTAACATCAGTGATGTATGTGGGTTGGCGAGTACTAGCATCGATAAAACACAGTTCAACTGTGCCGACGTAGGGGATAATGCTGTCACCGTTACGGCTACGGATTTAAATGGCAATGTGAGTAGTTGTACGGTTAACGTCCAGGTGATCGACGATACGGCTCCGCAGGCCCTGTGCCAAAACGCCAGTGTTAGCCTGGATGCTAACGGCCAAGGCAGTCTCACGGTCAACCAGATCGACAATGGCTCCAATGATGCCTGTGGGCTGTTTTCAGTACAGCTGTCCAAAACGAGCTTTGATTGTGCGGATGTAGGCCCCCGAAATGTGACGCTACTAGTCGTAGATGCCAACGGCAATAATGCCGTTTGTACGGCTACGGTCACGGTAGCGGATGCCATCGCCCCAACGGCCATTTGTCAAGATGCGAGTATCCAGTTGGATGCGCTAGGCACTGCTAGTTTAAACACTAGCCAGATCGATGGCGGTAGTGCCGATAACTGTGGCATTGCTTCCTCGTCCTTATCCAAGACTGCATTCATTTGCGCGGATGTCGGTACACAGTCGGTGATTTTGACGGTGGTAGATCCAGGAGGACAGAGCGCACAATGCCAGGCTAGTGTTACGATCCTTGATACGGTAGCACCTGCGGTAGTGTGCAAAGACACTACTATTGCTTTGGACGCCAACGGTGTGGTGAATATTACTGCTACTGAACTAGATGGCGGCAGTACGGATGCCTGTGGACTGGCCGAGCTAAGCATCGATCAAAACAGCTTTGGCTGCGCAAATACCGGACTCAGTACAGTCACCCTAACGGCGACTGATCCTAGTGGCAATACGGCTTCTTGTACGGCCAACGTAACGATCGTTGATGATCAGGCTCCAGTTGTAGTTTGTACGGATCTCCAAGTAGCGCTGGACGCCAACGGTCAAGCCAGTATCACTACGGCGCAGGCTGATGGAGGCACAACGGATAACTGCAGCTTTAGTCTGAGCTTATCGCAAACGGTATTCACCTTCGACGATTTCCCAAGCACTACGGTTACGTTGACGGCTACTGACCCAGCGGGTAGTAGTACTAGTTGTCAGTTAGTGGTAGCGATCCTCAACGGCTGTAATAATGCCACCGATGGGGGAGAGATTGCGGCTACGGAGGTGAGCTGTGGTAATTTCGACCCAGATACTATCCAGAGCATTAGCCCCGCTTTGGGCGGAGAACCGGCTCCGCTGGAGTATCTGTGGTTGTCAACTACGGATCCGGAGCTACCGCTAAGCGAGTGGACGACCTTGGATTCTACCGAGACCTACGATCCCGACTTTATCGAAGAGACGACCTACTACATTCGTTGTGCACGCCGACTGGGTTGTACGGAATACCTGGCAGAATCAAACATCGTAGCCAAGATCGTCAATGATACGGGAGAGGAATGTGACGAAGAGGAGGAAGCCCTAGCCTTGAGTGGTAATGCTAGTGCTACTTACGGCAATTTCGGGGTGCAGTCAGCGGCTAATCTGCTAGGGCCAATCGATGGCCAATCCGCTAAGTTCTATCAGCACCTGGACGGTATTCGGGTCTTGCTGCCGGATTATCTGCCAGCGGGTAGCGAAGTGACGATCAGTTGGAAGCGGCGTGATTACGGTGGTGCACTGCCAGCGCGGATGCTGGTTTACGAAAACTCGCCTAACGGCAACTCGAGCCTGTTGAATGATATCTTCTTTACCACGGTAACGGACTTCTTTGTACACGTACCGATTACTATCCAGCAGGAAGGCGTGAATAGTTTGTGGATTAGAAACTTCACGTCTTATGCCGACTTTGAAGTGGATGCGATCAGTTACTGCGGAACGGCTTGTCTGTCGGACCTAGAGTACTGTATCCCGGAGGAGGTCTCTACGGAGTATGAGTACATCCGCCGGGTAAATCTGAATACGATCGATAACTGGACGGGGGATGATGATGGTTACGGTGACTACACGGAGCTGAGCACGGATGTAGAACAGGGTAGCAATTACACGATCCGGCTGCGGCCGGGCTTCCAGGATGGTTCCTACGTGGAGTTCTGGCGAGTATGGATTGACTTCAATCAGAACGGGGAGTTTGAAGGCTATGAACGGGTCTATCAAGGCAGAGGCCGTAACCAGAAGGTGGGAACGGTGCAAATCCCCTTATGGGCACGGACGGGCGATACCCGCATGCGGGTGCTGATGCGCTACGGTGGCTACGGCGGTCCATGTGCTGATGAGTTCGAAGGGGAAGTGGAGGATTACACTATTCACATCGATCCAACGGATTACGGTGAAGTTGGCCTAAGGCCCGACGGGGAGATTGCCTGGATGGATCATCACAACCTGAAGCTAGTAGAGGAATTAGCGGAGGTGATCAGTGATCGGTCGGATGTGCAGCCCGTCTTGACGCAGCCTGAGATTAGTGTGGAGACCTCCCGCGAAGGTGTTGAGCTGGATATGCGTGTATGGCCCAATCCTAGTGATAGACCGTTCACAGTAGCTATTCAGGGCTTTGCGCCAGGAGAAGCCTTTGAGTTGGTGTTACTTAATCCCTTCGGGCAGCTGCTGCTGCGGCGGTCCTTTGCTGAAGGTGGTGATCAACGCGTGACGATTGATCCAGCAGAGCTGCAACTGGCGAGTGGTGCTTATCTGCTGCGGGCTTACGACGCTGATCGAGCGGTAAGTAAGCGAGTGGTGGTAGAAAATTAAATTGGCGTTTTAATGGAAAGGCTGGTAATTTTGACTTTGGTCTTAATTGCCAGCCTTAATTATTTAAGATTACCATCACATTGAGTTACTATACTCATAGCGAAGTGACTTGGGAAGATGTTGTATTTTTTGGCCATGGCTCTTGATCTTACGGCTGAGCAACTTGCCATTTTGCGGACGATCCAAAAGAAGGAGCGTTTTCGCCGGCGTCGGTTTATCAAAGCCACGGTCATTCTCATGCTTCATCGCGACTTGAGTTTAGCGGATATCCAGCTAAGTCTGAGTATCGATGACAATACCATTCGTCGCTATCTCCAAGGCTTTCTTACTAAAGACCTGGAGGAGTATTTATCAGATAACTATGTACCGTACGCAAGTAAGTTGACTATAGATCAGGAAGAAACCCTGGCCAGGCACCTTGACGAACATCTATATCTGGACGTTAAGCCCATCATCGCCTGGGTTGAGGACAACTTCACAGTAGGTTACACCGTCTCCGGCATGCGCGATATGCTACATCGCTTGGGCTTCACTTACAAGCAAACCAAAGCGGTGCCGAGCAAGGCCGACGAAGAGGCGAAACGCGTTTTTCTCGAAGAGCAGCTCCCGGGCTTATTGACTGAGGTAACCACGGGAATGGCCGAGGTTTACTACGCTGACGGCGTTCACCCCACGCACAATACGAAGACAGGGCGGGGCTGGATTCGCAAAGGCCAGGATTTTGAGGTTGATTGCAACAGTGGTCGCAAGCGGGTCAACATCAACGGTGCGGTGCGGGCCACGAAGCCAGAACACCTGGTGTATGATGTCACAGACTCGATCAATGCCCAGTCCACGCAGAGCGATCAATTCGATTTATTACGAGACATACGATATGTTCCAAAAAGGAGTCATCGATTTCTTGAATAATGCTAAAGCCTACAAGAAGGAAATACGATCACTGCTGACCTTAAATTTTAGGACTGTAGGTGGCACCTCCGTATATGCCCAAATCACTTCGTGAAGAGTATAGTAATAGAAGGATGATTTATTCTTGCCAATCGACCTAGAAAGTGCCTGAATAGTCAGCTTGTTGAAGTCCTTTTGGTTACCATTTGGTAGGCGTGACTGATCCAATCCTCCCTGCTGTTGTTCTTCATCTTCGGTGGCTAGAGAGCTGTTCTCCCTGATTATGGGGAATTATCAGGAAAATACCAAAATCTAGCCAATGATCGATGTTTGAGGCTACCGCTACCTTAAGATAATCAGCGGCTTCATGATGCGAAAATCACTACCCAGCAGCTGTAAATAATACATACCGTCTGCTATCTCCTGCGTGTTCAATTCTAGGGTGTGGGCACCTGCCGTTTCTCGGCCAGCTGCAATGGTACGGACCACTCTTCCCATTGGATCAATAATGGACAATTCAATTAAACCACCATAGGGCAATTCGTAGCTTATAAATGTCTGGTGGCTCGTGGGATTAGGCCAGATTTTTAGTTTGCTGGCCAAATCTGCATCGGTTGGATCATGGGTTGAGGTAGGGTCATCAGCTGGTGTTACCGTGATGATGACTACTTCGGTATCTATTCCTCCGTTGCCATCCTCCACCGTTAGTACTGCATTGTAGGTGCCAATGAAAAAATAGGTATGGTGCTGGAAGCTACCGACACCGATATTGCCATCCCCAAAATCCCAGTCAAAGGACAAAGCATCACTATCTGGATCACTGGAGCCACTGGCGTCGAAATGGACGTGCAAGGGGGCTGGGCCGGTAGTATTATCGATCAGGATGGAAGCTACCGGAGAAGTGTTTGAATTCCCGCCTCCATTTACACCTTCTGGTTCGTCTCCCCAGGCGAGTAGGCCATTGCAGTAGACGGTCACTTTATTCCAGGGCGTAAAGGAAGCATAATCCATCTGGTAGGAATAGTCATCTGTTTCGTCGTAATTGGACCAATTGTCCTTCGCGAAGCGCGCTTGAATTTCACCGCTGTTCCCACCGGGAGAGATGGAGCCGGCACCAGCGGTGAAGCCGACTTCAAGGTAGTGGTCAGCGCCGGGAACGGGCGACGTTAAGGCTACAAACTCAGTAGTAACATTTTCGTTACCCACGCTAGCAAAATCTACCCAGGCGTTCTGTGCCTCCATTCCTTCTCTGGTGTACCAGTAACGAATGGTGATATTTTGCAAGGATATGGGGTCGTCTCCGTTATTGTAGAGTTGAAAATGAGGGCGGATTTGATTATCCGTGGCGCTTCCTGCATTGTTGTCCGGGGTTTTGTAGTGCAAAGCCAGGTCGCAATTCGGGGCAACTACGATTACGGGGCTGGAGATGTTATCCGTTCCACCGTTGCCGTCATCCACGGTAAGGGTTACCAGATAGTTGCCTTCATTCTGATAAGTGTGATTGACGATAACTCCAGTGGCAAAATTACCATCACCAAGGTCCCAGGAGTAAGTAAGTTCATCGCCGTTGAGGTCACTGGATGAAGAGGCGTCCAGGGTTACCAATAAGGGAGGAGCTCCGTAGTCGGGAGTGGCAATAAAACTGGCGATTGGTGGCGGATTGGTCAGGTAGATCGTGACAGTGCGAGTTGCCGTTGTCACTAAACCATCGTTATCAATGGCGGTAACCGTGATGGTGGAAATGCCGATTGCAGTCGGTGTCCAGCTGGCCGTATAAGTATCTCCTGAGCTATCATTCACGGAAAGGGGCATCCCATCTACTTCGATGGTTAGATTGGTAATGCTTCCGTCTTCGTCGGTAACGGTCGCTGAGATGGTAGTTCCGAGGTTGACCTGTAGACCTGAGTTTTCACTAGGACTATCAATGATAACCGTAGGCGCGGAGCAAGTACCTGCACCAGATTCACAAAATTGTTCCCAGCTTTGGTTAAAGTTATTGCCATCGCTGATGGCGGTATTATCAAATCCACAAAGCACAGAGTTGGATAAATCGCAGATGGGAGAGCCAGTATACTCGTCATGATTAAAGATGTGATAAGGTGCCTGGTCGACGCCACCGGCCATGGGTACACTCTTTCCGTTGAACACATTATTGTCGTCGACTTGAAAGCCCGGAATGACTATATCCAGATCAATTCGGCCGACTAGATTATCCTCTAATTGATTGGCCCGGAACTCAAAATGAGAGCTATAGAGTTCAGAGAAGTCAACGTCTAGTAGCGTCATACTTTGTCCGGTATAGGGACTATAAAATCTTGCGCCAGCTGGAGTCTGTTCTACCGTGAAGTTGACGCCTTCGTCGCCCCGTACGCATAGGTAAAAGAAACTAATCTTGTCGGTAGCAGGATCAAAATTCACTTCCTCTACTAAACCTGGCTCATGAGAACGGATGTAGACGGTGTTGGGACGAGATAGGCCCGTACAGTTTTCGTAGGCTAGCGCCGCACTCATATCCTGCTGGAGGTGGGCATCCGCAATGGGGAGAAAATTAAACCACTGAAGATCTTGAAAGAAAACACCTTCGATGATCAAGGTCGAATTCTGATTGAACATATTCTGGAAGGTTAATCCAGTTGGACCGTCAATAACGATCTGGGTGTGTATGGACTGTGGACCAACGTTTATTTGGTCCCTGGTAGGATCAAAATCAGTGACGGTCAAGTTTCCGGTAGCGGGGCGGCTATAGACGGTGCCGCCGGGTAATAGCTCATCAGCCAGGTTAATGGAAGATGCGAGGCTCACGTCGTAGCATCCGCTCAGATCATTATTGGAAAGGTCGAATTGGTTGAGATTGGTAAGATTGCTAAAGGAAGGAGGGATGCTGCCGGTGAGGCTATTGCCGCTTAAGTCTAAGGCGGTAAGATTGCTCAGCTGGCCTAGTTCTTCGGGGATGGGACCGGCTAGATTGTTTCCACTCAGATTGATGCCTTGCAAGCGATCGTCATTGCCGATTACTACTCCATACAAGCTGCTGAGATCACAGTTAGGAGGAGGGGAGTCGGGATTGACCGCAGGGTCCACTAATTCCCAACCAGTATTATTCGTCCAGTTATTGCCGTTGGTGTTGACGTAGAGGGATTGTAAAATTTGCCAGTCGTCAAGCTGACATTGTGCTTTGAGTTCGGTGACAAATACCGAGAGGACCAAAGCCAAGAAGGCTAAGGAACTAATTAGATAGTTACTTTTCATGAGAGCTGACTCGTTTTTTGGAATTATGAAAACTGCTTAAATCAAAAGACTAAACGCCGTGCAACTTAAGTTCGGACATATAGTTGGGTGCCGCAAGCATAAGTGGTAGGGAAGGGAGGACTTTAACTATTTTGGCAGGGAAGGGGAGACTTTAAAATAGGTTGCCAAGTAGTCAGTGAAGGGGTAGTTGGCACCAATTTTTCTAATCAACAGTGGGTCGGATTATTTCCGAATAGTAGCCCAAATCGTAAATTCATTCGGATCTGGCTCAATAATTAGTTCACAGCCATCATAAAAGGGTACTTGTTGAGCAGGGATTGCGGCAAATGGTGAACTTAGCTCTTCGATTTCGTTAGGGTTATTGATGGGGGGATACTTACGCCTAAAGTTAGCTGTCCCAAAAAGGAAAGGAAATCCTTTCTGCTATATTTTCCCTGGCTCTTCAACTCCTTTTGAGGGACTGATATGGGATACTAACTACATAAAGTAGCAATACCACAGCTTAGATTTGAAATAGCTGTTAAGTATTTGTCACTTGAGAATTAAGTTCAATCGCCCTGCAGCTTAAAGGCAGAATTATTGCGCCTACTCGATTAGACGGAGGAATTCATCGCGGTAAGTAGCCTCATTAAATTTACCGCCGTACTCCATGGTGATGGTAGAACTGCTGGGATCTTTAATTCCCCGAGCCGAAACGCACATGTGTTCGGCGTCGACAACTACGATCACGTTATCCGTATCGAGCTCTTTTCTCAGCTCATTAAAGATTTGCACGGTCATTCTTTCCTGCACCTGGGGGCGCCGCGCAAAGTAGTCGACGATCCGGTTCATTTTTGACAAGCCAATCACCTTCCCGCTGGAGATGTAGCCCACCTGGGCCTTGCCAGTGATCGGGAGAAAATGGTGCTCACAGGATGAGGATAGAGAAATGTTTTTCTCAATCAGCATCTTGTTGTACTGATACTTGTTGTCGAAGACAGAAATCTTAGGTTTGTTAGCAGGGTTGAGACCCGAGAAGATTTCCTTAACGTACATCTTAGCTACGCGGTAGGGTGTACCCTTTAGGCTGTCATCCGTTAAATCTAAGCCTAAAGTTTCCATGATCACTTCAAAATGATCCTGGATTATTGCAATTTTCTCTTCATCGGTTTTGTCGAAAGCGTCAGATCGCATAGGGGTTTCTATGCTCGTCATGACGTGATTATCACCTTCTAGTTCAATCTGTAATTGGTCTTGCACTCCCATTATTAGGCTTTATCTCTTATTAGGAATGGCTGAACACCACAAGTCTCCGACTTGTTCATTTTGACCTATCTAATTTAACCTTTATACCAGCGCAGCCTTAGCCATTTTTTTGCTTTTTAAACTTTAATTCACCAGTCGGATTCTCCGTACATTTTCTTTATTTTTTATACCGAGGCCGGAGAGGTTTGGGAATCCAAACCGACTCCGCCTAGAGTATATACTCGCTAGAAGCGGTATAGCGTATATCGTAATCGCTATTACTAAGGCCCTTGTTTCTAGTTGTTAGGTAGAACCGGTACATGGATAAGCCTGTTGGTATAAGTTGTCAACTTATTCAAGTGCTGAACATGTATCTATTGAGGAAATTCCCCCCCCTATTACTTCTGCCCGCTCTCTTCCTGACAGCGCTGCTTATTATGCCCCAATCCATATTTGGGCAGATGGCCTACTCTCAATTTGAGCCCTTTAAATTTGTACTTCCGCAGGTCTTTCCGCCTACTGATGAAGAACAACTACAAGCTGAAATTGCTGAAGTATTGGCCGCTCAGCAGCAAATGGAGCGCGAAGATCCATGGTCGATCAACTACTGGAACAACGCTTATCCTTCCTACCGCTGGCACCAGTTGCTCATGGAAGCGAGTCGCAACCACCAGGGGCATAAAAACGGAGGTCGGGTGGCCATTATGCACTTGGCGATTTACGACGCCATAGTGGAAGTGTGGAAACACAAAAATACCCATTCCCAGCAAGCACCTCACGCCTATAATCCAAACTTGAAACCGCTCGGACAGCAAGGAGATTATTCTGCTTTCGTTTGCGCATGGAGCGCCGCTGCCGGGGCCGCACATCGAGTTATCGCACACTATTTTCCAGATCAACAAGCATGGCTGGACGGCAAGTTGGCTAGCTTCACGGCTGCCCGACTAGCATCAGGTCTACAGTTTCCCGTTGACATTGAACTAGGCTTGAAAATCGGACGCAACATCGCTGAGCAGTACCTCGAATATGCTAAGCATGACCGTACCGACCGTCGCTGGGAAGGAACTATTCCGGATTCTGAAGGTCTCTGGACGGGGACGCCCAGTCCCTGGGGCCCCGTGAAAAGACAATGGCAGCCCCTCACCTTAGAACGTCCCGACCAATTTAGGCCTGCACCGCCGCCCACCGATTGGACCGCCGATATGGAAGAGCTCCGGCAGTTTAATACATCCCACCAAAGCAGTGAAATCGCCTGGAAGTGGAAAAATGCTCCGGTTTGGGATGATTTGATCGAGCGAAAAATCCTGGAATACGATCTAAACCCCCTTGGAGCTGCCTTCGCCAATGCCGTTTTTCATACGGCCCGTTTCGACGGTATCATTGCGGCCTGGGACGGGAAATATCATTACATGGGTATCCGTCCTTTTCAGTACGATCCTTCCTTCGAGCCGATTCTGATTGACACTCCCAACTTTCCGGGTTACCCGGCGGGGCATACCACCGTAGCGGGGTCCATTGCCAGGGTACTGTCTTTCCTGTTTCCTAGAGATGAGGCCTTATTTCAGGAGTTGGCCAGAGAGTGCTCCGAGTCCCGCTTTGAAGGTGGCGTGCATTTTCGTACCGATAATGAAGTAGGACTGGAAGTGGGCGACCAGGTTGGGCAGCAGGTGATAAAGGTGTTTACGGAGTGAATCAGCTCCCACCGCCATTATATAGCAGGGTGGGAGCTGATTTCTCTAGGGAATTAATCGCAGGCTGTCGTCCGGTCGATATCGCAGTAAGTAGCCCACCAAGGGTTAAACCGGTCATCTTCCTCGTCATTACTCATTGCTAGTATACTTTCTACGTCATTCCCGTACCGTAGGTGCATGTGGATGGGATCGCCATGAGGCGATCGTGAGAGTACATATTGGTAATTCATACAATCACCCGAGAAATCCTCTACCTTCTCGAATACGTCCCAAATCGACGTTTTGGACTGTTCGGGATAATAGTGAGGATCAGGGCGACTACCAATGAAATGGTAACCGCATTCGGCTAACTTTAGACTCAAATCGTCGTGGTCAAAAAATGTCATTTTTGTTAAACTGCCATTTTCATCGCTAGTTTCAAGAATTAGGCGGCCAGGATTCCGTGGGTCCTTCTGGGAGAGCGAATCACCTGGGTTAAGGTGAAACTCTCCATTCATAGAAAGGTAGGTAAAGGGCGGACGATCGTCATGACTATGGTAGTGACTATGGCCGTCTCCGCGTTCGCCTGCCGCATGAGTATGACCGACCTCTTCCGAGTCATGGGTATGCGTATCGGGACCGTGTTCATGGCCGCCGCAGGCAAGGAATAGCATAGGGCTAGCCAGGAAAAACAAAGCTAGCAGCAAATGATTTATAGATTTCATGGTAGTAACCATTTATGATTAAAAATTGTAGCTAACGCCAGCCATGATATTCCTGGTGGGAGCCGGGGTAAGGATCTGAGACCCTGGACCACCGAATACCACTTCGGAGTAAATAGAATCGAATACGTTACGCATCTCGACAAAGAGACGGCCTTGATTAGCTGACTGCTGGTTGAAGTTGTAAAAAAGGAAAAGGTTGGTAACGCTATAGCCTTCATAGCCAGCCGTATTCTCGGCGTTGGTGAAATAGGAGCCAACGTCTCGGAACATCAAACGCGCCCCTAATCCGTTGGGTAAGGCATAGGAAATGTCGAAGGTTCCTATCGATTGGGGGACGTTGGTAATCGCTTTACCCTCTAAGCTCTCTTCCGGATTATTCTGAATTTCGGTATCCGTGTAAGAATAGGTGCCCCTTATCCGCAGGCCTTCCAGCGGGCTGATTACGACTTCGGATTCAATGCCCTTCCGAGAGGTCTCTCCGATGTTGACGAAGTCTCCTGAACCGGGAGGGTTTTCGAAAATTTCATTACTCGTATTCAGCAACCAGCCTACGACATCGAGCGTCAACCAGCTGGTACCCGTATAGCTAGCCCCGAGTTCGTATTGCCAGAGTATAGATGGGTCAAGGTCACTGTCACGTTCGTACTTTAAGACACTGTTCGGTAGCGTGAAGCCTTGCGATACGCTTGCCCTTAAATCGAAACCTTCGGCAATGGTAGATCTCAGTCCAATTTTTGGGCTAAAATTTGACAACGTACTCATATCGAGAGAAAAAGGATTGATGTCGGGATCGCTGTTGGTGAAGGAACCAAAATATTGATCGAAACGCAGTCCGATTGATAGGCGCAAGTACTGGCTGATGTCCAACTCTCCTTGGCCGAAAACGGAAGCGGTCTGCACGTCAAATTGGCGATCCAAAAATAAGTCGCCACGAATGCGGTCACTTGATTGCCAGCGTAATCGATCGGTACTTTCACTGTAGTACTCCGTACCTGCGATCCAATTGAGATCAATTGAGCCGAGCAGACTGCGGCCATTGAGGTTGGCGCCGATCGCGTAGACGTTTCGGGTATTAAAGCGTTCGGTTTGACCACCGGGAGTAAAGCCGAATTTAGCGAAGCGGGTAAAGTCTTGCTGTACGGCATAGCCAAATACCAGCATCCTAAGATTGTCGCTAAAGTTGTGGTTGATGTCTAAGCGCTGAGAGTAAAACTCCTTGGAGCCTCCATCGTTTTCGGCGTTCGCGTCTTGTAGTGTCCTGCGATCTCTGTCTTCCACTTGTTCCTCAGAGATGTAGCCTGCTGCATCCCATTCGCTCGAATGGCCACGCAGCGACAAGGCAATATCAGTTTTGTCGGAAATCTCGTATCCAAGCCGCCCCGTTACGTTGCCTCTAAGTTGGTCGGAGTTTACTGCGTAGCCATCAGATTGAAATAGTTGGAAGGCCAGGTTGGTGTATAGCTGTCGGCCTGAATTTTGCAGTAGGGTTTCCTTGCCCAGTGCAAATTGTGCGTTTAGCGTATTGAAGGCACCCCCGCTGAGGCTGAAATCCTGATAATTTCCACCTTTACGGGTTTCTAAAGCCAGCGTACCGCCCTCGGCAAAGCGGCCGTACAAAGCGGAAGAAGGCCCCTTATACACTTTCACACTTTCGAGATTAAGCGGGATAAGTACATTAAGGTCTGCATAACCATCCGAGTGGCCCTCAGCTTCATTGAGCGATACCCCGTCGATCTGTACGCCGGCTTGCCCTTCGTGGCCAGCACCACCAAAGCCCCGTATGGAGAATTGGTCAGCCACGCCACCCTGACTGTAGGCCGAAAGGTCTACGCCCGGTATCTGCTCAATGATACGAATTGGGATATCGACATTAAGCAATTGTATTTCAGCTTGCCCGATCTCGTTGACTGTGATGGTTCGGTTTTCGGGGTTCAAAGCGGCCCCAACGATATAGATTTCGTTTAATTCAATATTCGCTGCGCCGAGTTGGATGTCATAAGTTAACCGTTCGCCCTCACTGAGATTAATCCGGCGCTGATAGGTATCGTAACCAATTGAACTGACCATCAGATTGTAACTACCCGGAGGAATATTTTCAATACTAAACACTCCATTTGCGTCGGTAGTCGAGCCACGCGACGTACCTTCAAGAGCTACGTTCGCGGCTTCTAGTGCTACTCCGGATTCTGTCAGGATAGTACCGGTAATGCTAGCATTGTTTTGACTAAAAACCGTCAGATATATTAAAAAAAAGAGTATGGTGAATAGCTGTTTGCTATTCTTAGCGTAGTGCATTTTTATTAAGTTGGTGCTTTATGCCACATAAGCGAATCCTTCGCTTATTCTTAGTACCTACCATTAGCAGACTAAATACAGCGAGCTGCGGGTCAACTATAAGTAGTGCCGCGGGAAAAGCATTTTTTTAAAGAGTTTCTATAGTTTCCTGATCTAAGCTTGGTAAGGAACCGTTTGAGGAGTAGTAAAGTAGCCTTCGGTACGGCTTACTAGGATACGAGCCTAGTCTTTCCAGCATGCTATTTGTACTGCTAGATTCGAATCAGGAACACCAATCATTTAGGAGGAAAAGTAGTTAGTCATGAAGCTGACTACCTTGTCCTTTTAGCCTAGGTCGGGAGGATCAATAAACGTACGTATATAAGGAAATGACAAGACTATCTTTTCGTAGTTGGACTTGTCGGGGAAGGGGGCCTCTGCTTGAGGCTTTAATTCATCTTCAGTAATGCTATGGCGTATGCGATGGTGTTTTTCATTATCGCTTAAGGACAAAGGAAAAGGATGTTCAGATAGGCACCAATCATCAAATAGGTAAAACTTAGATAAAAAATTGTGTTTATGGTCTATCTTTCTAGAATCGTGATCATGAGCATGTGAATGCGGATGTCGATGATGATGAGCATGCGTTGATAATGTGTGGTCAGTAATTCCTTGGTGGCTCAATAAATGTGCCAGCTCCAGCGCGCCATTGAGTAATAGGGTTGCCACTACAGCAACTAAATATCCAGTCAGGTACGTACTGAATTTCGCTCGAACTGTGATGGGCTTACTTTGACTGATAGTGCTACTAACTTAACTATTTGATCGTGAAAGATCATTTTGAAGTGATTTAAACTTATTTCTTGCTGGCGAGCGAAAAGCCAAGTAGGTTCTGGCAAGCTGCCTTTTTGAGTGCATAGCCCCAGCTATGGACGAAAAAAACAGCGAAGCCCAGGTTCTGCTTAGCTTTCCGCGCAGTCGGATTACAAAAGTTTAAATCACTTCTTTGTTTAAGTTACAGGGAAGCAAATCGAATAGCAAAGAATCTATGTTTTTTTGGTACTGGAGTTTGGCCGTTTTCGAGAATAGTGAATACTTGCTTTTGCTAGAGTCGTGGTACATCAACCAACTTATTCTGCAAGGCATAGATGACGAGTCCTGCTAAGTTCCGAGCACCAGATTTGTCCACTAAATTTTTTCGGTGACCTTCTACGGTGCGGGGCGTGATGTAGAGTAATTCAGCAATCTCATTCGTAGTATGCTGGCGGCAAATCAGAGCAAGTACTTCGAGTTCACGCTGCGTGAATTGCGCCAATTTCCCATTGGAAGAGAGCTTATTACGTTTTGAGTTTTTTGAACCGCGATTATCTAATAGAGCTCTACTGACGTAATCATTGAAGTAATAGCCATTCTCCATGACACTAATGATGGCCTGCTGAACAATTGCTGGTTTTTCATTTTTAAGCAAATAGCCGTTGGCTCCCAGGTCCATTAAATGCCTGATTAGCCTTTCATCATCATGCAAGGATAGTAAGAGCACCCGCACTTTAGGATACTGTTGGCGAAGAATGCGGGTGGTTTCGATTCCATCCAGGACGGGCATTTTGAGATCGAGCAAGACCAAATCCGGGTGCTTCGTAGGGATGGCATCCAATAACTCTTGTCCGTTCTCTGCGGTCAGTACCAGCTCCATATCTGGAAAGGAATCGATGATCAATCGCATACCTTCAACAAACAAACGATGATCGTCTGTAATAGCTAGCTTTATCGACATGGTAGAGGAAACTATGCTTTAAAACTAAAAATAAAACTTTTCACCCTTTGATTGGTATTTCCTGGCCAAAACCTGCTTTAGCTTGGTCTGCAAAGATCAAATGGTCTCTAATTAAGCTGTGTCCCACTTGCAATTTTGCTTAAACCGTGGTTTTCTACGGTATCTTAATAGGCGGGATTACCACCTTGTCCAAGGAGAAAATGGCCAGCAATTTTGGGTTGGATTCTTTCACACAACCCATTTCTCAGATGCCCGATTTTACTAATCCTACAATCTCCTTCGGGGGACTACCATTTCGTCAACAGCTCCTCTCGACCCTGATCCTACTGACCGCATGGTCGCTACCGGCACAAGATGAGGTCCGCAACGCTGCTTTTTATCAAGGCAGCAATACAGATGACCAGATGATCGCTACTGGTTGCTTGCTCGAGTCGAGTGAACTTATCTTGTTTAGCTCAGCATCAAACCCTCTTTCTGCAGTTACAAGTAGTCGTGCCTTTGATTTTTTTGATCTTACTAATGACCCGGCGCTTGATCTCGTCAGGGGCTCCACTACGACTTTCAGTAGTCTCGATCCGATAGAAATTAACCCAATAGTAGCCGATGATTTTCGCGAGAGCTTTCCTCTGTTAATCGATTTTGATCAAGATGGTCGCTCTGAGCTCCTGCGACTGATTGAGGACGATGATTGCGAGCTGTTGTTGTTCTATCATCCGCTCGGCTATGATTTGCAAGACCCGACTAATTCAGCCACCTCGAGTGGAGTATTTATTGATAAAATTGAACGGCCCAATCCGACCTGCAATATGCTTTCGGCGGTACCCGATCAGCCCAGCACGAAAATGGTCAATCCGAAGCTGTCCGCTAGCTCGGATAATCAAGTGGTTATTGCCTACCTGACGGGCAGTTCAAATTCCAGTGCCTTCCAACTTAACCTTAGGTTTCTGGGTATAGATGATGATCTTGAAATAGCCTCAGATAATACCATCACCACAGTCATTCCAGTTACGTCGATCGGAAGTACGGGTAGTGAGGTCCCCTACTTTGATCTAGGCTTTGAAGATTTAACGCTGGATGGAAATGACGAAGTCGTACTGGCCTATAGCTATGGAGAGGAGACCACTGTATCAATATTTAGCTACGAAGCCGAAGGTTATCAATTGGCTTTAACCACTGAGCTCACTGACGCATCAACAGCCAACGGGAATCTTGATTTAGCCATCGGAGATTTTAACGGAGACCTGGCCCCCGAGATCGCCCTCGGTTTAGCTAGGCATAAAGTCAACAATGATAACGGTGTCGAAGTCATCGTGCTCCAGCCCGTTGATGTAGTAGAAGAGACGCAAGCCGATACTAATCTGCTACAACAACTTATCGTACTTGGGCGGCATACTGAAGATTTTGATGGAGTTGCTTCCATTCAAGATAATGCGAAAGCAATCATAAATTTGGAAGCGGGGGATGTGACTGCATCGGGAGCAGATGAAATTGTAATTGGATATGCAGAAAGCTTGGTCAATGTAAATGGACGATTCAGCCGTTTTATCGAAATAGAAATACTTAAATATGATGGCGAGCCAGCTGATTATTTTTTTCAAAACACAGCCAACCCTGGGGTGAGAAATTTCTCCGAAGGCCCTACACCCATACAAATGCTACAGGTAGTTGATCTGGATAGAGACCGTAAAGAAGAAATCGTTGTAGCGGTATCGGAGAGACTAACGGGAACCGATGCATCTTCCCCCTTTTTCAATCAGCGAATATATGTTTACAATGATGATGGTACCGACCAATTGGCCTTAGGAGGATATTTTGAATCTGGTATCCAAAATGTAAATGACGATGAATATTTCCACTACCACTTGCTGGCCAGTGACCTCGATGCCGATGAAATTCGCATTGGCACACCGAGCTACTTCGAGGTAGCCGACTACCAGCACCCACTGGTTGTACTGAATGCACCACCTATCCATTTCGACCTTATCAATAATGAGTTAGTGGACATCAATGGTTGTGTAGACTTCGACGAATGTGAATTTTTAGCGACTTACAGCCGCGAGCAGACCACCGAGGTGGTAGCCTCTACTACCGCCAAAAGCGATTGGGCCTCTACGGTTGGCCTATCAGCAGAAGGTGGCGCTAGCGTCGATGTCAAAGTAGAATTGGAAGCTACCTACGGAGAAAGCTTTGAAGCTTATCAATCCAGCAGCCAGTCCTTTACGGTAGCCTCACAAGTAACCGCCAATACCCAAGACCGGATTTTTGCTACTATTGCCACTTATGGAATTTATGAGTACCCCGTATTCGAAGGCGATAGCTTGCTGGGGAGTATAGCCACCGTCACGCCCACTATTTCCCAGCGCACTTGGTTCAATACCGACTCCTGGACGGCATTCGATTACTTTCCCCGACATGAAGTAGGCAATATTATGTCTTATCCTAGCTACGCCTCCCTCAATGATGATCCAACGCTTCAGACCTTAATTAAGAGCGGAGAGCTGGGCGACGATGCGTATACGGTAGACGCTACCTCTCAGCAAGATTTTAATGTCACCTTCACCGATGTACAAGCTTCCAGTACCACTCAGACTTCCAATTTTGGTATCAGTGGTAGCGTTACCGTTACTGCCGGTAAAAAATTGTTTGGCGTAGGCGCAGAGCTCTCGGTCGCTGTATCTGGAGAGTATAACCGGGAAGATATCTCTACCTACGAAACCACGGTTTCAGAAACGGTCAACCTCGGTGTCAGTTTGCGTAATCACGAGGCTGGACTGGAAAGTAACTACCGGGTCACTCCTTACCACTATTGGGCTTCTAATGGTGCATTGGTTTTAGACTACAGTGTAGATCCAGAGGTGGCTCCTCCAGGAGGAACGCCTACCTGGTGGCAGTCTAATTACGGGCAGGCGCCTGATCCAGGCTTACTGTTGCCTTTTCGCTTGTGGCCCGAAAGGGGAATCACGATTGAAGATGAGTTTAAAAGGCAAGAATCTCGCGGCATCACTTATTCGCCGGCCGATGCTGAACGTGGAGACACCATCACCATTTTTGCAGCTATTCATAATTTTAGCCTGGTACCTACGGATGCGCCAGTACCCGTCAGTTTTTGGCTCTGCACCGGTGACGGCGACTTCTTTCAATTGATCGATACCGACGGGGCTACCCTTGCCTTAACCGAAAGTCCACTCGCATCCCGCGAACGTCAGTTGGTTGCCTTTGAGTGGATCATTCCAGAAGAGCTAGCAGCAGGATTTCCCAGGATTTACGCCTCGGTCAACCCCAATGATGAGATCGAGACAGAAATCACCGATGTCAATAATTTAGGATGGAATATTCTGAATATTTCCGGCCCTATTTTTAATTCTGAAGAGTACACCGGCTGTGCCCTCATATCCTCTACCGACGACATCTTAGCGCCTTCCGATAAGATAGAACTTGTAGTATATCCTAACCCCAGCTCAGAAAACGTCAACTTTAGAATAAGCACGCAAATCCCTCTTCCTAGCCTACGCCTTGAAATCTTCAGCAGTTCAGGTCAAGCCATCTATCAGTTGGATGTCAGCTTACCCGTAGCAGGAGAGCATACCCTCACGGTACCTAGTGCTTCACTTCCACCGGGCCTGTACTATTATCGTTTGCTTAGGGGTCAGACACTGGCGGCCGGTACCTTTACTGCGTATTAACACAAATAGCGAGGCCATCTATGGAATCATTGCAATTAACCAGGAAGGCTATCGGGATTTGTTAGGCTTAGCTTTCCAGAGCAGCACCCTTATTTTCTATGGAACTGCCACAAGTGTAGAGCAGGGAAGTAATCAAGAGTAGTAGTAGTTTTTTCATGGTCTTATATCATAGCTTGATTACAAGCTAAGGGGAATTTGGGGATTAGGCGAGTGACCCTTTAACGGATACCTATTGACCAACTAATTGATGCTCTCAAGTCCCGTAGCATTTTTGCCTTTAGCACATTAATCGATAAGAATCAAAATATCTATTCTTACTTTTTTCCCATCTCTCCAGATCACTGTTTAGTTGATTCGGGTTTAGGTTGTTGATGTAATTTTTAGCTTCGTAGTATTCGCTAAAAAATTTATTGGACTCCTCCACTTCAATAGAATTGTCGAAAACCATAAATAGGTGCTCTTCGTCAAACCCGATCATTGAGTCAAAGTCAATATACTTCGCTGTTAAGAAAGGGACAAAATCTTGGCTTTTTCTATGTTTCGCCAGTAAATAGGAGGAAAGGTACCATACATCGACGTCATAGTTCTCATAATCGTCCTTGGAGGATATCATCCTTCTCAACTCCGTTTCATCATTAAAAAGTCGACTGGCGATATCGTAATCGGCATCTCCCAGCTGTCTATTAAATAAACCGATCAAAAGTCGTAATCGATTGTTTTGGTTGTTGCCTCGCGGATTGAAGGTGTAGTCCGCATTATAAATACTTTTGTCGCGTTTGACCAGATCAAGTTCTTGTAGTGTGATCTTGAGATTCGTACTCCTCATTTTCATTGATCGATTGCTTTAGCAAAGCTGCGTCTTTTGGTTAGTAGTACCTAATAATCAATCTTGCTGTCTCAGTTTAAAGACTCTTGTCAGCACTTATTGTTTTTTGGCAGTTAAACAACGCCTTTCCAAGCTTGAGGTGCGCTCTAAGAGAGTCCTATTTTCCCATTCGTCCTAACATAAATAATCACCGCTTCCTCAGCCTCATTAGCTAGCTGATGAGTAGCAGCTCCCTCCACACCAAAATAGCTGCTCGGGTCGAGCGTGGTGGTTTCTCCTGCCATTTGATAGTCGAGCTCCCCTTGAATGACAATCGCGTGAAAAATAGCTCCCTCGCTAGATAATTGGCCGCGATGGCCCGCAGGTAGTTTGACGAATAACCCCCTCAAACCCTTTTGATTACTGCTTTCCCAAAGGAAACTAATTTCCGCTTCGCTATCTGAGCTAACCCAGTTGGTTTTGTCCGCCCCTAGCCAAATGATATTAATAGCGTCGATATTCACGGGCCGTTCGCCACTGTCAAAGGCGTCTTCAATGGGTTGAACCAGGTAGGGGCCTCGGTCAATTTCGACATAGGCGATGTTTTCTTCTCCTTTTGCCGAGGTAATATGGGCCTCTCCTACAGGTTGGGTCCAAAAAGAGCCACTGGGCATCCACATATCGGCAGCTGCCGGATCATCATTGTGAATGAGTCCCTTGATCACTATGGCCCGGTAGGTCACGTTGTGAATATGCGGTGGGGAAGAAAAGCCATCCACAAACTTGGCGAGAAAACCCGTGGCCACTTCTCCTTTTCGGTCTCCCCAAACCGTACCCGCCTGAGGGCTCTGATCGCCCCGAGCTGGGTTCAATTGCTCCCAGTCGATATCTGAACTAAGGACCAGCCGTTTAGTAGGATTTTCTAAAATTTTCCCAGCTTGTTCAAGCCCTTCTTCCTGTTCTCCAGGACTACAGCTGTAAATAGCTAGGGTGAATAAACTGAGGAGCAGTATGTTGAAAAAGGGCATAGCAGTTGGTATTGTTGCTAAAGATACGCACGCTAGGCTTGCATTGTTCTTTGGTGGAAGAAAGGGAATATTGAAGTACTGTACTGTAGTCTCTGATCAAAGCCTGGTATCTTATTTTTTGCACTTTGGAATTATTGTACTTCCGTCCGGTACGGGCCCGTATGGGCAGGTCCAAGCTTACTACAAAAAACTTAGTGGAGTTTGATTTTAAGCTTGTCACCTCGAGTATTTGCTTCCACGACCTCTACCGATACGTTTTGATAGCTATAAATATCTCCTACAAGCATGGGGGCCTCTTCTAAAAGGTTATTGCCGTTGTCCACGCCCGGTTTAACGCGTATCGGCCCGCTGCCTCCCTCTAGGGCTGTATCTACTACATAGACGAGTGCTCCTTCTTTTACCATATTGTGATCTACTCCTATTTTTCTTCTACTTTCGATCACTAAGGCAGTCGTTTTACTAAGGGGTACCATAATAGCCTTAGTCCCTCCACTAATTTCCATGGCGGTTAAATCAACTACGGCCTCCCCATTATCATGACAATAGATTTGGTGGTCATCTATCCAGCCAAGCATCCAACGTTCGAATGCAAAATAGCCTGGTGCCTTAGCATCACAAGTCCCCATTAAGCCAAAAGTACCAACGTATCTATTCAGGCTATCTTGACCAAAATGGTACAAATCGGGTAAACTTAAAGAGTGACCCGTTTCATGTGGTAGCCAGATACCTCCCCAGTAGTTTAAATCGTAACCTGAGGTAATACCCGTTCGAATACCTGCACCATCTGCACGGATAAAATAATCTGGATCAAGCGACTTAAAGGTAGGACCCTGTCTTATCGCTTGAGCATCGGGATTGGTGATCACCAATACAATGTCAGTTTGGCTAAAATCTACTTCATTATCTGCTAAGTTAACGGCCTCTTGAATAAAGTCCAGATGAGGTTGCCCCCGGTAAATTGCTCGCCCGTAAAATTCCGAGGATTGACTTAAACGTAGCCATTTGAAATAGGGCTGCAGCTTCAACTGCATGCGGCCGTAAGATATTTCCTCAAAGAAATCCGGTGCAATGGGGTTGATGATGGAAAATACACTGTCCACCGTTTTTGATGCCGGAACATCCTTGAAGTCGACAAAAAGTACCGCCATATTTACGGCCCCAATTGCTGGTGCAAACCCATCCGTTTTAGGAAAGCCTAGGCCCAAATTACTCGCTGTCCCCCTGCCAAGCTTACAATTAATAGTGGCTGTCGGTACTTGAGCTCTTGGTGCTTTACGATTTCCGCAGCTTAGTACCACCATGGTCACTACAACCACCACTCCCAAGGCGCTAATCGGTTTCGCAATTTTCAATCCCATCATTTTTTTGGTGATCAACCACTAAAGGCACAACTGTTATTATTAATCCCCAGTCGCGGCTAATTCAGATGGTAATAATGATCCAAGCTTCGATCAGAGAAAACTTTGGAAAACAGCTGCTTTTGATTATGACTCTAAACAATCGGTTAAACAAACGAAATAAAGGTGTTTTTCCATCATGTTTAGCGCATAAAAGACACTAGATCAGCATAAGCAAAGTGGAATTGAGAAATTTATAGATTTTTCAAATCGATGACTTCGAAGTTCCTGGCGTCGAAGTAATCATCAAGCCCATAGTCCGTATTAATAATAATACCACCAAGGAGTGTCACCTTATCAACGTGGAATTCGTTTTTGCAGGCTACTATATGATCGTGGATTTTACGATCGATAATTTCATAAGTCGCTTCCGTGATTGCTTTAGCCTGCTCGTCGCTTTGCAATACCTGCTCTCGGTAGGGCAGTAAGCTCTCTTCCAGCTTCATTTGCTGATAATCATCTTCATTGATAACGGGGGCATAACCCTCTTCTTGAAAGCGATCCAATGCTAGCATGAGTGCACCACAGGAATTGCCCGTGTTTTCTTGTCGAGGGCGATACATTTTGCCTAACTCCCCGTCAAGAGTAACGCCAATGTGTGGACCGTAGAAGATAAAAGCACTTCCTTCATCAGGAATGTGGTGGGCAAAAGCAGTCATGCCAGTCCGGCCAGCAAAAGGCAAACCACCCAATCCTCCCATGATAAAGGGACCAAACAAAACATTGAAGAAAGTAGTAGAAGGTACGTTAATGTCATCCGAACAAACCGATGTTGCCATCAGTACTTTGGAAATGTCCAGTTGATGCTCAATTTGCATTCTTCCAAGGTAGTGGATAGAGGTGTCTTTGGCATCCATCGCATCAGGGAAATACCCTTTCACGAGCTCATCAAACTTTCTTTGTAGCATGCTGCTAAGTTTTAGTTTTTATGGTCAAATTTCGTAGCAACAAGATAGTGAACCTAAACCTTAAATGCAACTTAGTTGCATTTAAGGTTTATTAAATATTTCTACTCTACACCTTTTAATACCTGATTAGCAGCGTATTAGCAGAGCCAATTTTACTTTCTGCTTTGTAGCACTAAACCATACACTACTCCTTCCCCCACTTGCAATACCGGTAGTTGTACATCCGCATCCGCTGAGGCAAGGAGGTCATCCTGCGTATAACCGTGAGTGGAGAATTGAAAACCCCAGCGATGAGCTCCAAGCTGGTCGGCGGGTATCATCCCCCGGGCACTCTGCGCTCCAAAATTGACCAGACACAAATACTGTCCTCCAATTAGCCAGGCCAAAACGGCATGGTCACTTTCGGGGTCCGGGGGCAGGAGCCAGCGTGAACTGGCTGATGCAATGGTCGGCCAAAGGTGGGCCACATAGCGCTGTAGCCAATCCAGTCGGTGAAAAAGCTCGGTGTGACTGCCCCAGCGGTAAGGGCCCTTGGTTGCCTTAGGGCCGTGCTGTAGTTGAAAGACGTACAACTTGGTGTAGTACTCATTGGGCCAGGGTGAAGCGTGAACATCGCGCTGCTCAATCCCGAGGCTGTAGTAGGCTGGCCAGTCAGGCAGCAGCAAAGCGGTAAAAAAGCGAGCTTCCACCGCCCAGCGGTAGAATTTGTCAAACCGAGGATCGTCCTTGTCGCCCGTTATGATAGTCAGACAGGGCGAAACCGATTGCTGCTCCTGTAAATCGAGGTAGTAGCGGAAGTTGCTGAGAAATTCTTCCTCACCCGGCACCATACTCTGCAAATTACCTAGAGTTACTTCGGCCTGCGAAGCGATCAGGTGCTGCACTTCATTGCCGTAGCCCATGTAATCATCCTCCACTAGAAAACTCTCAGCAAAGTAGGCGAAATGAGAAACTTGCTGCTGGATATGCTCTTTTACGTGCCCAAGTAAATCGTAGTAAGGTTCGGGAGCAGCCACGGGGCCCGTTGGCCGCATCTGGACGTGGGACATATCACCCCGCATGAAATCGAAATTATAGGCTGCCTGTACGGCAGCATAGCCTTCCGCTACGTAGCTACAAACCTCAGGCCGAGGACGGCTAAAATCTATCTGCCAATCGCGATTTTCGTCAAGGCGCTCATACAGCTGATAGCGCGTCAGGGGCCCAAAAACGCGCGACATCTCCGTTGGCGCGGTAATCCGATAGTCACGCCAGGCGCGTCCGGCATCGTCAACGGTAACAGCATCAGGATGGGGGTCGACCTCCAGCCCGCGGTAGGGTGGTGCCATGGTGGCAGGTACGGGTTCCAGCCCTAAACGGTAAAGATGATCCACCAAGCGCACCCGGCGTATTTGCCGAGAGTCGTGCTCCTGCGGAAGTCCAAACAAAACCGCTAATCTTTCTGCTTCAGAAGTCTGCTCGAAGAAGGTGCGGGGATCCATCGGCAGTGGACTACCATCTGCGCTGCCGGCGTATTGCAACCAATTGAGAATGGCCGCTTCGGCCTGAAGGTAACAGCGGCTGCTGTGGTCAACGATACGCAGATTGTCGCGTTGTAGCCATTCGAAATAGCGTGGATTAGCCAGCACCATTTCGCTATAGCGGTCGGTATGTGGAATGACGTCCATACCCACGACTTTACCTAGGGCATGCAATAGATTGATGACTACCCGCAGCTGTTTTTCGACCGTATTGAGTTCAGGATACTGGTCAGCCAGATCGCTGCTGTAGAACTCGGGATTAATCTGCCAGGAAGCCATGCCGTACAAACTACTCACCACCCCAGGTTCCCAGATGGGCAAGAGGTGGATGGCATTGATGTGCTGCGGTAGGGTCAAAGCGTAGCGAATCAACTGCCAAAAGGTGCTGATGGTACGCACATTGACCCCCACCATTTTACTGCGTTTAATCCAGTTGCCGTCTACTTGCCCTCGCAGCGGAGAAGGGATGCTTGTTTGGTGATCCAGGCAGTTGTTGTATACAGCTACACCTAAGCGCTGCTCCAGTAGAGGAATGAGTTCTTTAGCCGGTAACTGTAGGGCAAATTCCGGCAGCAAGTCATAAACATGCCCCGTTTCCCCCTTGGCCCATTGCTGAAAGGCTGCGGCTTGGTGATTTTGCCACCAGTCTGGGTAGCCTTCCTTAGTGGGGAAATTACTCATTACTGATCCAGCAATTGTTGGAGTAGCTGGCGGGTAGCCTTTGGCTCGGCCTGGCCTTTAGAGCGCTTCATGACTTCCCCCATGAAAAAGCCGATTAAGCCCTTTTTACCTTTCTGGTAGGCTTTGACTTTGTTGGGGAATTCCGCGACTACGGCCTGAACCAACTCTTGGAGGAAATCTGTATCGGTATTCTGGATCAGGCCCAGTTTTTTGGCCAATTCGGCGGGAGCTTGTTCCGGGCTGACTAATAGAGCGGGCAATAGTTTTGCATTGGCCTGCGCGGTGGCTACCTGGCCATCGGCAATCAACTGCAGGTAGGCCGCAATGGTCGGTGGCGAAAGCGGACAATCGGCAAGGGGTAATTCTTGTTCTTGCAGCCACGGCAGTAGCTTGTTGAGTAGCAATTTAGCGAGCGCTTCCCGCTGATCGGTCGCTGCGGCTAATTGCTGGTAAAAACGGAAAACAGCCTTGTCGTCGCTGAGTAAATCCGCGTCGTAGGCACTGAGGCCATAATCTTTCATCAGCTCGCGGTAGGCCGTCCAGGGAAGGGTTGCTAATTGTGCTTTCTCTTTTTCAATACTGGCTTCGCTGACCACGCAAGGCGGTAAATCGGGGTCGGCGAAGTAGCGATAATCGTGGGCATCCTCTTTGGAGCGCAAGCTGAAGGTCTGGCCCCGCTGCGGATCGAACTGCCGGGTTTCCTGTACGATCTCTTCTTTTTCATCCAGTAGTTCCGCCTGCCGTTGCACTTCAAAGCTGATGGCCTGGCGGGCGTAGCGCATCGAGTTGAGATTTTTAATTTCGCAGCGCGTACCGTAGGCTTCTTGTCCCCAGGGGCGCAATGAAATATTTACGTCACAGCGCAGGCTACCTTCCTGCATATTGCCGTCCGAAATCTCCAGGTAGCGCACCAGCCGACGCATACTGCGCATGAAGGCATCCACCTCTTCGGCGGAACGTAAATCCGGTTCCGTTACGATTTCGAGCAGTGGCATCCCCGCTCGATTAAGATCTACTTGCGAGTAGTTTTTGCCGCTGATGTGCATGCTTTTGCCGGCGTCCTCTTCCATGTGGAGATGGTGGATGCGGATGTTCTTCTCCGTGCCATCATTCAGGCGGATGGGCAGATATCCTCCAATTGAGATAGGGGCTGCATCTTGGGTAATCTGATAGCCCTTCGGTAGGTCTGCGTAGAAGTAGTTCTTGCGGTCGAAGGTGGTGCGACGAGTAATCGTACCGCCCAGGGCCAAGCCGATACGGATGGCATAGGCTAGCTGCTTTTCGTTGAGGCGTGGCAGGGTGCCGGGTAGTCCCAGACTGATGGCACTCAGGTGAGTGTTGGGAGCTGCGCCGAAGCGCGTATCGTCTCCACAAAAGGCTTTGGAAGCCGTACTTAGCTGTACGTGTGCTTCTAGTCCGATGACCGTTTCATAGGGAATCATAGACCGTTACGTTCGATTTCGAGAATGGCTTCTACGTGGGCATCGGCGATATCTTGCCGTACGTCGTCGCGGATGAGCTGTAATACTTCGAAGCGATTATTGTAAAATCCGTTTTCGGTTAGAATGGCGGGCATGCGGGTGGCGCGCAAGATGAAGAACTGCCCCTCAATCCGGGAGCGTACGTGGCGATTGCGAAAGCCTGTGCGTGCAATCAATTTTCGCTGAAAAATATTAGCGGCGGCTTTGCCTTTACTGCTGCCGTAAAAATGCCAGGTTTCGATGCCCCGGGCGCTATCGGCGGTCCAGTGATTGACCGAACGGGCCGGGCCGGCATTGGCATGGATACTCAGGAATATTTTGGGCAGGGTACTCAGCAGATTGTTGGCGCGTTGTACTCGCTGCTTTAGGAAATTACCCACCTCTACTTCTGGTACTACCACAAAGTAACGAATGCCGATAGCCTCAAGCTGCTCGCGGATACGCTCCACGATATCACGGTTAAACTCGTACTCAAACAGCCGTTCTCCATTGGCTAGTATGGGGCTGCGCTTGCCGGGAGTTAGCTGGCCGTGTCCACTATCCAGACACCACATGAAGCGAGGCTTATGGGTAGGATTCGTTGGTTGTTCGGGCGGCTGGGGGGCAGGCTCCTCCACTTCCGGTTCTGGATCGCGATCGTCGGGTGGGGGAGCGGGATTGTCCTCAAATTCAGCCCCGTCTTCCTCTGGTGGGGGCTCTCCTTCATGATCGATGATGACTAAATCATCGTCCCCTAGCTCCGATGCATCCTGGGGTTCCCCTTCAGTAGGCGCTGGAGGTGGTGGCGGGCTAGGAGCTGTTTCGGGTTCTGCCGGGGCTTCTGGTAACTCCAGGGGGCGTTCGCGGCGCGGACGAGCAGGGCCATCTCCGAAGATGACCGCAATAGCATCAACCAGTGCTTGGAGGAACTCTTTCATAGCGCGATCGCCAAATATAGGGGAGGGTAGTCGGGATTAGGTAGCCTCCTTGAATTAAAAACGCTGGCTTAGGGCATCTTTCCCAAAATCTCCGCAGCTACTGCCGATTTATAATGCGCTGACTCCTCAGCGATGCGCTTCAGACTAAGTCGCGCAGCGGTCAGGTCCTCGGTCTGTAATTGGGCTAGCGCTACGTACCAGCTGATGGGTTGCTGCAGACCGGGTAAGTCGTTTTCCTGTTCTAAGACCTCTAAGAGGGACAAAGCAGCTTTTGCGTTGCCTGTTGCAAGGTATTCTTGGCTTTTTTTAAAGTTCACTTCCGCAGGTGTGAGCGCTTGCTGGCGATTGTCCAACCCAGAATTGCGAAAGTTGCCGGTAGAGTAAGGCTCGAAATACTCGGTAAATACTTCAGCCCCACTAAAGTTGGGCTCTGGATTGAATAGGAATAGTAAAGCCGCACTGATCAGTAAGAGTAGAGCGGCTGCTAAACCCCAGTTACCGAGCCATTTTAGTGGTCCCAGCTGCCGTCTTCGGTTCGCTGAACGATTCGTTTGGAGCATTTTTTGTAGCCGGTCATAATTGGGGTCGCCAAAGGTCGCTTCCAGCTCGCGATGTAGCGCTACCTCTTGCTCAAAGTTGGCATCCTTCCGCATCCGCTCCTCTACTCGCTCCCGCTCAGCGGCGGACAGTTCACCGGCCAGCAGGGCTTCGATTTGGTCGTACTGTTTGGCTTTTTCGTTCATTATTTCTGGAGCTCTTGGTAGCTGGGGTCGGCCTGAATACTTTCAATCAATTTTTCCTTACAGCTGAATTTTTTCTTTTTGACATAGTTAGCGCTTAGACCAAGCTGTTGGGCAATCTCAGCCAGCTTTACTTTCGCAAAGAAGAGTTGTAGAATCTGCTGACAGCGTTCGCCCAGCTGTGAAAAGTGAAGTTGATACAACTTTTCACGACTGCGCCGGTGAATAACCGACTCGATATCAGCCGCGGGGTCGGGTAATTGCTCACCCTCTCCTTCCTGTAGACTGAATTCCTTGTGGGAACGACGCCGACTCCGCCACAAATTGCGACAAACTGCCAGCAAATAGGTGCGCAGCGTTGCGCTGAGTTGTAGCTCTTCCCGTTTTAGTTTTTGGTAGATGATCAGTAGGGCATCCTGAAAAATATCTTCCGCATCCTGGCGATTGCCACTTTGGTTACGTACGTATTGCAGGATCCCACCGAAGAATTCCTGATACCATCGATCAACCCACAACCGGTCAGCTTGCAAGAGGCCTTCCAAAAATTCCCGGTCTTGGTCGTTAATGGTTGTCAGCATAAGGATGAAAGATCAAAGCAAAAGGTTACCCCTGTGGGTAAAAGTAGTTCTCTTTTAGAAATTGAGTCTGTTGAAAACTAACGAACTAAAGCTCTAAGGAACTACCCAGACAGTAACCTTTCTAAGTCCAAATGCATCCTAGACTAGCTACAACAATAATGCCCTAACTTTAAGAATCCATCCCAACACGCTTATGACTATCCGTACTTACTTGCTTTTCTTCTTACTATTGGCAGGCAGTGCTATTTTGGATTTAAGCGCTCAAACCAATGCGGAGCTTGCATCAGTAGCTTTTCAGGAACGTGATTTTACCCGTGCTGCCACGCTCTACGAAGAATTGTTGGCCGCCGAGCCGGAGCAAGAACAAGAACTCCAATTGCACATTGATCTGGCCAATACCTATTTTGAACTGGCTCGTTTCGCCGAAGCCACGGAGCAGGCTCGTGCTGCCATAGCTCTAGGAGAAAATGGTGATTACCCGATTCTGAGCGTCCGTGCGCAAATCTGCCTGGGAAAAATCTTGGATCAGATCGGACAGATGGAAGAGGCTAATGCCTTGTTTAGCTCGAGCCTAAATAGCCTGCAATCCATAGAAACGGCCCCATCTAAGGATCAACTGGAAGCCCTGCGTAGGTTGGCAGACCTAAAGAGTACTATTGGCCAGTACGGAGAGGCAGAACGGCTTTTTGCAGAGGCTTTAAGTGTTTATGACCGCATACCCGAAAAGTATCCGCTGGAATTGGCTGCCATCCATAATCGACTAGGGGTTCACCACAGTATTTTACGACAATTTCCCATTGCCAAGGCTCATTTAGATACCGCTATGATGATTCGGCAGGAGCTACTGCCTCCCGACGATTTACGCATCGGTCAGTTGTACCTAAGCCTAGGAGTCGTAGCTCGCAATACCGGAGATTTTGAGCAAGCTAAAGCTGATCTGGAGCGCTCCTTGGCCATATTTAATGCGCTGAATCCACAACCCCTCGCAGCCGGAAATTCCTATTATTTTCTAGCGGGCATTTATTACTACCAGGGGGACTACCAGTCGGCGGAGCGCTATTTCCTCGCTTCCCGTGATATTTACGCAGCGGCCATGGGAGGGGAAAATGCTCCTCAGCTGCCCTCTATCTACATGGCCCTGGCCGCCATCGATTACGAATGGGGCAAGTACGATGAAGCCCGGACTTACATCGGGCGAACTGTTGAGTTCTTTCGCCGTTTTAACAATGGACAAGACCCCACCTTTCTCCAAGCCTTAATGACGGCTTCCCAGATAGAACTGGCGGCCGGAGAAGATGCCGCCGCACTGGCGATGGTACAAGAGTCAGAAGCTATCTTGCTACGCAAAGAGGAAGGACTAGCAGCCAACATCTTGTCTTACACCGCCATCGGTGACGCCTACTGCCAGCTGGGAAACACCGCACGAGGCACTGAAATTTTGGAAGATGGCATTCGCCTCTACGCCAATCAAGGACAAGCTGAAAGTTATCTGACCGCGAATGTTCACTTCGATCTTTGTCGCTGCTACCTAGAGCAAGATGACTATCAACGGGCTTTGTTGAACCTGCGTATAACTCGAAAAATCCAGGAACGGGAGTTCGGTTTGAGACATGATGGCCTAGCTGCAACGCTGAGTCAACTAGGCATGATTTACGAAGAGTTGGGGCAGCCCGATTCCGCACTTCATTATGCTCATCAGAGTCTACAGGCTGGGCATCGCAGTTTTGCCGACGCGAAGCTAACTGCAACTCCTGCTTTGGATGGCATCCTATCTCCCGCTGATTTTGTCATTCACCTGCGCCGCAAAGCCGATTTATTGGCTAAAAGTGATAGTCCTCATCATGACCCTGCTACGGCTAACCATCATTACCTATTAGCGGCAGAGCTTGCCAGTCAGCTCAGTAACACTTATACCAGCCAGGGAGCAAGATTATATTTTCAAGATCAGTTAAACCCAGTTTTTCAGGGCGCACTCGCTAATTTGGATCAATGGATAACGGTCAATGAACAGGAACTGGCAGAACAAGCCCTGCACTTCATGGAAAGTGGCCGCGCTGGTCTTCTAACGGCGGTCCTACAAGGAGTAGCCGATCAACCTTTTGCCGGAGTTCCCGACGCTATTCGACGACGAGCAGCGAGTTTGCGCGCACAACTGGTTAGTCTAGAAGCCAAGGTCAATCAAGCTCAGATCGACACTTCGACTTCAGCGAGAGTGGCAGCAGAACCCTTATTAAAAGATCAACTGCGCGTTCAGCTCACTTATGATTCGCTGCTCTCCGTACTGGCCACGGACTACAGCGATTTCTATGCACTAAACTATCAGCAGCGGGTAGTGGAGCTAGCAGACTTACAAGCCAGTCTGCAGTCTGGAGAATTGTTGCTGGAGTACTTTCAAACCGTCGATCAATTATACGTGTTGGTGGTCAGTCCAAAAACGGTGAGTTGGCATGCTGCTCCTTGGTTGGAGGAATACAACAAGGCAATAGCCCTCCTTCGTCAACCACCCCGTGCCACGGATTACGCAACCGCTCCAGCGGCAACCACCAGGAATTATCTAGAACAAAGCAATTTGCTTTACGAGCAGCTGATTGCACCCATTGCCGCTGTTCAGCAAGCCTCCATTCTGATTGTTATCCCACATGGGATGCTGAGTTATGTGTCCTTCTCGAGTCTTTCCGCTGCGGTAGGTGATGATTGGTCGGCCGCCGATTTTTTGGCGGATAGGGTCAGTGTCCAACAAGATTACTCCAGTACACTCTGGGCCACTAGTCGCAATGACGGTCGTCGACTGCGCAACACCCAACTGCTGGCCTTAGCTCCCAATCAGGGTGCTGAAGATGAAGAATTAGCCGGCTTGCGTTCTTTGAATTTTCGGTCCGAACTCCGCCCGCTGCATTATAGTCAGGCCGAAGTAGAAGCAGCTGCCACTCATTTCCCTGGTGAGGTTTTGTTGGGTACTGCTGCCAATGAGGCCGCCTTTAAGGAGCTAGGAGCACAGGCGGGCATCTTACACCTCTCTATGCATGCTTTAGTGAGTGATAGCCTACCCCTCTATTCTCATTTTTTATTTGGACAAAGCAGGGACTCTTTAGAAGATAATTTCTTGCACGCTTTCGAGTTGTATCAGTTAAAGCTCCCCGCGGAAATGGCGGTCCTTTCCGCCTGTAATACTGGCTTTGGTCGGCTGCGTGCAGGTGAGGGGATGCTAAGCCTGGCCCACGCTTTCCGTTACGCTGGTACACGGTCCATCATTATGAGTCTTTGGCCAGCCGAAGACGAAAGCACCGCTACGATAATCGCTAGCTTTTATGAGCGACTTGCCAGGGGCGCGACCAAAGCTGAAGCTTTGCGTCAAGCTCAAATGGCCTACCGTGAACAAGCAGATCCCTACCACGCTCATCCCTATTTCTGGAGCCATCTCGTGGCCGTAGGAGACATGCGGCCACTCCAGGCTGAGGGGTTTTCCATCTGGTGGTGGTTAGTGGCAGTGGCATTGGGTGTTGGGGTGCTTGCAGTGGCTCGGTCGAGGAGATGGTAAGGGGAAGTTGTTCGGTTTAGGTCGTCGGCGCTACCTCCTCCGTTTGCTCCCCGACTCCGTCGGGGTCGTTGTTTAGCGCTCGGCCTTCAGCCTCGGCGGTTTACTTGCTTGCCTTCGGCGGCGCCATTGTGCAGCCTAAGCATGAGTAGTGCGATGGCGAAGCCGAGCCCAAGTCTAAACCGGAGGGCACTAGTGCCCGAACTAAACCAAGCCGTGCGAAGCACGCTTCAACGGAGGAGGCTTCGCCGACGACCTAAACAAAAAAATCCACCCTTCCGTGTAACCTTTTCCATTTAGGTCGGTACTCCCAGTATAAACCAGTCAGAAAACGACCCACTTGCACCCCAGCGACGAAAACATCATGCAGGCCATTGTGGCCGGTGACCTCCAGCAGGTCGCTGAGTTGTTTCGCCGTTATCGGGAACCCATTTTCGGTTATCTCATGCAGCAGACTAGAGGCAATCGTCGGGTCGCAGAGGATCTGTTGCAAGATAGTTTTGAGCGCTTGATTAAGTATCGCAGGAGCTATCGACGGGGCAGTAGTTTTCGAGCTTGGTTATACACCATTGCCCGCAATCAGTTGCAGGATTGGTGGCGCCAAGATCAACAACAAAAGGATCGAGAGCAGGATCTTTTTTTTGTACTTCCGCAGGTCCATCCCTCTTCTTTGGATGCAATTGTCCGCGAAGAAGAAGCCCGCGACCGAGCCAAAGCCTTAGCCCAGTTGCCTGACAATTATCGGGAAGTAGTGGACCTGGCTTGGAAGCGCGGCTTGAAGTATGCTGAGATTGCGCAAATCCTGCAAACCTCGGAAGCGAACGTCAAAGTGCGGATGCACCGAGCTTGTAAACAACTCAAGGCCAATTACCATAAAATTCACTCATGAAGGCATTTTCCGAAGCAGATCTGGTCGACTACCTCAGTGGCGAAATGCCCCGGGAGGAGCGCCTCCAGCTGGAAAGGACCCTGGAAGTCGACCCTGACTTAGCGGTAGTCTTAACCGAGCTAGCTGCCATGCAGACCTGGATGGTTAAGCAAGAGGAACCTAAGCCCTGGACGACGGAATCTACGATCCTGGCTTTGACCAATGCGGCACAAAAGTCTAAAAGGATTAGCGGTTGGCGCACCGATTGGCGCTACTGGAGCAGTGCTGCGGCTGCTCTTTTGTTGTTTGCCGCTGGCTGGGCAATAGGACAGCATCGCAATAGTGATTTGGAGAATGAATTGGCAGATATCCGATTACAGGTAGAAACACTTATGCAGGATCAACGTACCAGTTCCCGAATGCGGGCCGTAACACTGACGCATCAGCTGCCTTCGGTAGATCAAGGATTAGTCTTTCAACTGGGGCGCCTACTACGAGAAGACGATAGCCCCAATGTTCAATTGGCAGCCTTGGAGGCACTTAGTGCTTACCCCAATGATCTCAATACCCGCCATGAATTGATCAATGCACTAGCCACGGACTTACCTGCGGTAGTACAAATACAATTGATCGAGACACTGGTGAAGATGAAAGAGGTTCGTATTCTACCCCAGTTAGAAAGCTGGAGCGAGGATGCCTCAACCCCAACTCATTTACGCGATGCTGCCCAGCTTGGGCGTTTAAAACTGAACCGAATTTAGACTCAATACCCCCTTTTTACCACAAAAAATCTAACAGATGTTACGTAATTATTTCTTCTCTTTCCTGCTCTTGATCTTGCCGATTTTTAGCCTGTCTGCACAGGACGAATATCGAATTGATGCTGCTGGCAAGACCATTCATTTTAAGGAGATTGACCGCTTAGTTATTCAAGGTACGAATGATAGCGAGTTACTGCTGAATCAGGCTGGTAATCATTCCAGGAATGAGCGTGCTCGAGGTTTACGAGTCATTACAGGAAGTGGCCCACAAGATAATACGGGGATTGGTCTTTCGATAACTACCGAAGGCAATACCATTATTGTACAGCAGGTAGGCCGTAACGGGGGTAAGCTGGAGGTGAGTGTTCCCAATTCGGCCATCGTCAAAGTGACTCAATCTACCCATGATGGAGTCGGCATGGAAGTAAGTGATTTCGGGGGCGAGCTAGATGTCAGCATGATGTATCATCGGGTAAGACTTAGGAATATATCAGGGCCAGCAGCCATAAATACGGTATATGGTGGGATCGAAGCAGTTTTCGATCAGACACCGCAAGCTGATTTGCACCTACATTCAACCTACTCTTCGGTCGATTTAGCCCTGCCGGCGAATACCGCCGCTGATTTGCGACTATCTACCAGTTACGGCGATATGTATACTGATTTTGATATTCTGATTAGTGCTAATACTAATAGTGACAATTCTAATGGTAGTCTAGAGGGCAAGATCAATGGCGGCGGTTCGCTAATTAGCTTGGCAGCCACCTACAGTGATATCTACCTAAGAAAGCAGTAGATCTGAGAACGAATAATCCTCTAATTCCTTTTCAAGAACCCCAAATTAAAATTATGATACGTTTACTTTTTGTCTGTAGTCTACTGGTTGTAGGGGGGACTTTATCTGCCCAGTTTAATACAGAGACTATTCCCCTTAATGGAGCGGCCAATCTGATAGTTGAGGCTTACTTGAGCAAGGTAGAGCTCTTACCTTCTAGTAGTGGCCAGTTAGAGGTCCTGCACGAGCTTTATGTAAATGGAGAAGCGCGTCCTGCCGATTGTGAATTGGAAATCAATCATACTGCTGATGGCATTACAATTAGTGAGCTTCGGCCTCAAATTGAGGAGTTGGAAGAATCCTGGTCAAACGAAGATAATGGACAGGGTGATGGAAATAGGTTGAAGGCCCGCTTACTGATTAAGGTGCCAGCGGGAATGAAGCTGCGGGTGGAGACGTATTACGGCATGGTCCACGCGGAGGATGTAGCTAGTCTGGAAGAGGTCACATCAACCTATGGTGAAATCGAATTATTGTACCGCAATAGCAGGCCCGCTGCTGAAGGGCTGGCCCTAAGTAGCGAATATGGAATTATAGACCTATCCCTACCCGGGAATATCAATGCTGATGTAGTACTCGAGACAAATTACGGTAGCCTATTGACGGATTTTGATATCGACATAAATCGGGCTCAATCAGTAGGTGAATCTTTCCACCAAGAGGTAGTTGGCACTATAGGTCGTGGCGGAGCCCGCTTGAGTTGCCGTTCTCCCTACAGTAATGTGTATTTACGACAGACGAAATAAATAAGAAGTTGTCATTTCGCTCTCGCTCCGCATTGATCCCAGCTAGATTAATGCGGGGCTTTTATTTAGAGTGCTTGGCAATCTCCCGAAGCTCGGCAATTTCGGAATCCTTGAGTTCACGCCAGTGGCCACGAGGAAGGTTTTTAAGTTCTAGACTTAAAAAGCGGATGCGCTCCAATTTACGTACGTGGTGGCCAAGGGCTTCTACCATTCTGCGTATCTGCCGATTTAGGCCTTGAGTCAGAATAATGCGAAAGCTGCTATCTCCTTCGGGGAAAAGTTGACAAGGCCTGGTAACGGTATCAAGGATAGGTACTCCTGTGGCCATCTGTGTCAGGAATTCCTGGTCGAACGGACGGTGTAGCTGCACCCGATATTCCTTTTCGTGTTGATTGCGGGCATGTAAGAGTTTGTTGCTCAGGTCACCATCATTAGTGAGCAATAAGAGGCCTTCAGAGAACTTGTCAAGACGTCCCACGGGAAAAATGCGGATGGGGTAGTCAATAAAACCGATCACATTGCCAGCTATCCGAGGATCGGTGGTGACGGTTACGCCCTGCGGTTTGTTGAGGACAACATAGACGTGGTCGTCTTCTGGTCGTAAGGGGACACCATCGATCAGGATTTCATCTCCAGGAAAGGCACGGTTCCCAGGGCGGGCGACTTGACCATTAAGCAGGATTCTTCCGGCTCTTAGTAATTCGTCGGCTTGTCTTCGAGAGCAGTAACCTCTTTCCGCGATATACTTATTGAGGCTGACGCCTTTAGGCTCCGACATGGGCTAGGGCTTCGTTGCGGCGGGCAGCTAATAGATAAAGCACGGCCATACGTACTGCCACGCCATTTTCGACCTGTTGTAGAATGATACTGTGTTCGGAGTCTGCGACACCGCTGGTGATTTCCACCCCGCGGTTGATCGGACCGGGGTGCATAATGACCAGGGGGTGATCGACTTTTGCCAGTCTTTCCTCGTTGATGCCGAAGTACTGACTGTATTCGCGCAAAGACGGAAAGTACTTGGTGTCTTGACGCTCGAGTTGAATGCGTAGCACATTGGCTACTTCGCACCACTGAAGACTATCTTCTACGTCATGGCCAATTTCGACGCCCATACTGCCAATATGTTTGGGAATCAAGGTTGGTGGACCGCAAACCCGAACTTTAGCCCCTAGCTTTTGCAGGCAGAAGATGTTGGAAAGGGCAACACGGGAGTGCAGGATGTCTCCAAAAATGCAAATCTTTTTTCCTCGCAGATTCCCAATTTGTTCTTGCATACTGTAGGCATCCAAGAGAGCTTGAGTAGGATGCTCGTGGGTGCCGTCACCCGCATTGACGATACTGGCGTCGATGTGGCGGGCCAGAAAGTGGTGGGCACCGGGCGCCGGATGGCGCATGACCACCATGTCTACCTTCATCGATAAAATGTTGTTTACTGTATCGAGTAGGGTCTCTCCTTTTTTTACGGAGCTGGAGGATGCCGAGAAGTTGACGGTATCGGCACTCAATCGTTTTTCCGCTAATTCAAAGGAAATGCGGGTGCGGGTTGAATTTTCAAAGAAGAGATTGGCAATGGTAACATCCCGTAAACTGGGAACCTTGCGGATAGGACGGTTGATTACCTCCTTGAATTCCTTAGCGGTTTCCAGGATTAATTCCACATCAGCGGCACTTAAGTATTTGATGCCAAGGACGTGTTTGCTGGATAATTGCTGGATACTCGCCATGTTTAACTGCCGATTAACAGGATTTGATCTTTGCCGTCGGATTCTGCCCATTCGACGGAAACGTATTCATCTTGTAGGGTATCGACCTTGAGACCACAGTAATCTGCCTGAATGGGGACATTTCTTCTAAAGCGACGGTCGACCAACACCAAGAGTTCGATTTGTTCCGGGCGCCCGTAGTGCTGGAGGGCGGCCATAGCACTTACGGTCGTACGTCCGGTGTAGAGCACATCATCTACTAAAATTACCCGTTTGCCTTCCACCAAAAAGTCAATCTCAGTAGGGTAGGCGGCAAGTGGTTTGGAGCGGGTTCGGAAATCATCACGGTAGAAAGTGATGTCTAACTTACCGAAGGGTAGGTCGGCAATTCCCATGGTCGTTAATCGCTGTTGTATTCGCTCGGCGAGTAGTACTCCACCAAGCTGAATGCCGATCAGGCAGCTGTCGCTAAAATCGCCGTGTTCCTCGATCAGATGACGGCATAGCCGATCTACGGTGAATGCAAAGCGCTCGCTACTATGGATGATGCGGGACTTACCCATATGGCAAAGGTAAATTTTCCCCGGGAAATGTTGGGCTAATCGAGCGCCGAGTATCTAAAGCGATAACCAGTTGGACCTGCAGCCAGGAGGGAATTTGGCAAAGAAGGTTAGAATTTCAGTTGCTTGTTACTCATTCGTAATTTTCTTGAAATTAAATTCATGATTGCAAAACTTCTCGAGAAAGCTTAATTGTTTTTCCGCTATGAATGAACCCAAAGTGGCGGAATTAGCTCCAGCTATTATTTCTCTTTCCAAGGTAAAGCTTTGATCTTTTCTCACCACCTAATTCACGAAGGAGCTGAGGTTGCGGCAGGTATCAAATACCTTATGCGTACCGATGTAATGTTCAAACGAAAGCAAGCAGTAGAATTATCGCAATAAAACGCAGCGAGGATAGATTTTGCGCGATTTCAAAACCTTGCCTATTTTACCCTTTATGGAGTACCGCCTTGGCAAAGCAGAGGATCTGACCCACATCGAGACCTTTGTGTGGCAGGCCATTTTTCCGGCTTTTGAGCATCCAGATTTAAATGAGGAGCAACGGGCCGCCAATGATCGGGTCGTGGAAGATGCACGTGAAGTGGCGATGCGTGCCATTATGCGTGATGATCGGGTATTGTATATCGCCTATGATGAAGAGCGCCAACAACTGGCCGGTATGGTCATTGGACAACAACGCCCTACTGCTTACCCAACGATCGACTATCTAATCGTAGCACGTAGATACTGGGGTAAGGGAGTTGCTGATCAGCTCTTGGGTGCTGTAAGTTTTTGGTTGAGTAACCAACGTCCGCTGCAGTTGGCAGTACGCTATTACAATAGTAGAGCTATTGCTTTCTTTGAAAAGCATGGCTTTCAAGATACTGGCGAATCAGCCGGCGACTATGCTATTCCTCGAATTCTCATGCTGCGTCCAGCGGGCTACGAGGCCCAAAAATCAGGAGAGGATGAACCTCAGCTTGCTTTGGGGTTAGACGACACAATACCTCAATTTGACCAACTTCGGCTTCCAACCAATCCACCCGAAGAACTGCCGAACACGAAAGCAGCTATACCTGGTACTACTGAGGAGTCCCCGCTAGAATTACAGGATCTTTTCGCGGATTTGGAGACCGAGTCAAGTAATAGCCCAGGCCAGGATTTTACTCCTGCTGAAGAAGAGCCAAAGCAAGAGGAAGTGACCGAAGTCATAGCGACTGCGGAGCCTACTTCTTTGTCCGATGAGCAGTCTGAGGAGACCTCCAATAGTAGTAGCCGATTTCCACATATTGAACTAGAGATCGCCTTGCCCGAGGATAATAACCAAGGGGATAATCCTTATGCCGATCATTTAGAAGAACAGGACGACCGTTTGGTACCAGATGCCATCGATGCTAGCGACTTGCCTTTTGAATTTGCCTTCCAAGAAGAAGAGGAGGAAGAAGTAGTGGAAAGCCCAGTCTGGGAATCCTTAGTATTTGAGGAAATAAGCGCAAAAACTGAAAGTTTACCAAGGCAGGAATTTGCCTGTTCGAATTGTGGGACGCTACTCCCTGCGCAGGCGCGCTTTTGCTTCAATTGTGGTGAACCTCAGCCAAGACTAATAGCCCAGCCACCGCCTTTGCCCATCCAACAGGAAGCTGAAGTAGAGAAAGCACCGCCCCTTGAAAAGCGTCCAGAGATCGTTCCTTCTACTGGTCCAGACGCCTGGGGAATAGATTGGGGAGGCAGCCTCATTTCAGATTTTCGCAGCTTTTTTCGTCAGCGATTTGTGCAACGAGTTACTGATTATTTCGGTTTAAAAGCAGTGTCAGTTTATGAGGGACATCGTCAGGCGTCTGATTTTCAGGATACCGTAAGTGCTCAACTCAGTGCGCTGGCCGATTTTGTACGATTACATCGCCAACAGCCTGGTTGGACAAATGAACTAGGCCAGCTGAGATTATTGGCTGCAGTTGAAGCCCTGGTCGAGTTTTTTCTGGTAGAAGGTGCGGTGGGCTTACATAAAGGGGTTTGGCCGCAGCGCTTATTGCGTCATCAGGCAAAAGATTGGAATAGTGTAGATCTGTTTGCCATGGTTATGGATTATCTGAACTTAGCAGAAGAATCTGAAGAAGTCTATACGGATTTTGTCCAGATGCCCGCTAAGGTATTACGCAATGCCTCCAAGCAGTATTTGCGTGCAACAAAAGATGAAAGAGTGCTTTTTGTTTGTGATCAAAGTCTTTTGGGAACGGGGAAGCAAGGCTTTGCTATGACGGATGTAGCAGTCTATTGGCGACCGGTTTTACAATCAGCCAATAGTCTACTCTATCAGGATATTGAAACAGTAGTGGTGAAAGGAGACCATCTATTAATCAATGGTCAGTATTTCGATGGCGGTCAGCGATTGAATCGCAAACTTGCTTTGCTGTTGAGACGATTGAAAACACTCGTGGCTACCTATGCCGCCTGACGACCAAAGTGTTGTTGAAGATCACCAATGGTCTGGATGCGCGCTGCTTCTTCTTCGGTTAGAAAAAGATTGAACTTACTTTCTAAGTCGGCGATTAATAGCTGGCGGTCTAGTTGATCCAGTAGCAAATCTTCCAATAGCCGAGTAAAAGGGTAGAGCTGGTCAGATGGAACACGGAGCGTGAAACTCAGATTACTAAGTAACTGGTCTGCGTTGGGGGGATTAGGTAGCATAGCTGCGCTGGTCATGGTCTTCTGGTTTATCAAAAAGGGGGAGCAAAAACGGCCATCAAATTGGCGAGTCGCTCTACTAAACGGTAGAAAGAGCACAACCGTTGCCTGAGTAGTTGTATTTTACGCCACTTCTAACAAAATGATATTTAAGATTATGGCTGATAACTCATCGACAAGAAGGCAAGGTGGTAAACTCAAACGATGGAATGACGATCAAACGGGAGAGAATAGCTGGACGATGTTTAAGGTGATCAGCGAATTTGTTGATGGCTTTGAGCGCCTGAATAGTATCGGCCCATGTGTTAGTATTTTTGGCTCAGCTCGTACTAAGCCCGACCATCCTCATTATCAACTCGCCCAGGATGTAGGTGAAGCTTTGGCCAAAGAAGGCTACGGGGTGATTACCGGTGGAGGTCCTGGCATCATGGAAGCGGGAAACAGTGGTGCCCAGCGTGGCAATGGTGCTTCAGTAGGCTTGAATATTGAACTGCCCTTCGAACAGTCTAGTAACCCATTTATCGACCCGGATCTAGATATCAATTTCAATTATTTCTTCGTACGCAAGGTGATGCTGGTCAAATATGCACAGGCATTCGTCTGTTGCCCGGGCGGTTTCGGTACGCTAGATGAGATGTTTGAGGTGCTGACCTTGATTCAAACCAATAAGATCTCTAATGTTCCGGTCATTTTAGTCGGGAAAGACTTCTGGTCAGGAATGAAAGATTGGATTAAAAAGGTCATGCTGGAAGAAAATGGGAATATCAGTCCGCAGGATATGGACCTTATCCCTATTGTAGATAGTGCTGAAGAAGTCCTGACGATCATTAAGTCTTATTATGAAGATACTAGTCATCGATTTGAACCCAATTACAAATTGTAATCTCGACGCTTTGTAAATACCTTGGTAGGGGGAACTAGGAGTTAACCGCATCTAGGGGGAAACCAACCGCACTAAAACGAGTGCGATAACCCTTTTAAAACCTCCTATACCATGCGACAATTAAGTGTTTATTTCCTATTCCTGCTGTGTAGTACGATTTGGCTGAGCTGTGACGACGAAGAACTGTTCGTCGGCGCTAATACCCTGGCTACCGAAGAGCGCTTTGTAGCGGTCTTTAGTGGCTTGCGTATTGCTGATGACATGCAGGCTACCGTCACTTTCGGCGATGAAGTCGAAGTATTGCTTACCGCGAATGATAATCTACTGGATCGAATACGAACCGAAGTCAATGGTGGCATTCTGGAAGTAAGTCTCCTGCGGGGGAACTACCGGGATGTTGATATTAGCCTGGCCATTACCCTACCAGATCTTTCCTATCTGAAAGCAACGGATGATGCCGAAATTACTGCTGGAACCTTCCTGGATTTGGATGAACTACAGTTAGAAGCTTCCGACGACGCTAAAATCTCCGTCATGGGGACCGTAGCAACACTGAATTTACGTAGCACTGATGGGGCAGCCATTAATGTATTTGATCTCCTAGCGACCAACTGCGATGCGCAGGTAAGCGACGGAGCGGATGCAGAAACAACGGTTCAGAACAATTTGAGCGGTCGGGTGACCGACGGCGGAGACTTATTCTACCGTGGCAACCCTACCATAGACGTGAGTATCTCCGATGGCGGAGAGCTGATTGATGCTAATTAGTTGAGGTACTGGGTACTGTGATATAATTCTCAGTACCCAGTACTAGTTTCGAGCTTAGTACCTCAATTTCAATAAGAGCTCTGCCCCTTGTACAGGGATATTGAGGACCCAGAAGTTGGTATAATCTAATTCACTGAAGCGCTCATAGTCGTTCAGGCGATCAAGAATACTGGTAAGTGCGGGGGTAGTATTGCTGTGTCCTACTACGAGGACGGTCTCTCCTTTATGTCGCCGCCTTAAGGTCGCCCCAAAGGTTTCGAGTCCGTAGGGGTCATAGATTTTGATCTCCTTGTTGTGAAAATTCGCGGTAGGTCGTGCCGTGGCTATAGTGCGCCGCGTGTCGGTAGAGTAAACCGCTGCGATAGGCATATTTTTCGTCATTTCCATGAGTCGATTGGCCCGCTCAGTTCCCTCGGGAGTAAGTAGTGGGTCGGCACCGTAGTCCTTTTCCGCATGGCGGACCAGGATGATCGAAGTCATTTTTGCCTGACCAATTTCTTCTGCTGTTAGCTTAGGTGTACAGCCAGTGGCCAGCAAGAAGATAGCAACGAATAAAAGCAGTAACGTAACTTGTGAACGCATAATCCTTTTTTAAATAGCGCAACGAAAGTAGCATAATTCATGCTAAAGATTGATAATAGCCAGCTGACCCACATTGCTTTTGACGCGGATGATACCCTTTGGGGGCACGAACATGTCTTTGTGGATGCTAAAGCTCGCTGCACTGAAATATTGCTTCCTTATCTGGATGGAAGAGATTTAGAAGGTCTCCTGTACGAGTATGAGAAGCGAAATTTGTCCCTGTTTGGCTACGGTGTGAAAGGCTTTTTGTTATCCATGATGGAAACGGCCATCGAAATTAGTGGAGGAGCAATCAGTGGCGGTGAATTGCAGCAGATCATCGACCTGGGAAAGGAAATGCTGGAACATCCGATTGAGCTATTGAAAGGGGTGAGGGAAGCAATTGATGAGCTAGAGGATCACTATCAGTTAATGATCATTACAAAGGGAGACCTTTTTGACCAGGAAAATAAGATTGCCCGATCAGGCATCGGTGACCACTTCAGCCTGGTAGAGATAGTGAGCGAAAAATCTACGGAAGTCTATCAAAAGATCTTGCAACGGCATAAAATTGCGCCTCAGTCTTTCCTGATGCTGGGCAATAGTTTGCGGTCCGATATCTTGCCCGTTTTACAAGCAGGGAGCCAGGCTATTCATATTCCTTATCACTACACTTGGATGCATGAGGCGCAACACGAAGATGCCAGCGCCCGCCCCTACGCTAAGGCAGCCGATATGTATAAAGCTCTTTGCTTGATTACCGATGGTGTAGTCAATCAATGATAAGATGTGAATAATTCATTGGCGGCCCGGCTGGGAAGCTCGCAACTCTCTATTACCTTTGCGGCATGGAGGAAAAGGTGCTCATACTCGATTTCGGTTCTCAGTACACCCAACTCATTGCCCGGCGGGTAAGGGAGCTAAACGTCTATTCAGAAATCGTCCCGTTTAATGCGAACGTCCAGCTGGATCCTGCGATTAAGGCAGTTATTCTTAGTGGCAGCCCCTTTTCGGTCAAGGATAGTACCGCTCCCAAACCTGACCTATCCGCATTTTTGGGCAAAGTGCCCGTACTAGGGGTATGCTATGGTGCACAATACATCGCTGAGCATTTCGGCGGACAAGTTAGCCGTTCTAAGACGCGAGAATATGGCAAGGCACAACTGAGTACGATTCATTTGCCTGATTCGGTTATGGCAGGAGTCGCACCAGGTTCCCAGGTTTGGATGTCGCATGGAGATACCATCACCCAGCTACCTGATCATTTTGAATTGATGGCCAGCACGGCCGATGTTGGCGTTGCGGCTTTTGCTGCCAAGCAAGGCGCTTTTGAAGCTCCGGTCTACTGCCTTCAATTTCATCCGGAGGTCTACCATAGCCTGGATGGGAAGCTGATCTTACAAAACTTCCTAGTGGAAGTAGCCGGCTGTAGCTGTTCCTGGACACCAGCTGCCTTCGTAGACGATACGGTTGAAAAGCTGAAGTCCCAGATCGGAAGCGAGAAAGTATTGCTTGGATTGTCGGGTGGGGTAGACTCCAGTGTGGCCGCAATGCTCTTGCATCGGGCTATCGGAGATCGCCTTTTTTGCTTCTTTATTGATAACGGACTCCTACGTAAAGGCGAGTACGAAGAAGTGCAGGAAAGCTACCACGGCATGGGACTAAATGTGACGGCCATTGATGCCAAACAGCGGTTTTACGATGAGCTGGCCGGAGAGTCAGACCCAGAGACCAAGCGTAAAATTATCGGCCGTGTTTTTATCGAGGTCTTCGAAGAAGAGGCCAAAAAACTGGATGGCATCACTTTCCTCGGTCAAGGAACCATTTACCCCGATGTGATCGAGTCGGTAAGTGTACATGGTCCGTCAGTTACCATTAAATCCCATCATAATGTGGGAGGGCTACCGGAGAAGATGGGGCTGAAAATTGTGGAGCCTCTGCGCCAAATTTTCAAAGATGAAGTTCGGCGAGTCGGTGCCCAAATGGGCATGCCAAAACACCTGTTGGGGCGCCATCCATTCCCCGGTCCTGGACTAGCAATTCGCATCCTTGGAGACATCACTCCGCAAAAAGTTGCCCTTTTGCAGGCGGCAGATGCGATATATATTGATAAATTGCGCGAGTTTAACCTTTACGATGACGTTTGGCAGGCGGGAACGATCCTGCTACCTGTCCAGTCAGTAGGGGTTATGGGAGACGAAAGGACCTATGAGCAAGCTGTTGCGCTTAGGGCCGTTAATAGTACAGATGGTATGACGGCAGAATGGAGTCGCCTGCCTTACGATTTTCTAGCTACCGTGAGTAGTGAGATCATCAATAACGTTAAAGGAATCAACCGTGTCGTATATGATATTAGTACCAAACCTCCGGCTACGATTGAATGGGAGTAGTCCACTGCGGATACTGCCGCTGATCTTGCTGGTGCTCAGTCTGAGCGCTTGTGAACTGTTTAAGCCCATTAGCCAAGGTGACGGAGACCGTACTGATCGCGACCCCGATCGCACCGAAAATACGGACGAACTGGACCCCATCCAGTCGCGCCGCGTCTATGATCCGGAAACGGGCACCTGGGTTTACTTGGAAAATGCACCTACTTCAACTATGGACACCGTCCGTTGGACGATCCTCAGTGAAGAGCTGAATCCGCCCATCGTTGAAGATGGTAGCGGTACCTATGTGCCACCTCCGGGCTCCAATACTGGAGAAATCAGTGATGGTAGTGGAGCTCCCATCGAACAAACGGGGATGGGGGATTTTGGATCCCGCCTTTTGTCGGGTTATAAAATTGACTTCCTGCTGCCATTTTTGGCAAATCGCTACAACGCCATCGACGAGGAGATTGATGAGAACTCCCTCTGGGCACTCCACTTTTATAGTGGTGCGCAGATCGCCCTGGATCAGCTGAGGGCAGAAGGACACAATCTCAACGTTTCTGCTCAGGACAGTGAGGCTAATGAAAACAAAGTGCGCAACCAATTGCGTAATCCGGCCTTCCGGGAGTCACAAATGGTAATTGGACCATACACCCGCCAAAATGTAACCCTGGCTGCTGAAGGCGCGCGGAATCGAGAGCAAGTGGTTGTTTCTCCCTTTAGCGCATCGGCGAATCTGAGTCCTGGTAATGCCAATTACATTCAAGTTAATCCTACGCTGGAGACACATTGCCGGGAAATCATGTCTCATGCCTTCAACACGCAGGGAGCAGATCAGATTTTCCTGGTTTCCGGACCAGATGCTGCTCAACAGGCCCGATTCGAGATTTTCCAGGATGCCTACGTTTCCTTGACCAATAACCCAGAGATCGATCCCCTGCCTACCATTAGCGTAGCAGCGACTGAAACTCTGGAAATGGAGCAGTACCTCCAATCTAGGAAGGTGGTCTTTATTATGCCGGTCTACGAAAATGAATCACTTGTTTCTAACTTTCTGCGTCAGGTATATGCTTCGACCAGAGATGGTTTTACCCAAGTGGTAGTCTACGGTTTACCGCAGTGGCAAAACTTCAGTCGGATTGACCTGGATTACTATGAAGGTTGTGATGTACACATCAGTGCGTCAACATTTATCAATCGACTTAATCCAGAGACCCGGACCTTTCAGCGCAATTTCTTTGAGCGATTCGCTACTATTCCTCGGGATGAAGCCTATCTAGGCTACGACCTGACCCTGTACTTCGCAAGAATGCTGCGTCAGTATGGTACTCGCTTTCAGTATGCTCTGGAGCGCGAGCCTGAACAAATGCTACATACCGAGTTTCGTTTTGAGCCGGTCTATCAGGTGGTCGAAGTTCCGGAAGGTGGTATAAGTACGGAGAATCCAGTTATTGACCATTGGGAAAACCGTTTTGTCAATATCCTGAGATTCCGCAATTATCAATTTAAGCGGATTAACTAAATGGCTGCGCCCAATGAACGTCGCCGTAAACTGTTGCGTAGGGTCGTAGAGCTGCGTCAGCGCAACTGGACGGTCATTCTCGAAAATGTTCACGATCAGCATAATCTAGCAGCGGTTATGCGCTCTTGTGATGCAGTAGGCATCCAGGAGCTCTTCTTATTGCAAACTGATCCCGGACTTAAGGAGAAAAATATCAAACTAGGTAAGAAGACCAGTGGCGGCACCCGTAAGTGGTTGGATGTGCACTACTACCAGGATCGTGCAGCCTGCTTTGAGCACGTAGGTTCCGTCGTAGACTATATATACGCTACTCACTTAGGTGAATCGGCCGTCAGTTTACATGAATTGGACTTCCGCAGGTCTATCGGTCTCCTCTTCGGCAATGAACACGATGGGGTAACTGCTGAGACCCTAGCTTATACCGATGGAAACTTCCTCATCCCAATGTACGGCATTGTAGAGTCACTCAATATTAGTGTTGCTTGTGCCGTCAGCTTGTTTGAAGGACTCCGCCAGCGCGAAGCGGTCGGTATGTACCAGGATCCACCGACTAGCCCCGAGCAGCGGGAAGCCCTCTTCCAAACCTACCTTCAACGCCACGAACACGGCCAACCCGAAGAGTTGAAGTTGTATAAGTAGGAGGGAATTAGTGGAGAGTTGTTAGATGGGGTAGGATTGGCGATTCTCGATTCTTGATTGCTGATTTTTGATTGGGTGTGCCTACTACCCATCTCCTACCTCCCTTCGCTTCAGACCCCCGAGGACCTCCGCTATGCTACGAGACCTCAGAGGACGTCGCTGCCGACTATATACTACCCATCTATCCAACTATTCTCCTACCCATCTACCCAACTATTACCAACCTATGCGTTACGCTATTTCAGACATCCACGGTCACTGTGAAACCTTCCTCCGCTTATTGGACCGCCTTCAGTTATCATCCTCAGATGAATTATACCTCCTCGGGGACTATGTAGATCGTGGACCAGACAGCTGTGGAGTAATTGAGAGCATTTTTGAATTAAAGGCTGATGGCTATCAAGTGCATTGTTTGAAGGGGAATCATGAGGTTCTAATGTACCGAGCTTGTATTCAATCTAGTCGTACTGATTTGATTAATTGGCTGCATAATGCTGGAGGAAAGGATACGATTGCTAGTTATCCAAAGCTTGAGATTAACACAACTCACTTAGAATGGATGGAACAGCTTCCCCATTACTTTGATTTGGGGGACTACTACCTCGTTCACGCTGGTCTGAATTTTAAAGGAGGTACACCTTTAGAAGACAAGACGGCCATGCTATGGATAAGAGATTGGTATGCAGATATCAGAGCAGAGTATTTGGGGGGGAGGACTATAGTTCATGGGCATACACCGATTCCCCCAAAAGAGATCCTGCAAATGGTAGATCCCATCTGGCCAAACCCAGTCATCAATATTGATGCAGGCTGCTACCGCGATCGCAATGACTATGGTCTGCTATGTGCACTAAATCTAGATTCCCGCGATTTAACTTTCGAAGCTCGAGTAGAGCTATAGTACTTGGATTTAATTGCTCTAATGTTTCAACATTTAGATAAAATTACTTATTTTGGGCCTGGAGTCTAATGCAAAGTACCGCTGAGCGGTCTGCATCTTTATTATTTTTTAGTGTGGAACGGGCCACCGACTTCAAGCTTACCCGCGTGCAAATTGGAATGTAGCTCACCTCCGAGCACCTTCCGTAGCCGATTGAATCTGATCGGTGAATATTCAAACGTACACATTGGAACGCCTCCGGGCGAGCCCCTCCGGGCTATTGTATTTATTCAGCAATCACGTGAAAAACAGGGATTTAGCTCGATAAATGCTATTCCTATTTGTGCCCATTTTGGGCCATTTGCTGTCGCTGCATCAGTCAGCGCAGGGCTCTTTTTGTCCTTATATCAGCTCAACAATTCAATTAGAAGGAGAATTTGTCAAATTACGAAAAAAAATATTCGTTTATAAGCAGCTGTATAGGATTTTTATACATTTAGAAAATCAAAATATGTTCTAAATCACTTGCTTCATCGTTTGTATTAAGCATAGATTTGCCAATGCATAATCACCACAATACGTGGAAACTATGTAATTGGTAACTTATTATTTAAATGCAATTCAGATGAAAAAATCCAACTATCTCCTCACCCTAGTGGTGCTCCTTTTCGGCACCCTAGCTCGAGCTCAAGTCTACGAGGTCAATCTGGCCTCCATTGTAGAGTTGAGCGTCAACCTGGACGAGAACTGCCAGGTTGAAATCTTACCCTCGATGGTTCTAACCGGCGACTTCGATGTCGACGGTGATGGGTTCATCCCACCTGATGACTTATTCATGATCACCATTATGGATAGTGATCTCAGCAACGGCAATATCCTGGACGGATGCGGCCGCTGGGAGTACAACGTCATGTGGGACCCCTCAGTAATTGGTCCGGATGACCTCAGCGGGTTTCTGACCGGAACTGATGTAACCTCGGCAGCATTCGTGAATGTGCCAGGGCCTGCATCAGGTCTGTTCATTACCCAGTATGGGGGCATCACGGTGGAGACACTACCAGGTAGTGTACCCCGTTGTTACACGGTAGATGGGAATAGTGGAGCCGTTATTAACAATAGCATGGCTCCCGCCTTACAGAACCGCCTGCTACAGGGCGGAGGCTTACCTCTGATCTTCGACGCCTGTTCGGAGGTCGAGATCTGTGTCCAGGACCAAATTTTAAGTGGGAATGACTGCGGTAACCTGGTGGTACGTAGAACCTTCACGGCACAAGACGAAAATGACGCCTGTGCTGATGGTGAACCTCTAAATGCTTCGGTTTCTGAGTATATAGATCTGGTCTTTCAACGACCAACGCTCTCTGAAGTTCAAGCCCCGCCTTCATTAGTCACTTACGACTGTGATGATTGGGACATGTCTTCTCCTCTTCCTGAGCCGCAAGCTAGTGATTATCCTTTTATTTCCACAATTGGAGGGCCAACTTCTTTGATAAATCCCTTTGGAAGCCTCTCCGTAGGCTATGTAGATGGTTCTCAGGTGGTGATTTGTGATGACGCCTACCAGTTTGTGCGCACTTATCAGGTCATCGACGAATGTTCGGATGATAACGTAATGACCTATACCCAATTGGTACAGGTTGGCGATTTCTCCGCCCCCATGCTGATTGCTCCTACTCAAGATCTTGATTTTGATGGGCAAGCCGACGAAGGACCACTTACCTTCACTACCAATAACTCGGCTGATTGTGGCGCATTCATCCTTCCACTTGGAGGAGTAACCGCTACGGATGAATGCTCCGGTATGGCAGAGCTATTTGCTTTCATTTTTCCGGAAGGTGACATGGGAGTAGCCCCACTTGGCCCTTACCAGGAGTCTGACTTCAGTGATCAAATCCCTCCGGGATTACACATCATCCGTTACATCGCTATGGACAACTGTGGCAATAGCGATACGCTTGACGTTGACATGCGAGTATTGGATCAATCGGAGCCCGTAGCTGTCTGTGAAGATGGACTAGTTGTATCACTCGGTGGAAACGGTGAAGCGGTACTAATGCCAGAAGATATTGATCGTGCTTCTTACGACGATTGTGGCGATTACATGGGTGAAGTAGCCTTTGCTGATGAAGATGGAAACATAATCGGTCCATTCGGCCCTGAAGTCGTCTTAGACTGTTCCGATATACCAAGTGCATACGTAGCCCTACGGGTGACGGATGATGGGAACCGTGACGGACTATTCCAGTTTGGGATTGACAATAGTAATACCTGTGTCACTATGATCAGTGTGAGCGACGAGATTGCTCCGGTATGTGTTGCACCTGCGAACGTACTCATCAATTGTACCGAGGTAGACGACAATATTCCGCAAGACCTTAATGCTGCTTTCAATGCGGACCCCTTCGGTACTTCGGCATTGATGGATCAGGTCTTCGGTGAAGCGAATGGGTTTGACAACTGTGGCATTATGGCTTCCGGTCAGTCCCTCTTTGATAACCGCAATAGCTGCGGAGCGGGTACCATTATCCGGACGTTCAACTATACCGATGAAGCTGGCTTTACTTCGCAAAATAATTGTCAGCAACTCATTACGATTACGGAATTACACGATTACTCGATTACCTTCCCAGCTGATGCCAGCAGCCCATCTTGTTTGGATCCTGATTACAATGGCCTCACCTACGAAGCCTTCGGCTGTGACTTGATTACCGTAAATACTACCGTTGATACTTTCCAGGCTACGGCTCTAGAATGCTATAAGCTCCGCCTTACCTACGAAGTGATCAACTGGTGTGAATACGATACGGAATCAGATGCCTACCGTGTACCACGTGATGCCGACAATGATGATGTACTGGAAGAGCCCACTACTCTTCACATTACTCCTGGCGAATTGACCGAATTCCTGGAAGATGACATTGCCTTCTTGGACAATGACAACAACCGCAACAACGGCTACATCAGCCCACTTGATGACAGTGACCCCTTTGGTCAGGTAGAAGGTGCAGATGACGAATTGGGCTACGGCATGGATGCTAGTCGGGGAGCCTTCCGCTACCGTCAATTTGTCAAGGTATACGACGAGCAAGCTCCCAATATTGATATTGGTACGCTTTCCTCTAGTGGTCTTGATCAGGATGGTGATTGTCTGGAAGACTACCAGTTTAGCTTCGTAGTGCAGGATAACTGTACCAGCCATGGTATCACATCGACGGTCGAACTGGATGTTTTCGCTACAGACAACGATGGAGACGGTGTATACACCCTCGCTGACTTCATGGGTGTACCCGTGGATGACTATAGTAATGAAGAGGGTGAAATGCTCTTGACTAGCCATAGCTTCGATACTGAAATCAACGCCACAATTCGTGATTTACCCATTGGCCGCCATGCTGTCAGAATCCGCGCTACGGATGGTTGTGGAAACTCTACTCTTGAGTTGTTGATCTTCGAAATCCTTGATACCAGTGCTCCAACACCTGTGTGTATTAATGGCTTGACCGTTACCCTTGCTCCTGACGGCAACGGTGGAGGTTTTGGCTCGATTGATGCAGAAACCTTCTCGGTCGACGCACTACAAGATTGCTCAGGCGGAGTACAATTGGCCATCTACCGAACTGAGGATGCTAATGGTGCTAATTTCACCCCTTCTGCTTCCGATACACGTCTTAACCTAGATTGTGAAGATCTTGGCTTTATCTCGGTTCGAATTTATACCATTGATCCTCTGGGTAATTTCAGTTACTGTGAGACCTCACTACTGGTGCAGGCCTTTCAGGAGACAGCCTGTTCCGACGGAGAAACCTTCACTGGTGATGTACAAGGAAGTGTTGCTACCTATGCCAATGAAGCCGTAGAAGGTGTAATGATCGGCGTATCTGGCGATCAGATGGATGAGCAGATCTACACCGATGAGGAAGGTGGATTTATGGCTACCGATCTTACAGTAGGTAATGATTACACGCTGGATCCCAGTCTGGACGCCAATGTCGATTTGAGTCGGGTAACTACCTCCGATATCATTATTCTGATGCAACATCTGTTAGGCGTACAAGAGATGACTAGCCCTTACCAACATGTGGCTGCCGATGTAACCGGAGACGGCCAACTGAACGTACACGATATCGTAGCTATGCGCCGGGTTATCCTGGGTATGGAAGAAGGTTTTCCGAATGCTCCTACCTGGCGCTTTGTGGACATCAACCACGACTTTGGGGGTAACCCTGGCATGTGGGCCAGTTCTTCCTTCCCTGAAGTTGTCAACTTGAACAACTTCGATGCCAACACGGCGGGTGCAGATTTCATCGCGATTGCTATGGGTGACATTAGTGGCAATGCCTTGGATGCGAACATGCACGACAACATCGCTGAGGCTCGTAGTACCGCTCAATTGACTTGTGAGGACCTCGAAATGAGGCAAGGCAATTCCTACGAACTCAGTATTTATACCGATGATGCACTGGCTGGTTTCCAGGGGACCATCGAGCTGGATGCTGAAGTAGAACTGCTGGAAGTAGAAGGGGTCGCGCTCTCCAATGCCAAAATCAATCAATCTTGGCTGGAACGAGGATTGATCTCCTTCAGTGAGAATGAGCCGATTGCGGCCGGAACTGAGTTATTCCGCTTACACTTGCGGGCGCTCTCCGATGTTCGACTGAGTGATAAACTTCGTATCAGTGATATCATCACGCCTTCCGAGGCCTATCCCGCGCCGGGAGAACTAGCGAACCTGCGCCTGGGCTTCTTACAACCGCAAACGGGGACCGTTAGATCTGGCTTCCAGCTTGATCAAAACTTCCCTAATCCGATGCAAGAAAGGACAAGCATTGGCTTCACTATCCCTGAAGCGGGACCCGTTGAGCTGGCTGTCTACGACCAAATTGGAAGAACCCTGCTACTGCGCACTGTTCGCGCCCAAGCAGGTTATAACCAAACCGATATTCAAATTCACGAATTGGGCGATGCCAGTGGCAACCTTACTTATACCGTCCGCTATGCCGACCAGTTCGTTAGTCGCAAGATGATTGTACTTCGCTAAGCATCCTTTTTAGCGTGCTTATTTGCCAGACATAAAATCTACAAACCAAGTCAACTGCCCGCGCCCCGCGGGGCGCGGGCAGTAAATCAAGGCCCAATAGTCATCCATACCCAGCGCCTTAATTAATGAAATACGCTAGTCATTCCTTCTGGCAAAAGAAGTACATTTGAATTGCACATTGGGACTCGTAGGGCTTACCCCCTGCGGGTCACTTTTGTGTCTAAAAGCTCGATAGGGACAACTGAGCTTTTGCCAGGAATGTAGATGGTATTGGAAATTGCCTTTCAGCTGAAAAACGACACTATGCTCCGCATTGCTTTCTCTAGTATCTATCGATACGAGCTTCCACCCGGTCATCGTTTTCCGATGGCAAAATACGAGCTTCTTCCGGAGCAACTGCTTTATGAGGGAACCATTGACGAAACGGCCTTTTTTGAGCCGGAAGCGTTAACGGATGACATCATTTTGCGGACTCATACTGTGGATTATTTAAGGAATTTGCAGAATATTGAACTGAGTCGCAAAGAAATTAGAGCCATTGGATTCCCACTTCGTCCCGAATTAATCCAGCGAGGAAAGGTTATTGCGGCAGGTACCTTAGCCTGTGCTAGGATCGCCCAAAGAGAAGGTGTAGCCCTTAATATTGCTGGAGGAACGCACCATGCCTATGCGGACCGAGGAGAAGGATTTTGCATCTTTAATGATATCGCCATTGCCGCTAATGAACTCCTCTATCAAGGAGAAATCCAGCGGGCACTCGTCGTAGATCTCGATGTGCATCAGGGTAACGGAACTGCCAAAATTTTTGTTAATGATCCGCGGGTATTCACCTTTAGTATGCATGGTGCCCGGAATTACCCCCTGAGAAAAGAACGGTCCGACCTGGATATTGGCCTGGCGGATGGTACCGAAGACGAGGAATATCTACAAACCCTGGAATTCTACTTGCCCGATTTATTGACCGCCGTTCGGCCGGACATCGTCTTTTATTTGAGTGGGGTAGATGTACTAGCAACGGATAAATTGGGACGACTGGGACTAAGTATAGCCGGATGTAAGGCCCGCGATCAATTTGTATTTGAATGCTGTAAACAAGCCGCTATACCCGTGGCTGTAAGCATGGGCGGCGGTTACAGTAAGCAACTGGCGCACATCATCGAAGCGCACGCCAATACTTACCGGGTGGCTTCTACTATATATAGTTAATGGAGCGTTTTACCTTATGATAATGGGATGACGCACCCTAAATGATAGTTAACTGTCAGAATTTCAGCTTGTTAAGTCAGAATTTTGTCAATAGGCGATAGTGGGCGAAACTGCAAGTGCTATGACTGCCTTTTAATAACGTATCCAGTAAACTATCACCCATGCGATTCTCAAAGTTATGCCTACTACCGATCCTTTTACTTACTGCCAGTGCTTTGCTGGGACAAATTCAAAAAGGAGATCATCTTTTTACCCATAACGCGCCTGCAAACGGAATCAGTAATAACCTAGCAGGGATTTCCGCTCAATTCGACCCTTCTTCCGCCTTACTTTTATTTACACCTAATTATGGATGGGCAGTTAATGAACGAATAGTGCTCGGCGGAACCTCAATCATTGGATTCGGTACAGAAGGAGTTGGGACCTTTATCTCTTTGGCACCATACCTACGCTACCATTTCGTAAACAACGAGAAGCTCCTCCTTTATGGCCAATTCAGTGGAAGTTTTATATACGAATCCTTCGATGAGAATTCTTCCACTACCTATCAAATCATACCAAGCGTAGGCTTGAGTTTTCCGCTCGCAGAGGATATATGGGTAGGGCCAAGCCTTGGATATAGCTTCGGAGAGTTTGAAAACCAGTTGGGACTGGGCTTCTCTACCTTTCTTGTTTTAGGGCCTAACAACAGACCTGACAATGTCGTAGTTCCATTCTTCGGAAAGGGGAGCTGGACTATCGGAACGAATTTGGGCTCCCTTGGATTAAGAACTGACAATGAATCCTCCCGAGATCGTTTTTCCATTAGAATTGCGCCCGATGTTCAATATTTTCTGACTAATCGATTGGCGGCCGGTCTTCGTGCCAGTTATTTATGGGATGAGAATGATTTCTTTGAAACAAGAAATATCGGACTAGGACTAGGGGCTCGTTTTTACCTCAGTCAGGCGGGGAAATTGCGTTGGTTCGCTTCGGGGAGTGCTAATTACTTTACCCAGCTTAATCGTTCAAATCTTCCCTTTCAGGTGAGCAGGAATTTATGTTTAACGACTGGAATTTCGATCTCGGCCTCGGGGTAAATCTCTTCCTGCGAGAAAATATTGCGCTGGAAGGAGGGATCAATCATCCTATTAACGATGCACCAGGACAAACTCAATTCAATCTAACTTTTGGTACTCGCTTCTTTTTGAATAAATCAACTAAGTAGCTGTATTGTCCAGTTTTCTTCCACCTATCCTCACAAAGCCTTGAGGACTTTTGGATCAACATATGGATCCCGACCCTTCGCAGCAGGCTAAGAACCTGCGGAAGTACAAAATCCCTACTGAATGCCTTATTTTTACGGCATGAAGCATGCTATTCAATTCTTGCTATTTACTTTCCTTGTTCTTTCCTGTAGCGTGGGAGGCAATACCTATTATCTATCGACGCCTTCTGCTGAAGGCTTGCAAAATGGGGATCTAGTGGTTCGCCAGGGAGTCGTGGTGGGTAAAGTGACCGATATCGGCCTGGATGGCCGTAAGGCTAAAATCACCGTCCAGTTGGAGTCCGGGACTGAGCTATACGAAGGCCAGCACTTCAGCCTGGGTTATCACGATGGAGAAAAAGCCATTGAGTTTAGCGCACCTGCTCTTGATGCGGCACCGCTGGCGGATGGAGCCACCCTGGAGCAGAGCGGCTTTGGTATGGGCATGGATGATATGCTAGAGGGGCTGGGGGCAGGATTAGAAAATATGATGGAAGGCCTCGGAAGTGGACTGGAAGGTCTTGGTGAAGGTTTGCAGCAAATGACCGATGGTTGGGGACAAGCCCTGCAAGAGCTCAATTTGCAGGATAGTCTGGACAGCTGGGGGCAGGCTCTGGAGGATCTGGAAATTGACGGCCAAAGCTTGCGTGAAATGGTAGAAGAATTTGGCGATAGCATTCGCATCAACGGCCAAAGCCTGGAAGAATACCTCAAAAACGAAGGAGCGGAACTTCGCGAGCAGTTGCAGGAATTATAATGTAGCTGCGGGCTTAGTCCGGCAAGCTATTTGTTGTAATTTTGTGCCTCCAAATTCGCCCCGATGAGCACGACTACCGTTTATTCCAGTCAGGACGTTGAAGCCCGCTGGTATCAGCACTGGTTAAATAAGGATTATTTCCATTCGGAACCCGATGATCGGGAGCCTTATACTATCGTGATCCCTCCGCCCAATGTGACGGGAGTTTTGCACATGGGGCATATGCTGAATAACACGATTCAGGATATTCTGATTCGTCGGGCGCGCTTGTTGGGTAAAAACGCCTGCTGGGTACCGGGTACGGACCATGCAAGTATCGCTACAGAAGCCAAAGTGGTGCGGCAATTGCGTGAGCAGGGCATCAAGAAATCGGACCTGAGTCGGGACGAATTCATGGAACACGCCTTCGCCTGGAAGGACAAATACGGCGGCATTATTCTGGAGCAGCTCAAGAAGTTAGGTGCTAGCTGCGATTGGGAGCGTACGCGCTTCACGATGGATGATGAAATGTACAAAGCCGTCATTAAGGTTTTTGTCGAGCTCCACCAGCGAGGAAAGCTGTACCGGGCATTACGGATGACCAATTGGGACCCGGAGGCTCAGACGGTTCTAAGCAATGAAGAGGTTATTTTCAACGATGAAAACAGTAACCTTTATCACGTTCGCTATCGGGTAGAAGGAACGGATGAATACATCGTCATTGCTACTCAACGGCCAGAAACCATCATGGCGGATACTGGCCTCGCTGTTCACCCTGATGATGAGCGCTACCAGCAATTCCACGGGAAACGAGTGATCGTACCGCTGGTTGAACGCTCGATTCCTATCATTACCGACGATTACGTCGAATTAGATTTTGGAACCGGTGCCCTGAAAGTAACCCCGGCACACGATCCCAATGACTACGAGCTGGGGCAGAAATACGGCCTGGAAGTAATCGATACCATCACGGCGGATGGACGGATGAATGAAAAGGCCCAGTTTGCCGTTGGCCTGGAGCGTTTTGAAGCGCGCAAAGAGATCGTCAAATTGCTGAAAGAGCAGGGCGATCTGGTCGAGATTACCACCTATCGTACCCGCATTGGCCGTTCCGAGCGTACCAACTCGGTCGTGGAGCCGCGCTTGACCCTGCAGTGGTTCATGAAAATGGATGAATTTGCTGCTACTGCCTTGGAAGCTGTGCACAGTGGGGAGGTGAAGTTTCACCCCGCTAGCATGGTCAATATGTTTGAAAGCTGGTTGAAGCCGGAAAATGTACGCGACTGGTGCGTCAGCCGCCAGCTCTGGTGGGGACAGCGTATTCCTGCCTGGTACTATGGCGAGGAAGTCTTTGTGGCCGAAACTGCCGATGAGGCCCTGGCCCAAGCACGGGAACGCCTAGCTAAACCCGAATTGCAGTTGAGCGAGCTGCAGCAAGACGAAGACGTACTAGATACCTGGTGTTCTAGCTGGCTGTGGCCCATGAGTGTCTTCGACGGATTTAAAGACGCCAAGGAACTAGCTTACTATTACCCGACCAACGATTTGGTGACGGGCTGGGACATCATGTTCTTCTGGGTAGCGCGTATGATCATGGCGGGCTACGAATTTTCGGAAGAGCTACTCGGTAAGCAACTGGCAGAGCAGAAAGGCCGGATGCCCTTCCGCAACGTCTATTTTACCGGGATGGTCCGCGACGAGAAGCGGCGCAAAATGTCGAAGTCCTTGGGCAATAGTCCCGATGCTATCGAGCTTTTGGAGCGCTACGGTGCAGATGGTGTGCGCTTTGGTATGCTTTCTTCGGCGGCAGCGGGCAATGACATTGTCTTTGATGCTCCGATTGATCCGAAAACCGGAAAAGTCGACAATGAGAGCAAGCTCTGTGATCAGGGCCGTCGCTTCTGTAACAAGCTCTTTAACGCCAACCGCCTGATTCAGGGATGGACCGTAGTAGAACGCGACCCAAGCGCTGAAGAAGAATTGGCCGCCACTTGGCTAGAAGCTAGGCTGAATCAAACCATCGAATCAGTAAATGCTGGCTTTGACGGTTACCGCCTCAGTGAGGTTATGATGAACCTGTACAAGTTCATCTGGGGAGATTTTTGCTCCTGGTACCTGGAAATCATCAAGCCCGCAGACGGAGAGCTGAGCCGCGCTACTTACGATCGCACCATCGCTGCTTTTGAGCAAATGATGACCTTACTGCACCCCTTCATGCCCTTCATTACCGAAGAGATCTGGCATCAGTTGCGGGAGCGCAATGAAGGCGAAGACTGTATCGTCAGCAGCTGGCCGACTGCCCAGACTTTTGACCCGCAGTTGCTCCAACGCTTTGAGCTTTTACAGTCGCTGGTTAGTGGCGTGCGCGAGGTCCGTAAGACGCGCAATATTCGCGAGCGTGATCCTTTGGATTTGTACTTCCGCAGGTCCGATATCTCTCAAGCACTATTACAGCTGGAAGGCTGGTCGGCTATCGCTCAAAAGCTGGCCTACCTCCGAACACTTGATCTGGCCGATGCTCAGCCGGAAAACAGCCTGACCTTCCTGGTGAGTACCGAGGCGGCTTACCTGGTTCTGGAAGAGACCATCGATGTAGTTGCAGAGCGGGAAAAAATGGAGACGGAATTAAAGCGACTCCGTGGTTTCCTGATTGGCGTAGAGAAAAAACTGGGGAACGAACGCTTCGTTAGCGGAGCCCCTGCCGAAGTCGTTGCTCGTGAGCGACAGAAGCTGGCTGATACCCAGGAAAAAATCCGTCAACTGGAAACGGTTTTAGGCTAGGAGCCGCCATTCAATTGTTAAAATTTTGGATAAGGCCAATTTGCAGCAGCAGATTGGCTTTATCCTTTCATGACTACTCGATTCTTCCTCCTGCTGGCATCAGGCATGCTTTTGGCTAGCCTACACGGGCAAGCGCAAGAAGGAAGTCGACCCTTATTCGGAGGCGCGAGTATTAAGTTATATCCCGCTTTTCATTTCCAAATTGGTCAGTACCATACCAACTTTCATTTACCGCCAGGCACCGAAATAAGCAATAAAGATCTGGCGGAAATTGAGGCATTATCACCGGAAATAGGGCTGGGGTTTAATTACGAAATCGGGCAGCAAAGCCGCTGGTTCATTAACCTGGAGACGCAGTTTAGTCTGGTTACACTCCGGCAACTGTACGTTGAATACGAGATTTTTGGAATTGACCCACTTAACCACTGGGCAGCCGAGGTTTATAAGGAAGAATTAAGTAGCCAACGTTTGCATATTGGCTGGCGACTGGGCTTAGAAAAACATTTGGGCCCCTTCGTCTTAGGCCTTGGCCTTGGGCAGGATTATCGCTTGTTTAGTAGCCAAAATAATTCTTTCAGCCTTAGGGAAGAATCACTGGTGTTTAATCATGTTTATGTGCCCGATGGAATGGACCCTCAATCAGTTATGCAGCTAGATGAGCCACTGCTACAAAGAACCATAGATAGTGGACCAGTTACTAGCGCCAGGAGTCAGGAAACCTATCGCAAGCGACCCTGGACTTATTGGTCCTGGCGTTTGCTTTACTTCGTCCGACCGAGTATTGGCTTTAGGTTAGGGGGTAATCATTTCTTCGCTAACGCCAGCAGTGATTGGTTAAGCTTAGAATCTAAAATCTACTTGGGGTTTGTTAAGGCCTTTTAGCCCTTTTTAAGAGAGGTTAAAGTTCTACTAAGCTGCAATGCTAAATAGCAGTTTCGCTAAAAATTAAGGATAAGTTTAATGGCATAAACCCAATGCCATGCGCGTAGTAGTACAGATTCTTCTCTTTTCCTTTTTAGCTTCGATTACCGACTTAAATGCTCAGCGGCAAAATGCGCCGCAAGCAGTCGATCTGCCAAAGACGGAATTTTTTATGGGCCTACGGGCAGGAGTATTCGTACCTGAATTCAAAGACGATTTGCTAGGCTTCGATCGCCTTGAGTTTATCGCTGAACCAACTTATTTCCCTGCCCTTCAGCTGGGTTTAGCCCGCTTAATTGCTCCGACTATTGGCTTATATTTAGCACTAGAGACCCACTTAGCTTTTTATGGGACCAGGCAATACGTAAACGCCTACGCAATATCCGGTAGGGATTATCTGGAACGCTGGGTCAGTACTACGCTTTATCAGACTTATACTAACCGGCAATGGCGAACGGGGACAAAGATTGGCCTGGCGCAGCAACTTGGGCCGTTTCGAATCGGCTTAGCTTATGGTATGGACTTTAGGTTATCCAGTACTACCACCGCTCGTTTTGAAAGCTGGCGAGAAACTTTAGTTGCTGACCATCCCTTTTTGAGTAACCGCAATTCCCTGCGCGATTACCCACTGCTTGTTGGGCTAGTTGAAGATGAGCTATTAGACGCTGCTGACTTGCCCGAAGAACAAGTAGAGGAGCTGCTGCCTCTCGGTCGTTGGACCTATTGGTCCTGGTTGTTGGAGTGGGGGAGAAGCCGTACTACTATTAGTGCCGGAGGGGATTATTTTTGGCCGATCAATAACCCGCAGTATATGCGATTGGGGAGCCGCTGGTTTCTCGGACTTAACTATTATTTTTAGCTATTGAAGTGATTTAGACTTTTGTAATCCGACTGCGCGGAAAGCTAAGCAGAACCTGGGCTTCGCTGTTTTTTTCGTCCATAGCCTGGGGCTATGCACTCAAAAAGGCAGCTTGCCAGAACCTACTTGGCTTTTCGCTCGCCAGCAAGAAATAAGTTTAAATCATTTCACTGACTACCTTTGGGTGGCATGACAACAGAGGAAATAATTGTGGTCGGCGGTGGTGCGGCTGGCTTTTTTGCGGCCATTCAGCTGGCGCAGTCTCGGCCCAAGGCTCGGGTAACCATATTGGAGCGAGGAAAAGCAGTGCTCGAAAAAGTCAGGGTCAGTGGAGGAGGTCGCTGTAACGTCACCCACGCTTGCTGGACGCCTAGAGAACTAGTCAAGCATTATCCCCGCGGGAGTAAAGAGCTGCTTAGCCCCTTTAATCGCTTTGCCTGTGGCGATACCATGGGCTGGTTTGAAGACCAGGGAGTAAGCCTGAAAATCGAAGAAGACGGGCGTATTTTTCCTACTAGTGACGATTCCGCTACGATTATTGATTGCCTTTGGCAGGCCGCTAAAAAGTTGGGGGTGCGGGTGATTACGCGTTGTCGGGTAGATGCCATCGAGCGACCAGATAGTCCTATGGCAAAAGAATGGCTAGTCAAAGCTGGAGATCGACCTTTCCCCGCAGACCGTCTGGTCGTCACTTCGGGAAGTAACCCGGCCGTCTGGAAGCTATTGGCCAAACTAGGATTAGCGCTTATCCCTCCGGTCCCTTCTCTGTTTGCCTTCAACATCCCGGATAAGCAATTACATGCTTTGTCAGGTACTTCCTTAAGCTGGGCAGCGGTAAACATCAGCGGCGAACAATTACAAGCCGAGGGCCCCTTGTTAATTACCCATAAAGGCTTTAGCGGGCCTGCTATTTTACGACTTTCTGCCTGGGGCGCGCGTCAGTTGGCTCCATTGCAATATCGATTTCAACTCAGCATCAATTGGTTGGCCAAACGAGCACAGGAGGTAGATCAGGAACTACTACAACTAAGTCAGCAACTGCACAAGCAACAATTAGGTTCTCACGGCCAGCTGGGACTAAGCCAACGACTATGGCGATACTTATTGGGTAAAGCGAAGATTTCCCCAACCACCCGTTGGGCGGAACTCAGTAAGAAAAATCGAAGGAAGCTGGCTGAGGTACTGACTAACTGCCCTTATCGCGTAGATGGAAAAGCGACCAATAAAGAGGAGTTTGTAACGGCGGGTGGGGTAGATCTGAAAGAAGTCGATTTCAAAAATTTCACGGCCAAGCAGTATCCCACGCTTCATCTGGCCGGAGAAGTTTTGGATATTGATGCCATTACCGGCGGCTTCAATTTTCAAGCGGCCTGGACGGGAGGCTGGGTAATCGGTCAAGCTATTAGTTAGTCGTCTTTATTATCTTACTAACTAAACCCTTTTAGCTATGTACCGCTCACTCCTTTTTTTATTACTGCTAGTAGCTAGTTGTGCCTCCGATCGCCGTGAAGATATCCCGGACGAAGTCTTTAACCCTCCAGTCCTGATCAGCACACCTGATTCGGAAAAAGAACTTTTCGTTTGGGATTTTTCTTCGCCCAGAACCTACGTTTATGAGGTAGCCAATAAGACGATGACGACTATTTCTTCAGCCAAAGAGACGAGCTTTAATCTCGATCTGGGTATGGAGATGGTTCAGGAAGTAGAGGTCCAAACAACGGGCAACCATGAGGCGGAATTCGTAACGATGAGTATCGAGATCAAAGAAATTTCGGGTATGCCCGGCATGGAATCTCTACTGCAAAACTCAATGGATGATGAATTACCCAAAAGCATGGGACGTATCCAGGCGGACGGTACAATAGTCAACGAAGCAGCAGTAGGAGGCATGCTATTTTACCTGCCTGAACGTGATCTTAAACCCGGTGAACGAGATACCATCAATTCGACCATTAGCCTCATTGATTCCATGGACATTAACCTGAACATGGAGCAGCGTAAAGTAATCAGCTTTGTCGGCTATGAGGAGTATGAAGGACGAAATTGTGCAGTCCTGGTGATCAACGAATTGTCTGAAGGCGGTGATTTACAAGTCGAAGCTGAAGATGTTGAAATCAATGCAGAAATCAACATGGCTAGTGGTAGTCGTTACTACTTCGACGTTGAACGGCACTATTTTATCGGGGCTGAAATCATTACTGACGGAGCAATGGATGATTTCGATTTATCTGGCTTAGGTGGTGACTCGGAAGAAGAGATGAGTATGGATGTCGATGTACGGACCATTCAAAACATCAAATTGGTAGCGATTAAGGCTAACGAGTAGCCTAAGCTTCAATAATGAGCATTCCTGCTTCTAATGGGTTGAGCTCTTCAACTAGACGATCCAGCAGGCTGGCTCCTTCTTGCAGATAAATGCCTAGGAAATTGTCGTAGCGTTCTTGTAGGCCATTGTTGGGAAAGAATTTATCTTTCAAGCCTCTAATTTGATTAAGGGCCGTATCAAAGCGTTGCTTTTCTGTACGGCGCAGGCGACCTTCAAAGTTTTCAATGGCCTTGGCCTGTCGGGTGTATTCGGCTTGTACCGCTTTGGAAAGGGTAGGGTCAATCTCCTTAGCCTTCGTTGCTACAGAGTCGAATATTTGCTCCAGCTGCTTTAGTTCCTCCGCGAGACTTAGCTCATTGTCAGATCGCTCTTCTACGTATTGGCGAATGATAATATCCGTTTCGTCTAGTAGATCAGCAAAGCTTAAATCGAGCTTTGCTAATTTCTTTTGACTGCCTTTATCTACCCAGACTACCGAGTTACGACGAATCAGCATCGGGAAATTGACGCCAAAGGCCGCGAACTGTTCTTTTCGTTCGAGCCAGTAAGCTAGTTCTCCACCGCCTCCGATATAAGCTAGGTTCGGAAAAATAGATTCCTGAAAAAGCGGGCGCATAACCACATTGGGACTAAAGCGTTCCGGATGGTTTTCAATTTCTTGTTCGAGTTGCTCGGCTGTAAAGCTTAGGTCGGTACCGAGGATTTGGTAGCTATCGGTTTGCTCGTCTTTTACGATGCGATCACGCCGACCGTCCTGGAGGTAGAAAAAGTTGATATCACGGGCGTGAGCCTGCGCACTAAAGCCCAAGGCACTTAGCTTTTCCTGTGCTTTTTCGACCAAAGCCTGGCTGGGCTGTTCGAAAATCTCCTTTTTGATTAAAGGTGAGAACGCTACTTTGAAAGCAGGGCGGCTCATGTCGACCACTACTAGACCATAGCTTTTAAAGAGATCATGCACAAAGGCCAAGGTGGCCTGACCATAGGTAGCTTGCTTTGTATAGTGCTGCTTGATTTTGGCAAAGATTTCCCTAGCAGTTTCACGGTCCCCTAATAATTGATCCAATTCCTCTAGTACTGGACCTAGGCTAGCGGTAGGCAGTTTACCTACAGCACCTCCTTGATCCTGCTCCCAGCTAATGGTCTTGCCAAAAAGGTGTAGGTGATTGATCTCTTCGAAGTCATGGTCCTCTCCACCAGTAATGAAAACAGGGACTACTGTGCGGTCGGGATAGACCTCGTTGAGGTTTTTGGCCAGGTTAATGGCCGAACAAATCTTGTAAATGAAATAGAGTGGACCAGTAACGAGACTGGGCTGGTGAGCAGTGATCACACTAAAACCATGCTTACTGCCCAATGCTTCAATTTGATCGACGGGAGCATCCGTAATCCCCAGCTCACGGTATTGAGCGGCTAATTGCTCAGCGAGTAACTCGCGGTCGATAGGAGCTTCACTTTTATCGGCAAAGACTTGTTCGAAAGTAGTAAGCTCTACTGGATAATTATAAAAGGGACGCAGGCGCTCATCGGTGGTGGCGTAGGCTACATCTTTGGAAGAAAATTGGGGAACCTTGGAAAATGGCAGGCGTTGGCTGGGCATGCAGGATTTTTTGGATATTTGGATATTTGGGTTTACCCAAAAATCCAAATATCGGAATGTTGGCTTGTTTTTATCTTACGACCCAATGCCAACCATTCGCATCAGCTTATAGTTCGACCATATGCCTAAATTTATCTTAGCCCTCGATCAGGGCACGACCAGTTCACGTGCCATTTTATTCGATCATTCTGGACAAATCGTCGGAACTGCCCAGGAGGAGTTTAGCCAGATTTTTCCGCAGGCCGGTTGGGTAGAGCATAATGCCAATGAGATTTGGCAGTCACAGTCTGGCGTCATGCAGAGCGTGCTACAAAAAACGAACACAGCTGCTGCGGATATTGCTGCAATTGGGATTACTAACCAGCGCGAAACAACGCTGTTGTGGGATCGTAAGACCGGCGAACCCTTACACCATGCTATCGTCTGGCAAGACCGGCGAACAGCCGCTTATTGTGACGAACTAAAAGCTCGCGGCCTGGAAGACTACGTTAAACAAACTACTGGCCTAGTCATCGATGCCTACTTCTGCGGGACCAAGATCAATTGGTTACTGAACCACATTCCTGGAGCGCGAGAGCGTGCTCAAAAGGGGGAAATCTGTTTTGGGACGATCGATAGCTGGTTGGTTTACAAGCTGACCGGCGGTGCGCTGCACATCACTGACGTAACCAATGCCAGCCGCACGATGCTCTTCGATATTCGCCAGCGCCGCTGGGATGAGCGTTTACTTCAGGAGCTGGATATACCTGCGGAAGTACTACCTGAAGTTCGCCCCAGCAGTAGTGTCTATGGACACACCCAAAAAGAGTTGCTGGGACAGGAGATTCCCATTGCTGGAATTGCTGGAGATCAGCAGGCGGCCCTCTTTGGCCAGGCCTGTTTTGAGCAAGGTATGGCCAAAAATACCTACGGTACCGGCTGCTTCATGCTAATGAATACCGGAACCGAGGCCGTAGCGAGTCAAAACGGATTATTGACCACCATCGCCTGGGAGGTCGATGGAGTAGTGGAGTACGCCCTCGAAGGATCGGTGTTTATTGCCGGCGCGGCTATCCAGTGGTTGCGCGATGGATTGAAGATTATCGATGAAAGCCCGGATAGTGAACACTATGCGAATAAGGTAGCAGATAGCGACGGTGTTTACGTAGTGCCAGCTTTTGCCGGTCTTGGGGCCCCGTACTGGGATATGTACGCTCGCGGAGCCATCTTTGGCTTAACGCGTGGTACCCGAAAATCGCATTTGGTCAGGGCTACCCTGGAAAGTCTGGCCTTTCAGGTGCGTGATGTACTGGAGGCTATGCAACAAGATGCAGGAATGGAACTGGCAAGCTTGCGGGTCGATGGCGGAGCTAGCGCCAACGATTTACTGCTGCAATTTCAGTCTGACATCTTAGACAAAGGAGTAGAACGCCCACAGGTTACTGAAACTACTGCCTTTGGTGCTGCTTGCCTGGCGGGCCTGGCCGTAGGCTTTTGGCAAAAAGGGAATGTGGCCCAAGCCTGGCAGTTGGATCAGCGATTTGAACCCCAGATGGCTGCTGCTGAACGATCAACACGCTATGCCGGCTGGAAGAAAGCCGTCGAACGGACGATGGGGTGGTTGGAAAAATAGTCTTTATAGCTACCTTGTATTAATGCCCAAAATAATCACGGCCCAGGATCTATCTTCCCTGGAAAAGCTCCCTGTTTTAGACGTCCGTTCACCGGGTGAATACCAACAAGGGCATATTCCTTCGGCACATAGTCTGCCCCTTTTCTCGGACGCTGAACGAGCAGAAGTAGGCACCCTCTATAAGCAACAGAGCCCAGATGCCGCCCTGCTGCGTGGCTTAGAAATTTCGGGTGCCAAAATGCGCTATTACGTCGAACATGCTCGAAACCTAGCCAATGGCCAATCGGTCTTAGTGCACTGCTGGCGCGGGGGGCAACGCAGCCAGAGTATGGCCTGGCTGCTGGAAAAAGCCGGGATGAAAGTGCAAGTATTACGAGGAGGCTACAAGGCCTATCGGCAGTATGTCCGAAAGTGGCTAGAAGAAAAGCGGCATCAATATGTAGTCATCGGAGGCCCAACCGGCGCGGGGAAAACACACGTATTGCATCAACTCGTCGAATTGGGAGAATATATCGTTGATTTGGAGAGACTAGCCAATCATAAAGGGTCAGCCTTCGGCGCATTAGGAGAACAAGCACAGCCCTCTACCGAACATTTTGAGAACTTACTACAAGCCCAATTAGAAGACATCCCAGCTGATAGCCGAGTTTGGCTGGAGGACGAAAGTAGGATGATCGGCACCGTTTATCTGCCCGATCCGTTCTGGAAGCAGATGCAGACAAGCCTTTGCCTGGATATTGAAGTACCCTTTACAAGACGCGTTCAGAATTTAGTAACTGATTACAGTCAGTTCTCCCGCCAAGCCCTTCAACAGGCTTTTCGAAAGATTACTAAAAGGCTGGGCGGACAAAACGTCAAAGCAGCCATCGAGGCGCTGGAGAATGACAATTATGCAGCTGCGGCGGCTATCGCTTTGCAGTATTACGACAAGGCTTATGCTCGATCTTCGACCTCTGAAAAGAGGAAACGTTTAAAGGTAGCTTCGGCACAATACGACAGCGCAGCTATTGCAGCTCGATTGATGCGGGCCATTGGTTAATGGTTAAATTGCATTGTTTTAAGAAAAGAGGCCGGGCCTTTCAGAATATGACGCGAGCGAAATCTGTGTCCTCAATTCTATCGTAAGAGATCAGTTGATCTAAGTTGAAACTTACACCCTCCAAGGTCATGGTACAGCCATTGATCACTACAGGACCGTTATAGAGCGTCGAATTATCGCCTACGATCACCAATACTCTTTGTAATCGCTGCGAGAAAATAAATTCACCTAGTTCTTCACCGATGATTTCGCAGTTACGGGGAGCAACGTCCTCCTGATCACAGGCAGTGAAAAATAGGAATACACTACTCAATAGAACTAATCGGTATAGTCGCATAATGGATTATACTATTTTAAAAGTATACAGCTTGTAGAAGCACAGGGTCGAATTATCGTGGTCGAAAGTGGATAATTTGACGATCTGTTTACAGAGCATTGAAGAGCAGCTGTTTTCCCTAGGATGAAGCTGATGATCAGCTAGTAGATAAATTCAATCAAGCAGCTACCTTTACGCTCATGATCCGACTCACCGAATATTCCCACGGAGCTGGCTGTGGTTGTAAAATTGCTCCGGCTGTTTTAGACCAGATATTGGCCCAGACGAATGCTTCGCCCTTTGATGCGCGTTTACTGGTCGGCAATAACGAGCGCGATGATGCAGCAGTAATCGATCTGGGCGATGGTACTGCGATTGTGAGTACGACCGATTTCTTTATGCCCATTGTGGACGATCCACTCACCTTTGGCAAAATTGCGGCTACGAACGCCATCAGCGATATTTATGCGATGGGCGGAACACCCCTGGTCGCTATTGCTATCCTGGGTTGGCCGATCAATCAGCTGCCGCCGGAGGTAGCTGGTCAGGTCCTAGAGGGGGGAAGGCAGGTTTGTACTTCCGCAGGTATCACCCTCGCTGGGGGCCACAGTATTGATGCGCCCGAACCCATCTTCGGATTGGCCGTTACCGGGCGAGTAAAAATCAGTGAGTTAAAGAAGAATGGTGGCGCACAAGCGGGCGATCAACTCTTTCTGACCAAGCCGTTGGGCGTAGGCATTCTCAGCACCGCTCAAAAAAAGAAGCTGCTTAGAACTGCGGATAATGGACTAGCCGCCGAGCAAATGCTGCGCTTAAATGATACTGGACCCAAATTAGCACAACTTGCAGGCGTGAGCGCTATGACGGATGTAACTGGTTTTGGTCTGTTGGGGCACCTCGTCGAGATGTGTAGTGCTAGTGATACGCAAGCTCAACTACAATTAGATAAAGTACCGCTTATCGACCAAGAAATCCTTGATTATTACCTGGAATTAGGCGCCGTACCCGGCGGGACTAAGAGGAATTGGGCCAGTTATGGCCATCATATTGCTCCCCTAAGCGAACGCGCTAAATGGCTGTTGGCTGATCCGCAAACCAGCGGTGGCTTATTGGTGGCGGTAAGACCTGCGGAAGTACAAAATGTACAAGCTATCCTACAAGAGAACTATTGCTACGCAGCAATTATTGGGGAGATGCAAGCAGGTGAAGTGGGAGAAGCTTTGATTCATGTACAAGAGTAAGCGCTCAAAAAAAGCCCTGAAAACCAAAATGGCTTTCAGGGCAGTGAGCTATCCTTTTTTCTAGGACCTGCTTACCGATTGCTGATTAACAAACGGTAGGCCGTAAAGCCGTGAGCATTGCTGATTTGTACGATATAGGTACCGTCGCCAAGATTAGGACGTAAGGTGGTATTGCTCGCAGAAAGCCTGCGTTCTAGCAATTTACGTCCCTCAAGATCGAAGATTTCTAAAAGGTGTTCCTCACGGAAGTCTTCGATCAATACCGTAAAGTAATTGTCGACCACTGGGTTGGGGTAGACATTTAGGTTGGGGACGTAACCTAATCCTGTAGAGAGATTGGCGGGACGGCTAGAGCTGTTTCCGAAAAATTCGAAATAACCATTGCACCACAGCCACTGGTCATCACCGCAGGCCCCTACTGGCAGGCGCTCGGCATTGGTCTCGGTCTGATAGACCGTTCCCGTGATTTCGATATAATCGACAAATACGTTCTTATCCACATTGCCGGAACTTAAGCCGTCGTTATTAAAGGCGACTTGGATGGGGCTGCTGGTACCTCCACTATAGTTGCTGTAGGTATAATCAGCTGGGCTAGTAGTTAGCGTCCAGCTGGTCACTGTAACTCCATCTATTTGTAGCTCGATCACCTCTTCACCAGTCGTTCCATAGGCGTTTACAACCAGGTCAGAACCGCTGGGAGGAGGAGTCAGACTAATGACTATGACGTTAGAACTGATCCAGCTACTTTGACAATCGCGCTGTGCCTGCCGTCTGAAATCGGTACTGGTACTGATGCTGGGCGGGTTGTAGCTACTGCCCGTAGCGCCGCTGATGGTCGACCAGCTACCCCCATTTTCGCGTTGCTGCCAGCGGTAGGCGATGCTGCCCCCTGTACCGCCACTGGCGGCACTACCATTGCTGATATTGGGTGGGTCGAAGCTATTAGCCGTGACGTTGGTCTGACCAGCGTAGTTGCTGCTACCAGCGCTAGTCACGTTTGCGCAGCTTTGCGGTGCGGTCAGTGTGATACTGATGAGGTTGGAACTGACCCAGCTACTTTGGCAATCGCGTTGGGCTTGCCGTCTGAAATCGGT
>JBCCDS010000014.1:0-100693 GCA_039030655.1 Bacteroidota bacterium | reverse complement strand
GTTTTTCAATATTCATAGGAAAAAACAAAATAAGTGGACTAATTATATTCTTACTGATGAAGAAATAAACTTCATCGAAGACTGTAAGGAGAAGTGTAATTTTACTAAAATAATCAATTTTGCTTCTAAAATTGAAGTTGGAATTGTAACAGCAGCTAATCATTTTTTTATTCTTAATCAAGACCATGCTACGAAATATAGTCTAAATGAGTTTGCATATCCAATAGTGCAAAAAAGTTCAGTAATAAAGAATAAATTTTTCCTTGATGATGAATTAATCAATTCTTTAAATGATGATGAAATTCCAGCTTATCTTATTCAAATAGATGACAAACCTAAGATGCAGCTTGATCGAAAGCTAAGGGATTACATTGCCGCAGGAGAGGAAGAACTTTTGCATCAGAGGTTTAAAATGAAAAAGAGAAACAACTGGTATCACGTCCCTGAAAAATGGATTGCTGATTTGTTCTTTATTAAAAGATCTCACTTATTTCCTAGGATATGTATAAACAAATCCAAGTATAGGGCTACCGATGCACTATATCATATTAAAGTTCTTCCTTTGTACGAGGCGGAAAGTTTGGCGTGCTCATTCTATAATACATTAACTTTTATAGATTGTGAACTGAATGGAAGATATTATGGTGGAGGCGTTCTAGAATTAACTCCAAATGAATTCAAAGGCACTTGTATTCGATATCAACGATATAATAAGTCTAGCCAATTTGATATCGATAAGTTTATTAAAGATAAAAATATTGAGGGGTTACTTCAGTATAATAATAGTATAGTTCTCAATGAATTGAATGATAATTACAGATTGAAGCTAAATAAAATATATCAAAAACTTTTGGCACGAAGATTAAGAAAATAGTGCGGCGGAACACTTCGCCAAACCCATTAAGTTAAGCCTCGTTGAGACCGTGTTTTGGGGGCTCTGAATGTAGCAGGAGTTGGAGTGGGAGTGGGAGTATTGCATAAAGGTGCTATGTTAATTCCCAGGAAGTATTGTATAAAGTGTGTCAATAGTTATTCCATAGGATTAAGAATATAGATTTATGTTTAAAGCAGCGCTCCTGGCCTTTGGCCTTAGGGCCAAAGGCCAGGAGCGCTAAAGGCTGTTTCTAAAGGTCCAATCGCAAGCGGTCATCATAGAGGATGGCCAGCTGTGAAAGGATCCGATTCCAGTTGTGCATCGGCTTTTGTCACTTGGCGGTTACGTCCCGTTGGACCATGAAGAGTAATTCCATTAAAGCCGTATCGGAGGCAAATGAGCCTTTGGTTTTAGTGACTCTTCTAAGCTGTCGATGGAAGAAGTCAATCACCACATGCTCGCAAGGATAAGTTCGTGCCTTCGATCCGATTGTGAATCGACTGGCTATATTGACGCTCTCGAACAAAATATTTGGTATCGCCGTCAAACAGATCGGTATAGCAGTGAAACTTCCATGAGTCTTGTGTATGTCCATACCGATGAATAACTTGGGAGAAGCAGTAGTAACTTTTGTGGCCATAACTTAGTTGTTTATGATCAAGGCTTTAAGGTTACTGCTTTTTCATAGATGCTAAAGCGTCCATCCCCAGCAAAAGCTGGCACGGCGTTTAGCCGCGACCACTTTCTAAAGCAGTCAAAAAAAGACTATTTTTAACAATAAATGTCACAAAAAGACCGTATCTTTGTTTGGTAAGACAAAGAGATGCGATTAAATCTAAAGGAGGTCAAAAGTGGCGAGGTAATAGAAGCACTCATCACAGAAGCGAGTAAAAGTGATCTGCCCTCGAAGAAAGATGGCTGGCAGTTCAGGTGGAAAAAGCTTGGCAAGACTGAAGGAGCTCAATTTTATAAGTTAGTTACAGTAGAAGACCCAGAAGTTGTGGAAGGGATGCTGATGTTAACCCTAATCAACGAAGAAATACTGTACATGAATAACATTGAAGTTGCTCCTCATAATTACGGTAAAGACGGTAAGTATGATAATATCGCAGGAGGGCTAATTGCGTTTGGCTGCTACAAAAGCTTTGAACAAGGCAGAAATTATTACTTAGGCTACTTGTCCTTTGATAGTAAGACACAACTGATTGAGCTATATCAAAACAAGTGCGGTGCAACATTCGCAATGGGACAGAAGATGTTTTTTGATCCAAGCGCAGGTAAGCAGTTGATGCAAAAATACTTAACTATCAAATTAGGAGAGAATGAAGAAGAGTAAAATGATCAATGAAGGAGGTATTAACGGACTAGGGGAAAGTCTAGTCAACTTGAATAGTAACTCTTTTAAGAACTTACAAGAAGCAATTATCAATCACAGCCTAAATCAATCAGATTCTGGTAGAATAAGGAATAGCATTATCTCTTTGAGATTTCAAATGGAATCTTACCTATCTAATGAATCAAGCGAAGAAGTTATACCCGCTGGTAGCTTCATTGAAAAGTTACTTAAGGTTACAGGAATCAGTAAGAAGAAATTCTCTAACTACATCGACTATGACTATTCTAACTTAATAGCAACCTTAAAAGGGCGAAGAAAAATCAATCCTGACTTAGCGATTAAAGTTGGTAAAATATTTGGAATAAATCCTGCAATATGGTTACATATAGAATCAAAAAATGAACTACTTTCTCATATGAGTTCAAATCTTGAATATGATAAGTATAGTCTTTTAGAGCTAATAAAATAAGAGATTCAGAGAGCATAGCGGGGAGTATTGCATTAAATGTGTCAAGAGTTATCCCATAAGATTGGTCCTAAGGCCAAAAGGCCGGAACGCTGCGTGTCATTTTTTAGAGGTCCTATTTGATGCCCCCCCAACTACCCCAATAACGCTCTTTCCACATCCTCCAAATAAGTATTAAAATCAGCAAAAAAATTCACGCTATAGCCTCCATCTTCGCCCTTGAAAGCGGCTACAGCTTGCCGAAAATAGGCAATAGCTACGTCAGGATTCCCTAGTTGTTGGTGGACTAACCCCAGGTAATAATAGGTATCAGCGAATTGCTCGCTGACCGTCAACTGTTGCTCTAATTCTGCCTGGGCTAAAGCTAGTTGCCCGTTTTCGTAATACAATAATCCGAGGCAAAAATGATCGTAGTAGCCTTTTAAGGCAGGCTGCTCACGGTAGCTATCCATCATGTGTCGAATCCACTCAATGCCTTTCGCTATTGCTCCCGTCTGGGCGTAGGCCAGGGCGAGTAGCAGGCGCATTTCCAATTCACCGCTAGGGGTAAAGACGTAAGAAGCGTTATGAACGCTATAAAGTTCTTCCAGGTCCCGGATACAGAGCGCATAGGATCGGTTGTAGAAATACCAGTAGGCACGGTAGTAGAGGTAATTCCGTGGCTCTAACTCAATCGCCTTATTAATTAAACGTACCCCTTCGGCGAGTAAGCCGCGCTTGAAAAAGGGAACGGATTTTTCGTAGTAGGCCCAGGCATAATTTGGACCGATGCGGATAGCCGCATCAAACAGGACTTGTGACTCCCTACTCCCCTGTGGACAGGTTACGGCCCGGTGGCTCAATTCGCAGGCAATTCTTTCGCCGCTGTCTTCTGGATAAATCAGACAATTTCCCTGACCAGCCAGACCATTTATAGTGCCCAAAAAGAAAAGCAGGATAAAGTAAAAGCCACTAGAGTAGTATATGTTGAATATCGCCATTTTCAATCTTTAGGTTGACAAATTTGAAATACTCCGTCTCCGGCGCTGAGTCTGTGGCTTTGGTCCAGTTATTTAGGCTTTTAATCAATTCCAGGGCCTGTGCTAATAAGGCCGGGTCTACTTTCGCTGGAGAAAAATCAAGCTGGAGCGCCTCTGCCCGGTAGCGCCCGCTTATGCCTTCGCAATTGACCAAAAATCGAACTACTACATAACCGTTGAAGTCGGCAAAAGCGGGTTCCGTGGTAAAGCCAGCCATAACCGCCTCTTTAAAGGCGTTGGTGCCCTCGTGATAACGGAGTCGGTTTCGGCCAGACCTAATGCGGGTTGAATCGCAAATGGTGAAGGCGGGGTCGTCCGTGCTAACGTCAAAGGGGATATAACTCAGGTCGTGCTTAGGAGAGGGCCATTCAGCAGTTGCGCTTATGGCCGAACTATCAGCAGCACAATCCAGGAGCAACAAAAGAAGAGCGACGTAAATTATATTCCTCATACTTTAGGCAGTAATTGAGCCAGGAAGGAGAGTAAACCTAATCACTACTGCTACCAAAATGACTTAACTGCCGGTGCTTAACATATGGTTTGAAAGTGGTTAACAAGTCTTTGAATACGCTCTAAGTAAGTTTCTAAAATGAAAAAATGAAGTTTCAGTTCAAGCGCAATAAATACGGAGAGGAACTACTCATCGACTGCGACCAAATGTCGAAGCTCGCTGGCTTCACGATGAACGATACGCCCTTTTGGATTGACTTTCATGAAATTTACTTCATCACTTCCGGGAAAGGGCAGTTTAAACTCAACGATGAATACATCCCCTTTAGTCCAGGAAGTGTGTTGCTCCTACCGCCCAATAAATGGCGGCGTTGGGCAACCGTCGAAGGCCAACTCGATGGCTTTGTACTGATCTTTGAGGAAGAGTTTATTTCTAAATTTTTCAACGACGGCTTATTTCTGTTTCGCTTTCATTACTTCTACAACAACGCCTCTCCTTCCTATGTCCAGCTGACAACTACGGAACTCGACAACTATAGTGCTCACCTGACCAATATCAAAAAAGAACTCATTCACCTACAAAATGACAGTAGGCACTTCCTGCGGGCGACCCTCTACCTGTTACTCATTAACCTAAATCGAGCCTACACCACCCAGTTTAATATCCAGGAAGAATTCTTTGAAGATAATCTTTCCTTACGCTTCCGAAGGCTCCTGGAAAAAGAGATTAGACAGTATCGGGATGTTTCCTTTTACGCAAGTACACTAGCCGTCAGTAAGTCACACCTCACTAAAACCCTCAAAAGGACTTTCGCTAAAACTCCAGCTCAGCTTATCAGAAACCGGCTCATTGTGGAGGCCAAGAAAGAACTACTCTTTAGTCAGCTTAATATTGCAGAAATCAGTGAGGAGCTCAACTTCTCCGAGCCCTCTAACTTCAATCGTTTTTTCAAAGAGATCGTAGGCATCTCACCCAATGAGTTCAGACTTAAAAACTCGAATTGATAAGTCTTTACCCGAAATGATAGTTCGCTTCAGGGCAATTGAGAAGAAATTTGCCTTATGAATAAGCGAACGAACTTCCTCCTGATGCTATTAGCCGTTATCCTGGCGTTTTCCGCATGTGATGATGACGATAGTACTTCCCCTATCCTACTGGGTGCTGAAATTACCGTCACGAATACGCTACAAACCGCTGCGGATCCCAGTATGGGCGGAACCGGCGGTGTAGAAACACCCATTGAAACTGTATTTGGCCTGGCACCAGGCAGCTTCCGCCTGAGCACAGCAGTCAGTAATGGGATTGAGTTCCCAGGATACCTCGACGGGCTCTACGACATCGATTTTTTCGAAAATAGAATCACCTATAATTTAGTAGCTCCTGCCGATCATCCGATCTATTCTAATTTCTTTCGGACCATTGAAGCCAACACTTTCGACCGCTACTACTTCGAGTTTACGGAGGCACATAACATCGAGTCTGGCAGTGCCGACAACAGCAGTGTCAATTTCAGTATTCTGTCGGATACTCGAATTCTTATAGAAATCGGAGAGGGCTTCGATTTTAACCCAGGTTCTTCCTTTTCCATTAGCCTTCAATAAATCCTTTGCCATGCCACGCCATTTCCTTTCCCTTCTCGCAGCATTATCCTTGCTATTAACGGCCAGCTGTAACGATGCAGCTCCCCATAATCAAGAGCCTGAAACAACTATTCAAATGATGACGGAACAAGCAGCACTTCAACTCATACAGCCCTTCTATGACTTCCTCGGAGGAGACAGTACTCCTGAAGAAGTCAAGCCTAGTTACCATGACGATTGGAAGTCTTACTACAGTAATACGGGTTCGAGAAACATGGAGGAAACCCTTGGTTTCGTAAGCGGCCCGCTTGCTCAAATGGTCCCTGATCTTAAGTGGGCAATTAAAGAGGTCTACCTTACTTCCCAAGACCAGATAATTGTTCGGGGTGAAGCCACCGGCACTCCCGTGGGCGACAACTTTATGGGAACCCCCATTGAGGGCGGCAAAAGCTTCACCATCATGAGTATCGACATCCACGAATTGAGAGACGGAAAAATCGCAAAAACTTACCACGTAGAAGATTGGATGAATGCCATCCAGCAAGTAGCCGCAGCAGGTTAAGCTATCCAGTCCACTCCTTTCTTCAACCAGCTTAGTGTTTCTGCCTCCTCGCTACCTGCGTCTACCTGATAATCATAAGCCCAGGAAGCTAATGGAGGCAGACTCATTAAGATGGATTCCGTACGTCCGTTGGTCGTCAGTCCAAACTTGGTGCCGCGATCCCAGACCAGATTAAATTCGACGTAGCGCCCGCGGCGTAGGCGTTGCCAGTTGAGTTCAGCTTCGGTGGGAGTAGCCGCTGGACTAGCCGCTATAATGGGTACATAAATAGGACAAAAAGTACGACCCACTGCTAAAGTAAAATCGAAGAGCTCTTCCAGGCTTTTACCCGTACTCTGGGGCTCCAGGCGATCGTAGAAGACACCACCAACTCCTCTCGTCTCTTTGCGATGAGGGATGTAGAAATAATCATCAGCTTCCCGCTTAAAATCGGGGTAATAGGCTGGATCAAAGCGGTCACAAGTGGCTTTTAATTGCTGGTGAAACCAGCGGGCCTGCGCTGGCTGTACGTAGTGTGGTGTCAGGTCAATACCTCCCCCAAACCACTGCCGTCCGCCTTCCAGCTCGAAGTAACGCACGTTCATATGGATGATGGGATGTCGCGGATGCTTCGGGTGTAGTACGATACTCACCCCCGTCGCATAAAACTGACTACTTCCTGGGGCGACCCCCAGCGACTTCGCCGCCGGCGGTGGTAACTCACCGTGCACGGCACTAAAGTTCACCCCTCCTTTTTCAATCCTCTCCCCTAGAATTACTCGGGCGCGGCCACCGCCGCCACCGGGTCTTTCCCAGCGATCCTCCTGAAAGGCAGTGCCACCATCTGCCGCCGAAAGTTGCCGACAGATGTCGTCCTGTAAAGTCTGGAAGGCTTGGGTGATTTGATCTTTCATAATTTGGGGTACTGCTTAGTCTACTGTTTTTGGCCTCTCCCCCAGCCCCTCTCCGAGGGAGAGGGGAGCCGCCAATTATTTGGCCGGTTACTTACTTGCGGAAAAGAAATTGTGCCAAGATTTTTTTGCCTTGAATAGAAGTCCCTCTCCCACGGAGAGGGATTAGCTTCGCTGCTGCCTTCGGCGGTTAGGGAGAGGCCAAGTACCTAAACGCCTAAAGCTTCCTTGGCTCCCGCTACTGCTTTCTTGGCACTGCCGATAAAAATCTCCCCATCAACTAAGACCACGGGGCGCTTGAGAAAGGTATACTCTTCCAGGATCAAGCGACGGTAATCTGCCTCCGTCAAGTCTTGATCTGCCAGCCCCATCGAGCGATACTTCATGGCCCGGCGGCTGAAGAGAGCTTCATAGCTACCGGCGAGAGCCGCCATGGCATCCAACTGCTCGGGGGTAATGGATTCCGTCTTTATATCCTGCTGTTCCAGCTTTTTAGCGTCGGCCAGTTGAGCCAGTACTTTTTGGCAGGTCTTACAGGTGGAGAGGTGATAAATCTTAGCCATAATTAGGAGATGCTAGTCCGTACATTTGTCGTACGCGATATGCGCGCCACAAAAGTAAGGATAGTTTGAAGTTCCCAGCTAGTGAGTTAATTCTCAACGACGATGGTAGTATCTACCACTTACATTTACATCCCGAGCAAATCTCAGATCTGATCATCACCGTCGGCGACCCCGATCGAGTCGGACGGGTAAGTCGTCACTTCGACCGGATCGACACCAAGGTCAACAAACGGGAGTTTGTCACCCATACCGGAGAACTCGGTGGCCGCCGCATGACCGTCATCTCGACTGGAATCGGTACTGACAATATTGACATCGTATTCAACGAACTGGATGCTCTGGCACGGATCGACTTACAAAAGCGAGATTTACTCGATCAGCAGCGCAGCCTGACTTTCGTCCGCCTGGGCACTTCCGGAGCACTTCAAGCTGACTTGGAACTCGATAGCTTCTTATTGTCTAGCTATGGCCTGGGGCTGGATGGCTTAATGGCTTTTTACGACTTCAGCTGGCCAGAGCAAAGTCAAAATCTCCTCAATCATTTAGAAACCCAACTAGCCGTTCAAGGCTTAGCGTTCCCACTAAAGCCGTACCTAGCTCCAGCCAGTGATCAACTGCTGGCACATTTTGCTGGGCCGGAAAGCCAGCAAGGCATCACCCTTACGGCTACTGGATTTTATGGGCCGCAGGCTCGTCAGATCCGGCTTAAAAGCAAGATGACAGAAACACTACTACAGGCTGTGGTCAACTGGGAAGCTAAAACTCCCTCTAGTGGTAGTTTCCCGGGGCCGTTACGCGTCACCAATTTCGAGATGGAGACCGCAGGCATCTATGGTTTAGCCCATGCTTTAGGTCATCGTGCGCTCTCCGTTTCCGCCTTGCTCGCTAACCGGCCAAATGGTACCTTTAGTGAGACCCCCGGACCCACCGTCGATCGATTGATCGAATGGGCACTTGCTAAATTGCAGTCTCTCTAATCATCCCATCAAAATGCTGCGTTTCCTGCTCTTTGCAACCATACTGTTGGGTTACTGCTCTGGTCTGACAGCGCAGGAAGCCATCCGAGATAGCTTGCTAAAAAAGCTAGACCTAGAACTCCCCTTTGAGGACCAGATGCAACGGTTGGCCAATTTCTGTGATGGCGATAAAGCTTGTTTTCAGGAGCAAATCGATTGGTTGAGCAGCAGCCCTCATGCCGCGTATTTGAGTTACCTATATCGTTCGATCAGTGTGATCGCCCGCCGTAGCGGAGAAACTGATTACTCGCGCAAAATGATCGATCTAGCCCTGGCTAGCTGCCCGGCTGAAGACCAGCTACTTAAAGGGTATTTGTACAATGATCTCTCCACTTTATTCTGGCGCTACCTAGGGCAGATGGATAGCAGCAGCAGCTACGCCTTCAAAGCTTTGGAGACCTTCGGCGACACTTATCGTTTTGACCAGCACCAACCTTACATGCAACTCGGGCAGATCAAAGAACGGCTGAATCTGTACGAGGAGGCCCTGGACAACTATCAAGTTGCCTTTCAATGTGCCGAGTTAAAGCCCGGCAACCGCTTTGCCTATGGCTATACCCTTTACCATGTACTGGGAATGGCCCTTCAACTAGGGAAAACAGAGGTTTTCAGCTCCTATATTGGGCGGTATCGAGATTTCATGCAAAACGCTGGCAGTATTAATAACCGCCATGATGCTATGCTCAACTTATTGATCGATAACGAAGAATCGATTCAACAATTGGAGCGTATACTAGCTGATTCTAACTATATAGATCAAGGTAATTTCCTGCAAGGAAGTACCATTGGTTCGCTGGAATTTAGCCACCGACTGGTAGCTCAAGCACTCATTGAACGTGGGCAATATCAGCAGGCCGAATTCCACCTGCGGAAGTCCTTACAAATATTACAAGACAACAACGTACCGGTTTTTCAGGAAGAAGCCTACCGTTTATTGACCCAACTAGGCCGAAAAAGTCAGCAAGCAGAGTTACTCATCGAAGGACTAGAGAACTACAACCGCTTGCGAGACAGCATTAGCAGCGCTAAATATCGGGAGCGAATCAGCGAATGGGAAGTGCGCTACGCCACGGAAAAAACAGAAGCGGAGCTTGCCCGAGCCGAACTGGCCGAAGCTCAAACCCGCCGTCAACGCGATAGCCTATTACTAGGGACAGGCCTACTGACTTTCCTGGTCCTAGGTGTCATTTGGCGCTTACGACTCTTGCGACGCCAACGAGCCTTTGAACGACAGCTGCAAACGCAGCGCATCCAACAGTTGCAGCGAGAGAATGACCTGAATGCTCTGCGGGCCATGATCGATGGGCAGGAAACGGAACGCAAACGGGTCGCAAAAGATCTGCACGATGGCCTGGGCGGCCTGCTTGCTACAGTAAAGGCCCTGCTCAGCAGTCGACAAGCTCAGCCGAAAGCCGTTCAGATGGTAGACCGCGCCAGCACTGAAGTTAGACGTATCGCCCATAATCTGATGCCCAAAAAACTAAGCCTGGCTGGGCTGGCTGCAGCCCTGGAAGATTTAAGCGCCCAACTAAATATCCAGGGCTACACGGTCGAACTGGAACTGAGTCCAGGGCTCAACGACCACCTGGAAATTAGTCAACAACATACGCTACTCCGGATAATTCAGGAGCTCTGTCAAAACATCGTTAAACATGCCGATGCGCAATCTATTCTCATCCAGCTGCTGCTCAATGAGGAAGAGCTGCTCCTTATAGTAGAGGATGATGGAAAGGGTTTCAATCTCGAATACGTCAAAAGTAAAGATGGTGGACTAGGACTAAGCAGTATAGAGAACCGCGTTACTTTCCTGCAAGGCGAGCTGCTCTTCGATAGTCGCCCTGGCTCTGGCACAACGGCTACGATTAATGTACCTTTACCGGCCAGAAACTACGATCGTGACACACCTCATTCTCTTTGATAGCGAAATGCGCAATCACTTGCTACCCCTCACCTTCACTCGTCCCCTGGGTGATTTAAGGGTTGGCATTATGACTATCCGTGAAAAATGGGAAGAGCGACTGGGCCTGCCAGCTTCTTTTTTAACTCAGGACTACCTGAGCGAGAGTTATCCCATCGAATACGGCGAACGCAACCTGGTCATTAATGGCTCCGTACTGCCGACTGATTTACTCACCGCAATGCTGGTGCGCCTACAACCCGGTACGGCCTACTTAAAGGGCGACGAACTAATCGGGGCATGCCTGGACAAAAAAGCCGTCGAATCACTAATTAAAGACGAAGACTTCGGCGAGCTCCAGGGCTACGAAATCGGCGATACAGAATTGCTGCAGGTAAAACGCCCCGGCGATATCTTCGGTCTCAATGACCAGGCTCTACGCGAAGACTTCTCGCTGCTTCGCCCTGGCCGCACTTCAGCTCAGCTGCCAGAGCATTGCCAGCTCGTCGGCCCAGAAGACCAGCTGTTCATCGCCCCCGATGCCGAATTAGAGCCCTGCATCATCAACACTGCCTCTGGCCCGGTCTATATCAGCAAAGGCGCCAAAATTTTAGCGGGCGCTATGCTGCGCGGGCCGCTCTATCTGGGCAAGGATAGTGTGGTAAAAATGGGAGCTAAAATCTACGGCGGTACTAGTATAGGCCCTAGCTGTAAAGTAGGGGGCGAAATCAATAATGCTGTCCTTTACGCCAATTGTAACAAAGGTCACGACGGCTATCTGGGCAACAGTGTCTTGGGCGAATGGTGCAATCTAGGTGCCGATACCAACGTCAGCAATTTGAAAAACGATTACGGCGAAGTCCGCAGTTGGTCCTACGTCGATCAACGCTTCACCCCAACTGGTCGGCAGTTTCACGGCCTGATCATGGGCGACCACTCCAAAACGGCTATTAATTGCATGCTCAATACGGGTACCGTGGTCGGCGTATCGGCCAATGTCTTCGGTGATGGCTTTCCTCGCCCCTTCATTCCGAGTTTCAGCTGGGGCGGCGCTAGTGGCAAAACCACCTACAAATTAGACAAAGCCCTGGCTACCGCCGAGCGGGTTATGCAACGTCGAGGCCAGGAAATCAGTCCGGCCTACGCGCATATCTTGAAAGAAGTATTCCAACTTACTGAAGAGTATCGCGGGTAGTGGAATAGTAAATAGATTGGGTAGTGCTTTAATCGCTTTGACTCACCCCCACACCCCTGAACTCGGAACTCACAACAACCAACTCCCCACAAATCGCTTTCCCATGCCAATTACTCCATACTTCCGCCTCCTAAGCTTCGCCTTACTGCTGTTATTGACCACGACAGCCTGTAAGCAGGATAGTACTTCCGCAGGTGCAGCCGATGCTACTGATTCAGCCGCTAGTACGACTGATCTCCCTCCCGTCATCAATAATACACCGCCACCGTCCGTCGAGCTGCCCTATTCCTGTACTGTACTGCACAAAGAGCTGGTGCGCGAGATTTTCGACTACGGCGAAGACCAGGCACTGATTCCGGTTCACGGACAAGCGCTGGGCTCTTGTTACTACCAACTCACTACCGAAGATTGGACCGCCGACCTCGTACTGGAGCCCTTCAAAGAAGCTGATCAGGCTGCCCTTGATGCTGACATTGCCGCTGCTACGGGTACTGACCGCACGACCCTGGCAGGTCACCCCGCACGCTGGCACAATGACGGCCGTATTTTAAGTGTGGCCGCTCCCCAACCGTTCGCCGTTAAGTTGTCTATTCTACCTCGTGGTCAGTACGGCAAAGTGGTCGAGGGTGATGAGCGCCGGGCCTTGATCGTAGCCGTAGCAGAAGCGGTGGTCGGGAAGTTATAAATCGGCTGCCATCTCCCTACCTTACGATCGACTACAATACTAAAAACACTCCCTATCTTCACCACATGTACCTCCACTACCTCACTGTACACCAGCTGATCAAAGAAGCGGGTGCCCGCGATTTCGAGCTCAAGTTGTCCAATCATACCCTACCGCTAGACGAAGCGGCAGCTGATTTAGTAACGCGACTCGACCAGCTCTTCGAACGGAAGAACGATATCCTACAGGGCTACCTCGCCGAGCCAGACGAAGCCCTCTTTCCGGGCCTCTACCAGACTTGGGTCGATGATGGCCGTCGCAAGGAGACTTTCTTGCAGTTTAGCAAAGATGCCATGCACGCTTTGATCCAGATGTTGCAGGGCGTAAGTGGGGCCAAAGGGGGCTACATGCTTTTCGTCGACTATACGCTAGAGGAGGAGCGACGTATCGGTATTTTTCTGATCCGTGAGCAAGATGGTCTCATGTTTGGTGCCGACCAGGTCAATAGCGAGCGCGATTTTGCCCTCAATCCGGTGCGCTACCTCGATTTGGATCATCTTGCCATGGCTGGCCGCATTTTCGCTGGTCGGGGGCGCAACGTCCAGCTCATCCGCCACGCCCGTACCCAAACCCAGATCAGCCAGTATTTCAGCGATTGGGTAGGCTTGGCCCAGCCCGAAAGCAGCACCGAGCTGACCTACAACTTCATGGAGGCTGTCCGCGAATTACCGCTGCCCAAAGATCAGGAATCTGGTTTTGCAATGGAAGAGGCCGACTTCAATAAAGCCCTCGTCCAGTATGCCAACCGCCAACCGCAACAGACCATCAAAGTCGACGATTTCGACCAGTTCTTCTACGGCAATGAAGCGCCCCTAAAGGCCTACCTCGAGGAGCAGTCGAACGAAGAATTCACAGACGGTTTTCGCGCCGACCGTTCGCTACTCCGCAAAGCCTTTTACCTGCGCGCCAGTGACCAGGGTATCTCGGTTTCCTTCAATAAGGAACACCTGCGTCAAAATCTGGTAGAGGTCGATGCCGAAAGTGGCACGATCGTCATCCGCAGCCCGCAGCTGGCGGATTTGCTGAAGAGTCAGGAGGGGTAATTAAAGGTCGCTGGCCGACTAAAGCTCGTCCAGCGACTAGGGCAGACTTTTATTCGCAGTACAAGTCATTCACTTCGGGAATTCAGCTAGCGACATACCTGCGGAAGTACAAAAACTACTTCCCTCCCTTTATCACCGCCTGTCGGCTCACCGCTCCGGAAGCGTAACGCGTCACTAGCCAGTAAGTAGACGGGGGTAAATCAGCAGTATTTAATTGGAGACGCTCTGCCACTGTAGAAACATTTCTCAGTTGCCTTCCTTGACTATCGTATAGCTGTAATTCAGCCAATTGCTCACCTTCGGGTGCTTCGATCGTAATCTGCTCGTAGGCTGGGTTAGGAAAGACGGTAGGCGCTAAAGTAGCTTGGATTTCATCTCGTACCGGTAGCAGCCCAAAGGAAAGACGAAATAATTGATATGGTGCATCGTCCGCCGGTCTGGCAGTAAAATAAAGGGCTTCTTCAGAAGCCGTAAAATTACGTGGACTAGAACTCCCTGCTCCAGGGTTTATATCGGTGATTAAAGCAACCTCTTCACTTCCATCCAGTCGCATACGATAAACCTCCTCCCCTTCAGGGTCTTCGGCGGAAAAGACCAAAAAATCATCAAAGGCATAGAAATTCCCCGGGCGGCCATAGGAAGGCCCAGGGTAAATATCTTCTACTAAATAGGTACCCTCAGGGGTACCATCGGTGCGCCAGAGTTCGGCACCGTGTTCGGGATCAATGCCCATGAAATAAAGCAGGTCATCGACCTGGTAGAATTGATCGGCTATGCCACTAGGCAGACCAGGATAGACGTCTTTTAGAATTTCGACCGTGCTCTGTTGCGGATCAAAGACAAAAAATTCATAGCCAGTACTAGTACTCGACCCGATAAATACTAGCATATCCTCAATTAAGTAAGTCCTGTCAGAAAAAGGCAGGTAAAAACTAGGCCTTCGATCCAAATTTAAGTGATCCGGCATTTCGACCTCCACATGTAAACCGGTAACATTATCATAATAATGCAAAATCCGCTCAAAACCATTGACATCTTGCGAAACACTGTAGGCGGTACTCTGATCGAACTGAAGTAAGCGTTCGGATTCTTCCGTCCTGGGAATTGTGTATTGCAGACCTTCTTCTAGGCTGTAAATTGAAGCCAGCAATGGGCCACTCGATGGAAGTATAGCAAAAAGACTATCATATCCACTACCGACGGAATTAAAATTAGTTTGATCAAAATGTAAAGTATCCAACTTTACTAAACCTTCTTCAAATCCTAAAAGATAAATACCTCTTCCTCCGGAAAAATTTACCGCTTCTCGCCATAATTGAACATCACTCCTACTTGTAGAAAACACGTAGGATAATTGCAAAAAAATGGAATCTCCATGCTCATTGATGGCTATCGCTGGAGTAATACCTTCGGGACCTAGCATCCAACTTATTGGTCCTCCGTAGTTCGGAGCTAATTGTCCCTGAGTCAAAAACAATACTCGATCCCCTGCCGGACCGTACATGTTATAGAAGGAGAAAATGCTGTCAGAAGTCAGATTAATTAATTGGGTTTCGTCATTTTCGATATTATAAACCCAAGCCTCTTCTGGACGAACTATATCCATGTTTCCAAATTGGTAAATCAAACCATTCGTTAAGGCAGGAATGGAGCTTACCCCATACTGATCATTTTGCCCCCAATCTAGGATAAGTTCAGGCTGGAGACTTACTTCCGAAAAGCGATATAATTCCTTACGTGATAATTCCGATAACCAAGGGTAATCCCCAGTAAGAAAAAAGGTATTTCCTCCCGTCACTTTAATTGGTTCAATAGAATTAGCCGTATAACCATCATCTAAGTAAGTAGTTACAACCTCTGTCGTACGATTATAAACGTGAACTCCGCGGTGCAAAAGCCCTAGGTAAATCGCTCGGGTGTCTACAGTTATACTTACTTGGTTATCTGATCCAAATACAATACCGTATAAACCCAACAGAGGTACTGTTTCATTCGTAGAATAGTCTAATTGATAAAGGCTGCTGGCAAACTCCGTAGTGTGAGGCGGCCCCATAAAGAAGATTTGATCTGCTGCTGCTGCTAGTTCGGAGAAATATCCCTGACCGTCCATACTAAGTACCAAATCACTTGTATTGGGAGTACCAGCCTCAATTTTATAAATCTGTAGTAAATCTCCCCCTGGTAAATAGGCTTGAATGAAAAGAGACGAACCAAGCTGCAAATAGCTAGTTAGAGTACCGTTAGAATTGCTTCCGAACAGATTAAAAAGAATAGATGTTTCACCGGTAGCCTCATGGTACCGATACAGTTTTGAGGACGGAAACCCTGGACAACAAGGTGCTCCGTCAAAATAGAAGTAACCATCAAAAAAAGTCGTATACCGCCTATTGCTCGGCCGACTCGTCGGGAAAAGTAGGAACTCTTGATCGTTTAGCCGAATTGGCTGCAGGCCATCAAGGCTGAGGTCAGTATGATAAATGAGCATCCTACCTTCCGTATTCCTACCACTTATGTATAATCGTTCATCGCCAGCAGTCAAATTAGTTATTAGCGTTTGCTGAGTAAATATTGGGAGCACTTCTAACTGTGTTGTCCCCGACGGGGATCCATCCGTCTCCCATAGTTCCAGTTTTAAATATCCATTTCCTGCGGAACCTCCCGCAGCCAGAAAATAATAACGCCCCTGAAAGCTAACGAAATCCGACACGACAAAACCATTCAGGATAGTCAGCTTTTCGGCCATCCCATTTACTATACGATATAGATGTACGCCACTTGCATTCTTTACATGGGTAAAAAGCTCATTATCAACTGGAAAAAAACCGCCTCGCCCTGGGTAATAGCCCCCGCCTTCCCGTAACATCTCTTCATCATCATCTAAGCGTTCCCAGCTTCCATCAGCAAGGTTGACCTTATTCAATAAGCCGTATCCTTCCGAAGGAAGTACCTCACCGTTGATAATGTATAAATCCCCCTGATATTCGTAGAAATCGAGAATTTCTGAATGAGCATTATAATCTGCATTCAATTCCGTAAGCTGCTCCTGCGCCAAAACAAAGGTGGCATTTAAGCATAGATAGATCGCAAAAAGTAGAAATCGTTGCATAATAGAGTCAGGTTTATTTACTCTCCTCTGCCTAGGGAAGCAGTATTTCTCAAATATATAGTTTCCGCTCCATCTAGTTTGGCTACTGATCAACGAAATCAGGAATCAACAGTCACCAGCTATTTGTCAATTACTACTCCATTAAGGTTCCACTTCCGCAGGTCTGGCAACTGAACGAATTTCATTGCGCCCGTTGCGAAAAACCGTTGCGCCCCTTGCGTGCAACAAAAACTGTCAATCTGCAAAAAGTGCAGACCTGCGGAAGTACAAAAACAACTAAAATTTCATTTTTCCAACAAATTGTTATTCACTATCTTTGCTAGCCAAGCTTTTAAGCAGCAGGAATAGATGAGCACTACCAACGGCCAGGCCGCACCCGAAGACCATATTGTTACCCTCAAAGGGATGTACGAAGACTACTTCCTCGATTACGCCTCCTACGTAATCCTGGAACGGGCCGTACCCGGCATTATTGACGGGCTGAAACCGGTGCAGCGCCGCATCCTACATGCCATGAAAGAGATGGATGATGGCCGCTACCACAAGGTGGCCAATATCATCGGTCAAACCATGCAGTACCACCCGCACGGTGACGCCGCCATCGGCGATGCGCTGGTCAATATGGGGCAAAAGGACATGCTCATTGATCCCCAGGGGAACTGGGGCAATATCTATACCGGCGATAGTGCCGCTGCATCGCGCTACATCGAAGCTCGCCTGACTAAGTTTGCCCTCGATGTCGTCTTCAACCCCAAAACCACCGACTGGCAGCTGAGCTACGATGGCCGGAAAAAGGAGCCCGTAGCACTGCCGATGAAATTCCCCATGGTACTGGCCCAGGGGGCAGAAGGGATTGCCGTCGGACTGAGCACCAAGATCATGCCGCACAATTTCGTGGAGTTGATCAAAGCCAGCATCAAGCACTTGCAAGGCAAGGACTTTACCATCTTCCCGGATTTTATTACCGGTGGCTCCATCGACGTAAGTGATTACCAAAGCGGTAAGCGTGGTGGCCGGGTAAAGGTGCGCGCCCGCCTGGAAAAGATGGATAAAAACACCATCGCCATCCGAGACTTGCCCTACGGCACGACTACGCAAGGGCTGATCGACAGCATCATTAAGGCCAATGACAAGGGCAAAATCAAGGTCAAAAAGGTAACCGATAATACGGCGGAGCACGTAGAGATCCTCATCGACCTGGCCAGTGGGGTCAGCCCCGACCTGACGATTGACGCGCTCTATGCTTTCACCAACTGTGAAATGTCGATTTCGCCCAATGCCTGTATCATCATCGACGAGAAACCCCACTTCGTTTCCGTCAAAGACATCCTGCGTACCTGTACCGATCAAACCAAGGAGTTACTACGCCAGGAGCTGCTCATCGAACAGGCGGAACTACAAGAAAAACTGCACTTCGCCAGTCTGGAGAAAATCTTCATCAAAGAGCGTATCTACCGCGACATCGAGGAGGCAGAAAGCTGGGAGCAAGTGTTGGTCATTATCCGGGAAGGGCTGCTGAAATACGTGCGCGAACCCTCAGAAAAAGCCAAGAGTGGCGATAGCCGTCTGCTCTTACTGCGCGACATTACCGAAGATGATATCAGCCGTCTGACGGAGATCCGCATTCGCCGCATCTCCAAATACAACAGCTTTAAAGCTGATGAGCGCATCGCCCAGCTGCAAGAAGACCTCAAACGCGTTGCGCACCACCTCGCCAACCTGACCGAATACGCCGTTGACTATTATCAGCGACTGCTCGACAAGTACGGTAAAGGCCGCGAACGCAAGACCAAAATCAGCACTTTCGAGAAGGTAAAAGTAGCCAAAGTAGCGGCTAATAATGTGAAGCTCTACGTAGATCGCAAAGAAGGCTTTGTCGGGCACGGGATGAAAAAGGATGAGTTCGTCGTCGACTGCTCCGATCTGGATGATGTCATAGTAATCCGCAAAGACGGCAAGCTGGTCGTTACTCGTATTGCTGATAAAACCTTTGTGGGTAAAAATATTCTCCACGTCGATGTCTGGAAGAAAGGAGATGAACGCACGACTTATAACCTGATCTACCTAGATGGAAAAACGGGTCGTTCGATGGCCAAACGTTTTAACGTCAAAGCCATTACGCGCGACCGCGAATACGACCTAACTAAAGGCGCCAAAAATTCGCGCGCGCTATACCTGACGGCCAATCCCAATGGAGAAGCCGAAGTTGTAACCGTAACCCTCAGCCCCACCAGTAAGTCACGCAAGAAAATTTTCGACTTCGACTTTTCTGAGCTGGCCATCAAAGGCCGTGGTTCGGGTGGTAATATCGTGACCCGCTACCCGGTCCGAAAAATTGTACTCTCCGAAACGGGCAAGAGTACCCTAGGCGCGATGAAGGTCTGGATGGATCCCGTAAGCGGTCGCCTTTTCACGGACGAACAAGGCCGTCTGCTAGGCGGGTTTGATACGGGCGATAAACTCATCATCGTCTACAAAAATGGCAATTACGAGTTGGCGGAACTGGACCTCACCCGCAAATTCGAACCCGAAAACATCTGGCACATCAGCAAGTATGAAGACGAAATGGTCATCTCTGCCGTCTACTGGGAAGGAGAACGCGGCACCACCCTGGTCAAGCGCTTCCAAATCGAAACCAAGGCCGACGGACAAGCCTTCAACTTCATCACCGAGCACAAGCAATCCAAGCTCTACTTTGCCAGTGTAGCCCCCAAACCTGAAATTGAATACAGCATTCGAGTCAACCGTGAAAAAAAGGTCAAGCAACTCGACTTTGCCAGCTTCATCGACGTAAAAGGCTGGAAATCTCTCGGTAATAAGCTGACCGACAGCAAGCTCATCACCATCAAGGAAATCAAAGAGGAAGCCGCTCCAGAAGCAGCAGCAAAAACTGAGCCTAAAGCCAAGGTAAAGCCAGCGACCAAAACTGGTGAAGCACCCCAATCCGAAAAACTAAAACCGGGAGACAGCATCGAATTTGAGTTCTAGCCCCCGAACCCCAACGGGGTTCAACACCCTAACTCCGGGTGCAACCCGGAGAAAACACCCTACTAATGAGTACCTACACACAAATCCTCTACCAGATCGTCTTCAGCACGAAGTACCGCAAGCCAACCCTCAACAAGGCTATACGCTCGGACCTCTTCGCCTACATCTCCGGTATCCTTCAGCAGAAGGGTTGCCGGGTCTATCAAGTCGGTGGTGTAGCAGACCACATCCACATCATCACCCATCTACACCCGAGTACGGCCTTAGCTGACCTCGTCAAAGCTATCAAGCTAGCTAGTGGCCAGTGGCTACGTGCGCATCCTGGCTGCCCGAGCTTCACTAGCTGGTAAGGAGGTTATGGCGCCTTTACTTACTCTCAGGAAGCACTTCCCAATCTAGTGCGCTACGTACAGCGCCAAGAAATCCACCACCGCCAACAACACTCAAAAGCCGAATTCATCGCTATTCTCGAGCAGCAGGAAGTCAAATACGACCCCAAATTCCTCGAGTAGTTCCCCTAGAACCCTGAAGGGGTTCAACACGCTAACTCTGGGTGCAACCCGGAGCAGACCAGACTATGTCTGGAGCAGACAGACTATGTCCGGAGCAGACCAGACCACGTCCGGAGCAGACCGACCACGTCTAGTACGGACCTATCTACCCCAGACTATCCGTACCTTCGTCCTAAAATCATCCCTCCCTGATCGTCTCCCGAAAACTACTAATCGCCTTCCTGCTACTGCTAGCCTCACTCTGTATCAGCCTAAGTTCTTCCGCTGGTGGTGGTAAAGCAGCTTACCGGCACTACTACCAGGGCGTATATTTCTACCAGGAAGGAGAAGTCCGCCGTGCGCTTGGTCACTTTCGGCAGGCTTACCAGGCCATCCCCCGCCAGCTCAGTTTCGCCTTGGCCTATGGGGTTAGTCTCGGCTATAATGGACAGCCCGAAGAAGGACTCGACTTACTACGCAAGGCAGGGCAGCTACTCGATGCCAGCAGCGCCCACTACGCCGAAATGCAACTACTGCATCAGTATGCAAGCTGCCTACTTCAGACTCAGGCGGGCTTCTACTGGAAGGCCCAAAGTAGTATCAACCGCCTAATTACCCTACAGGAAGATAGCGAAGACTACAACCCCAAAAGACTCGCTGGCATGTATAACCTGGCGGGCTATCTCCACGTCGTCAATCAGGGATCACCCACTACCCACCACGGACTAGCTGCCCATAAACATGTACAGCCCTACGACCTGGAAAGGTCTCTGCCCTACTTTCGCGCTGCCCTTAGTATCGACAGTAGTCGCACCGACAGCAAGGCCAATCTCCAATTGGTGAGTGATAGCTTAGGCTTGCCGATTTACCCGATTCAGCCCGATCCGCGGCGTGCGGGCAGTCGACGGCGCCTGACTACCGCCACCACTGCTTACCCACACCTACCCTATGGAGCTGCCAACTTGCTCGATTTTGCCGATTATGACGAGTTATTATTCCTGGTAGATATCAGCGGCTCGATGGTGATGGAACAAGTCAGCTGTATGAGCGCCGATCGATTCACCGTCATGCGAGAGGCTGCCGAGTTTCTCCTGGACTATCTGCCATCAGACACCCAGGCCGGTCTGGCAACTATCGGTGGAGACTGTGGCTCCGAGCCGAGCTGGTGGATCCCCGTTGACAGCATCGATCGCAATCGACTTCGCTTTGAAATCCAATACCTCAACCCCGACGGCACCACCCCCCTACTTACTACCCTCGTAGAAGCACCCGTACTATTTACGGATCGTCCCAACCGCCGCAGAGCCATATTTTTCATCAGTGATGGAGAAAATGTCTGCTCTTTACCCGGTGTCGATATCTGCGACTGGGCCACTGGCCTCCAGGAAGATAATATCGAAATCAACGTATTGACCTTCCTCGATCAAGGGCTGCAAAATAGCGGTGCCTTTGCCGAATATGCTTGCCTTACCGATCGCACCGGCGGCGAAGTACGTTACTTCAATCCCGATGTCTGTGCGATTGATTACTTCCGTTTTGACTTACTGGATCGGATCAGCTTCGAACTCCCCGCACTCGAAAAGGTCAACTGCTGGGGAAGTGCCTTTGAGCAGATGTGGGCGATCTATCCCGAGGATTAACCCAGAGCGCTTATTTTTGTAGTCCTCAATCTTTCCTTTATGCCACGTCAGAGTACCCGGGTCAAATACAAAACGCGTCGTGAACGCGATAAGGCTTTGTTTCGCAAAGTTCGGCTCATACTGTGGTTTTCCATCCCCATTCTACTGATCATCATCCTGCGCAACTGGCGCGACCACTGGGCCTGGCTCAAGACCTTCTTTATGGACTAAGACCGCTAAAATCGCCTTTTTCTTTTAATTCTTGCTCGGGCTAAAGGCGTTCGCTCCCGACCGATATAAAAGAAACGGTCATCGTAATAGGCCACGGCTTCAACCTGATTGGGAACAGCCCAACTCAAATTCCGCCGATGGACCCTACCCTCAAAAAATCGATCCTCAGAATAGTCCGACAATTGAATTAAGCTACTGGCAGATGTAGGGAAAAACCCAAGTATTTGCTTATAGTTATAAGAAGTCAACAGTAGTTGGTTACGGCTAGAATCGATATCCGCCCCCGTAACTACTCGGTGATTGAGGTAGAGACTGTCCACTAATTCAGCCGTGTAGTAGCCCGGTTGAGCAGGCAATCGGTAGTGATAGGTCCAGTACTGCCGCCGCTGCCCGGCTTTCGCTTTGGTAAATAAGTGCAGCTGCCCGTCTAGGTAAACCATCGCTTCACAATCATGCTGGCGGCCCATACTAGCTACCAAAGCTTCCTGAGGGTCAAGGATCTCCGCTTCGCTCTGACTCCACACGAGTGCGAGAGTGTCGGCAGCGATGCCTCCACCTGCGGAAGTACTAAATCTCCCAGACGAATAGCTCTCCTCCTGACTGGAGAAAGCATAGGTAAAATGGATGGTATCCGTCCTCTTGGTAGCCGGATGATAACGGTATATACGCAGGTCGTCCCGCTGACGGCGGTTATTGCCAAAATCTCCGATGTACCAATTACCCGCTGGATCAGAAGTGAGGTCCTCATAATCCCTGGCTGCGGCTGCGATCCGGTCACGCTCCGTGTAGGCACTTCCGATCGGCATGCGATACAAGAAAGGGCCATCACCACTGTCATTATGGGCATAGACTTGTTGGTCTCGAATACCCAGGCCAGAAATTTCAGCCAGCTCAGGGCCGAGGAACCAACGCTTTGGCGGATTGGTTCTAGGGCTACAAGCACTCACCAGAAGTACTAAAAGGGGAACATATCTCATTAGCTAAAAATAAGTCCAACTCAACAATCCACCAACCACAGTGGTTTGACCTTAAGCCCAATGTGTAATAAAGCACGCTGGTTCAGCAAGCGCTACCTTTGGGTAGGTAACCATCTTTAGTTATGGCAGAAACGCTATCCTCTTCCTGTCCTATTCCGCGTTGGGAGTTGTTTAAGCAACAGCTGCACAATGTAACGCCCACAGAATTCGAACAGATCGTACTCAAGCACCCGGAGTATACCATTCTCGATGTGCGCACGCCCGCCGAATATCAGGAATTTCACCTGGCAGGAGCCCGTTCAATGGATTATTTAGGTCCAGACTTTCTGGATCAGTTAGATGCGCTTTCCGCTGAGCAAACCTATCTGGTCTACTGCCGTTCCGGTCGCCGCAGTGTGCGCGCCTGTACTTTGATGAAGAATGCCGGCATCACGAAGCTCATCCACTTAGATGGGGGAATTAATGCCTGGACTGCAGCAAAATTATAGCTATGAAGCTTTCCTTTTCCACCATTTCTCTAGTGTTGTTTTTTGTACTTCCGCAGGTCTTCACCTTTACTGGCTGTAATGGGCAAACGACCTCAGAAAGTAGCACCCCTACGGCTATTTTTGAGAATATCGACCTGGATCGCTTTGAAGAAATGCGCGCTAGTGACGATGTAGATATTGTCTTATTGGACGTCCGCACGCCTGGAGAAACTAGCGAAGGGATGATCCCCGGTGCGTTACATATTGATTACCGAGCAGCTGATTTTGCCGAGCAAATTGCCCAACTGGAGCGTGATAAGACCTACTTGGTTTACTGCAAATCTGGTGGACATAGTGCTCGCGCTAGTCAACTTATGCAAGAGCTCAACTTCAGCGAAGTGTACAATCTTGAGGTGGGCTATATGGGCTGGGCAGCCGCTCAATAATTGAAGTATAATAATTCAAACACCTTCTCCATCTCTCGGTAGTAAGTCGAGCTACCTTCCTGAGTATGATTGTGCAAAAAACTGAAGATCAGCTGGTGTCCTGAGCGGGTTCGCAGCAGTCCGGAAAGAGCAATAACGTTCCGCAGTGATCCGGTTTTAGCCCAGATAAAGGGCGCTCGTCGGTTAACGAACCGGCGTTCCAGCGTCCCGCTTTCGCCATTGGCCGGCAGCAAACTAATCAGTTTCTCCCAGCCCACTGCTTGCCTACTCAAATCCAGCACCCGCACTAGCTGCCGTGGGCTGAGCTGATTATAGCGGGACAATCCACTTCCATCTACCCACTGGATCTCGGGCTCAGCAATCTCCGCCAGCAGGGTATCACGAGCATAACTCAACACAGCTTCTACATCTGGGCGATCATAGCGACTGCTGGCCGATAGCAGCAGTAACTGTTCTGCGAGGTAATTATCCGACTGCTGTAGCATAATTTGAAACAGGGTATCTGGTAGCGGTAGACGGACTAAGTTTAAAGATCGGCTACGGGGCGGTAAGGACCGGTTACCGATACAAACCGGCTGCCCGATTTGCTCGATCAGTAGTTCTTCGGTTATTTCCGGCGTCATCCGCAGGGCGATACTACGTTCAAAATCGAGCGGTAGCTGACGGCTAGTATCGAGACTGAAGTAGTTACTAGCTTCTTCGCGTATTAAACGGGGTCCTGTTGGTCGATCCACTAGCGCTATGCGGTCCGCCAGACGGGCAGGCTCAACGACGAGCCCTCCTATTGAATCGGTCGTAATCTTTAAGCGGTTCCCGTAGAGCGGTAAGCTGGACCGCTCGTAGACATAACCATCGTTCCAGTCATCGTAGCTCCAACCAGCACCATAGCGGCCGGGAAGGTCGGTTGGCTGATGCAAGACCACGGACCAGCCTTGTTGATACAACCAGTTGGTCAGTGGATTTTCATTGCCCGGCTTAACTAGCTGCCCTCGCAACCCAAAAGGAGAATCGTCAGGCTCTTCCACTAAGTCAAGATACTCCCAGCTGGGGTAACCAGTACCCCATAGTTCCAGGCGATTGCCATAGTCCTCATACCATAATGCAGGTACTTCGTGCTCCAGTAGCTGGGTACATAAGTAGTAGGTCAGCAGTTTAACGTTACTGGCAGGCGTAAAGCGCTGATCAGCCCGGTAATCGTAGATGAATTCCTCTCTTTCGGGATCGTACAAACTAAAGCCCGAATAGCCCTGCTGAAATACAGGGTTATTCGCAATTAGTCGCTGCAATTGATCGTGAACCGGATGTATAACTGGCTCCTGAGCGAAAACAACACTACCCGAAAGGCAGCAAAGTAGAAAAAGTAATGGCATGAGGGATTATACTAAAATGACGCCCGCCCAATGTAAGGCCTGTTAAAGTTTTATCCCGCTTTAAATATGACATTTCAATCGGTTTAGACCACTTACTTTTGTGGTAGCTAATGCGTATAACTGCCTTTCTTTTAGCGGCACTGATTTTGGTCCAATCCGTTCAGTTAGGGTTGACCAGCGGTTGGTATAATCTGGCCAACGATAGCTTTACGGAGCTCTTGTGTCAAAATCGCATTTTTGAGTTGGCACCTCGTTGCTTTGGGTCCTGTCAAATCGAAGACCTTTTTGAAAGCAGTACCAAGGAGGAATCCTCTGAAGATTTCATTCAGGCAGGCAAAAGAACCTATTTACTCCATTGCCTACTTCCAGAGCTTCCTTCTCCTTCTTCCTTAGTAAAGCTGATGGTCTTTAGTAGTTTGTCTCCCGCTGGAGAAGTAAATCTATTGGGTAGAGCGTATCGGCTGCGTTTGTTGCGCCCACCCACTTATTGGTCCTAGTAGATTCTTTCGTAACTGGCAGATTTTTTCCTCCAGTTTTCCCTTAATCTTTTTCTGGCGACGGTAGCATTACTGCTACTCGTCTCTATTGTTGTGGTCTGGCATTGCCAGTCACGGACCAATAATTTATCATGAACCTATCTTTTTTTGTTCCTAGCCTAATTGGGCTACTCAGTCTTTTTTCCACTCTTCTAAATGCACAATCTTCCGCCTGGACTGCCGGTCGGCCCGATGGCCACGCTCCAATTGGCGTGATGGGAGATCACTACCACGCCAAGGGCGATTTGATGTTTTCCTACCGTGTGATGCGCATGGATATGGAAGGCATGCTTAGTGGCGATCAGCGCATCGACAATGCCGCTGTTTTGGAAGACTATATGATCACTCCAGAAACCATGGCGATGGATATGCATATGCTGGGGCTGATGTATGCGCCCAGCAACCACATTACGCTAATGGCCATGGCCAACCTCCACCGCAAAAACATGGATTTACTTACGCGCATGGGAGGACGTTTCGGCACTTCTTCCAGCGGTTTAGGAGATCTTTCTTTAGCGGCATTGGTCAAGTTGTTCAATAGGAATGGCCATTCTCTCCACCTCAACCTAGGTGTATCGCTACCCACTGGAGATGTGGACCAGCGTGATGCAACACCAATGTCTGATTCGGCCCCCTTGGCCTACCCGATGCAGCTGGGTAGCGGAACGATTGACCCTTGGCTGGGTGCCACCTATCTCGGTCAAACCGCAGTTTTTTCCTGGGGAGCACAGACGACTTACCGCTTACGAGCTGGCACTAACGATCGAGATTTCAGTTACGGCAATCGCCTGGACCTGACTACCTGGGCTGCCGTGAAGGCCACTGACTTCCTGAGTCTTTCCGCCCGCATACAGTACTTGAATGAAGGATCTCTGGAGGGTTCTGCGGCAGACTGGAATCCCGACTTAATGCCACTCTTTAACGTGCGCAATTCTGGCCGTTCACAACTCAATCTGGGAGCCGGGCTCAACCTCTACGTACCCAAAGGGCCACTGCAAAACCTTCGTTTAGGAATTGAATACTTGCTGCCGGCACAGCAAGAAGTAGATGGTATTCAGATGGAAATACAATCTAGCTTGATTGCAGGCGTTCAGTACGCCTTTTGATAAGGTATAGGTACTAAACAACTGAAGTTTTAAGGCACCGGATATGAATACGTCCGGTGCTTTTTTGGGTAAGTAAAACTGTGTCCGACACAGAGTGTCGTAGAACAATGCCCGACACAGAGTGTCGTAGAACTGTGTTCAACACGGAGTGTCGTGGAACTGTAGTCGTAAAACAAAAAAAGCCTAGGAGCACGTAGCTCCCAGGCACAAACAAATCATAATCTCATGAAAAAAAGACGACCTAAAAAAGTTCTTTATTAAAACGTGCAGTACACGGTCAAAAGTCAATGTAGGTTCCTTGCCCTCGAAGGGGCAAGGAAACTAACGCTTTTGGGATTGTGACTATTGCACGATTAAAGTCCCATTGCTAATTAGCTGACCATCGCCCCAAAGCTCGTAGGGATACGAGCCCGTGGGTAAGTTCTGACGCGTTAGCTCGAATTGGTCACTTTGGGAAGTGACTGTTCGCAGTAGGCGGCCACTATTATCATAGAGCTGCCAGCTGAAACGCGTGCTTGGATTTTCCCAGTCCAAAATACGTACCGTTGTACGATCTTTCATTGGGTTTGGGAATATATCTACTTTAACGCCAGTTAGTTGTGGAAAGTTGCTCGAATTTGTTAAGAAACAGTTATTGTCGAACAAATTTTCGCAGCCTACCACATGACGAACTGAATTAGTCCGCATTGGCGTCCGATAGTCGAAATAAACGGCGGCACGATTGTTGATCTCTGTACCTACAGAATTGTTCGGTTTTTGGGATAGCCTATATGTGACATACCCTTGCCGTAGCTCAGGATCAACTCCCCCTGTGCCGCCGTCTGCAAGAAATTGGATTGAATCGAACGTAATCCTTAAGACCCCATTCTGTTGAAGAACAAAATCATAGGGATGACTCGATGCGCCGACTTCAAGGGTATTGAAGTCTAACATCGGCGATAGGGTATCACGGATCACGACGCGTTCTATCTCTTCTGCATTGTCTAGTCCGAAGAAGACGGTGTACTCCAAGTCGGTAGTAGGTGTAATTATGGAGTCTTGGTAGCCTTTGGGATACGCTCGCATAGCGAGATTAGGACCAGAAGTCAATACGAGAACTTCTTGCGTTAGAATGTCAATATTTAGATTTCCGTCGTTATCGGAAAACTGCGCGACCTGACCCACGGAAAATTCCGTTATCATTTCGCTTTCACAACCTTCCACCACCGCTGTGGGGAAAAAGCTGCCGTTGTAATCAGTAGATTGCTCGGCAATGACTCGGTAGGTACCGCCTTCATTTTCGAGAGCTACATCTTGAGTTTCGCCCATACCCAGCGTAAAGCCGGTACTGGGTCTGACCAAAATCTGGTCTTCTACCACGATGTAGTTGAGTGGCCCCACCATATCCTCGATACCGTCATTACGGATCGTGAAGCGGATGGAGTCTCCATCGCAGTTTCCGTCAACATTGATGATTACACCATCCCACTCTTCAGAGGGGGGAGCGCAACTCTCGTTGAAATCAGGCAGAATAATCGCTTCAGTTGAGAGTGCTTGCTGGTCGACTAGGCCACCACAGCTAATCATGACGGTGATGATAAATTCACCTTGATCATTGGGCGCCAAATCGGGCAAGTTAAAACTGAGCGTCTGTCCGTCCTGATTAACCAGCGGGTGTGTACTGCCAATGAAGGTCATTGCCGGGTCAAGCATGACCTCAGTAGTAACATCCGTTGCAGTCACTGATCCCTGGTTGCCGTAGTGCAGCGTGATTTGCTGCTCCATGCAACCGATAGCCGGTCCAGCGCTTAAGTCTACTTCGAGAAGTGGACAATCCAGCGCTGCAGTGAGTGGAAACTCGTGATAAGTACTGTCATATAGTTCAGAAAGATCATCGATGAAGCCAACTGGGTTGCAGATGTCCCATCGATTATTTTTCTGAAGTAGGCTGACGACATAAGTACCGGTGTCAACTTGGAGATCGAAATTGCCTAGTCCGTCAGTGCTACCGAAAAAGGTAGCGTTACCGTCTTGGCTTTCAGCCTTAACCAACCACTCTTTGAGGCCCAAATCACCGGGTTCGAAAGGGTTGCAGCCGTCGAGGGATTGGTAAACCCGCCCTCTAACGTGATTGGTGAGAAAAACACCTAAGCCATTGGTCTTGTATAACGTAAGATCGTTAAACAAAGCACCAAACAAAGTGCTATAGGCAGCGATGGCGTAACCTCCTTCCAGAGTAGCTACTACATCTTCGGCACGGTTAAAGACATCGTCGTCTCCGAGTATCCGCTGCCATACCTGGTTTCCAGTAAGGCTATTTACTTTCGTAAGCAGAACATCGGAATCTAGCGCGTTAGCACTGACGGCATTGCCGGCCGCAGTTAAGGTCGTACCATCGTTTTCTTCGATAATACTCGTTAACTCTTCCCCAAAATCACTGGCATCGATTTCCGTTAGCCAGAGCGTATCTCCGTTGAGATCCGCTTTTGCAATCAAGGATAGACCCGTGTTGTCCGTACTGCCCGCGAAGGCAATGCTATTGCCATCCTGCAAGAGAATGATGTCGTAGATGCGCTCATCGCGCTCGACAGTACCCCATACCTTAGAAAAGAGTGTATCACCCGCCAGATTGGTACGTATAAGTACGATATCCAGATTAGCATCTGCGTCACTCTTGTTCAAGCCGAGGATATAACCATCTTCCAGAGCTACTGCACCGACTCCGGTGTCGAGGTAACCATTGGTGTAGGTTTGCCGCCAGACTTCCTGACCATCTTCGTCAATTTTCAGCAGCAGCGCAGCATCTCGTCCAGTTTCTTCGAGTTGGATGGAACCGGTAAGTAGAAAGCCTCCTTCCTCGGACCGGATGATTTGCTCCAGCTTGAGGTTTTGATCTCCGGCGCTGTAATCGCGATCCCAGATTTCATTACCTCTACTGTCAATCTTCAGTAGATGACCGATGACGGGAGATCCGGGCGTATCTTCACGAAAGCCTACAATGAGTAAAGAAGCATCATCGAGTTCGATGACGTCCTTCGCAATTTCTTTGAAGCCTTTGTCGTAAACTTGCGACCAAATCTCGATACCATCTTTGTCGGTACGAACAACATAAAAGTCAACATCATTGTCATCGCCTAAGCTCTCACTCCAACCGACTTCGAGAAAACCGTAGTCTCGGGTGGTAATCAAGGCTTGACCCTGGTCCTCGTTAGGACCACCGAAAGAACGCTCAAAGCCTTGTCCGTGTACTGACATAGCAGTCAGTAAGGCGATCATGGTCACCCAAGTAAATCGGTCGCAGAGCCGACGGATATTATTGGTTACGCTGATCATGCTAGGTCGCTTGAGGTCGCTTCCGTTTGAATGCATTACAAAAGTGCAGCGAGACTTGGGCTGCAACAAGGACAGAAACAAGTAATTGTTGAGTATTTTTTCTTTATTTTTGCTCATATCTAAAGGTATACACCTGCGGAAGTACTTAAAATTCAAATGGTTATCTTTTGTACTCCCGCAGGTCTAATTGTTGTCCATTTTTAGCCAATTCCACTTGAAAAATAGTTCAATTATTGCGATTTATCGCTCATTAGACAAGGCAGAACGTCGAGAATTGGGCAAATGGCTGGCCTCTCCGGTGCATAATCAGCGGGAAGATGTCCAGAAATTACATAAATACTTAATAACCGGGGATCGTTTACATAAAACGTCGGCGCTGAGTAAAACGCGTATCTGGAAAAGACTCTTTCCCGACGAACTCTACGATGATGCCCGCCTGCGCCAGACCAGCCACTTTATGCTCCGGTGCCTAGAAGAGTACCTGGCCTATAAAGAATGGAGCACGGATGAAATGAACCCTTACCTAGCGTTGAGTACCCAGCTGCGCCATCGGCGGCTGGACCGGCACCTAATGAAGAACCTTCGACGATTGGGCAAAATGCAGGAAACGAGCAGCTTCCGCAACGAGTACTTTTTCCGCAATGAGTACCTGCTACAGCAAGAGCACTACAATTACTTAGCTACCCGGCAACGGACCAAGGAGTTGAGTCTGCAATCGGTGGCGGATGCCCTTGACCAGGCTTACCTGATCGAAAAGCTCAAGATGTGCTGTCGGATGCTGTTTCACCAGACCGTATCCAAAACCTCTTACGACATCGCCTTACTGGAGGAGGTCATGGACCAGGTTAAAGACCGCAAGCTGACCGACATCCCTGCCCTGGCCATTTACTACTATATACTAAAGGCGATCCGGTCTTCTAATCCTGACCAACCTTATTTTGGCCAATTACGGGATACCGTAAAGGAACATGGACAATTGCTGCCGAGTGATGACCTACGGGAAGTCTATCTGATGGCCATTAATCTCTGTATCCCTAAAATCAATGCTGGCCTAGAGGCCTACGTGCGGGAATCTTTTGAATGGTACCGCCAGGGTATAGCCGACGGCATTCTGATGCCCAATGATCGGATCACTCGTTATACCTATATGAATGCTGTGATGAATGGCATTCGACTGGGGGAATACGATTGGGTACTGGACTTCATCGAGAGCAAACGGAAAATGCTTGACCTGGCCTTTCAGGAGCAGACCTACCTCTTTGCTAAATCACGACTCTTCTTTGGGCGAGGCGATTATGAGGAGACGATGAAGATTTTGGTCAAGATCGACTTCAAAGACGACCTCTACAACCTACTGAGTAAAACCATGCTATTACGTATATATTACGAAGAGGATGAGTTTGATGCGCTAGAAAGTATGCTGGAAAGTTTGGCTACCTATATAAGGCGTAAGAAAGAGCTAACGACTAATCACAAGCAGAACTTTGGCAATTTTGTCAGGCTGACCCGACGGCTAGCCCGACTTTCTCCCTACGATGAGAAGAAAAAACGGGTATTGAAAACGGATATCGAGGCGGCAAAGCCACTGAGTGAAAGAACCTGGCTACTAAAACAGTTGGCAAAAAAATAAAGGCGGAGCGAATAGCTTGTACCGGACCATCAATATTTGCTATCTTTGCGACCCGCTACCGAGCCCAGCCGGGGTCATACCAAATTGACCCGGGCTTTTTTATGTCGGTACGACCAAGAAAAGATACAAGGAAAATGGCCATTTTATCCAAGATTCGTGAGAATACCATTCTGGTATTAGTCGTGATCAGCTTAGGTATCGCTCTGTTTGTCATGATGGACATGCAAGGCGGTAACCAAGGAGGAGCCGTACGCCCCGCAATGGGCGAAGTTGGTGACCGCAGCGTAGACCGCAATGAATTTGAACGTACCCTAAGTGCGGTGTTCAGCGGTGGAGATCCTTTCCAGAATCGCGACCAGTTGTGGAACTTCTACCTCAGTGAAGGTGTCATTCTGAATGAGTCAGAAGCCATCGGACTCGAGGTAAGCGAGCAGGAATTGCAGCAGCTGACCTTCGGCCCCAACTACAGCCCGGTTATTCGCCGCAACTTCGGCAACCCACAGACGGGCCAGGTAGATCCTGCCCAGCTAGCCCCCATTCAGGAAATTGTGGAGCAGGGTGATCGCGCTATTCAGGATGCTATCGACCAACGTCAGCTCGGTCCTTCTTTCAGAGACTTCTGGAAGTACCAGAACCGGGAGATCGTCGCCCAACGCACGCAGGAGAAGCTTTCTGCTATGGTAAGCCGCGCACTGTATGCCCCTAGCTGGCAAGCGCAGGAAGTGGCCAATAATCAGGTCAATACGCGCAACCTGGCTTATGTGCAGATTCCATTTGACGAAATTGACAACGCAGACGTCAGTGTAAGCGATGCCGAGATCGATGCCTACATCGCTGAAAACCGCTCACTCTACGTACGCCCCGAAGAGCAGCGGGTACTCAACTACCTGGTGTTTGACGTTTTCCCTTCTGTACAGGATTCCGCGGACTTGCGGACACAAATGCTCGGTGAAAAGGCAGAGTTCGAATCTGCGGACAGTGACAGTTCCTTCGTTTTGACCCGTAATGGTACGATTGATGCGAATACCCTGCCACGCGCACAACTGAGTGATGTTATTGCAGACGAGCTGTTGGAAAACATGGAAGTGGGCCAAGTATACGGTCCCTACGTAGAGGGCACCGCCTACAAGCTGACTAAGCTACTAGAGCGTGAGGTACTTGCAGAAACCGCCAATTCTCGTCACATTCTGATCAGCACTCAGCCTCAGCCCGGACAGCCAGCCATCACCATGGATGAAGCTCAAAGTCGTGCCGATAGTTTGGCCCGGGTACTACGTAATGGTGGTGACTGGGATGTACTGGCAGCTGAATTCAGCTCTGATCCCGGCAGTAAAGACAAAGGAGGTTTGTACGAAGACACAACTCCTGGATCTTTTGTACCTGCTTACGACAATATTCTTTTCCGCACGGGTAACATTGGCCAAATTTATACGGCGGAGACCCAGTTTGGTGTCCACGTTATCGAGGTACTGAGTCGCTCTGCTGAAACCGCCCCGCGGGTTAAAACTGCTACGGTTGTTGAGCCGATCATACCTAGCAACAACACCGAAGAACAGGTACGTCAACGTGCTCAGGGTTTCTTAGCTGAACATGGTAGTGATATGGAGAGCCTGCGCGAGGCTGCGGACAACACCCCTGACTTAAGCATTCAGCGCTCAGAGGCCATGACCATCAATGGTTACAGTATTGCTAATCTGGGGATTGGCCAGGAAGTCCGCGATATGGTTTGCTTTGCCTTTAGTGCACGCACGGGTGAAGTTAGTGACCGTCTTTACGTATTTGCCAATACGGAAGAGTTCTACAACGATAAGTACGTCATTGCTGCTCAGGGAGATGTATATCCTGCCGGACTGGCCACCGCTGCTTCGTTACGAGATGATTTGACCCCGGTGGTCGCTAATCGCCTGAAGGGAGATATGATTGCCAGTCAAATTGGCCAAGCCGGAAGTCTGGCTGCCCTAGCCCAGCAATTTAGCGTAGAGATCGACACCCTGAGTGGTGTTTCGATGGCCACTCCTTCCTTACCAAATATCGGTACCGAGCCCAAGGTACTTGCTGCTGCCTTCAGCGTAGCTACTCAACAGCTATCCAGCCCAGTCATCGGCAACAATGGCGTTTATGTATTACAGCCATTGACCGAGCTGAGCAATAATAGCAGTGGCAACTTGCCTGGAGCCCGCACGCAAATCAACAGTACGGCACGTACTGCTGCAAATAATGCCTTATTATCTGCGCTGCGTCAGAATAGCACAATTACCGACGATCGTGCCGATGCAGACTGCCAGTAAGGTCATCAGCAGTTAAAATTTCTTTTTGGGCGGTGCGCATGCGTACCGCCCAAAATATTTCTACCCTATCTTTGCTAAAATTTTTTAGACCATGTCTGAGATCAAGAATGCCGGTACTAAAGGCTACGTTATTCTTTTCAGCTTCCTGTTTTTCCTTCTCTTTATTATTCTGGTAGTTAGCATCTATAAGGCTAATATGACTGGAGTACCCGTCGTACAATAAATTATCGGGACGACTTTGGAATTTAAGCTCTGGCTACTTAGCCTGACAGTATTGCTACTTAGTGGCTGTGTGAATGATCCCGCAGAGCTGGATCAGTTTGTTATGCCGCTCAGTGACGAGGTGGAAATTGCCGAAGGGGTTACCATTCGCTATAGTGATTCCGCGCAAATCAAAGTAGTGATTCAAGCACCTTTAATGCTCAACCATCTGGATCCCAGCGATCCATATCAAGAGTTTCCTGATGGTCTGCACGTGACCTTTTTTGATGAGTTTCAGGATACCAGCTCTACTTTAATTGCACAGCGAGGAATCGTGAGACAGCGCGCAGGAGAAGTCGTGGTGCGCGACAGTGTTGTTTGGCAATCCGTTAACGACGAAATGCTAGAAACAGAAGAACTCATCTGGGATCAACGCGAAGAGTTGATTCATACCAACAAATTCGTAGTCATCACCCAGCCTGACGCTATCCTTTACGGTTATGGTTTTGAATCGCCCCAGAATTTCAGCACCGCCCGGATTAAGCAAGTAACGGGAAGAGTGCCCATCAATCGCCCGCCAGAATAAACGGCTACACCTTATATTAGAGGCTAGTACATGTTACTCCTTGGCATCATCGTCTTTTTATCGCTTTCCGCTTTGTTCAGCGGGTCGGAGATCGCCTATGTCTCTTCTAATAAACTACGGGTAGAGCTCAAGAAGAAACGCAACAATCTCCGTAGTCGTATCCTGAGCTATTGGTTTGACGAACCTGCTGATTTTTTGAGCACCATGTTGGTGGGCAATAATATTGCCCTGGTTGTTTTTACCGGCCTGATGGCCATTCCACTCACTGGCTGGCTAGCGCCTCTGATCGGAGCATCAAGTGATCTGATCCAATTGTTGGTAAAGACAGTGGTCATTACGTTGATCGTTTTGGTTTTTGGCGAGTTTTTGCCCAAAACCATTTTTCGCTCCTTTTCCGACGATGCGCTGTACTTTTTTGCCGTTCCACTGCGGGCTTTACAGTGGATCCTCTACCTACCAAGTCAACTCATGACCCGTACGAGTAATGGTCTGCTGCGCCTACTCTTCAAACAACCACGGGAGGAGTTAGATACTGTACTAACTCGCACCGACCTGGAAGCCTTCGTTAATGAAAGCCGACCAACGGATGAGGAAACCAGTAGCTTTGACCGGGAATTATTTGGCAAGGCACTTAATCTGAGTGAAGTACGGATCAGCGATTGCATGATTCCCCGTAATGAAATTCAGAGTATCGACCTCGCTGCCAGCATTGAAGAGCTGGAGGCTTTTTTCCAAACTACTCGACTGTCGCGTATTCTCGTCATCGACGGGGAAATTGACAACGTAATGGGCTACGTGCATCACCAGCAACTCTTCAGCTTTCCCGACGTCATTGCCAGTATCGTACTTGAGTTGCCGTTTATCCCTGAGGTGACCAGGGTTCCCGATCTACTGGATCGCTTCATTCGGGACAAACTCAGTATCGCTTGTGTAGTGGATGAATACGGTGGTGTATCGGGCATTGTAACCATGGAAGACCTCCTGGAACAGATCTTTGGCGAAATCGAAGATGAGCACGATGCCGATGAATACCGGGAAGAAATTATTGCTCCTAATCGTTTTCACTTTAGCGGCCGCCTGGAGGTCAACTACCTCAACGAGAAATACGACCTAGGCATCCCAGAAGGCGAATACCATACTTTATCCGGCTATATCGTCACCTGTTCTGGAAGAGTTCCGGAGCAAGATGAGCAAATAGAATTAGACAACTTCATCTTCAAGCTGACGGACGTTTCCAATACCAAAATTGAAACGGTAAAAGTGACCAAGCTGGAACCGGAAGGAGAGATTGGAGGGGGGTAGTTGGGTAGTCTTTTAGTTCTTTAGTCGATAGTATTGTAGTCGGTAACGGTGCCCTTCAAGGTCTCGGAGTAGAGCGTAGGCCCTAGGAGATCTGAAGCGAGACCTAGTTGTGAGTTGCGAGTAAGATAGATGGGTTGGAGTTTAGGGGTAGTCGACAGAAGAGTAGCAAGGTCCTCGAAAGGCTCGGAGCGAAGCGAAAGCCCTCCTAGGTCTGGAGTAAGTAGTGAATAAGGAAAGGTGTGAACCTCAACCTGGAGATTCACACCTTCAAATGCCTTAAAATCCGGTAGATGAATTAGTGGCAGTTGGAGCTAGAGCGGCGAGTCCGGCGGTGATGACCGTTATTACTCGGCAGCAGGGCTGCTACGTTGAGACCTTTTGGTAGAATTACCCGATCAATGATGTGAATAACACCGTTGGTGCCGATGATGTCCGTCGCTACGATATTGGCCATATTGTTTTGGCCATCCTGAATACGGATATCTTCCCAGGCACGCATCACAGTAAAGTCGCCACCGCTGGCTGTCGTTGCCGTAAGCATACCATTGTTAGCAGAAATTCCCTGAGCTACATCAGCTGCCAGTAATTTGCCAGGAACGACGTGGTAAGTCAGGATTTGCTGCAAGACGGATTTGTTTTCGGGCTGTAGTAAGGCTTCTACTAAACCATTTGGTAAATCACTAAAGGCATCATTAGTAGGAGCGAATACGGTGAAGGGGCCTTCGCCACTCAGCGTTTCTACCAAATCAGCAGCTTTCACTGCAGCTACCAGAGTAGAGAAATTGTCGTTACTCACGGCAACCTCTACTAGGTTTTGGTTTTGAGCTTGAGCGGATTGGGGAACAAAGAGGGCTATGCTTGCCAGAGCAAGCAGAAAAAAACGAACAGTTTTCATGGTAATGAGGTTATTAAATTTACTAATACAGTTCACTTATAATCAAGTAGTTACACTTGCTTATAAAGACATCCACCTAACTCGATTAAGCAGAATGTGTTGACGATTTTTCTTAGTCCTGACCATCAATTGACAAACAAAAATTTCGTCGACCATTATGGCTATTCAGCTTTCTGCCCTGGCGATATGACGGCAAATATGGCCGTTAAACGGAGTCACTAATTGCTTGCTGTCGACGAAATTTTAGTGGCGTTTGCCCGCTATGCTTTTTAAAGGTGCGATTGAAGTAAGAAGCGCTGGAAAAACCAAGTTTAAATCCGATTTCCGAAACTTGTAGGTCCGTCTGTAGTAGGTAACTTTTAGCCTCTAGCATTAGTTTTTCATGGATGATTGCGGAAGCAGTTCGGCCGGTTGCCTGCTTAATGAGACTATTCAAATAACTAGGATGTAGGTTAAGCGCTTTCGCCAAACTGCGTACGCTTGGAAGTTCGTCTATTTTCTCTGCGGCCAGTTCTGAGAAATAGTGATCCAGCGCATAAATGAATCGATGGTAAGTTAATTGCGCACGTTGTTGAGGCCGCGGCTGCTCCTGCTGATAGCGACGGTAGTATCTACGCACTTTAATCAAATAAAGGTGTAGCAGATGACGGAGATATTCCCAACTGTCCGGCCCAACACTTTTACTCTCTGACAGCATTTGCCCAAATAGGTCTTCCAGCTCTTGGGTCGTTGATGGGTCAAAACGCAATAATTGTATTCCTTCAAAACCCAAAAAAGGATACTGGCGCTGAAAGTCAGTACTGAAAGGATCCATTTGGGCAAATTCAGCCGTAAAACAGATCAAGTGCCCGTGAATCGTGCCTTCGGACTGCCAACTTTCTACTTTACCTGGATAGGAGAAATAGAGGCTATTTTCACAAGTTTGATATTGATCCTCACCAAGGAAGAACCGCACCCCGGTAGAGTTAAAGAATACCAAGCGAAAAAATCCACAGCGAAACAAGGGCATGTAGGGGCGCTTAGTAGCCGGCTCCTCCTCAATTCTAATCACTGCAAATTCATCGGAAGTAGGACTGCCAATTCGCAGTTGGCGATAAAAATCCGAAATCGTGCCTAGGCGTGGTATATGGGTACTCGAATTTGCCATAATCCTTTAAATCAGAACCTGCTTCAACTCGAAGCAAGGTTGGAGCGTGCCTAATATCTATAGATAGTGACATTATTACCCGAATAATCTACATTTTTTCTGAGATGTAGCTAGCAATTTTGTCATCGTAACAAAAGAATGAAAATGAAACGATTACTGCAAGTATTACGCATCTGGCTAGTCGTGTACTTATTGATCACCCTGCTTTTTTACCTCCTTCAGCAATGGTTGGTAATAATGCCTATTTATCTGCGCACGCTGCTGCTTTCGGGCATTATGGTGTTTGCGCTACAATACTGGATACTACCGCTCCTGCGGAAGTACTCAAAAAGCTAATAATTATTTCAATCTATAAAATTTTATCATGGATACTTTAACTGCAAAAACTCCCACTTGGTCATTAGCTAATGGGCTTCAGATTCCTCAATTGGGCCTAGGTGTACTCAAAGCCAGAAACGGTGGTGAAGTAGAACAGGCCGTGCTGCACGCACTGGATAGTGGGTACCGTCTAATTGACACCGCGGCCATTTACGGTAATGAATCTGGCGTGGGTAGTGCGATCAAGCAAAGCCGACTAGACCGCTCAGAAATATTCATCACTTCAAAGGTTTGGAATTCCGATCAGGGCTATAAGCAGACGCTGGCGGCCTTTGAACGCAGCCTGGAAAACTTACAGACTGATTATCTGGACCTCTACTTAATCCACTGGCCCGTAGCTGGAAAATTCCAAGACAGCTGGAAGGCACTCGAAGAGCTTTATCGGGCAGGGAAAGTGCGGGCGATTGGGGTTAGTAATTTTCAGGTTCACCATTTGGAGACCTTGCTGGAAACCGCGGAAATAGTACCCATGGTCAACCAGGTAGAATTGCACCCCTACCTCCAGCAACCTCAATTGCAAGCTTTTGCCCAGGCTAAAGGCATTCAACTGGAAGCCTGGCGGCCAATTATGATGGGGGCGGTTTTGGACATTCCCGAATTGGTAGCTATTGGGCAAGCGCACGGAAAAAGCGCCGTACAGGTTAGCTTGCGCTGGCTGATCCAGGAAGGCGTAGTGGTCATTCCAAAGTCCGTTACCCTCAAGCGAATTATCGAGAATGCCAAAGTATTTGACTTTGAACTAAGCGAGCAGGAAATGTCAATAATTCGCGGGCTGAACCGCCAGGAACGTCTTGGTCCCGATCCAGATAATTTCAATTTCTGACTCAACTGACCGAAGAGTCTGCATCGTTTATTCTTTAGAAGAGGTGTTTACTCAAGGACAAAAGGGCCACTTTAAACGCCCTTTTGTCCACTTCGGTCAGCTTAATTCATGTAACTACATCTTTTTGGGCGCCATTGAGTTTATATCCTATAAAAGATTGCACTATGCGTAGCTCAATAATTAGCTTGGCTATTATCAGCTTTTTCTCTTTTTCGGCCTTCGTGGTAGACAATTTGATTAGCTGGAACATATCAGATGACTTTGCCATTAGCTTCAAAGGACGGGGGGCCAATGGGGTCTTTAAAGATTTGAGCGGTACCGTTGTTTTTGACCCCGACAATCTTCAGACTGCCTTGTTTAATGTGCAGGTTGATGCCTCCACCATTGACACGGGTAATGCAACAAAAGATAATCATGCCAGAGGGAAAAAATGGTTTGATGTAGAGCAATACCCGACCATTAGCTTCCGATCTCAGAGCTTCAAGAAGCAAGGAGATGCTTATTTGGTAAAAGGAGAGCTAAGCTTGCATGGCGTGACCAAAGAGATCGAACTTCCCTTTTCCTTCAGTGAAGTAAATGCGGAGGGGCTATTTACCAGTAGTTTCAACATCAACCGTAAAGATTACGGCATCAATGGCAATGCTTTTGGCTTTGCTGTAGCGAAAGAACTTGAGGTAGAACTCCGAGTGCCCGTTAGTAAATAAACTTAGTTTACCACACTAGCATAGTCTAACCAGTAGACAACTTTTAGGCTTACTGACTGCGTAGAAGGCGCATCTCGCCACAGCTCTCCCAGGCTATTGAAGTAGCCATCATTCGGTCGTTCATCAAAGGCCGAGATATTGGTCTTATAAACGAAGAAGATGTCACTGCCCGGTGCAAAACGCCAACGGTAAATCAGGTCTACATTAAAGGCGTCGAAGTCTACATCGTGATTGTCCGTATAATCAGTGGCCCCCAGGCTCCCATCTTCGTGCAAGAGATGGAAGCTATTATACATGACCCGGTCCCAGTAGTGGCGTACCCGTAGATTGAGGGTCATATTTGCCGTAAAACTGTATTTGCCCTCTAATCCGACCTCGGTGATGAGCCGATCACGGCGTCCCATAAAGACATCCGTATGCTCATAGGGAATCTCGTCAGGTTCAGTAATTACTCGTGTCTGATCATTAACGTAACCAAGATCCCCGCGGAAGTTACCCCGAAACACAAAAGCGTTGAGGCTCATCCGGTCACTGGCGCGGTAACGCGCACCCACACTAAAGCGGAACTCTTTACGCTGGTCATCGCGGCTGTAATTATCGTAATTGAAATTGGCATTCATCCGCAATTTCTTACGACTATCGGTACCTATCCAGCCACCGACATTACTTTCACCGCCGTAGCGGAATACCCGACCATCTACCCGTGGCTCGAAATAGTCGTACTGCCAACCAGGATAGTGATCCGTCCAGAAGTTGACATTCCAGAAACCCTTAGTTTGCCCGTAAACCCAGGCTTCGACATTATTCCCGGTTACCACATTCGGCTGGTACAGGCGGAAGTGACCAGCAAACAGCCCAGCTCCGCCATTGAGGAAGAAGCCATTCAGAAAAGGCTCATAATAGTTGTAGTTGACCCGGCCACCGTAAAAGCGCTCGTTATTATTAAAAAGCAAGCCCAGATCGTTGGGATTGTAAGTATCACTTTCTTCCGAATACCAGAGCCGATACTGCCAGTTGCCACTGATTTTGGAAAAACGCAGCGACATTGAGTGGCCGTTTTCCTGTCCTTCCTCCAAAAAACGCTGACTGTAATTCACCCCGCCAGAAATGGCGTAGACATTGGCTTTATTATGCAGGTCAAATTCCAGACCGGTTACATTAGCGTCGGTAGCGATGCCTTCGCGTAGTACGTTCGTATTGATCAGCGTAATGGAAGAATTATTGGGCAAGTTCTGGTCGACAACGAGGACATTATAATTCGTGCGCGGGTGTACTTGTACATCGCGACGATCACCATCCAGGTTTTCGACCGTAGCGTAGCTGCGTCGTTCGATCGCGTTAAAAAAACCGATCCCCGTACCGTTGGCCGTACGACCCGATATTTTAGTCGCGTTGACCAACTGTGCTCGCCCCGGCATATCGATTACCGTTTCATTGGGCCCAAGATTATCTTCATTGACTGCCTGCGGGTCATACAGCCGCCCTCCTACTCTACGGCTGTAAAAGAGTCCTCCTTTGTTGAACAACTCAGTGCCTTCAGTAAAAAAGGCACGCTGCTCGTCAAAGAATTGTTCGAAGGGCCCCAGATTGAGTTCATTATTATCAGAGCGAGCTTCACTGAAATCCGGAATCAGCGTCATATCCAGCGTAAAGGCGTCGCTAAGGCCCAGTTTCAAATCCATCCCACCGCCAAAGCTATTGCCTAAAACCGAGCTGGGATTACTCTCCGGGTCGTAGTTTTTCAGGCCGACTGCCGTCACGAAGGGGGTTAGCTGTAGACGGAAAGGTGCTTTGATGTGTTCCAGCCCCGTTAGTTTTCCCGACTGATTGAGGTAGCCATCTACATTGGGGTCGATCTCGTCCCAAAAACTCTGCTCATTGTAACGGCGAATCATCCGCACGAAGTTGATGGTCCAGGTCTGTAGCTCGGTTTTGGGAAAGCGCAAAGCTGAAAAGGGGATAAACATTTCTGCGACCCAGCCTTCGGTCGTGATCTGGGTTTTTGAATTCCAGACGGCGTCCCAGTTTTCATCTTCATTGCGGGCCGTTTGACGAGCATCAAACTGTACATCTCCCGGAGTGGTGATGAAAGTAAAGCCGTTTAAGCCGGATTGGTAAGGATCGAAGGAGACCCCGAAAAAATCAGTATTGCCCAGATCATCTCGCTCCGTCAATTCTCTTAGGATACTATCGGGCTGGCTATCATACAGCATCGCGCCGATATAAATGCCTTCGTCATCATAGATGACGCGCAGATCAACAGCTTCACTAGCGGCTTCTCCGGGGTTAGGGCGGCGAGTAATGAACTCCCCCGTTGATTCCGCTTGCTGCCAGGCGGCCTCGTCTAGTTGACCGTCGATTTTGATCGATTCAGCAGTTCGGAAGGCAGCTAATTCACGGGGCGTCTGCGCCAAAAGGCCAATAGTGGCCAGTAGGAGGCCAATCGTTAGTGATGTTTTCATTTTTCGGGGTGTCTCTAGAAAGGTGGGAATGGTAAGTAGCGTACTTGCTTTTATCGCCTTTGGTTACACCAAGGACGAGGAAAAATTCAATGGGTTGCAGGTAAATCGGTGAATGGGGGCTAAATATGCGTTTAAACAGTTAGTGGCAAAAGATGTAGACTCAATTGTTTTTGTACTTCCGCGGGTCTAAACCTGCAAAATATGGCGATGTATCAACGCTATCTGATTTAAAATAAAAACTAGCGGATATTAAATAATCCTCATTCTCTGAATAGATATCCGTCTCTTTGTCTACACTTACCCTCTAAACTCGCGATCAAATGCGTATCAATACGAGATACATCCATCCATATCCTCCGTTTACTTAGCAGCCATTAACCACAGGATTTGGATTACAAACCTAGATAAATACTACAGTAGCGGTTACTAGGACAATTACGACCAAAGACGACTTCGACCTCATAACTTAAGTTTTTACTTTACTCAAGTATCGATAGTCGCGCTCCGTTTGTGACAACTCGCTCAATAAAAATGCAAAATATTTTACACCAACCGAAATTTGGTTGAGCTGTACTATCTTCGTCCCACCCTGCTACCGCCTAAAATCAATTTTTTTTCAAAAAACCATTCGAAAACATGCGAGTAGTTTACACCCTTGCACTGGCGGCAATAACCGCTGGTATTTCCATCGCTCAACCTACTATCGGCAGCGAATCTCAACCACAAGTTGGTGATCAGTGGGCCTTCCACAACCTGATCCTCCCACTATCCGAAAATCCCATCCCGACCATCGGTAGCGGTATTGCTTATGACTTCAGCTTCATCGGCGATATCATCGACCCCGACCTTTCGGATTTACCGATCAACATGGTCGACCTCGACGATATGCTCAACTTGCGAGTGCGCGAAGTATTCACCCAGGCCGACGTATCCGACGGTACCACCCTGCCCGATTTTGCCAATACCGTAGTTTCGACTGAGCTCTACGTCCCCAATGATTACACTTTCGGTCTGATCGGTTTCCTCGACATCCTCCCCGAAGGCATCTTCCAACTAGGAGATGGCTTTTTCATTCCTGGCGTAGGGCTTAGCGAGCTAGACTTCCCCGACGAAGCAGGACTTAACGTTCCCTTTGGTCTCGGCCTCGGAGATTCGCTCTACGCCGCCTCTTCCGATGTTTCCGTCGACGTCGATTTCGGATCAGAAGACTCTACCTTTAATTCTACAACTTTCGCTTATCTGGGTACCGGCTCACTGGTCACCCACTTTGGTGACTATGACGAAATAGCCGTCATTCGTAGCATCGACGATATCCAGTTTTTTACGCGTGATATTGGTTCCAGTGACCCATTCACTTTCGCTTCCCGCCAAATTCAGGTCTACTATGAGTTTGTGCTCCCTGGTAGTTTCTCTCCGCTGATCACCTACGACTACAGTACCTTTGACCTAGATAATCTGACGCCTGCTACCGACGACATCAACATTGCCTTTGGCCTCCCACGGGTACTGAGTTCTACCGATGTGGTCGAAGCTTCCGCCATCCAATTGGAGGTTTTCCCCAATCCTGCTACGGAACGGATCACCTTATCTTTCGAACAACGGGACTTTGGTCAGGTAGAGCTACAGCTCATCGACCCAATGGGTAGAATGCTTAAGGTTTGGACTTCCGCAGGTCTAAGCACTGGGCCACAACAGCTCACTTATGAGTTGCCTGCTAGCCTACCGGCCGGCAACTACTGGCTTCGCCTATCCACCAATCAGCAGCTGGCTACACTACCTCTGCAGATACACTAAGCTGAATAAATTTTGCCAGCTGAGTCGAGGGCGGCATCGAAGGGATTCGGTGCCGCTCTTTATTTGACAGAAGACTACTCAGACCTGCGGAAGTACCATTCCCACAACTAGCCAACTCCAACTAAGGTCTTGTAGAAAGCCCCAAAATAGTGACATGAATCATCGCAACCTTAATAGTAAAACTATTATACTTGTGAGTCTAACTCGCAAAATGCACACTCTACTAGCACAGCTTAACGTCCGTATTAATCGTGAGGTCTACCTTAAAGATCCTGAATCCAGTGAGCTGGGTAGACGCATCGTAACGGGTAGTATCGATCTAGTGGACGAAATTGGTTTCGAAAATTTCACCTTCCGGAAGTTAGCTTTGGCCATTGGGTCAACGGAAGCTTCCATCTACCGCTATTTTGAGAACAAGCACAAACTGCTACTCTATCTGATTTCCTGGTATTGGGCCTGGATGGAGTACCGCTTAGTTTTCGCCCTGGCCAATGTCGACGATCCCATGGATCGACTGAATCGGGCCCTCCGCTTGTTGACGGAGCGGGTGCGAGAAGACAGCAATTACACCCACATCAACGAGGTCAAACTCGATCGGATTGTAGTCGCCGAGTCTTCAAAAGCCTACCTTACCAAGCAAGTAGATGCTGAAAATGAAGCCGGCATCTTTGCGGGTTACAAACAGCTTGTACAGCGGGTTTGTGATATTATCCGTGAGATCAACCCCACCTATAAATACCCTCACATGCTGGTTTCCACCACTATTGAGGGGGCTCACCACCAACGTTTTTTCGCCGAGCATCTTCCCCGGCTCACTGACTTCGTAGAAGGAGAAGATGCCATCCAGGAATTTTGCAGAGACATGGTACATAAAGCCATTGGAGTATCTGCCTGCCAATCTTAACTTTCCCATTCAATCTTTAGCCGCATGAGTGCCAAAAAGAACAATCATTTATTTTCCAATCTAAATAGCGACTTTCCCGCCAGTATCGTCGTATTTCTGGTGGCCCTGCCGCTTTGTCTGGGCATCGCTTTAGCCTCAGGCGCTCCACTATTTTCGGGGATCATCGCCGGTATCGTAGGGGGTACCGTAGTGGCCCTGCTCAGCGGATCGCCCCTAGGGGTCAGTGGCCCCGCAGCGGGCCTTGCCGTAATTGTACTCACGGCAATTGACGAGTTAGATGGCGCCTTTGAGGTGTTCCTCGTAGCAGTAGTAATTGCTGGGGTTATACAACTTATCCTTGGCTTCCTCAAGGCTGGTGTTATTGGCTACTACTTCCCCAGTTCCGTCATTAAAGGCATGCTGGCGGGTATCGGAGTCATCATTATTCTCAAGCAGATTCCACACGTTTTTGGCTATGACAAAGATCCAGAGGGAGATCTAGCTTTCCAACAAGTAGATGGGCACAATACCTTCAGCGAGTTCTTCTACATGTTTCAAGAATACACCCCTTCTGCGCTCATCATCGCACTGATTTCGATTGGCATTCTGATCCTTTGGGAACAGTCCTTCATGAAACGCCAGCAATGGGCTAAGCTTATCCAGGGGCCGCTGGTCGTAGTCGTTCTTGGTATCGTCCTCAATCAGTTGTTTCAAGGCACCAATAATGAACTGGGCTTGGAGCACCTAGTAAGCATCCCCGTCGCGGATGACCTCAATGGTTTTATCGCACAGTTTACACTACCTGACTTTAGTCAAATTGGCAATCAACAGATCTGGATTATCGGCGCTACCATCGCCGTCGTCGCTAGCCTGGAAACCCTACTCTGTGTAGAAGCCACCGACAAGCTGGACCCCATGAAGCGGGTAACCCCCACCAACCGAGAGCTAAAGGCACAGGGCGTAGGCAATATCATTTCCGGCATGATCGGTGGGCTCCCCATCACGCAGGTAATCGTTCGCAGTTCGGCCAATATTCAATCCGGTGGTAAGTCGAAAGCATCGGCTTTCATCCATGGTATTATGCTGTTGGTCTGCGCCTTCAGCATTCCTAAGCTACTCAACCAAATCCCTCTAGCTAGCCTGGCGGCCATTCTCCTGCTAGTCGGTTACAAGCTGGCAAAGCCCGCGCTTTTCAAGTCTATGTACCAGCAAGGGTCTTCTCAGTTTATTCCCTTCATCGTGACCATCGTAGGTATTGTAGTGACGGACTTGCTCATCGGTATCGCGCTGGGTATGGCCGTGGCCATTGTCCATTTGCTCTGGAACAACTATCGTACGCCCTACCACTTTGATCCTACCAAGCACGTACCCGGACAGCCCATTCACATTGAGCTCTCGGAAGACGTCAGCTTCCTCAACAAGGCCTCCATTCAACGTACACTGGACGAAATGCCAGAGAATACCCACGTAGTCATCGACGCGCACAAGGCCCGTACCGTCCATGCCGACATCCTGGAAATCTTTGACAACTTCCGTACCAACGCCAAGACGAAAAACATTCAATTTGAAGTCATTGGCCTGGATGGTACTCCACGTACTGCCCGTACAGATCCTTTCAAAATAGTACAAGAAACCACTTTAGGCATAATGAATAAGCCTTCGTAGATCAAACACCGCTTTTAGCCGGCGGATCTATAAAAGCAGCCCAAAAGTCCTATGGATTTTTGGGCTGCTTCTTTTTTCATAACTCCATTTCCATCACATAGTCCTCCATCAGGTAACCATTCCCGATATTGGTATCGATCCGATCTACAGTCACGAAACCCAGATAGTGATAAAACCCAACGGCTTTGTTTTGGTAGTTGACGTCTAAACGCAATCGCTTTTGCCCTTGCTCCCGGGCAATCTTCGCCACCGCCAGTATTAGTGCCTTACCGTAGCCTTTACCCTGGGTGGGCGGCAGGCAGTACAACTTATGGATTTTGGTAGTGTTGGCCAGATAGTCAAGCTGATAGCTGGCGTAGGCCATGGCCTCTTCTGCTTCCTTCAGCAATAAAAAACGGTGGCCCTTTTTGGTGGTTTGCTCTTCCAAGGCCGCTTCGCTATACATCATCTCCAGCATGTAAACGATTTGTTCTTCGCTCAAAATATCGGCGAAGGTATCCGGCCAGGTGCGTTGTGCGATACTGGTTATCGTTGCAAAATCAAGAGGGGTAGCGGGCTCGATACACATGAAGATGCTATATTTATAGAATAGCAAAGATAAGATGAGTCAAGCAGCTGATCCACCTCCCCTTAAGTCTTCTTACGATGCCATCGTAGTCGGCTCCGGCATCTCCGGGGGCTGGGCGGCAAAAGAACTCTGCGAAGCAGGCTTGGAAACCCTCATCCTGGACCGCGGTCGCAACGTCCGACACTTATTAGATTATCCTACCGCTAATCTGGATCCCTGGGATTTTCGCCATAAAGGCTATCTGACCGCCGAAGAAAGGGCCTTGTCTCCCAAGCAATCCGGCAAACGAAAAGCGCGTCATCATTTTGTGGCCGATGAGGCCAACCATCCCTACCAGGAAGACCAGCCTTTTTACTGGCTGCGCGGCTATCAGGTCGGGGGGCGCTCTTTGATTTGGGGGCGGCACTGCTACCGCTGGAGTGACCTCGACTTTATGGCTAATGCCCAGGATGGGCACGGCATCGACTGGCCTCTTCGCTATCGTGATCTGGCGCCCTGGTACGAAAAGGTAGAACGCTTCATCGGTATCAGTGGGGATCGCCGCGATTTGCCCCATTTACCCGACAGTGTGTACCTGCCGCCCTTTGAGCTCAACTGCGCCGAACAGGCGGTAGCGGATGCAATCAATACCCGCTGGCCAGAACGCCACCTCATTCCCGGCAGGGTCGCGAATGCCACCGAAGCGCTGCCGGGTAGGGGGCGTTGCCAGGCCCGCAATCGCTGCAACCGGGGCTGTCCCTACGGCGGCTACTTCAGCTCGCAGTCTTCCACCCTGCCAGCGGCAGAAGCTACGGGCAAGCTAAGCTTGCGCCCAGATTCGGTAGTGGCCGAAGTATTGTACGATCCTGACCGGCAGCGGGCGACAGGAGTGCGTATCATCGATCGCTTGACTAAAGAAGAGCTGATCGTATCCGCTAAAATTATCTTTCTCAATGCCTCGACTGTGGGTTCGACGGCTATTTTGCTCAATTCTCGCTCCGATCGCTTCCCTGACGGACTCGGCAACGACAGCGGCGAGCTCGGTCACAATTTAATGGATCACGTCATGGGCGGTGGTGCGGGCGGGCGTATCGAAGGCCTACACGACCAATACTACCGCGGCCGCAAACCCAACGGTTTTTACCTGCCCCGCTTCCGTAATCTGGATCACGCCACAGCCACCGATAAGTTCTTACGGGGGTATGGCTACCAGGGTGGTGCCTCCCGCTCCAGCTGGCAACGCGGACAAAACAATTTCGAATTTGGCGCTGATTTCAAGGCCGCGCTCTTCGAACCTGGCGATTGGGGTATTGGGATGTCGGGCTTCGGCGAATGCCTGCCCTATCACGAAAATCGGCTCTATTTGAATTTTGATCAGTTGGATGAATTTGGACTTCCGCAGGTCGTATTCGACGCTAGTTTTAAAGCAAATGAACAGGCTATCTGTGAGGACATGGCCGTTACTGCCGCTGAGATCCTGGAAGCGGCCGGCGTTAAGGATGTAGGCGTGAATCACCGAATCAAGGATATGGGCAAGAGTATCCACGAAATGGGAACGGCTCGCATGGGGCATCATCCGGCCAGCTCTGTCCTAAACGCCTTTAATCAAATGCACGCCGTACCTAATATTTTCGTCACCGACGGGGCCTGCATGACTTCTTCAGCCTGCCAGAACCCTTCGCTAACCTACATGGCGCTCACCGCCCGGGCTTGTGATTATGCCGTGCGTCAGCTCAAAAACCAACAACTCTGATGCAGCGACGCACCGTACTCCAGATCATGGGTTATAGCCTAGGCAGTGCCGTACTAACGAGCTGGTTAGCCGCCTGTCAGGATCGTCCCTTAGAGCCGTCAACTAGCAGTTGGCACACACCTGCGGAAGTACAAATCTTACAAGAGCTGGGCGAAGTGATACTACCCAAGTCCGATACGCCCGGTGCCAGGGATTTAGGGGTACACCAATTTATCGATCTTTTCGTGGCGGAAGTACTAGATGGTGACCGTCAGCAGGAATGGCGACGCGGGCTACAGGCCTGGGAACAACGCTTTAGCGAGCACATCGGTCTAGCCGTAGAACAGGCAACAGCCGACCAGTACACGGAAGAACTTAGTCGCTACTGGTCGATCTCTAAAGAAGCTCAAAATGCAGTACGGGATTTTCTCGATCAGCCAGTACCTACCACTCTAGTCGAAGAAAACCGTTGGCGAGCTTATCTTTGGCTATTCGAGTTTAAAAAATTGCTGCTGCTCGGCTACTATCAATCGAAAGAAGTCGGGCAGGAGATCTTAGTTTACGACCCCGTACCGGGTGGCTATACGCCTTGTATGGAGATCGAACCGGGCACCAAAGCCTGGTCATTGTAGTAGTAGATCGCACATTATTGGCTGTCTCAAAAACCCAAAGGGCTTTTGAGGCCGCCTTTACATCACTATATCTACTATGCACAATCGTCGAAAATTTATCAGCACTAGTCTGCAAGTCGGTATCGGTGCCACAGCCATCGGTACTGTCTTAAGTGCCTGCGAGGCGGGTCCACCTTCCGAAGAAGCGACAACCATAGCAACCGAAACCCGCTATCAGAATGGGCGTAGTCCCTGGCCTATTTGCCTAGACACTGCTACCATTCGCACCGCTTCTGGTCTGGCGGAGATGATCGACATTGCCGTAGAAGCTGGTTATGATGCCATCGAACCCTGGGATCGTGATCTGGCTCAGTATGAAGAGGCGGGAGGCGACCTGAAAGCACTGGGTGAGGAAATCAAGGAGCGCGGACTCTTCGTGCCGAGTATGATCGGTCTCTGGGGCTGTTTACCCGCTGACGAAGCTGCTTTCCAGGCTAGTTTGGCCGCAACTCGCAACCGGATGCGGATGGCCGCAGCCATCGGCTGTAAGTACGTTCAGGCTATCCCCAATGAAGTAGGCGCGGATTACGATGCCGCTTTCGTAACGGATTGCTACCGCCGACTGATCGAAATCGGGCTAGAAGATTACGACCTGTGCCCAGCCCTGGTTTTTGTCAAGCAATTTCCATTGTCTTCTTTCGCCCAGGCAGCAGAGATTGCTCTCGGAACGGACCATCGAGAAGCTCGGATCATTCCCGATGTCTTCCACATGTACATCACTGGGGGTGGCTTCAATTGCCTAAAGAAAGTGCGGGGTGATTTCTTTCCCATTTTTCAGTTCAATGATGCTCCTCGAGAAATGGCCCGGGAAGAAATGCAAGACAAGGATCGGGTCTACCCCGGCGACGGTATCCTGCCGCTGCCAGAAATTTTACGGGACTTATACGCTAGCGGTTTCCGGGAATGTATTTCTCTAGAGCTGTATAATCGTACCTACCACGCCCAGGATTTGCGGCAGGTAGCAGCTACGGGCTTAGAGAAGACATTAAGGGTGATCGAAGCCGCTGGCGTCTAAAAGCTGCACCATGTTGAACCGACGAGAATTCATCCGTAATAGTTTAGTAGCTAGTCTGGCCCTACCTGGCCTAAGTCTTGATTTATCACCGCCAGCAGGACCACAGATTGGCATTATCCTGAATACCGTACAGCAGGAAATGGAAGCCGATTGGAAAGCCACTGCCTCCCGCCTAGCGGACCTGGGATATACCTTCTTGGAAGGGAAAGTGCATCGAGGAGGCAACCGCGCGTACCGGAAATACGTCAAAAATTTGGGGTTACACATCATGGGTAGTGGCATCCGCTTGGATGATCGACCACAAAAAATGGCGCAGCAGCTTCGGCAGGCCGAAAAGCGCGGACAAGAATTCGTATGTTGCTACTGGCCCTGGCGCAGCAGCGCCAAAGACTTAAGTCGGGAAGAGTGTCTGGCAACCGCCGAACGCTTGAACCGTTTCGGGCGCTTAATCAAGCAAGCTGGCTTTCAATTGACCTGGCACAATCACGACAAAGAATTCGTGACTATTGAGGGCCAGACGGCGCTCGACTGGCTAATGGAACAGACCGATCCTGCCTACGTCAATCTCCAGCTCGACACCTACTGGGCGGTCAAAGGTGGCGGAAATCCCTTGGACATTCTGGCCCGCTATCCAGGTCGAGTTCCGCTGACCCATTTAAAAGATATGGCCGCAGGTCCGGATCAGGCCATGTGCTGCGTGGGTGATGGCCTCCTCGACTGGCAGGCACTTTGGTCGGCACAGCAGCAGGCTGGAGTGCGTTATGCCAGCCTGGAGCTAGATCGAGCTGAAGATGGGCTCGGCTGCGCACAATCAGCTATGCAAAGCTTAATTAGCGCCCAGGGCAAGGACTAAGACCTGACTAACGTTTAATTGACTCAAGCTACCGCACAAAGTGCCTAACTTGGGTGTTGAAAATAGTAATCACCGCAGGTGACTTTGTCTTTTTTGAGCGTCTAGACCGCAACGCTATTCGCATTTTAACCAAAACCACAACGCAATGCATCCTACTTTCAGATTGGCTTTTCTCGCAATGATCTGCCTTTCACTTACTGCCTGTATCAGCAAAAAACAGTACGAAGCAGTACAGGCGGAATTATCCAGCGCAGAAGCCGCTTTGGCTAGCTCAGGGGAAGACCTGACTAACTGTATGAATAACCTGGCTACTTCCCAGCGCGAAATTGACCGATTAAACGGAGCACTAGCTTCTGCCCAGCAAACCGTGATATCCCGCGATCAGAGAATTGAAGATCTGCGCGAGCAGATTGCAGATATTCGCGCTACTCGCGATGCCCAACTGAATCAAGTAGAAGATCTTACGCAGCTGTCTCAGTCGGCACAGGAAAATATCGAGCAGACGCTTTCACAGCTTCGTGAGCGCGACGACTACATCCAGTACTTAATGGCTGCCAAAACCCGGGCAGATTCCATTAACCTTGCGCTCGGTGTTAACCTTACCCGCGTATTACGTGATGGCATTGCCGACGAGGATATTAACGTAGAGGTAGATAAAACCGTGGTCTTTATCAATCTGTCGGACAATGTACTTTTCCAGAGTGGAAGCGCTAGTTTATCTCCTCGGGCCGACGAAGTGCTGGGTAAAATTGCCGCGATTATCCAATCTCGTCCTGAGCTGGAAGTAATGATTGAAGGTTACACGGATAATGTGCCCATCAACAGCAGTTGTGTAGAAGACAACTGGGCACTAAGTGTGCGGCGTTCTACTTCCGTAGTGCGCGCTTTCCAGGACGAGCACGACATCGATCCCAACCGCTTAATCGCTGCGGGTCGGGGAGAGTTCAATGCCCTGGTTTCCAACGACACCCCAGAAGGGCGAGCTACGAATCGTCGTACGCGTATCATCTTGCTACCGAAGCTGAATCAGTTCTACGATTTGCTAGATCCGAATCAGGCACCGGAGTAAATAAATAGCCTGTATAAAAAAAGTCCCGCAGCTAGCTAGCTGCGGGGCTTTTTTTATAAGGCATCTTGTACTGCCTTCAAATCAACCCACTGCCCGTCGCGGGCCAGGGCCGCTTGCTGCGGCCAGGAAGAGGGGTCGTGGATGCGGTAGCGATTGCCGGCTTGCTCTAGCATACCTTTGAGGTCATCTACCGATTGCTCGGCCAGATCAGCCAACGTTTTAATTTCGTTGTCTTTGAGGATGCCTTCGATCTTGGGGCCGATACCGTCTACGACTTTCAAATTATCGGGGCGGAAGCCTTTGGGGGGCTTTTCATCCGGTACGTCAGCGATCAGCACGGAAGCTAGATTCTGGGCCTGACCTACCCAATCGTCGGTGGCAATGCGGCCTGGCAAGTAGCCGATTTTAGTAGTAATGCCCTCAATGTCCGCAGCGTCCCAGCCAGCGATTTGGCGGAAGGTGAAGATGCCCTGTTCATGGAGTTTTTCCTCTAAGAAAGGACCGATGTTTTTAATCAGTTTCAGATCATCCCGATCACTTTCATCGGGAATATTGACTAATTCGACTTGGCGGGAAGGAGTCGTATCCACAATTACCTCCGTTTGCCCGTTTTCGCCTTGACGCAGTCCCGGGTCGGTGGTATCTGCTCGGATAACCAGGGGCTCTTCCTCTTCCTCGGGTTCTACGGGCAGCTGCTCAATAACTGGCTGATGATAGCCACCAGCCTGGTTGCCGGCAGGTTCTTCAGTGGGAGCAGGGCTGGTTTGTAGGGCGGCTAAACGCGCCTCCAGGGCCGCCAAGCGATCTTCCATTGGATTAGCGACGGCCTGCGGTTCCTGTGGGCTGATGGTAGGCGTAGCCGGAGCCTGCGGCTGAGCCTGGAAGGTCTCGATTTGTTGTTTTTGCGAGACAATAGTAGCGGCCTGACTATCCACGGTAGCTTGCAACTGACTTAAATCCGACTGCAGCCGTTGCTGCTCGGATTGAGCTGCTGCCAACTGACTGGCGAGTTCTTCGGCCCGATCCATGGCGGCAACCTTAGCCTGACTATTAGCGGCTAAGTCTGCTGCTAGTTTTTTCTGTTTTTCGTTAGCCGCCAGGTATTGGGTTTCGTAGTCCGCCCGCGAGCGCTCGGCAAGCAATAACGCCTTGCGATAACGCCGCACGGTGAAGCCACGTAAAATGTAGGCAATCAGCAAGCCCAAAATAAAGGCCAGTAGTACCATGGAAACTACGTACCACCACTGCTCTTCTGAAAGACCGGAGATGTAGGATTGAAGACCGTTGAAAAAATCCATATAGGGAAGTAGAATAATAGACCTTAGAGATTAGTCTCAGAGACAAGCCCTAAATTAAAAATTATTTCTTTGCTACATCTCATAATTGGTATCGGGAACGGTTGCCGCCGCCGCTGAGGTAGCTTCAGTTTCAAGCGGTTGCGGGTAGAATAGTGGACGTCCAGTTTCAAAATATTCCTGTAGCTCATCCAGTCCCAGCATGGGCGTATTGTTTTCATCCAGTTTAGTCAGGTCTTCACAAGCCAACATATCCGCGGCTAAGAACTGACCGAGTTGGTAGTAGCTCTCCCATTGAATGGGGTCGAAAAACTGGTCGGCAGTGCTCTCATGGGGGAAAGCTGGATGGTAGAGTTTGTATTTATAGGTACCGTAGCGCAGGCCGTCTGCCGGTGTCAGTAGCGGCTTTCCTTTTGGGGCCGTCACACTGGACTTAACGTAGACGAAAGTACCTACCGATTTGTCTTCGTAGTAAACGACTTGTTCTTCTCCGTCTACTTCAATTTTCTCCCACAGCAGGTACATATCTGCGATGGCGAAGCGCTGTTTGCTGTAGCCATGGCTGGGGTGAGGGCGAATGACTTTTTCGGGGATGTGATCTTCCCGAAAGCGGATATCGATGCCTAATTCGTTACGCGCTCGGACGGTCAGATTTTCTAGGGCCCCGAAGCCGTAGTCGGGATCGGCCTCTGCATCGACCGCGACGATCAGTTTGCACTCGCGGCGCAGTAATTCCATAACGCCCAGGTTCTCAATGTGGCCGCCATCGCTGATGTTGACCTTGAGGTTTTCCAAACCAATTTGTCCAAACATCTCATAAAAGAAATAGGATGGCCACCAGACCAGCGGCAGCTTGCGAAACATCTTTTTAGGGTTCCACACCCAGAACCCTAAGCGTAGATTGAGTACCGTAGTCAGAATACTCAGTATGCGGTTGGAGTAGGCTCCCATGCCGGGATTGACCGCAGCGGCACTGATGGTGGTCGCTGCGGGTACGGTCATATCACGGTAACCGCGGGTAGTCGCAGTAGGCACATAGCCAGTCAGCTTGGCGCCACAGTAAAGGGGCGATAGCAGAAAGTAATCGCTGGCCTTACTCCCTTGGAAGTTGGGGTCTTTACTGGCCAGCAAATTGAGGGTCGTATTAAATAATGGGTAGGGAGCCAGCTCGGTTTCTTCCCGCACTTGTTGAAGCTCTCTCAAGGGTAAATTGCGATCTGGACCCGCGAAATATAGAAAAGCATCCGCCAGCTGCTTGCGGTAAAAGCGATGAAAGCTCGTGGCATTAGGGTTGGTAAAGAAGCCCAGAATCAGGACGCAGACGGCAAGCCCAAGATAAGGGAAAATTTGCTGCCACTCGAGGTCACTCATGCCGGCAAAGCCCCGTAGAATGGTCCAGGCCAGTGCTGCCAGTCCAACAAAAATCAAGCCAGTTTCCAGGCGGTTAAACCAGGCACTGATCGACAAGCGGAATAAAAACAAGACATTCAGCAAATAGTGTACCCCCAGAACGATACCGAAAATAATAGCTCCGTAGGTGTAGACCTGCGGAAGTCCTAAACCTCCTTCAACGGGTCGAAATTCAATGAGTTGCTCCAGCACCTTGTACAAGAGGTAGCCCGCACCGATGACTACCCCGGGAGACACCAGGCTCATCACGAGGCTCACCAAAAAAGCAATGATGAGCGTGAGAACGTTCCAGATTTTGGTCAGGCCTTTGCCAGGGAACATGTAGATGCCCCGCTGGCGGAGGTAGTCGATGTGCTTTTCTTGGAAGAGGTCTTCATAATCTCCGCTGCCCTGCAAAAAGGCCTGGATGTAGGCATTGGTATAACCACCGCCGGAAACGGAGCTGAGGTAATCGGCCTGTTTGAGTAGCTTAAAACGATTGAGGGTACGCAGAAAGCCCAGGTTGATGACCGCTGAGCGAATACCGCCACCACTCAGGGCAATACCGAAGGAATTGAATTCCAGTCGATCGGCAAAATCCTGGCCAAAATGCCGCTTGCGGCGCTCGCTTAGCTGAGCTTGTTCTTCCAGCAGGACTTGTGAAAGGCTTTTTACGGGAGTAGAATCAGGCATGATCCAAAGGTAGTACTATCCTTCAGGATCTTTTTTAGCCGCGGATCTTATTGGAAGAGCACATTACGCCTAAGGTCGATTAAATATGGCAACCACTGGACACTCTGCCCTCAGCGATAGCCGTCTTGATTTTACAGATTCGCATTAGCCAAAGGCTTATTTTGATTTCGGTAGCTGGTGAGCTACACCTTGGCCTCTCCCCCAGCGCCTCTCCGAGGGAGAGGGGAGTAAAGTAGGAGGTAATATAGCTTTGGATCAAAAATGTGGAATTGGTTTCTTTGTAGCCAAATTTGGCTAAAAAGTCTGGTCCCCTCTCCTCTGGAGAGGGTTAGGGATAGGACAAATCACTTACATACTACTAGTCAGCAACAGATCAATGTCGGTAGATCGCATTTCGAAGCGACGCCCGAGGTAGGCATTAGTCAGACATCCGCGATAGGTGTATACCCCGTGGCGTAGGCCCTGCTGACTAAAGATATAGTGCTCGAAATTACGGGCACCTTCGGCTTTTATCAAGAGCGGAACCAGGATATTACTAATCGCGGCACTGGCGGTACGGCCGACGGCAGCTACCATATTAGGTACGCAATAGTGGATAACGTCGTGCTTGGTAAAGGTGGGTGACTTGAGGGAAGTCAGCTGGCTGGTAGCAAAGCAGCCACCCTGATCAATACTCAGATCGATAATGACCGAGCCGGCGCGCATGGCACGCACCATTTCTTCGTTGACGACCACGGGTGTACGCCCTTGCTCCGCATGAATGGCTCCGATGGCCACGTCGGCCGTTACGAGCTCTCGCTTCAGGTAAACCGGGTTAAGGGCAGAGGTATATAATTGACGGCCCACCGCATTTTGCAGCCGCATCAACTTATGAATATTATCGTCGAAAACCCGTACTTCGGCCCCCATACCGAGGGCAGTTCGGGTGGCATATTCGGCAACGACTCCACCTCCCAGAATAACGACTTTAGCGCTGGGTACGCCCGAGATACCGCCCAGTAAAATACCGGGGCCGCCGCTACTGGAAGACAGCAAATGGGCAGCCGTCTGGATGGCAGAAATCCCAGCTATTTCGCTCATGATCCTCACGATGGGGAAGACCCCTGATTCGTTTTGCAGGTATTCCATCGCCAGGGCGATGATTCGGCGATTTTTGAGTCGGTACAGATATTCCGCAGAAATAATGGGCAATTGCAGCGGAGAGATCAGGATAGTCCCAGGCTGCATCAGGTCGATTTCCTCCAGGGTAGGCGGCGCGACTTTGATGATGACATTAGCCTTCTCGTAGACCTCTTGAGCAGAGTAGGCGATCTCCGCCCCACATTCGCTGAAGTCATGGTCGCTGTAGGAAGAAAGGGTTCCGGCTTCTGTCTCTACGATCACTCGGTGTCCACGGCTGGTGAGGTTGAAAGCGCCGCTAGGCACCAGCGCGATGCGCCGTTCATTGAGGGTAACTTCCTTGGGGATACCAATGAAGAGTTCCTGCTGCCGTGGCCGCACCTGCAAGGTTTCCGTTTGGGTCTGCCGAAAGGGATCGGTCAACTCTCCGGGAAGCGGTATTTTCTTTTCCTTATCACTCATAGCTTATACGGGCGGAGTTAGGAGCCTCTTTCGAGCAACAGGCGGCGGGCCGATCCGTCAAAACTCAGGCTGAGCCGTAAAATACAAACCCCGCGCGGGAGTAAGGAGTTTAAGATACCGGCCCATTCAATTAAAATCCAGCCTTTACTGTCTAAATATTCTTCTACGCCCAGATCCAAGGCTTCCTGTAAGGACTCGAGTCGATAGCAATCAAGATGATAAACGGGACCATCAGGACTCTGGTATTCATTGACGATGCCATAAGTGGGGCTAGTAGCGGGATCTGCTATACCCCAGGCACGGCAAAGCGCACTTACGAGAGTAGTCTTTCCTGCACCTAGCTCGCCATCCAGGCAAATTATTTGCGGTTGGTTGTCGAGCGCTTTAAGCACCTCCTGAGCAGCTTCATCTACTTGGTCCAGGCTGTATTCGATATACATAGTTGTGGGTTGTACGCATTGTATTGGGGCAAATGCGTAAGAAATAGGATTAGTGAATCGAGCAGCTAGTTAACTATTTCCACTTAATGTTACAACCCGCAGAAGGATATTGCTTCTCAGGAGCGGGGGCTCCGCTTAATAAAGCATCCATCGCTGAACGAAGATCGGCCCCGTCGATGGGGAGTTCATTCTGAGGGCGACTGCCATCCAGACGGCCGCGGTAATAGAGACGGTTATCGCCGTCGAAAAGATAAATATCGGGGGTACAAGCAGCGTCGTAGGCTCTGGCGACTTCCTGGCTTTCGTCGTAGAGGTAGGGGAAATTAAAAGCGTACTGCTGGGCGAAACCGGTCATCATCTCCGGGCTATCTACCGGGTACTTCTCCACATCGTTAGAACTGATGGCAACGGTCTTGACACCTTGGGCTGCGTAGTCATCCGCTATGCGGACCAATTCTTCAATGATGTACAATACGTAGGGGCAATGATTGCAGATAAAGAGAATTAAAGTCCCGTTGTCGCCCTGGACCTGCGGAAGTCCTAAAGAATTTCCAGAAACAGTGTCGAGGAGGTTAAAGTCGGGAGCTTCGGTGCCGAGCTCGATCATTACGGATTCTGTAAGTGCCATATCGGAGTAGTTGGTACTCGGTACGAGGTATAAGGTACTTTGGTACCGGGTACAGGGAATGGGTAAAATTTTGGTTGAGATTTAAACATCAACCTTACAGGGAAAACTACAATTGAGAAGGCAAGTAGGTTGTGCTTATCGAAAATCTCACAATTCTATTGGTCTGAACCCTGCGACCTATTACCTTGTACCCCGTACCTGGTACCTAATACTGATCATCATGACTTTTCTCTGCGTTTCTTGCTACTTCAAAGGTGGCCCATTCCTAACTGCTTGTAAAGAGGCGGGTAATACGGTCTATCTTTTGACCTCCAAACATCTGGAACACGAAGCCTGGCCACGCGCCTCCATTGATGAGTTTTTCTTCATGGACGACGACAGTAACAGCGCTCAAAACATAGCGAATATCGCCCAAGGAATGGCCTGGTTGCTACGCGATCGACGGATAGACCGCCTAGTAGCGCTTGATGATTTTGACGTGGAAAAAGCCGCTTATTTACGGGAAGAATTTCGCTTGCCTGGCATGGGTCAGACCACTGCCCGCTACTTTCGCGATAAGCTGGCTATGCGTGTACGTGCACAAGACGCCGGGATTGCCGTGCCCGCCTTTAGCCCTTTGTTTAATAACGAAGCGGTCAATGGATTTATCGCGCGAACGAAATTCCCCTGCCTGGTAAAGCCCCGGGCAGAGGCCAGCGCCACTGGCATTAAAAAAGTGCATTCGGGAGAGGAACTCTGGCAAGTTATTAATGAGCTAGGGGACGATCGACACCGCTATCTGGTGGAACAATTCCGGCCCGGCGACGTCTACCACGTGGATGCCATTTCCGTCGATGGAGAAATCAAATTCTGTCAGGTGAGTCGCTATTTGAGCACCCCCTTTGAGGTCGCCCACGGCGGCGGCATCTTCCGCTCTGCCAGCGTACCCTACGACCACCCAGAAGCCGAAACGCTGAGGCGGATGACTTGGGAAGTCATGGAAGCTTTTGGCATGCAATTCTCCGCTAGCCATACCGAATTCATCCGGACACAGGACGGTCAGTTCGTATTTCTGGAAACGGCCAGCCGAGTGGGCGGTGCCCATGTTGCTGAAATGGTAGAAGCCGCTACGGGGATCAGCCTTTGGGGAGAATGGGCCCGCCTGGAAACGGCCATGGCGAAAGGCGAAAGCTATACGGTGCCTGAGCGCCGCTTTGATCAGTCTGGCATACTGGTAAGTTTAAGTCGTTTTGAATGGCCGGATATGAGTGGCTTCGGTGACCCGGAGATCGTCTGGAAAATCAACAAGCGCTACCATGTAGGTATGATCGTGCAAAGCCCTGAGCTGGATCGTGTCTATGCGCTTTTAGATGATTATGCTGAACGGGTAGGTCGCGACTTCCACGCCTCTGCTCCAGCCCCAGATAAGCCGACTAGCTAAGGCAACATATTGTTAGGAGAATATTTAGGCCTACAAGATTGTCGGTGATAAGTAAAAGTCTATTGCCGACACTTGCTGTGCCTCTCCCTGAATCCCTCTCCGGGGGAGAGGGACTTCGCCTCACTGAGGCTAAACAAGGGTGCCAACATCGCCATAAGTAGCTGATTACAAATACTTTACAAAAATTTACTTCCCGCCCTACTGAAGGGAGATGCAGAAGGAGAGGCCAAAAGCTGAGCAGCCCTGTAAGTAACTATACCCATCCATTATCCCTATCTTCGTCGCCGCAAACCAAAACCAATGATTATGCGCAAGCATTTGCTGTCTACCCTTGCGGTATGCACCCTACTTCTTACTCTAACACCTTTGGCCTCCGCTCAAATCCAGACCCCGGCGGCCTCACCTGGTGCTACTTTCTCTACTACCGTAGGACTGACGGACGTTAGCATCGAATACTCTCGCCCCAGCATGAAAGGTCGGACGATCTTTGCTGCGGACGGACTTGTACCTTTTGGCGAAGTTTGGCGCACCGGTGCCAATGGCGCCACTAAAATTTCATTCGCCGACGACGTAATGGTGGGTGAAGAAGCGCTAACTGCCGGCGACTACGCCGTTCTTACCATTCCTGGCGCAGGCAAGTGGTCCATCCACTTTTTCCCTTACGAAGCCAGCAACTGGAACACCTACAAAGAGGCTGAGGCTGCTGCTATTGTAGAAGCTGAAACCCGCATGCTTAACCACAGCATGGAGACCTTCACGATTGGAATCAATCATCAGACGATGAACTCCGCTCACCTGATCTTCGCCTGGGACAAAACTGCCGTTGCTGTTCCCATTCAGGTGGAAGTTAAGGATCGGGTAATGGCCAATATTGATCGCGTAATGAGCGGCCCTAGTGCCAACGATTACTTCGCGGCGGCCGGCTTTGTCTACGATACCGAGGGCAATATGGTTGATGCAGAACGATACATGGCTAAAGCCCTGGAAATGACGGAGGAAAACCCTCGCTTCTGGTACCTACGCCGTATGTCACTCATTCAGGCCGCTAATGGCAATAAAGCTGGTGCAGTAGAGCATGCGACTCGTAGTCTGCAACTAGCTCAAGAAGCCGGTAATATGGACTACGTTCGGATGAACGAAAACTCCATTCGCGAATGGGGCGGACGCTAGTCTGAACCCTTCATTAGGCTTAGGATTTTCACCCTAAGCCTAATTTTTATCTCGAATTACGACAATTGTCGTAATATTACACCATAAACTGCTGCTGTCTACTCTTAAGTGGCAGCCTTACGGCTCAAATCGAACAACTCCCTGCTTCGTCCTCCATTGAGCTGGAAATATCTATCGGACTGACGGAAGTGAAATTGCATTATTCCAGCCCAGAGGTACGCGGTCGCAAGATTTTTGGAGAGGGTGGCTTAGCGTCCTTTGGAGAAGTCTGGCGATTGCTGACGACAATCCCGATTTCCGCATCCTGATTGAAAGGACCATCCAAAAGTTGGAAAGCGAATAGCTAATTGTCCAGCTCAAAAGCTGGCTGCCAGCCCAATTCCCGGCGGATTTTTTCACTGCTAACGCGTTTGCCGTCAACACCACCTGCTTCAGCTGCTGCTGGCTCCAGGCCTAGCTTTCGGGCAGCAGCGGCGTAGAAGTTTCGCTTGGGTGGATGTAGGGCAGCGCTCAGGTTATAGGTCTTGTTCCAGGCACCTTGTGCAATTACCCAACCTATGGCCTGAATGACATCTTGCTGATGAACCAGATTCACCGGGGCATCCGCATTTTTGATGATCTTCCCGCCCTGAAACCAACGGCCCGGTTCCCGATCGGGGCCAAATAGTCCTGCTAGCCGAAGTATCGTGCTGGGAATTCCAGCATCGCGGAATTGGGCCTCTGCCGCCACGACCGCCCTTGCTGATTCCGTTTGTGGATTGGTCGGCGTTTGTTCATCCACTAGCCCTTTAGCATGGCCATAAACGCCCGTGCTACTGGTGTAAATAATCTGCCCTGTGCCGTACTTCTTAGCCAATCGTATGAGCTCTGCGATCTCTTGGCCGTAGGCTTCGCGCACTTGCTCCCGGCGACGGCCCGGTGGTAGAGTCACAATGAGTAGGTCGACCTCGAAAGCCAACTTAGCTGTCGCTTCAACTACTTGTGGCAGGTCAATAGCTAGTGCTCGACCGCCAGCTGCGGTGATCTGCCGCCGTCGATCTGCCTGACGGCTAGACCCGCGTAAGTGAAAATAACCCGATGCAGCTAAATTTTTGAGCAAGGGTAAGCCCAGCCAGCCACAACCTAAGACCGTAATCGTTTTTATAGAAGAAAGCATACTGGAAATGTATTCATTTTCTCCCGGTGGGGGAAAATGAAAATGAAACTTTCTTTAACACCCCATTAACCCCCTTTTGCACACCCATTGCGTCCAATAAACGTTATAGCTTAACAATCCTCAAAGATGACAATTACTATGCCTCGCCTACTGAGTTTTTTGCTCTTGATTTGTACTTCCGCAGGTCTGGCCGCCCAACCCGGTAACAACAACTACCTGAACAATGCTGATTCTGATCCGGCGGCTACCCGTCTGGTGAACGAACTGCGTGAAAAGTACGAAGGTTATCGCACCATTCAAGCTGATTTCCGCCTAGTTATCGATATTCCCGGCTCTGAAGTAGAAACCCAAACCGGTAAGTTGAGCCGCAGTGGTGAGAAGTTTCACTTTTCGCTCGGCAATCAGGAAGGGATCTCCGATGGTGAAGCCGTTTACTTCATTCTGCACGGTAGTGAGGAGATTCAGATCAGCAATGTGCCGGAACCCGGCGAGACTGATGGCCTACTGACGCCCCAGTCTATCTTTAGTTTTTACGATTCCGGCCAGTTTATCCTATCGCTCCAGGGAGAAGACACCCAAAATGGTCGCGTTGTGGAGGTTATCGAACTCAAGCCCAGTGATCGGGATAACAGTGATTTTACAAAAATGCGTATGTTAGTGGATAAGAACCGCACAGAAGTCGTCAGTGTCGTAGCCTTTGCCCGTGATGGCAGCCGCTTCACTTTCCACCTGGATGAGACGGTAGCGAATGAATCGATCCCTGCGAACCGCTTCACCTACGATAAATCCCGTTACGAAGGCTATTACGAATCCGATTTGCGCTTCTAGCGCAGTTGGTCCCTTCACAACCCATTCCCACACCAAAAAGGAAATGCGTTGGAGCCGAGCCCACTGTGGGTTCGGCTTTTCTTTTGAACTAACCGCTAGCTGCTATGGAGACGTTTAGAAAATCCGTAATTGACATGATTCCCGTCGTTCTGGGTATCTTGATTGCTTTGTTTATCAACAACTGGCAGGAAGGCCTCAAGAATCAGCGGTTCCTACGCTCCGTCTTCAGCTCCATCTCTCAGGAAATAGCGGATAATCTCGAGGAATTGGACCAGATTATTCCGCTACAAGAAGCCGTAATTGACTCCCTGGAGGTTCATCTAAACGACGATCAACTCTCAGCCGGCGAGGTGATCATTGCTGCCGATGGTTTTAAGTTGCCCACGATCAAAAACGCAGCCTGGCGTTCTTTTCTCAACACCAAAATAGAACTGATCGATTACGAGTTGATCTCCATCCTGAGCGAGATCGAGGAGGCAAAGGCATTCATGCAGATAAAGACCAGCAAGCTGATGGATTTCATCTTCTCGGCCATTGACAACAACACCGCCGAAAGCAAGCAAATTCTCATGATGCACATTCTCAATGTAATCGACAGCGAAGAACAGATTCAGGAGATGCACCATGAATTCCTGTCGCTGGATTTAGATTTCGGCCAATAAAAAAGGCGGCCTCAGCAACTTGTCATCGTGCTGAGGCCGTATATTTCTATTTTGAGATTACTAGCCTGCTAGTCCACCGTACGCTCTAAACGAGCCACTTCAGCGATATTGAAAATGCCTAAGACAGCTTCCCCGTTACTGCTATCAAAAACATTGCCAGGAGAATTAGCTACGGGTACGGCAAATATGCCCTCATTAGTGATCTGTTCAGCGGCAATATTCAAAAAGCGAAAGGCTTCGTTACTGATCGAGTGGACCTCACAACGGATGTGATCGCCAACATTATAGGGGACCAAAGCACCATCTTCGTCCAGAGGCGTTATAGAAAAACGCAGCGGTGTAATGAAGTAGGTACCATCTACATCAGCGCCGGCATCGAAGGTCGCATCATAAACCACCGTAAGCTCGGTCGGTCGATTGAGTAAAGTATCGTTTTTGTAAGCGCGTACCCAGTAGGTATCTCCACGTCCTACAGGATCAAAGGCGTAGAGTTGGGCGTAGAATCCATCCTCTGGGAACTGGATACTTTCTTCTTCAAAGTCAATACCGATGGAATCGATCGTCACCGTTCGGTTGATCGCCGTATTACTGCGATAGGTTTGACCGCCCTGCTCGATGGTTAATTCAAACTCGTCTCCAATTTGTCCGAGCGGGTTGGAACCGGGCTCCCAAACGTACTGGCCATTGGCACGGTAGGCGAAGGTGTAACAGTCGCTGCTACTGGTATTGCATACGCTGACGGTTGCATCTTCTACTACCGGTGGCTGACCACCGCCAAAGTAGTCGATGCTCTCCGTCAAAGTAATGGTTTGGGGGCTGAGGTCGGTCGTGAGCCAGGCATCCACTACTAGTTGCGATTCTTCAAATTGAGAGGGTACCTCAATCGGATCTTCACAAGCAGCGCCAAGGATAAAAAGCAGGGCCAGACCGAAAAAATGTTGATAATTCATTGGTAAATCTTTGTAGGGTGGTAGCTGGTATTACTGAAACTTGAAGTTGTAGGAGATCGAGGGTATCAGGCTACCTACCACCGAGAAGCGGATAGCTTCTGCGTCCGTCAACACTCCCGGAATGGGGCGCTGCTCTTGTTGTTGGCCATAGATGGAAAAAGCATTCCGTCGGCCATAGACATTGTAGATACCGAAGACCCATTGACCTTCCCAGCGCTTAGCGGGCTTATTAGGATTGCGGTCTAGCGTCAGGCTGATGTCCAGACGGTGGTAATCGGGAATACGGAAATTATTGCGGGCATCACCATCATTATTCGGAATGTAGATTCCTTGCTGATAGTAACCACTACTGGGCAGGGTGGTCGGCGTACCAGTATTGTAAACAAAGCTGGCACTCAGCGTAGCCCGCTGGGATAGTTCATAAAAGCCCGTAATGGAAAAGTTATGGGTCTGGTCAAAACGGCTGGGGTACCAGTCGCCATTATTGATTCCTGCGATCTGGCGCTCCGTGCGTGCTAGCGTATAATTTACCCAGCCGCTGAAACGGCCTTCCGTTTTTTTCATCATCAATTCCAGGCCGTAGGCCCGGCCATCTCCCTGCAGCACTTGCCCTTCAACAAACTCGTTAAGGATAAGGTCGGCACCGTCGATGTAATCGACTAAGTTTTGTAAGTCTTTGTAGTAGACTTCGGCGCTAAACTCGTACTCATTATCGGAGAAATTCTGGAAATAGCCGAGGGCCACCTGATCGGCCATCTGCGGCTCGATATTGTTGGTACTAGGCGTCCAGATATCCAGCGGAACCGAAGCCGTCGTATTACTCAGCAAGTGAATGTACTGCGCCGTACGATTGTAACTAGCCTTAATTGAAGAGCGGGGCGAGAGCTGGTACTGTAGCGCAAAGCGTGGCTCCAGGTTAATCCAGTCCTCAACGGTTTCTCCTTGTGCGAAAAAAGTCACGTCGGTCAAGGGGCGTTCAAGTCCGACTTCAGGAGCTTCGCCGTAGGTGTACACATTACGATTACCGAGGTAGGCGAAGTGGCTCATCCGCAGACCATAGTTGAGTTGTAAGTTATTACCAATCTTTAATTCATTCTCCAGAAAGAGGCTACTCTCAACGGCAAACTGTTTGTCAAGGCTAAAATCAATTTCTTCCCCTACGTTCACAGACACGGCATTGGCTGGTTGAAACTCATAGAAGATGGCTTGCCCACCAAAGCGCCAGACATTATCGGGATTGAGGAAGTAAGAAAATTCCGGCTTTACACTGGCATTGATGATCCGGGCATTCCAGTCAAAGGAGTTATCGTCGTCATCGCCAAAGGCAATCTCGTAATCGTAGTTGCTGTAGTAGGCAGTAAAATTGCTGAAGAGGCGGTCATTGAACAAGTGATTCCAACGCAAAGTCGCCGTACGGTTACCCCAGTTAAAACCGGCAGCAGCCCCAAACTGGAAGACATCGCGGCCCAGGTAACCCGAGAGGAATAACTGATCCTTCTCGCCGACCTTCATATTGGTTTTAAGGGTCAAGTCGTAAAAATTAAGTTTAGTGTCTCCCAGATCGTCACTAAGAAAGGGTCCGGCTAGTACGTCGATATAAGAACGGCGGCCGGCCAGCAAAAAGGAGCCTTTGTCTTTTACGATGGGGGCCTCAATGGCCAGGCGACTGAAGATGGTACCAATACCGCCCTGCGCCTGAAATTGCTTGCTATTACCTTCTCGCATCCGTACATCCAGGATGGACGACAGACGGCCGCCAAAACGAGCCGGGATACCTCCTTTATAGAGCTTTACGCTCTTTACGGCATCAGGATTAAAGACCGAAAAGAAGCCAAACAAGTGGCTGGAATTATAGACCGGTGCCTCGTCCAGGATAACGAGGTTTTGGTCAATACTACCGCCCCGCACGTTGAAGCCCGCCGCACCTTCACCGACCGTAGTAACGCCGGGTAAAAGCTGGATAGAACGCAACACATCCGTTTCCCCCAGCAAGGTGGGTAGCTTTTGAATAGTGCTCATATTAAGCTGCTGCACGCTCATTTGCAGATCCGAGATATTGCTATTCTCTTCCGTAGCGGAGACCACCACTTCTGCCAGCTGCGTACCCTCTACGGATAATTCCAGGTCCAACTGCTGATTGCTGCTACTCAGGTCTACGTTGATGGGTAAATCTGCAAAGCCGATATAGCTGACTAGCAGGTCATAGGCACCGGGATCAAGGCTCAGGGAGTAAAATCCGTACTCGTTGGTTACGGTACCGATAGAGGTGCCTCTCACAGCAATGGTAGCACCGATCAAGGTTTCGCCATTGTCTGCGTCACGGATGTACCCACTGAGGGTGTTTTTTTGCGCGTTGAGCGCCAGGCCTAAAAAAAGCCCAGCGATCAAGAGGGGTAATTTCAAGTTCATTTATAGGTTTTATGGGGTCAATAATCCTCCAAATGCAAGGGCTCACTAAAATGTTTTGGGTACAGCTTGCTTTAATGCAAACTATTAAGTCAAACGGGCAAATCCCGTAGTGAACCGTCATAGTTTTCGCCGCAAAGATGGTCCAACTGAGCTTGTACACCCAGGCCTAATCGACTAATGACACTTTATTACGGACGAGTGGCCGTCAACAACCGGAGGTGGGTTCATCACGTTATCCTAGCAGTCAATTCCGATGGCGATGCCCCGTACGTTCCCCTTTTTGCTGCTTTCCTTTTTTTGGACTTCCGCCCAGTACGGGTCCCTTGGGGCAGGTCTTCACGCTCAGGAATCCAACAGTTCAGCGGCAGATCAGGAGCATATCATCAGTATTTTTTTCGGCGGCGGTAGCTACTACATTAATCCGGAACAGGCCGCTCAGCTAAAAGCGTTTCTCGACAACATCCCCAATATCGAAGCTTATGAGATCGAGATCCAGGGCCATACCGACGATATTGGCAACCGGGCCTATAATCAACGGCTTTCAGAGTTTCGGGCTAGGGAAGTGTTACAAAGGCTAATTAATTACCCGCTTCCACCGGAGATGATGCAAATTCTACCGCTGGGTGAAGACGCCCCTAGTTTTGACAATGCTACCTGGGAGGGTAAACTGAATAATCGACGTGTCGATGTCATCCTGAAGAGAATACTGTTTTGAAAATCTATCTGTTACCAGGACTAGGTTTTTATGACCGTATTTTTAGTCGGCTGAATTTTCAAGGACTGGAGGTGCAGGCCCGATAATTGCCCGGTTGAGGAGCTCCAGCTCCAAAATGCCTAATCGTTTGATCGGATCTGGAGGTTCTCTACCTAGGGCCGAGGCATCCAACAGCCTGGTCGGACCTGGAGGTCCTCTACCATTAGACCTGCGGGAGTACAAATAAAAAAGCTGGATATTGCCGCTATGAACCGGATACTTCGTTTGCAGCAAAAACTGGCCAACAAGCCCTTTGGCAACCGCATTTTTTCCTACCTCCTGGCTCGTTCAGCTCCTTACTTTCTTTCCATTCGTCCACGGGTAGAGGAGCTACGGCCCAACTACGTGCGAGCAAGGATGCGCAAGCGCTGGGCGGTACACAATCATATAAAAACGGTGCACGCGATTGCCTGCTGTAACCTCTGTGAGTTTGTGGCCGGTATCTGTATGGAGGTTTCTATTCCTCGGCATCGTCGCTGGATTCCAGCGGGTATGGAAGTGGCCTACCTCAAAAAAACGCGCACTGATCTAACGGCTAGTGTTGACCTAAGTGAGGTCGACTGGGACAACTGCAAGGAAGTGATTTGCAAGGTAGCCATCCTGGACAAAGAAGGAGACGAGTGTGTAAAAGCACTGATCAGAATGAAGGTGTCGGATAAGAAAAAATGCCCCGATTACATCTAATCTCAGGATTAGCGGCGGACCGTTCTGCTTTCGATCGCCTGGGTACATTCACTTCGCTGCCTCTCAACTATATTGACTGGTTGCCCAATCATCCTGAAGAACCTTTAGCAGACTACGCGCAGCGTTTGATCAAACACTATCAAATTCGGGAAGACGATTTATTGCTCGGGTTATCTTTTGGCGGCTTAGTCAGTTTAGAAATTGCCCGCATACTAGCTTCCCCAAAAGTCATTCTCCTTTCCAGCTTTAGGGATAAGCAAGACTTGCAACCGCCACTTTACTGGTCGCTACGTTTGGGCCTACATCGGATCATTCCTAAGTACCGGTTGCGATTAATAAATGGGATGCTGAAATATCAGTTTAGTGCTGTTTCTGAAGCTGGGAGAAAGGTTCTGGACCGGATGCTGAATCAAAGTGATTTGGCACTTACCAAATGGTCGGTGCAAAAGATTGCAGAAACCAAGTATCGACCATTAGCCATCACTGCTGTTTACAGCTTGCTCGGAGATGCTGACAGAATGGTAAGAACCTGGCCGCATGAACAGCTAAGCATTATTCCGGGTGGGGGGCATTTCATGGTTTTTGAACAAGCAGAAGCAGTAACTGCACAATTAAAAAAAATACTCGTCTAATTTTCGGTTGCAGCACAAGCGCTGGTTGTTGGATGTAGAGAATGGGTAGTCGGGTAGAAAAACAGTTAAGAGTAGAACTTATTTGGGGGAAAAATTTGTTGTGCGGTTGAAAGTCTGCATGATGCGCGAACAAGAAATACCCTTGACGGGGGGCACTAATGCTAAAGAGATAGTGCGTATCGGGAATATCGTACATCGCACTAAACATGAACAACATTTATTTATAAAGGAAGTGCTGCTTCATCTGGAAGCTAAAGGATTCAGCTATGCACCGCGTTATCTGGGGCAAGATGAACAGGACAGAACCATGCTGAACTTTCTAGTTGGTGAGGTTCCCCGTGGTTTAGCATTAAGCGAAGAGCAGTTGATCCAGGCGGCCCGCTTGCTGCGGCAGTTTCACGACGCTACACGGGATTTCCCCCAAAAAGCGGCAGAGGAAGTTATTTGTCATCGAGATTTTGCCCCCTGGAACATCATTATCCACCAAGGAAGCGTGAGTGGTATTATAGACTTTGACGAGGTAGCTCCTGGAAAGCGCATTGAAGACTTTGCCTACTTCAGTTGGACTTTCCTCGAATTGGGTAGCAGCTTATATCCACTAAAACGGCAGCTTAGGATGCTCAAGCTACTTGCTGCTGCTTATGGCTCACTTCAGACGAGCCAATTTGTGGATGCTTTGCTGGCGCAGCAAGCACGAATCTTACAATTACGGCGGGAGTTAGTTCCTCTGCAAGAGGAGCCAGAATCCAGACAAGCGGCTGAGGAGCGGGTAGCGCGCATCCAAGCAGAGATCGCCTGGGTAGAGCAACATAGGGAAGTATTAGCAGCTTGCGTAGCCGCTATCCATTAATACAAAAGCATTAGCAATAGGACCTGTACCTTAGTGCGTAAACTGTTGCCGGCTTGTCCACCCCCACTACTAAAAAAGGTATCCTTGACCTCTCGCAACTGCTATCGGGTATGTCCCCTCGATTACAGCCTGGAGCTTATGTCTTTTGTAGTCTGGCTACTTTGGAAGGTATCCCCCCGAACTGGATTATCGGTCAGTTTCGAGAAGCCGAAGGTATAAGTCTGATCCTGGCCCAAGAGCAAGCAGATCAGCTGGAGCTAGATTACCATTTTATGGCAGCTTGGATTAGCCTGGAGGTGCATTCGGCCCTGGAGGCGGTAGGTTTAACTGCGGCTGTAGCAACCGCTTTAGCCCAGGAACAAATCAGCTGTAATGTAGTCCCCGGTTTTTACCACGATCATATTTTCGTTCCCTTGGAGGACCAGCAGCGAGCGTTGCAGCTATTAGTAGAATTAAGTAAGCATGGTGGATAAGGATGCCCTCAGGAAGCATTGTCTGGATTTGATTGAAGCTCGGATCGCCAACCTTGGAGAGTATCTCGAGGCGATCCATCAATCAAAACAGAATGAGACGAAGAGTAGTGCCGGTGATAAGTACGAAACCGGACGAGCCATGATGCAGCTAGAAGAAGATAAGATTAATGCTCAGCTAGCCTTGACTCAGCAAACCTATCAGCAGCTTGCTCAGGTACAATTTAAGGAAGGGGGAGATCAGGTCCAGTTAGGCAGCTTGGTGACGACCAACAAACGCATATATTTTCTGACCGTAGGCCTAGGCAAAATAGAATGGGAGGACCAAGTTGTTTTCTGTATTTCTCCGATGGCTCCGATTGGCAAACAACTGTGGGGCAAAGTAACTGGAGAGCGTTTTGACTTCAATGGACAAGAAGATCAGATTTTGGCCTTGTCTTAAAAAGAAAGCGGGGCAGCAAAATTGCTGCCCCGCCTGAGTATTTTTTACCAGCGGTTGCCGCCTCCGCGGTTTCCACCGCCTCCGCGGCGGTCTTCAGCCTCCTTAGCTACGATCGTACGACCGTCCAGCTCAGAGCCATCCAATTCGCGGATAGCCTCCTCGGCTGCAGCGTCGTCTTCCATTTCGACAAAGCCGAAACCGCGTGAGCGACCGCTTTCGCGATCCAGCACAACCTTGGCAGAGGTGACCTTACCGAATGCGGCAAAAGCCTCTTCGAGGCTGTAGTCGTCGGTATCCCAACTTAGGCTGGCAACAAAAATCTTTTTCATTCTAAACACAATTGCGGTAGCTACCCATGCTTAAGGTTTAGGGTAACCACCTTCCTGACAAAATCCGCAATTCACTACAGGCCACACCATCCGCGAGCGAATAGTTGAAGTTGTAGCGACTAACAACAAAGGAACCAGAAAAGCTTATTCTTTCGATCTATCGGGCCGGGAGAATCCTGGCTCTACAGCGTGGAAAAATGGACTATGGTAGGATTGCTGACTAGTAATACGGGGATATTTTACCCTTTGGGCAGCGTATAAATTCGCGAAGGCGGAATGGCCTTACTAGCTTATCAGCTTTCCATTGAGCGGCACAAAGATAGGTCGAAGTTTACTAGCAGGAGGGTTTTGGGGCAATTTTGCTGCCAATTGACAACCTATTTTGTCTTCATTCACTGCTTACGGCTGTAGCAATGTGCGATTTAAAGCAGCAGTATAATCAGGCCAATATGGCTCCCAGCGATATGCCGCCGGAAGACTTATTCGTGCGCGGCTTCGATAGCTTCAGCGGTTTCTCAACCAGCATACTGGACAGTAATATTTATTTCTCTCCGCAGGAACTTATCACCAAGCGCTACTGGAGCAACCAAGGTGTCCAGTGGTTTTACCACTACGGAGAAGACGATCAATTACTCTACGTAGAAGAAGAGGTTGCCGGTAACACACACTGGTTGTTTGGCGAGCAGCAACAACTTGAGATCAGTCCTATCCGCTTTGATGTCGTCCAACGTATCGGTACCCGGCTCGACCGGCAAGTCCAACTTACTAATCGTGGGGAATTCCCGCTCAGAATAGAAATAGGCACGACATCTCAACAGTTGTTCATTCCGATCAGTAAGGCTGAGGTTCCAGCGGGTAGCTCTCAGAATATACCCTTTTCATTTTTTTCACTTCCGCAGGTCTGACCGAAGCCCAGATCAAAATTAAACTACCGGGTGAAATTTTCATTCTACTACCCCTGAAAATCACTGGCTACCATTTAGACGAATTACATTTTTCTACAGATTTGGCCAGCGCGCCCAACGTTGAATTATTAACTAGTGGCTATTTACATTTAAAAATCAGCGGTGAAGAAAAAATACTAAAAATATATCTCGAAGGTGAATTACTAGCTTACCGTTCTATACCGCAAATCATTAACCACTTAGACGCTCGAAAATTCACTGAGGGCCTGTATCTACTGGAAATTAAGGACCTAAACAATCAACTCAGTAAATATTGTTACGTGCAGCGTTAAATTTTCTTTTATCCGTCAGCTTTAAATCGTAATTTAGGCTCGTCATCCCCACCTGATCCTACATACCTGATATCACTTGACCCGTGGCTATTCCAGCTAGTTATGACCGTTCTAAATACAACAATGCTTTAAAGGATTCTCAAAAAAAGCGAGACGAGCTTGCACTAGAAACTAAGCGCAAGAAAAAGATTGAAAAAAGATTAAATTGCAAATATACTTTAGCAAATAAAGATAGGCTACGAGCAAAAGTTGCAACTCTAGACCGTAGCATGAGTGCCCTTAGTAAGTCTATAAAGGTATTAAATGGCACGCTCTCCCAAAGCACGTATTTTAATTTACACGACGACTACCAGTCGCTTAAAGCCAGCAACAGGCGTTTAAAAATAGCAGTAGGAGTATTAGTGCTTTACCTGCTGCTTGATCTAAAATATCAGCTCTGCGAAAAAGTACTTGCTCTTTTCGGGTAATAGCAGCTTTAGGTACCAATTGAGAAATTAGTTCTACAGCAAGGAGAATAACTCAGTATTGGCTAGTTGAATTTTGTCTTTTTCAGACCAGGTGTTAAAAAGTACAACAACGATTTGTCAGAACTCGCTGTTACTCGGTGGATAGTGTAATCAAAAATCAAGTTGGTTCGATTTATCGAACGGTCGATCAATCAATTTCCCCTAGCTTGTATTGATTGCTCGATACATCCAGACAGCGCTACAACTTTTCCCCTACATGCTTCCAGTCAACCACCTCATTATCGGTGCCGGCCTCTCTGGACTGACGCTTTCCTATCTTCTACACCGGGCCGGCCAGTCAGCTACCATTATTGAGGCCCGCGACCGTATCGGCGGACGGATTTTAACCCAGCGCGAGCAGGGAAAGGCACCGATCGAAATGGGTGCCACCTGGCTAGGTAAAAAGCACACCGCCCTGGTACAATTGCTGAAGGAGCTAGGCTTGCCCATCTTCGAGCAACAACTGGGAGAGCATGCCATCTATGAGCCGATCTCTACAAGTCCGCCACAATTGGTAAAGCTCCCCCCTAATGATGCGCCCAGCTTTAGGATAGCAGGCGGGAGTGATCGCCTCATCCAAAGCCTGTATAGTAGCCTGCCAGCAGATAGCGTTCGACCTGCGGAAGTACTAAAAAAAATAAGCCTGGAAAAAGACCGTCTGATCGTGACTACGAGTAAAGCGCAATACCAGGCACAACGGGTGATCAGCACCCTGCCACCCTATTTACTGGTAAAGACGGTGACCTTTGCGCCCGGTCTGCCGCAGGAGCTGCTAAGCATCGCACAAGCCACGCACACCTGGATGGGGGATTCGATAAAAGTTGGCCTGCGGTCCGAACGGCCATTTTGGCGGCAAGCAGGGAGTAGCGGCACCATTTTTAGCAATTCGGGTCCGATCCCCGAGATGTACGATCACGCGACAGCATCAGATGATGCCTTTGCTCTCAAGGGCTTTCTCAACGGTGCTTACCATGCCGCTGGCCGTGCAGCCCGCCAGGAAGTTGTTTTGCAACAGCTGAGTCGCTATTACGGCGAGTCGATAAAAACCCTGAAGGGTTACGAAGAAAAAGTCTGGCGACAAGAGCCTTATACCTTCTACGACTACGACGGCTACGTACTGCCGCACCAGCACAACGGACATGCTGTTTACCAACAAGCCTATCTGGAGGGGCGCTTATTCATTGCGGGCTCCGAAACGGCGCAGCAATTTCCCGGCTACATGGAAGGAGCCGTAAGGAGTGCACAGGCCGTATTTCAAGCCTTGAACATTTAGCCTTAATCGTCGATTATACCTCTCGATCAACCATATCCGTCACTACGTAGTAGCGTGGATCGTTAATGTCAGTTTCGATGTGGTCGATCCATTCCGGGTTATTCTTGATTAATAGGCGTCGACATTCAGGACTGAGGTGGGTTAGGGTAATTTTACGTCCCGATTCCAGGTATTTATTGGCCAAATTACGCAGGGCCTCAATTCCAGAATGATCGGCTACCCGAGATTCGATAAAATCCAACTCTACTGACTGCGGATCGTTTTTGACATCAAATTTGCTATTGAAGGCCTGAATAGAGCCGAAGAAAAGTGGGCCCCAGATTTCGTAGACTTTGGTACCGTTTTCTTTGATCCGTTTACGGGCGCGAATCATAGTGGCATTTTTCCAGGCGAAAACCAAGGCCGACATAATGACCCCGGCAATTACCGCTACCGCCAGGTCGGCAAAAACGGTAATCAGTGAAACCGCTACCAAGACGAAGGCGTCGGATTTTGGGATTTTATTCATGATCCGAAAGCTACTCCAGGCAAAGGTGCCAATGACGACCATAAACATGACCCCGACCAAAGCCGCAATGGGAATTTGCTCAATCAACTGAGCACCAAAAAGCACGAAACAGAGTAGCGTGATGGCTGCCGTCACGCCCGAGAGACGGCCCCGGCCGCCGGATTCGACGTTGATGATTGACTGCCCGATCATGGCGCAACCGCCCATACCACCGAAGAGACCAGAAAGCAGATTGCCCATGCCCTGCGCTACACATTCTCGGTTGCCGGAGCCCCGGGTTTCGGTCAATTCATCGACCAGATTGAGGGTCATCAGTGACTCGATCAAGCCGACCGCAGCCAGAATCACGGCCGTAGATAAGATTAGGTCCCAGTGCCCGCTGAGGGTCCCCAGCATTTCGGGTAGTTGGGTCTGTAAGACGGGTAAGCCGCCTTGCAGACCGGTGCCGCCACCTTCACGGATGAAAGAACCGACGGTACTCACGTCGAGCCCTAAGCCGATGGTTAGGCCAGCAACTGCCAGGATGGCGACTAGTGCGGAAGGGATGGTTTTGGTCAGCTTGGGCAGCAACCACATAATCAGCATGGTCAAGCCAACCAGGCCAAGCATCAGATAGAGATCCTGCCCCTGTAGCCAGCGGCTTTCTCCTGCTGTCTTGGTTTTAAACATACCCAGTTGCGAGAGGAAGATCACAATGGCCAACCCATTTACAAAACCCATCATCACGGGATGAGGGATAAGGCGAACGAACTTACCGAGGCGCAGAAAGCCACTCCCCATTTGGATCAGACCTACGATCAACAAGGTGATCAGTAGCCACTGCAAACCGAGATTAGGAATGGCGGCATCTAAGGCGGCCCCAATGGCATTTCCCTCGCTGACGAGGTGTACCATGACTACGGCCATAGCGCCAGTTGCTCCGGAAATCATCCCCGGACGACCACCAAACAGGGCTGTAATGATGCCCATAATGAAGGCGCCGTACAGTCCGACCAGCGGATCGAGCCCTGCGACAAAGGCAAAGGCGATGGCTTCGGGGACCAGCGCCAGGGCGACCGTTAGTCCGGAGAGGATATCGTTTTTGGGATTTTGTGTGAATCTTTTCACTAGAGCGGCGGCCATAAGAAAGCTTGCTTGGGGGTAAAAGGCCGCAAAGGTAGTCTTTTTTGGTTCAGGCGACGACGCAAAGACGCAAGGGGAAAAGTGCTGCAGCTCCCTCGGGCTAGGCTTGCTGCTGGAAATAAGCGCTGAGCACTTCTTGGGGTGCTTCTACCTGGGGGTAGTGGCCAACCTGATCTAAGACGACCACTTGGGGATTGGGCACGACCTCTTGGTACTTTTCAGCCATGTGTCGGCCGGAAATGGGATCGAAGCCACCGTTGATCAATTGTAGGGGCACGGCCGTATCCTGCAAGGCTCCTAGCCAACGCTTTTCAAAGCGGACGCGTTCGTGCATGTAGCGAATCAACTTGTGGACGATCCCTATGCCATCATTGTGCGTGTTCAGGGCCCAAAATTCCTCGATTTCCTGCGCTGTTGGCTGGGTATTGGGACCGAAGATGGCCTGGAAGTTGCTGCGTAATTTTGCTTTATTGACGAAGCGTTTGATGAGAAAGCCCAGAGGACTGGCCAGTAGCTTTTGAATGAGGCGAGGTTGGTGGTTGCCAGGGAAGAGGCCACCGTTGAGGAAGGCTACGGATAGGATTTCTGCTTTCGCGGCTCCTTCCAGCTGCCTGGCTAAAAGCTCCTGGGCAACCGTATCGCCGTAGTCGTGAGCCAGGATATGGTAGCGCTTTATACCTAGCGATTGCAGCAAACCCTCCTGTAGATCTGCCTGATCGTGGATGCTATAGTTATAAGTGCGTGGCTTATCCGAAAAGCCAAAGCCGATCATATCGGCGGCAATTAATTGATAACGGTTGGAAAGTTGTGCCCAGACTTTGTGCCAGTCCCAGGAAGCGGTGGGGAAGCCGTGGATGAGGAGCAGGGCTTCGCCCTGGCCGGCGGTGCGGTAGAAGATTTGGTGACCATGATGGTCATAATAGGGCCCAGAATTTTGCCAAGAGGAGAGGTGCATAAATTACGACCGGTCTAAGTTAAGAATCTGAAAAATTATGCAACAAATATGCTATATTTAGCAATAACTAATAAAAGAGCAAAACGCATACTCCTAAAAACAAGTAGCAATCAAAGTCAATACATGAAACGCATGAAAATATACTTTACGGTTGCTTTCGTTTTGTGCGTTAAAGTTTTAGTTGCTCAATTTATTCAACTATCCGTTGAAGACGGTCTTTCGCAAAATACAATCTATAAGATAACCCAGGATTCTATTGGTCTGATGTGGTTTGCGACCCAAAAGGGCATCGACCGATATGATGGTGAAAACTTCTCTCTTAAACACAGCCATTTACACGTAACCACGGGAGTCAATTCACTCGAAAGCTGTAACGAAGGTCTATTATTACTAAGTGGCGAAAAATTCGGTCACCTGGATACTAGAACCGCTGACTTTACCCCCATCCTGAATTGGCATGTCAAAGAATTAGTGCGTTTTCATAATTTTCATGGGCATTACATTGGAGTATGTGACAAGGAAATAATCAGGATGAAGGTAGACTCCACGGCCAGAACCAAGTCCCTGGACAGTCTGCCTAGTAGAATACTGGAAAGCACCTCGAGTGACTCCTTGTTCTTTGCGGTGCTAGCTGATGAAGTAAGAACTTATGGATGGAACGGATATATTAGCAATTACGAGAGTGATTTTACAAATACCTCCTCGGCGGTTGCTGTGAATAAGACCCTATTTCTCGGGACGCAATCCGCCCAACTTCTAAAAATTGACTTTACTGCTGAAAGTCCGTCTATTGACACAATTGACCTAAGCGTATCACAGCAATACAGCATCAGCACGATGATGGTCGACGGGAAAAACAGATTATGGATTGGCACGGACGGGGGCGGCCTGTTACTGCTAAATCTTGATACCTACCAATTGCTCAACCATTTTCAGGAGGACAAAACAAACCCCTTCGCCTTAAGTAGTAATAGCATCAGTGATATTTTTGAAAGTAGCGATCGTACCATTTGGATCGGTACTGACGGTGGAGGTTTAAGTCTCTACCGCGAGGATGGATTTCCTTTTGAGGGGATTTTTTCCGGTATTGAAAACGGCCGACAAACTTACACGAATCATGTCTGGTGCTTACAAAAAGTAAGCGACTCTTTATTCTTGGTAGGCACCGACAATAGCGGTTTGATCGCCTATGACCTAAGCGACCATTCGATTGAGAAAATAACTGCGGCAGAACAAGAAGTCCGACAGGTTCAAGACTTGATGAAAATCGATGACACTTTCTTTCTCGGTACTAACCAGGGGCTTTACCGTTTGAATTACCGTACTAATTCCACCAACACCCTAGTTAGGGAATCGCGGATAAGCATTGAAAACAGAGTAAGGCGTTGCGCTACTTTTCCGGAAAGTAACACCTTTTGGTTAAGTGCCGTAGATGGCGTTGGCAATACGCAAAATATTTTCTTCGAAGGTGATTTCAGTCCGTTAGATACCATTGAGTTATCTATGGATAATGTTATTAATTCGGTAATGCATCTTGAGGGGGAACGCTACCTCTTAGCCTCCTCAAGTGGATTGTTTGAGTATACCGTAGGTGAAGACCCGAAGATCATCGAGGAAAGTGAAGGTTTTTCGATTTCGAGTATTACCCAGCGGGACAGTAATAGGCTACTACTGTCTATCATGGAACGCGGAGTCGTACTATATGATTTAAACACAAAAAAAGTTGACACTGCGCACTTCTCAACAGTAAACAATGCACTGCAATCGGATTTGATCTATGAAACGATAATCGATCAGTTTGGGAAAATCTGGCTGAGTACGAATGATGGGATTATAGAGATCATTGACAGCCTTAGATGGAATCGCTATAATTCGGGCTTACCCATGCAGGAATTTAATTCCGGTGGATATTTGGTGGATGGCGAAACGCTTTACTTCGGGGGTGTGAACGGACTGGTTCGATTTAAACCGAAGAGTATTTACATTGAAGAGTTCAACAGTCCCTGGCTCATCGAATGGTATTATCCGCTAGGAGAAAGAAAGCTCTGGAGACATGAAGAAGTAATTTTTGACACTTGGGAAAACCGACCTAGCACCATTGCGCTGCGCAGTAATTTCAGGTACTTGAATTTAAAAATATATACGCTTGACTTTCGCAACTTAGCTCCTTCCCAAATAAGATACCGAATTAATGATGAGCAAGAGTGGAAATACTCCGAATCTGGCCAGGAGATCATCCTCATTAAGGAGGATTTAACCGGAAAGATTCGGCTTAATCATGACATTCATTTTTCGCTCCGACTTCCAGACGGTAAATGGAGCGACGATATTACCGTTCCAATAAAAATTGAATGGTTCAAGTCACGTGAAAATATATTAGGGCTAATCGCCTTCTGCATCGGCCTACTCCTTCTAATTTTTGTATTTATTGATCAATTAAGAGTTAAGAACACCAACAAAATACAAAGTAGGATAAACGACATTACGCGACTCGATGAAAGTAAAGACATCCTGGAAACTGCTACAACAGTTTTCACCAATAAAAAGTATTTTGACTTCGGCGCAGTGATTATTTATGAAGTGGACTACGCCGAGAGATCCATCAAAGTAGTAGCCAGTAAAGCCAGGGATGAAAAACTGCTACATCAGGGGGAGGAGCAACGGGAGGTATCCATTGAGAGTGAAGATATTCTCGCCCAAGTAATACGCACGGGTGAATCCATAGCAGTATTTGGCAAAAAGATATGGCACAAGAAACTTGCCCAAAAACAGCCCCTTGATCAAGAGATTTACAAGAAAAACGACCACCACAAACTGGCTCGGGTTTTTGTTCCGATAATCCACCGAGTAAATAAAAACTTTGACAACAAGGAAGAACAATTACTAAGTACTAACAAGGCAGGCGACCTACCTTTAGGGTTAGTTGAATTCAGATCGAAAAAAAATAATATTTCCAACTGGCTTAAGCTATTTCCTTACTCAAGTTACTCTTTTGTAAGAGCCACCCCTTTTGGAAGGGGTCGAAAAGTTAGATTAGATCTCTACATTGACAACTTAGCCCAGCAATATTACCCAGCCTATAAACGTGTAAAGGGAGAAGAGGAATTCAAATCCCATATTCTTGATGAAGTAACCTTAAATACGGAAGATCCCTACGAATTCCTGAGCGTCGCCCTTAGCCGTATTCAGGATACGCTCGGGGCGGATTACGCGAGTATTGGACTGCGAAAAATGAACACGCCCGAGATTGACCTACTTGCTACCAGGTCGCTCTTGTTAGGCTACGAAGATGCGATACTCACTCGGCAGGAAAAAGCTGGCACTTCAAACGATCAAGAGAAGCCATTGAGCATTACTAATTATGTCGACCGGGAACAGTCCACTTACCTAACAGGAAACGCCTCGCTTGATAAATTTCACTACCCCATCGTCAAAGATATTAACTCTGAAATCGGAATACCCATCAAGGGAACTAATACACCGGTGGGCGTTATCGTTCTTAGCTCTAAATCACCCCAATACTTCAATCAAGTACACGAAGACTTAATCGCGGCCCTTACTAAGGACTTGGGTTCCTACTTTTTGAGAAAGAAGCGCTACCAGGCGCTTGCACAACTCGCCCGACCGTACAATGTCTTTGGCGACATTGAGAATGAAATATATAATCCGATCGTAAAAGTTTGTGAGCTGTATTTTCAATCCGACTACGTTGCACTCTGGGACAGAAGCGACCGTTTTGCTACCAATCGATTCCAGTTGAGCGCAGCTTCCTCGGAAAAAATTGTGGACTTCTACCAAAAAGAAGGGATAGAATTTGAAAAGGAAATCAACTACGAGGAAGAAGAAGATATGTCCATCGTCCAAATTGAGCGACTAGATAATAGCTTCAGTAAAATATGTCGTTCGTATGGATTTAAATCATACATAGCTATCGTGATTCGCACTGGCTCCTACAATGAAGTCTTCATCAATATTCTTTCCAAAAGAGAACTACCGGCAGAGCCCTACTTTGAGGACCGATCTTTCGCCAAACAGCTAGTAAAAAAGATCGAGTTAGCCATTCAGGGCAGTAGGCTGATGGACTCCATAAAAAGTATATCCGAGTCGCTGTTAGCCGATGACACCAAAGAAACCCTCAAAACGATTGCGAAAAGTGCCGTTGAAGCATTAAACGCAGACATCGTTTCTTTTTTTCCTTACCAAGACAATCAGAAAATATTGGTCAAGGACGGCGTCATTGCTGGTGTTACCAATTTGAAACCAACCAGGCCGGATAATGATGAGGCTGATTTCCCCAATTTCGTTATCGAATCTTCCCGAGAAGAATTATGGATAACCGATGAAGAGGAATACTTCGATGCCCTAACCTCTTACCTGGGACGTCCTGTGAGGGATCGCAATACTACTTTCTGGCGGCAGAAAAACATCAGATCGGTTGCAGCCAAGCAGTTGAAATTTAACGGTTTGAAACTAGGAGTGATGATCTTTAATTACTGCTCGGAAGTAGTATTTGACAGCAGTCGAAAAAAGTTCATTCAGGCATTCGCCGATTACGCTACTTTAGCCCTCGTCAATCGAGACACCATTAGTTTAATCAAAGAGGAAATCGCCCGCTTGGAAGAGCAGGAAAACATTTACGATCAACTCATCAAAAAGCACCGCAGACAAAAGGAAGAAGCGCAAAAGAAAGGGGAAGAAGCCCAAGCACTTATGGAACAGATGCTCTCCGCTGCCAAAAAAAGTTCTTTCTATTTGATCCTGGAAGGAATGAATCACGAAATAAAGCACTTCCTCCTTTCCATGCGCTTTGAATTAAAAAAATTGCAAAGTAGAGACTCTAGACTATCCAGCACAGAGAAAGTCAGACTAGATCACCTGTACACCAGAATAAGAAAGAATATTCGAAACGTAGAAGGGATTTTACACTTGTTCAATTTCACCGACCACGAAAGACACATCTTTGAACTCTCAACCATAGTTAAGCGAGTAGTAAATTTCTTCAAGGGGCAACAGGAAAGCATTGAGTTTATTAATCAATTAGACGACCACATTACACTTGATGCTCACCCCGCGGAAATCTCCATGATTTTATACAATCTTCTAAACAATGCTGTTGATGCTATTTTGGCAAAAAAAGCAAAAAAACCAGACTTTAAAGGAAAAATAACTGTCACAACCGAACTAATCCCTAAAGCTGTTCATATTACTATTAGAGACAATGGGACCGGAATTGACCGAAGTATGATAGACCGAATCTTTGAGAGAAGTATTTCTACCAAGGAAGAAGGAACCGGAATTGGCCTGTTCTTCACCCGTGCAATTATGGAAAAAGAGTACAGTGGAAACATTTTCCACGATTCTAAAGTAGGCCAAGGCACTAGCTTTATACTGGAATTCCCATTATAGTCCTTATCATTGCAACTGCCAAGCAAATCAAACCAAGCTAACTTCATCATGCCAACGTCAACTCTTAAATTACATATTTTAGACGACACTCCTGACGTAGCTTCTCAATTAAAAGAAGATCTCGAAGACAAAATTTCTCCGGTTATTCACTTGCATGAGGAGGACAACATCGCAGAACTGATTAGCGACTCTGATATTAACGATGTTTTCTTAATTGACATCAACCTGGGGCCTGGAAAAACTCGCAAGGGCATTAAGATCATCAAGCTCTTAAGGGAAGAATTCCAAGATGCGCTAATAATTGCCTATACTGCAAATATCGGAGAGTACGTCTATAGAGACTGCCTACAAGCAGGCGCGGACAGTTTCATCCTAAAAACAGCGGCAGACTGGGATAAAACAATCAAATCCATAGAAATATACATCAAACGCTATATCAACAGACTGGACCGACAAATCAAAAACTGGACGTCCATAAAAAGAATCAACTGCTATATCAAAGACATTAACCCCAGCGAAAAACTGGCGGAACTTTACTGCGAGGACGAAGAAAATGATGCCGTCAAATTCGAAAAAATTGTCAGCTACGAAAAATTGGAGAGTTTAAAACCTTTCCAAATCGGCACCCCGGTTTTGATCACCATCTTCGAAAGCAGTGACGAAACCCGCATCAAATTCTCTAAAGCAGAAAGAAATCACTTCGAGCGTCAATCGAAAGATCTACCAAATTATGATTTTTTGAGTGATCCAGATATCTTTCGCCCGCGAAACGAATAAGCACCCAGTTTTACTATCTACCTAAAATACCATGAAAGATTTCGAACTACAGCTCACTTTTAAAAATGTCGGCCAGGGGGATTGCATCTTCATAGAATGGTTCAATTCTAAGGGCGATCAGGAAATCGGCATTATCGATTGCAACTTTAGCAGCAATCACGACTTTGAGGCCATCACTGAACATATCAGTCGGTATCGTACTATTTCGTTCTTGGTCTTATCTCACCCACATACGGACCATTTCTCCGGGCTGAAACGCATTTTGGACCATTGTGTAGAACACGACATATACATCCGCCAGATCATGCATACGGCCTTGTATCATGAATCTAATCTCGAGGTACAAATTGTAAGAAAGGTTTTCGAAAGTTTCGTCCAGGAAGACTATACTCATAATTCACCCCGAAAAGAGCTATTTGAGCTTTTCGATCGTTTTGTCCTACTCGCCAAAGATAAGGAGCGGCCTACCGCGATAATCCCGATAACCAATAGTGGAGCTTTAGACTTAGATGCACCTGGGGTCACTTTCAAATTTTTATCCCCCGATTACAGCTTCGAGTATCCCGAATATTTAAGCACTTTAGAATTGGCGAAGGAGATAAATCCCGCCCTAAACCCCTCCAACAATCCCAACGCCAATATACTTTCGAGCGTACTCTACATTAAATCAGTCAACTGGCACCTCTTACTTACGTCGGACGCCAGAAAAAAAAGCCTGAAAAGGGTCCAGCAAAGGTATCCAGAGGTCTTCAATTCGGACCTAGGTCCATTAATTCTTGCTCAGGTCCCCCATCACGGATCGGGCAATCTCCAGGAAACACACTATCCTGATTTTTGGGATAGCCTTTTGGATGTCCAACTATCCTCAGCCTTCATCTCTTCCGGACGAAGCATCCACGCCCATCCTCGCAGAGAAGTTGTCGAGTTTTACGACCAGCAGACCATAGCAGTACACGCAACAAATAATGTCTACGGTTACCAAGAATTTTACTCGAAAAGTAAGGCAAAACGGGAAGTCGATATCATGTCTGCCCTCGGCTGGATAGCCGGCGAGCAGAAAAAGCTAGGCCGCGACAAGTATGAATGCGGCGAGCAGCAGATAAAAATACAAGCTGACGGTACCTACAGCCTAAAAACCAGTTAGCCTGCCTGATTACTTTGTTGCTTCTTTAGGTTCCAGTAGGTGGCCAAAACCTCGCGTACGTAATAGTAAGCTCTTTGTTTCGCTCTGATGGACGAAATCAAAACCAATAAGACCAGTAGGAATACGGTAATAAAATTGACCTCCATTTCACTAGTAAGTACGACTACGCTTATCACCAGTGCACAGGTCAACATTCCCCGCGAGAAAGAATAGCTCTCATTAAATTCTTGCACCCTAGGGTTGGAACCATCACTAACCGCGTCCAAAGCCGTTGCAAACTGAAAAGCTGGGTTTTCTGACCCCGTATCATCCAACAGTGATTCACGGATCGCTACCGATTCATAAAGCCGAACATTCCAGTAGCCTTGGTCTTGCAGTAACTTGGTGGAGGGTACTCCTCGCCAGAAAAAAAAATAGACGCCTTCCATCCAACTCGACAAGGTATTCAGATAATAACCCACAACGTAAGCGATTACCACGGAGGATAAAGAGGCGATGTCAATAAAGGTGATGTCAAAAAAATAGTCCAGTACGGCTATGACAACGTAGCCGGGAATCACTTGTGCAATTAGATCGTAGGCTCTAAACTTCATCCTGCATCTACTTTAATGTACTGACTAGATTACATCTTATTAGGCAATTTATATATTTTTTCGGACCTCGTAAATAATTGATTTGATCGATGCTTTCAACCTAAAACAAAAGCCCCTCTAGTGGACCTTAACCTTCTAGGAATTAAGCCTTCTTACTATGCTACAATTCATTCAAACTAATACAGCTGATTGTGCCTTCCAACTCCTCGTCCAAGCCCTCAACACCGAATTAGCAAGCCGCGATGGTGCCGACCACCCCTTAGCCCGCTATAACACAACAACCGGCCTGCTAGGCGTAGTGCTGGTCTATCAGGATGGCCAAGCTGTGGGTTGCGGGGCGATAAGCACATACGATGCGAAGTCGGTAGAAATCAAACGGATGTACGTCGCACCGAGTGCCAGAGGAAAGCGGATTGGAGAACGCGTCCTACAAGAACTAGAAAGCTGGGCTAAAGAGCTGGGCTACCGCCAGTCTTTACTCTTTATGGGGTCAAGGCAACCAGAGGCACTACGCCTGTATAAGAATAATGGCTATCAATCTATTCCGTCCTATGGGAAATTGAAGGGCATCCCGGAATGTCGTTGCTTTGCTAAGTCACTGGAAGAGTAGGTACGCCCTATTTCAATCTTCCACCCGCCTGAGTAAGGCCACAATATCCTCACGAAAGCCCGGACCAGCCAGATTAAGAAAACTGTTTTCGACCATCACTTCCTCTTCTTCCAGTACTTGCAGCGTACGTGGGTCTAGCCACTCTAAGCGGTATTTCCCATCGACCATATTGAGATAAGCTCCCGGTTGCCCTGACCCAATGAAGTAGACCAGGTAGGTCTCCCCAGCCTCATAGAAGCCGTAGGTTTCCAAATGCCCGTATTCAAAACTGATACAGTTATCGCCCGGAATCATATCGACAAAATTTAGTCCTTGCCAGAATTCGAGAAGGCGCGCCAATTGATATTTCACATCGTGATCCGTACAACCCATATAGCCTGATTGCCCGCCGCTGAACAAACTGGTACCGTGCCCATCTTCGTCGCCGACTTGGTAGGTAAAGTCCAGGTTGTTGTAGAGGGCTCCGCCGTTCATCAGGTATTTCCACGCCTGGAAACGATACTCTGGTGTAGAAGTCGCCATCACCCCCGTCTCATTGAAGGAAAAAATCTTAGGAATGCGGTCATAGTTCTTGATGACCGATTCCGCATCTGCATCGTAATGGTGGTTATAAATCGAAAGATGTTGAAAGTAAGTAGCATCCCAGTCTAAAGGGATTTCTACACCTTCATTCGTAAAGTCAACCGATAAGAGGTGCTGCTTGGGCAAGTTCGCTTCAAGCGCTACGATCCAGCTGGAAACTTCCTGAATCCATTCCAGGGTGGGTATTTTGGGTGGACTCGCAAAAGCAGTTTCGATTTGATTCGAGAACCAGGGTTCGTTAGCAATATTGATGATTAGATTATCATATGGGTTTAGAAACTCCACCAGTTTTTCGCAGTAGGCTCGTTGTCGTTGCAGCAGTTGTTCATTGGCTAGCGTACGGTACTCCAGGGAGGAGAAGGCGGGTAGATCATTGATGTTATTCGGCCCGTAGAAGGGCGAAGTATCATCAATAAAACAGCTAAAGAAAAGCACGACTTCCACGACAACTCCCTGCTCCGCCGCTTGCTGCATAAAATCACCCAAACGCTCAAAGTAGGCGGGGTTCCAGCGATCCAGGTCAAACTTATTCCCACCTAGTTTAAAGCCGGGTTCATTACTGCGCTGCCAGGGAGCTATCAGCTGATTGGAATCCGGTGCTAAGGTATTCGTCATGATGCCAAAAGCTCCTGGGTACTCGAAGTAGTCACCGAGGAAAATCCGGCTGTGGTTCAAGCCTAGTCGAGCTAAGGTGTGGAGGTATTTTTCGTAGTCAAAGCCCTGATGAATTACCGCTCCATAGTGTTCGGCAGAGGTGACCAATACCAAGGGTGTCCCCTGATAAAGAAAGTAATGGGGATTGTCTGGATGTTGATCAATAGGCTGAGCAAAGACGGATTGACCGAACAATAAGCTGTAGAAAAACACCCAATAAATAGCAGGAGTAGACACCTTCATAAATAGGATTAATCAAAATTCAGAAAAGCATTCAGGCTTCCGTAGCTACTACTGCAATACAGTCCCAATATAGCCCGGCTACCACAATCCGATCTAGCTGTTCATCAACTTGGTAGAAAAGCAAGGGAAAGTAGTTTATGTAATGCCCTGATAAGATTAAATCCTTATCTTCTCAAAGACTAAATCCTACCTATCCGAATGGAAACCGGCCAACAACTCGCTGCCCGTCTCTGCGATCTCCTGCTCGATGGCCGGTGGATCGCCAATACCAATTACCAGGAACAACTGGCTGATCTCAGTTGGAAAGAAGCGACTCAGCAAATCAGATCGCTCAACAGCCTGGCAGCGCTGACCTTCCACGTCGATTATTACCTGGCAGGTATTATCCAGGTATTTGAAGGAGGAGAGCTGAGCATCCGCGACAAATACAGCTACGACCTGCCACCTATCCAGTCTCAACAGGACTGGGAGGCGCTGCGGCAGCAATTCCTTGACAATGCCCAAAAATTTGTCGAGTATGTAGCCGATATGGCCGCAGAGCAGTTGGCCGCTCCTTTTGTCATGGCGCAGTATGGGGACTTCCGCAGGAATATCGAAGGGGTGATTGAACACGCCTATTATCACTTTGGGCAGTTGGTCATTATTAAAAAGATGATTCGAGAAGGGGAGTAACCATTTATCTCGGCATCCATTTTAGGTATGATTCTGAGGCAGGTTTTGATTTAGGGAGAAAAATTGGCGATTATGCACATCAAAGATTCCTTACGGCTAGGAATAAAGACGATTACTAAGCCCGTTTATCCTCTATGTCCTTAGAAAATCAGTTGCTCTTCTTTTTCAGTGCGGTCGGTGCCTTCAACGGTTTTTTCCTGAGCACTTACTTTGCCTTTTTCAGCAAAGAGAAGAGCCCGGCCACTTATTTTCTAGCTGGTTTGATTCTGGTCATCAGTATTCGGATCATTAAATCTTCCTTCCTGTTTTTTTATCCGGAAGTACACGGCCTTTTCATTCAGGTCGGATTAACGGCTTGCGCCCTCATTGGTCCGTTTTTATACCTACATGTGCGGGCCATTAAGCTGGGCGGAACCGCTAAACATTATTGGGCGCTTCATGTACTGAGCACCTTGACGATTATGGTCCTCCTGGGCGTTTTATATCCCTACAAGGAATACCGCCACCTTTGGCGCCTTGACTTCCCCTTTTTCGGCTTTTGGCTGTATCTACAATGGTTACTCTACATCCTGGCAGCAGCTTATCAGCTCAGAAGCAATGCCGTCCGCCTTTTTCGAGATCGACAATCGCTCAGTAATCAGGATGCCTGGTTATTGAGTATTACCCTCGGTGTTTTTATCGTCTGGTTGGCCTACAGCACGATTGATTACACCTCTTACATCGTAGGTGCACTTTCCTTTTCTTTCATCTTTTACCTGCTTATCCTGTTGTGGTTTTTCCGCCGCAAAAACGTCAATATCTTTTCCCCCACTTCCAGCAAGTACAATAATAAATCCATCTCTGCTGCCGACCAACAAAAGTTAGCAACACAACTCGATCAGTTAGTACGTAAGCAACAGCTCTTCCAACGCCAGGACCTCAAAATGCCAGTCATAGCGCAAGAGCTCCAAATCAGTCCGCACACCCTCTCTCAATACCTCAATGAAGAATTGGGAAAAAATTTCACCAGCTTCATCAATGAATATCGGGTAGAAGCGGCCGCGCAACTGCTGTTAAACCGCAATGAGTTGACCCTGGAAGCCATCGGTCAAGCCTGTGGCTTTCGCTCTAATTCAGCTTTCTATCAGGCTTTCAAAAAAATCAAAGGCGTCACTCCGGGGCAGTATAAAAAAACTTCTTCTGATTTATAGAATACTAGAAATCTAAGGCCCCATTTAGGCTTGTATCCCACAGTCTGCCATTATCATTGTGGCGTTTAGCCCCTATACTATCCAACCTCCTCCCAATGAAAATCGCTCCCTTCTTTATTCCATTAAAGCAACTCAGCCTGCTCTTTTTATTAGGGCTTGTTTTAGTAACGAGTTCTTGTCGCCGAGCCAGCACCGAGCTGGTGGAGACCGAGGTCCAGCCTGCTCCTACCGTCGCTGCCCCCATTCCAGTTTCCTCCCCCTTGGATGAACTAGACAGCCTGATCAACCAGCTCCTGGAAAAGCACCAGGTACCTGGGATCAGTATGGCACTATTGACCGATGGTCAACTCCACAGCACTAAGACCTTCGGCCTGGTTCAGTTAGGCAAAGACACGCCAATCAGCACAAATTCTATGTTTTCCGTTGGCTCCGTCAGCAAGGTGGGCAATGCACTGCTTACGCTCCGTCTGGTCGAAGAAGGTCTATTAGATTTAGACACCGATGTCAACACCTATCTCAAAGACTGGCAAATAGCAGAAAACCAATACACCCGCGAGCGTCCCGTAACGCTGCGCACCCTGCTCTCCCATACCGCCGGTTGTACCGTACATGGCTTCGACGATTTCCTGCCTGAAGAAGAGCTACCCTCTACCCTCCAAATTCTACAAGGCAGTGGGCCAGCCAAAAACCAAGGCGTTTACGTCGATTTCCCCGTCGGTAGTCGCTACAGGTATTCTGGTGGGGGTATCACCGTTATCCAAGCAATTATCGAAACAGTCACTGATCTGCCCTATCATGAAGCTGCTCACCAATGGTTATTTGCACCACTAGGCATGGAGAGAAGCAGCTACCAAAACCCCTTGCCCGCTAGCTTTGGAGACATCGCTAAGGCGCATAATCGAAATGGCCAGCCTACCGCCCTCCCGCGCGGCTACGAAAGCATGCCCGAGGCCGCGGCATCTGGTCTTTGGACTACTCCCAGCGATCTTGCTTCTCTATTAAGCAAACTGATGAGTGCCTATGACGAAGAGCAATCCGACTTCCTCTCCCGAAACTTAATTGAGGATATGATCAGCCCGGAGCCTAACTCTGCCTACGGCCTAGGCCCGGAAATCGAAGATCGCGACGGCACGACTGTGGTTTATCACGATGGGGCCAACAATTCCTACCGGGCGCACTTCAAGCTATTCTGGCAGGATCGGTCTGGTTACGTTGTCTTCACCAATGGCAATCAGGGATTGGCCTTAATCCGGGAATTACTACCACATGCAGACGCTCTACTTGAAAGTAAATAGACTGTTAAGGTGATTAATTGTACATTTTGGGGTAGAAAGCATACTACCTTATGCCACTCGACCACAAGTACTTCCTACTACTCTTTCCGCTACTACTGAGCACCTTGGCACTTTCCTGTCCAGAAGACGATCCCGGCCCGAGTGGACAACCCGGCGAAATGCTCTTTTTTAATGGTAGTATTTATACCGTTAATCCTGATCAGCCCTGGGCCGAAGCCATCTTCATCCGTAATGGCTACATAGAGTTCGTTGGATCCAACCAGGAAGCCTTTGCATGGACAAGTGACCGGACGGAAGAAATTGATCTTGAAGGCGCTTTTGTCATGCCCGGCATTCACGATGTTCATCTCCACCCACTGGAAGCCGCCACCGATAACTTTCAGTTTATTTTGGACGATAGCATCGAAGACCCTGAAGACTATAGTGACGCTATCTTCGATGCCCTGCAAGAAAATCTTGAAGGCGGTTGGTTGCTCGGCTGGGGTCACTGGATAGATGTTCCACTAAGCGCAACCCGCATGCCTAAGTTGATCATCGATGAGGTCGCACCCAACCGTCCGGTGGCCATTATGGAGCAAACCTCTCATTCCATCTGGTGCAACTCCAAAGCACTGGAACTAATGGGTATTGATACCAACACACCTGATCCACCAGGTGGTATTATCATGCGAGCAGCAGACGGTACGGCCAATGGCCTGCTAATTGATAACGCGGGCAACCTACTGCTTGACTTGGCCCTTACGCCCAGTCCCGAACGCACTGAAAACGACTACCTCGGCTTGATTGAGTTTGCCCTCCCAGAACTGGCCCAAAACGGCATTACCTCAATTTGTGATGCACGCACCTACTGGCAGCGAGAGCACCATCTCGTCTGGGATAGGTTAGAACGCGAAGATGTGCTAACTGTGCGCGTAAATTTAGGATTATGGGCATACCCTGCGGAAGTGGATAATGAACAAATAAATAACCTAAGAGCGCTGTATCGTAACGATCCAAATAGCTTACTAAAAATCAATCAGATCAAAGTCTACTGCGATGGCATCATTCACAATACGACATCCGCCATGCACGACGATTTCTTGGTCGATTACTTCGGCCGCCCTACTAATAATGGGCTGAATTACTTTAGCCAGGAACGGATCACCGAATACATTAGCGCGCTCGAAGGAACAGGCTTCGATTTTCACATTCACGCGATCGGCAACCGTGGTGTACACGAAGCCCTCAATGCCATCGAAGCAGCCGGCACTAGGCAGGGGCGCCATCGCCTGACCCACGTGGAATATGTTGACCCCGTAGATATACCTCGCTTTGCCGCACTTAACGTTACTGCGGACGCACAAGTAGCCGGTGATTTTACCCAGCCCGTCAACTGGTTCGGTAATAATTATCTGATCGGGTCCGAGTTAAACCAGGCGATTATCCCCTTACACAACTTAAGCGAGGCTGGTGCCCGCATTACTTTAAGTAGCGACTGGGACGTGAGCGACCTCAATCCATTTATTGGCTTACAAAATGCCGTTACGCGCAGCCCTCAGCAGATCAGTCTGGAAGAAGCTATCGCTGCTTATACCATCAACGCCGCTTACGTTATGCGTCAGGAGGAGTTGGTAGGTAGTTTGGAAGTAGGTAAAGCAGCTGACTTAATCATCCTGGATCGCCATCTTTTCGAAATAGATCGCAACCAAATCAACCAAACTCGGGTTGAGGCTACCTACCTTGAAGGTGAATTAATCTATGAACGCTAGTGCCACTACTGCCGATAAATACCTCCAATTCTTTGGACGCCTACTGGTTGCTACGGTCTGGATAAGTGCTACCGTTTTCGGCCTTTATATTCTGGCTTTCTACTTCGTGGCCCTCCTCCAGGGAAACACCACTCAGTGGAACGAAGTATTACCCGACCTCTACGATAACGACAGCCAAACCGCCACTTTAGGCATTGGGCTACACTTCGCCGCTGGCGGCATCATTTTGATCCTGGGTTGTATCCAACTCATCGGTAGCCTTAGACAAAAGTACCCCGCACTCCACCGTTGGCTGGGTCGTTTATACGTGTTGGCGGCCCTGTTCACCGCCATTGGTGGGTTGATCTTCATTTTCCTCAAGGGTACTATCGGTGGCCTAGTAATGGACATCGCCTTTACCGGCTACGGCCTACTCACTTTTGGCGCAGCAATCGCAACCATCCATCATGCCCGAGCCAGGCGTTTTGAGCAGCACCGCGCCTGGGGCATCCGTCTTTTTGCGCTAGCTATCGGCTCCTGGCTCTATCGTATGGATTACGGTTTTTGGTTCCTATTCACCGACGGTATTGGCCATTTGGAGAATTTCCAGGGACCATTCGATTATTTCATGGATTTTTGGTTCTACCTCCCCAATCTAGTCGTTGCCGAGGTATTCATCGGGCAGCGCAAGCTGGTGCAGACTTCATTTGCCAAATGGTCCGCAACTGCTGCGCTATTCGTAGCTACTGCCTTTTTAGCCCTGGCTACTTATTTTTTTACTGCTCACTTATGGGGTCCCGCCATTATGAGTTTATTCTAGACTAGGCTGTTTTTCTTTTTGTACTTCCGCAGGTGGACACGGTTAAGCGGACTTTAGTCCGCGCTGGGTTCAACAGACTTTAGTCTGTTGACTTGCGAACTGAAGTTCGCGCTAACCTAGCGCAGGCTTAAGCCTGCTTAACCCGGTCCCGAAAACCACCCCATCCAATGACTACTACCAACAAAAGTTTCTCCCACGCTGCCACTATTCTTCCCGTCAGGAACATGGATACCGCACTACATTTTTATTGCAGCAAGCTAGGTTTCGACTTGAGCTTCGGCTGGAACAGTCCGATCGATTATGCGGTCTTAAAGCGAGACGGAGTTTCTATTCATCTCAGCCTTCGCCAGGAAAAGACCAGGGCTTTCCAGCAACACACCAACATCTACATCTTCGTCTATGAGGTTCACCAATTACATCAGGAATTTGAGCGTAATGGGGTCACGACGCTATCTGAGCCACAATTACACGAATACGGCATGCTTGATTTCGAACTAAGTGACCCTGACGGTCATATCCTCAGTTTCGGTAGGCACGAGGGCTAAACTTTTAGCTTTTCCACGCCAGACTTCTCCTTATTAAGGCTTAATAGTACTTTTAAGCAGTACCCCATAGCGGTCCATCGCAATTGTACTGCTTAGTTGAAGACCATTATCAATGAAGAAAAAACTGCTTGTTTCCACTGGTGGCGGCGATTGCCCGGGCCTTAATGCGGTCATCCGCGGCATTGCTAAATCGGCCAGAAAGGACGGCCGCTGGGAAGTCTGGGGCAGTCAGGAGGCCTTTAATGGGATCTTAAAAAACCCACCAGAGCTCTTGAAACTTACCGCCAAAAGAACCGCAGGCATCCACGTCAAGGGTGGTACTATCCTAAAAACGACCAACAAGGGTAATCCCCTGGAGTTTCCCGTAAAAGCTCCCGATGGCAGCTGGAGCACGATCGACATTTCCCAGCAACTAGCCGACCGTATCCATGATTTAGGCTTTGAGGCCGTCATCAATATCGGTGGAGATGGCAGTCAACGCATCTCTCAAGCCCTGGCTGAAAAAGGGGTGAAAATAGTCGGGGCCCCCAAGACCATCGACAATGACCTGCCGGGTACCGATCTCACTTTCGGCTTTAGCACCGCCGTACAAACTGCTACCGAAAGCTTCGACAAGTTGCTGACCACCGCCGAGAGCCATCATCGGGTGATGATCATGGAAGTGATGGGGCGTCACGCTGGCTGGATTGCCCTCCACACGGCCATCGCCGGTGGTGCAGAGATTTGCCTGATTCCCGAAATCCCCTACGATTTGGAAAAGATCCTGGCAAAAATCAACAAGCGCTACCGCAAGGGCAAGGGTTTTGTCAACATCGTAGTGGCCGAAGGCGCCTTACCCCAAGATGGTACAGCCATTGGCCACCGCGCTATCGAAGCAGGCGATCAGCACCTAAAACTGGGAGGTATCGCCAATTATCTACGCTTACAACTGGAGGAAAACGGCTGTCAACATCAAATCCGTACTACAGCTCTAGGCCATGTACAGCGCGGCGGCACCCCCGTTGCCTTTGACCGCATCCTGGCCACGGCCATGGGCGTCAGAGCCTTTGAATTAGTACGAGACGAGCAATTTTCCCGCATGGTCTCCTTCCGCAACCATCGAGTAGAAAGTGTCCCGTTGGAAGAGTCCGTCAAGGGTAATAAACTAGTAGATCCTAATGGATATCTCGTCCAGGTAGCCCGTTCGGTGGGGATTTCCTTTGGCGACTAAACAGGAAGCTCCGATCAATTTTCCTAAAGGCAGCTTTAATGCATTTTTTGCGCTGTTGTTTGATAAGCTTTGCTCTATTTGCTTCTATCCTAGCTCTCTGTGGGTACTTCGTCCGTCAAATGGGGAAAACAGCATGGAAGTACCCCTATCAATCAAACGAGATTTCGCTTGCTGCCTATAGCGATGGCCCCATTAGCGGAGCTGAAATCCGACTTTATCAAGATGGCAGTTTTCAGTACTGCTCCAGTGGGATAGGTTATACCGATTTTTATACTGGCACCTACCATTGGAGGAACGACAGCATACAACTACTCTGCCCAGACGAACGTCCTTCTTTAGCCGCTACTTCATTGTATCGATCTGATCGATACCTGGAATTTTGGGGACCCAAAGATCTGCAACCTTATCGATTCAATTTAGACAGTCGTTTTACCAGGGATTCCGTTATTGGGCCTAACTTTAGTGAGTAAGTTTAATCAACCCGTATCAAGCTCATATGCTTAGAAAAAGCATCGCAATAGTTCTGTTTATTACAGGCGTAGGCACCCTTATGGGGCAGTACCCTGAAGCTCCTCCTTTCGCTTATTATAATGTAGCAGCCGTTAATCAAACTGGCATTTATACTGATGCCGACAGTATCCATTTAGACTATAGGATCGACAGCCTTGGTGCACAGTTTTTGGTACTCAGCAATTTTACGGACTCCACCATTCTATATGCTGGTGATCCAGCAGGGCTAATAACTTATAGAGTAACTGCCCTTAATCCTAAAGGAGAGTGGATATCCGAACGCCCTAGTTACTCAGGGTTTTTGTGTGGTAATGGTGGTAGCTTTTGTGGTACCGGATATGGTGACTATAGTCTTCCAACTATGCACCAAACTTGGATTTTATTACCGCAAATCACTACAGGCTCCTTTACAACCCGTGCAAAATTCATTGTAATGGTCCAAGGTCAGGAATATGCAACTAGAGACTTTGGAGCCAGTATCAATCCTGATTTCTTTCTCAGTGGGTCATTTAAAACAAACTCTATCGAACAAAGCAATACTTGTTTCCAACATTCAACTGCTCTACTGGCTAGACGTATAGGAAGAGGAAGTGCATTAATCGAACATGGCTTCCTGCCTTATACCCTTGAGGAGATAACGTCTATTTGTCATGTATTAGATCCTAATGAGTCCGATTTCTATACTGATGCTCGGCGTCTACATTACATTGTAATTTTTAGTATTCAACATAAAACATCAGTTGCCGAAGAGGATAGATTGGAGTATTCGGCAGCAAACTTCGCCTTTATGAGAGCCACAAATGACGGTCAAGACCATAATGGTGCATCTGAACTTTATAATCGTCTACAGAACCTTTATGTAGAAAATATGGAGTTCCATGAGTTAGCCGACGAGGTGGAAAGAGATCCTCTTAAATATCTACGGGAAACCATGATCCCCATGTACCAAAAGTATGTCCTAGCGGAACAATAGCGTTGCGCCTTTGCGCCGTCGCGTGAACCCCATCTTTGCGCCCGTTGCGCTAATCGTTGCGTCCCTTGCGTGCAACCCCACCCCAGCTCGCCCAGGCCATCACCCCCAGCAAATACACCAAACCAGCCCCAAAAACCGCACTCCAACTCCAGCCAGCATCCAGCAGCAAGCCAAAACAGAAGGGCCCCAGAGCCGTACTGATCACCATGACCGTCACAAATAAAGCCCTGACCTGCCCAATTACGGCAGTACCGTAGACTTCGGCGTAGAGCGCATCCAGGGTCGTGCCCCCAAAACCGTTGGCCAGGGCCACAAAACCCAAACTGACGGGATACACCCAGGCCTGGCTAAAGCTGGCTAAAAGCGCCAGACCAACCAGATAAGGCAGCAGAAACCAAGGGAACAAGCGGCGGGCCGTCAGTCGATCTACCAGCGGACCGGCAACAGCGGTGGCTACTGCCCCAGCAATAGCGTAGACCGAAAAAGAGCCAGCGACAAATTCCGGGCTCCAACCCCGACTATTGCCCAGTTTGAGTTGGAAGAAGAAGATGGCCGTATTCAGAAAGCCGAGACTAAACAAGGTCGGAGCTACCTTCCAGAAGGTCCAGCCCCGCAGGATCGACCAGCGGTCCGTAGGAGGATCATCGGCCTGCCTTACCCGTACAATTGGATAGAGCACTTCCTGCGCTTGCCCCCGCAGCAACCAGTACACCAGCGGAAGTACAAAAATAACCAAACTCAAGGCCGATAATTGCAAGCTCTGCCGCCAGCCCAGGCCTTCGATCGCCAGTATGATCAGAATCGGGAAACCGACCTTACCCAGCGAGTGCCCCAGCGTAGCCAGACTAATAGCTTGCCCCCGCTCGGCCTCAAAAGCCCTTGCCATGGTCGATACCGAAGTATGACTCATCAAGCCCTGCCCGAAAAGGCGCATCCCGAAAAAGCTCAAGCCCACCCATAGCGGGTGAATGGCCAGCGACAAGCTGACACAAGCCAGGGCCAGGCCCAATAAGACCGCTGAGGTATAAGCCCGCAGAGGGCGACGGTCCAGCAAGCCGCCCAGCCAGGGAAGGCTAAAAGCTGCTGACAGCGTAGCTACCGCATAGAGCGAGCTCAGGTCGGTATTGGAGAAGCCAAAAGCAGCTTCAATCTCCGGGATGTACAGGGAAATCAGAAAGGTCTGGCCGTAGCTACTAAAAAAGGTCAGTGCCAGGCCAAAGGCTATTAAGCGGGGGCTGCGCAGCAGCAGCTCTTTAAAGGGTATTTTCAAGTCGGGTGGCTTTAGCTACTGCTAAGCTAACAGTACTATGCCCACAAAAGACGACTTCGGTCTTTTATGCCAGGCTTGAATATCAAATAATCTGGATGAACCGGCGCGATCTTGAGAATATATGCATGGTCTACCTAGTGAGTGTATGGTTGGTAGAGCGCGGCCGGTTGTACTTCTTCCTCCTCTATCTATTCTTTTATCTCGTCTATTCGCTCGTGTATCTTCGTCAACAGGTCTGGCGCAGGGCGCTGGAAAGGTAAGTTCTTCTTCATTAACACTTTAAAGGCTTTCACATCGTCAATCTGACTATGTTGCCCATAATTAGGGCGCGCCTCGGTCGGCAGGGAATCGATCACTTCTACCACCCGATTATTGGGGGTCGCATCGTGACCATTAAAGGATGGTCCTTGACAGTTTTTTCTGCTCATGACGGTATAATATTGAGAAGAGCTGCCACTCCCTACTACCAATATTAGCAGCAGAGAGCAGCAGCTCTCAATTTACTCAAGCATTTCGGGTTGAACGAATACCGTACTCCTGTCCGGCGAAAGTGCGCAGAATATTGATGAGCTTCAAACGGGCGCGGTGGGTCCGCGACTTGACCGTGTTGAGCTTCAACTTCAGCACTTCGGCGATTTCTTTTTCGCTGAAATCGTAGAGGTCCGCCATCAGTACCACCACCCGTTGGTCTTCGGGCAGGCGGTTGAGGGCCAAACTCACTTCATCAGAGAAATCGCGATCCAGTGCGCCGGCTTGGCGCAGGTCCTGGAAAGTGCCGAGACTACGACTGTCGTCCTGACGCTGATAAGCTTCCCGCTCATCCAGCTGTTCCTCCTTCCGCTTAGATTGCTTGCGCACACTGTTGATAAACAGGTTGTGAGCGATCCGGAATAGCCAGGCACGGGCGTTAGTACCCTCCTGGTAGAGGTGCAGCTTCTGATAAGCGCGGGCGTAGGTCTCTTGCGTCAGATCTACGGCATCGGTTTCGTTACCGCTTAGACGCAACAGGAAGTTGTAGACCGTCTTGTAGTGGTCCATCATCTCCAACTCAAAAATTTGAATGCGTTCGTTGCGTTCCATAGCGGCGAAGGCGTTAATGCGATTACAAATTAAGGAGTTTCCAGCAAGCTGATTCCTCCCTTATCGCGCACATAACAGTGGGGAGTTCCTATAAAGTTCCCCAGGTTTCAAAAAAAGTTGAGGTCGTCGGCAAAGCCTCCTCCGTTTACTCGGCTTCGCCATCGTAGTTTAGCACTCGGCCAAGGGCCTCGGCGGTTTAGAACTTGCTTGCCTACGGCGTCGCCTTAGCTAGAGGAGAGCTAAGGGCAGAAAAAATAGATGGTGCGATGGCGTAGCCGAGCCTCCTTACAACTGTCGCTGCCTCGCGGCGACATAAACTGATCCTGACGCAGTCAGGGAATCAACTTTCGGTCGCTGGCGGCCGAAACAAACCCTTTTTGCGTTAGCAAAAAGTAAACCTCCCACAACGTATCTTTCCCCACCCAAAGCCACTCCACATGCGCCTATTTTTTCTTTTTGTACTTCCGCTGGTCTTCACCTCCTGCGTAACGGAGCAACCTTTATTGGGGCAACCCATTCCAGAACTGGTCCGAAATCTCGCCAACGAGCCCGAGCTCCGCCACGCCCAAATCGGAATTGATGTCATCGATCTGGCTACGGGCCAGTCAATTGCTAGCTTCCAGGCCGAAAAATCGCTCATTCCTGCCTCCACTCAAAAACTAATCACCACTGCTGCAGCGCTCAATATTCTGGGCCCCGATGCTACTTTCCAGACGCGACTCATCGCCGACGGTACTATCGAAAATGGTACTTTACAAGGACATCTTTTTCTAGTAGGCGGAGGCGACCCCTGCCTGGGTTCCCCCAACATGAGCGAAGCGATTGACCTCGACGCTCAATTGCAGCGCTGGGTCAATGCCGTCTGGGCGGCCGGTATCCGTAGAATCGAGGGCTACGTCATTGGCGATGGTAGCTACTACGGCAGTGAAGGCCACAGCATGAGCTGGCCCTGGTCAGATATCGGCAATTATTACGGTGTAGGGATTTATGGACTAAATCTGCACGAGAATTTCTACTACCTCGATTTTCAGCGACAACGAGAGCTGGAAGCCATTCCTGCTATAAGTGGCACCCGCCCGAACATCCCCAGTCTCGTTTTCCAAAATGAAGTGCGCACTGCCGGCCCTGAAACTGGCGACAATGCCTATATCTTCGGTGCCCCCTACAACTATCGCCACTTTGTGCGTGGTACTATTCCAGCAGGTAGTGGTCGCTTTACTATTAAAGGAGCAGTGCCTGACCCACCGCTCTTTGCCGCTCAACAATTGCAGGCATCCCTGGAAACGCGCGGTATTACCACCGTCCGCCCGGCAGCCAGCGCTCAGTGGCTGGATCTGCGCTATACCGGTAGCGGTCAACTGCTACACGAGCAGGCCTCTCCTGACCTTCTAGCCATTGCTGGTCGTACCAACTTACGCAGCGTCAATTTGTATGCTGAAGCCCTTCTACGCGCCATCAACAAAAATCAGGATTTGCCGCCACACGAAATGGGCACTACCGCCGCCATTACTCAGTGGCTAGCTGATCAGGGCCTATCTACGGAGGGCGTACGCCTTAATGATGGCAGTGGGCTTTCTCCACGCAATTACTTCCCGCCTCGCCTGCTTACTGGCCTGCTACAAAAGATGGATGGTGATGAAAATTACCTGGCTACGATCCCACTGGCTGGTCGCACGGGCAGCCTTCGCAACAGCCTGAAAGGCACCGCTGCTGAAGGCCGGCTCTACGCCAAGTCTGGCTCAGTAGATGGCGTTCGCTGCTATGCCGGTTACGTGCATCGCAGCGACGGGCAGCAACTGGCTTTTGCAGTTATGGTCAATAACTATACCACTTCGGGAAGTGCCGTGCGCCGATTATTGCAGGAGTTTATGGTAGGCTTGTGTGTAGCGGAATTATAAAGGTCGAGGGTCTCCAGCCCCGAGCAAATGGTCGCTCGGGTCTGGAGACCCTCGACCCTAAAAAAAGCGCCCGCCGGTGCTCTAAACCGACGGGCGCTTACCGTTCAAGCTATTAAGTCTTATTCGCGATCGAAGCGGAGCTCTTGAATCAGCTGCTTGTTACCAACGTTGGCCAGGTAGATGTATACCCGGAAGTTGCCG